>NZ_JBHUOL010000011.1:0-96202 GCF_042686085.1 Flavobacterium ardleyense
TTCATACTTTATTTTTAATCTTTTTTTAACCTTTGTCTTAACTCATTGATAACAAGAAGTTAATGTATGAAAGTTTTTTTGAAGTTTTTTTTAGCTTAACGAGTAAAGGCGGGATTATGATGTATTACTAGCGGTAGCATATGCGTCACCATAACGTCTCTCCTATTTAAATTTGTTGTTCAGATTTAAAAATAATTTGCTTTTTATTGAAATTAGCGCTTTTTTGATGGTTCTATCCCTTAAACAGACGCAAAGATTTTTGTTTATTTTATAAAATTAGGGTTTTAGATGGTGGAATTATTCTTTCAAAGTGGTTTGTAGGGTAATTTGCCACTTATATCATCTGGTGAATTCTACTATTTTTATAAAAGAAGGTTTTTTTATTTTTCACAACTAGTGGAAATTGGAATTAAATGTAAAACTTGGAACTGTTGACGCTTATCTGTCGGTGTAGTATTAAAATTTTTTTTTGAAGTATTGCTAAATCGATGGAATTGGTATTTAAATTGAGGGGTTTCAAAGTCGGGATATTTGCTCCTTGTATATAGGTGTATTAATTCAGATGCTGAAATGAATCCAGCATGACAAAGATTGTTATTAAGAATATAGGAAGTTTCTCCTTGTACATAGGTGTAAATAATGGAGATGCTAAAATGAGGACGTTTACTCCTTATATATAGGTGCGAAAATTATTGAGATGCTGAAACGAGTTCAACATGACAAATCTTGTGATTAGCAATCGAGAAAGTTTGCTCCTTATATTTATGTGTAATAATTTAGATGCTGAAACGAGTTCAGCATGACAAGACTGAGATAAAGATAAAGGAGAAGTCCGATGCAGCTCTCTCCCTATATAGGTGTAATAAATTCAGATGCTGAAACGAGTTCAGCATGACAAGAATCGTGATAAAGTTTGTGAGGAGGGATTTTGGAATCTGCTGCTTATATATAGGTGTACAAAATTGAGATGCTGAAACGAGTTCAACATGACAAATCTTGTGATTAGCAATCGAGAAAGTTTGCTCCTTATATTTATGTGTAATAATTTAGATGCTGAAACGAGTTTAGCATGACAAGAATCGTGAGAAAGTTTGTGAGAAGGGATTATTGATTCTGCTCCTTATATATAGGAGTAGAATATTGAGATGCTGAAACGAGTTCAGCATGATAAGACTGAGATAAAGATTAAGGAGAAGTCCGATGAAGTTCTCTCCCTATATAGGTGTAATAAATTCAGATGCTGAAACGAGTTCAGCATGACAAGAATCGTGATAAAGTTTGTGAGGAGGGATTTTGGAATCTGCTGCTTATATATAGGTGTACAAAATTGAGACGCTGAAACGAGTTCAGCATGACAAAGATTGAGAGAAAGTTTGCGAGAAGGGATTATGGAATCTGCACCTTATATATAGGTGTAGAAAATTGAGATGCCGAAACGAGTTCAGCATGACAAGAATAGTGAGAAAGTTTGATGAGAAGTATAAGGAAGTTCTCTACTTATATATAGGTATAGAAAATTGAGTTGCTGAAACGAGTTCGGCATGACAAATCTTACTTTCATTAATCCAGGAAGTTTACTCCTTATATATATGTGCGAAAATTATTGAGATGCTGAAACGAGTTCAGCATGACAAGATTGAGAGAAAGTTTGGAGGGAAAGTAAACTGGAAAGCTATACGTATTTTATAGCCCCGATGGGAGTGGCATCCTTTTTATAAACCCATCAGGTTTCATAAAACCTGGTGGGTTTGTAAAAAGATAGAACGGACAGCGGGACGAATAGTCTTATGAAATGATAAACGTGCGCTCCCAAAAAACTAATCGAAACGGATTGCTTTGACAGGCGAAATTTTTGTAATGATATACGAAGGAATCATTAGCACAAGCACACAAACGAAAATTGTACCTAAGTTCAATATAAGAATATGAAACAGGTTGATGCTTACTGGCGCTTGACTTACATAATAACTTTCGGGATTTAGTTGGATGACTCCCAAGGTTTGCTGAATTACCAATAAGGAAATGGCAATCAAGTTTCCCCAAAACAAACCTCGGGCAATTAAATGAAAGGCGTTGAACAAAAATATTTTTCTGATGTTCCAATTATTTGCACCCATTGCTTTTAGAATTCCAATCATTTGGGTACGTTCCAAAATTAAAACTAATAACGCCACGACCATATTGATGGTAGAAACGACAATCATTACGATTAAAATGACAAGGATATTAAAATCAAACAGTTTTAACCATTCGAAAATACTGTAATATTTCTCTTCAATGGTGATACTGTCATATGTAGACGGCACTTCCTTATAAACTTTAGCTCCTATTTCTTTAATTTTCGAGAAGTCATCTAAAAAAACCTCGAAGGAACCTACTTGATTCGGCTTCCACTTGTTGATTAATTGTACGTGACGAATATCACCGATAACATAAATGGCATCAAACTCTTGAAAACCTGAATTGTATATACCTGTGATCAGAAAGTTTCTTTTGTTTGGCATCTTCCCTTTTTCTTTCATAAAGAACGTAAGAAATTTATCACCTACTTTAAGCTCTAAGCGCTTTGCCAAATATTGTGAAATCAAAACTTCAGTATTTAGTTCTGATTTTAGATTTGGGATTTTGCCCTCTACTAAATATTCTTCGAGATTAGTGAAATCGTAATCTGTTCCAACACCTTTATATATAACACCTTCAAAGGCTTCTTCAGTACGAATGATTCCAGCTTTACTTGCGACAGCCTGAATGTGATTAATACCTTCAATGTTATTAAACTTGGGATAGAAATCTTGTTCCAGTGCAATAGGTTCAGTGGTTACTTGCGACTGATTGTCGTCAAAATTAGAAATAACAATATGTCCGTTGAAAGCAGATACTTTTTCCCTAATTTTATCTTGTAAACCTACACCTGTAGCAACGGCCATAATCATCATGACTATTCCGATAGCAATAGCAGTAATCGCAATTTTTATAATTGGCGAAGAAATACTACTTTTATAACTTTTAGCAGTAATTAGTCTTTTTGCTATGAAATATTCTAAATTCAAGTTTTTATGACGTCTAAATTATTTATCAAAAGTACATTTTTATTTTTTTCTTTGCTAATTGTTTATTGCGGAAGTAACAAAAAACAAAATCTGCAAACAACAGCTGAAAAAGACACGATTACCACAAAAGCTACTAGTGAGATTTTGGCGTTTAAAACCGGCGCTGAAAACTATGAAAGCTATTTGCCTTTATTGAAGAGCAAAAAAGTTGGTGTTGTGACGAATCAGACTGGTATTATATCGTTTCAAGAGTTTTTCGCAATAAAAAACAATACCAATACTGGAAGCGACAAAGGCGTTAGAGTTATACAAAAATCTATTGTTGACTTTTTTATAGAAAAAAATATTAATGTTCAGAAAATTTATGCTCCTGAGCATGGTTTTAGAGGAACAGCAGATGCAGGCGAATTAATCATTGACGGAAAAGACACAAAAACAGGTTTACCTATTATTTCACTGTACGGAAACAACAAAAAACCGAAAGTCGAACAATTGAAAGGTATTGAAGTTATGGTTTTTGATCTACAAGATGTGGGAGCACGTTTTTACACCTATATTTCTTCGTTGCATTACGTAATGGAAGCTTGTGCCGAAAACAATATTAAACTAATAGTTTTAGATAGACCAAATCCAAATGGTGAACTTGTTGATGGTCCTATTTTAGAAAAGGAACATAAAAGTTTTGTAGGAATGCACGAAATTCCGGTTTTACATGGAATGACAATTGGTGAATATGCAAAAATGATTAATGGTGAAAAATGGCTATCCAATGGAATCCAATGTGATTTGGCAGTGATTCCTTGCGGAAATTATACACACGAAATGAAGTATAACTTACCTGTAAAGCCTTCGCCAAACTTACCAAATGATCAATCGATTAATTTATATGCGAGTTTGTGCTTTTTTGAAGGAACAAATGTAAGTTTAGGAAGAGGAACTGAAAAGCAGTTTCAAATTTATGGTTCTCCTTTTTTATCGAAGACGGTATTTAATTTTAGTTTTACACCGCAACCTAATTTTGGTGCGAAAGATCCAGTTCATAATGGTAAATTTTGCTTTGGTGAAGATTTGACTAAAACTAAAAGAGTAAACCGTCTAGAATTGGAATGGCTGTTAAAAGCTTATCAAAATACTTCAGACAAAACAGTTTTCTTCAATGATTTCTTTACGAAATTAGCGGGAACTAAAAAATTACGCGAACAGATTGAGGCGGATTTAACCGAAGATGCCATTAGAAAAACTTGGACGATCGGTTTGGAAAAGTTTAAAGGTGTTAGAGCGAAGTATTTGATTTATGAGTAATTGGGACACAAATTTCACTAATTAGCACAAACCAATAAGTGAGATTCCTAACGGAATGACAAGATTACGGATAAGAACTGAACACTTACAACTGAACACTGAACACTTTCTAAAGAGGCATTTTCTCCTTCATTTTCTCCACTATATTAAAAGCAGCCGGACAAATAGCAACATTTTGCAATGTTAAATCTGTAATTTGGTTGAACTTTTTTCGATCAGTGTGTGGGAATTCTCTACACGCTTTTGGACGCACATCGTAAATAAAACATTTATTATCGTTGTCTAAAAACGTGCAAGGAACACTTTTTAATACGTAATCGTTGTCTTCATCGATTCGTAAATATTGCTCAACGAATTGTTGTGGTTTTTGGCGAAAGCTTTTTGAGATTCTTTCAATATCAGCGAAAGTAAATAATGGTCCGGTTGTTTTACAACAATTGGCACAATCTAAACAATCGGTCTTTTTAAATTCCGCGTTGTGCAAATCTTGCATTACATAATCCAAATTTTTAGGCGTCTTCTTTTTTAGCTTATCGAAATACTTTTTGGTTTCGATATGCGTATCTTTGGCAAGTTTCCCGAGTTCGTTTAAATTTGGCTTTAGCATTTTATTTAATTTCTGATGCAAAGTTAAACAACTTGAAACTTCAAACCTTAAAATTTTAAACAAAAAGTAATGAAAGACCTTTTCGGAAAAGCCATTTTTGACTATCAAACCAATAATTCACCTGAAGATATGGTGACTGAAACTTCTATTTCGGAAGCAGATGAGATGAGTGTTGCCTATTTGTTTCGCGATTTTAATGAAATGCCAGAATTGGAACAGAAAGCATTACAACTTTCGAAAGGAAAAATTTTAGATGTTGGTTGTGGTGCCGGAAGTCACGCTCTTTATTTGCAAGAAAATGGTTTTGATGTTACGGCGATCGATATTTCAGCAAACGCAATTAAAGCCTGTGAATTACGAGGTTTAAAAAATTGCAAAGTAGTTGATGTTTTGGAAATGGATACTTCTCAAAAGTTCGACACGATTCTATTGCTGATGAACGGAACGGGAATTTTTGGGAAATTAGATAAGATTTCAACATATCTTCAAAAACTGAAAGCTCTTTTAAATGAAGGCGGACAGATTTTAATCGATTCTTCTGACCTAATTTATATGTATGATCAAGATGAAGATGGTGCGTATGAAGTTCCAGCCGATGGCTATTACGGTGAATTAACTTTTACAGTTCAATATAAAAAGGAAACTGAAGACACTTTTGATTGGTTGTATTTGGATTACAATACCTTGCAAAACGCCAGCAATCACAGTGGATTAAATTGTGAATTAATTCTAGAAGGCGAACATTTCGATTATTTGGCAAGAATTACTAAGTAAATGTCAAAGGCATTTTAAAGTTAATACTAACCGTCTTTCCTCCTCTTTTTGCAGGTTGCCATTTCGGTGCTAATTTCAAAACACGAATCAATTCAAGGGCGGAATTAGTTCCCAAATCTCGCAGTATTTTAATATTTTTAACATCACCAAGTTCACTTACGCTGAATGTAAAGATAATCTGCCCTTTCTTTTCTACGGTTGACGTGTCAAAATTCTTTATGATAAAATCATAAAACTTCTCGACTCCTCCGCCTTGAAATTGGGCGTCAATTAAATCACCGCCTAAATAAACTTCATCTTCACCTCCTAGTTGGGAAAAGCCTAAAGTAGAAACGAAAATAAAAACCATCAAAAATAACTTTTTCATACTAAGGAATATTTAAATATTTATGAGTTTGCAAAGAAACTCTCCATTTTGGATTTTGCATAACATAATCTACAATTAAAGGCGTCATCTCAGCATTTTTACTCCATTCCGGTTGTAAAAACAAGATTGCGTTTGGATTTACTTTTGCTGCTTGTTCTTCTGCGAAAATAAAATCGTGCTTGTTGTAAATGATTACTTTTAATTCATTTGCAATATCATAAGCACTTTGAACAGGTAATTTATTTTTCTTTGGCGATAAGCAAAACCAATCCCAAGAACCCGTAACTTCATAAGCTCCCGAAGTTTCGATATGAACTTTCAGATTTTGTTCTTTTAATTTTGAAGTCAAAACGTGCATATCCCACATTAAAGGTTCCCCACCAGTTACTACAACTGTGTCTGCATATTTTTTTGCATTAGCAACAATAATGTCCGTTTCGGTTGGTGGATGCAAAGCAGCATTCCAACTTTCTTTAACGTCACACCAATGGCAACCCACATCACATCCACCAATTCGTATAAAATAAGCGGCAGTTCCCGTATGGAAACCTTCGCCTTGAATGGTATAAAACTCTTCCATTAAAGGTAACATATCACCTTTTTCAACCGCCAATTGTACTTCTTTGTTTAACATTTCAAATAAAAATAGTGTGCAAAGATACGACTTGGAAATTAGAATTCAGAAGTTAGAAGTTAGAAATTGTACTTCAATGGAATATTCAAATGTATTTTAGAAACGCAGATTTTAAAATTATTAAAATTGTACAAAATTCATTAGTATATGTTACTTTTTTTATTGCTATTGAAATTGGCATTGCAATTCACTTTTGTTACATTTGAAGTTCAAACTAAAATAATGAGTAAAACAGAAGAATTTAGCAAACATATAAACGAAGGTTATACTTGTAAAGGTGATTACATTACGCTTGGTGGTGGCATTTTTGAAGGAGAAGCCATTCCAAATACGCACGTAAATATTCCGTTGAAAACCTTAAACCGTCACGGATTAATTGCTGGAGCTACTGGAACTGGGAAAACAAAAACCATCCAAGTTTTATCTGAACAGCTATCGCTAAAGGGAATTCCTGTTTTAATGATGGATATTAAAGGTGACTTTTCGGGAATTGCAATGCCTGGAGAAGAAAAGTCGTTTATTTCGGAAAGACATCAGAAGATTTCGATTCCTTATGAAACGAAAGCTTTCCCGGTGGAACTAATGACGATTTCAGAGCAAAATGGTGTTCGATTGAGAGCTACTGTTTCTGAATTTGGACCCGTTTTGTTCTCTCGCATTTTAGATTTGAATGATACACAAAGTGGCGTTGTATCGGTAATTTTCAAATATTGTGATGACAACAGTTATCCTTTATTAGACCTAAAAGATTTTAAGAAGGTCTTAAATTACGCAACTAATGAAGGTAAACCCGAATTTGAGTCCGAATATGGAAGAATTTCAACCGCTTCCACGGGTTCGATCTTACGAAAGATCATCGAGCTAGAACAACAAGGAGCAACTTTTTTCTTTGGTGAAAAATCATTTGAGATTGAAGATTTAATGCGAATTGACGAAAACGGAAATGGTTACGTAAACATCATTCGATTAACCGATATTCAAGACCGACCGAAATTATTCTCTACTTTTATGTTGAGTTTATTGGCGGAGATTTATAATACAATGCCCGAACAAGGCGATTCTGGTCAGCCTGAATTAGTGATTTTTATTGATGAAGCCCATTTAATTTTTAAAGAAGCGAGTAAAACCTTATTAAATCAGATTGAAACGATTGTGAAATTAATTCGTTCAAAAGGAATTGGTGTTTTTTTCATCACCCAAAATCCGATGGATGTTCCTACAGGCGTTTTGGCACAATTGGGTTTGAAAATTCAGCACGCTTTAAGAGCTTTTACTGCTAACGATAGAAAAGCAATCAAAATGACGGCGGAGAATTATCCGGAAACTACTTTTTACAAAACGGCTGAAGCATTAACTTCCTTAGGAATCGGGGAAGCTTTAATAACTGCTTTGAGCGAAAAAGGAACACCAATGCCTTTAGTCGCCACAATGATGCGTGCACCAATGAGCCGAATGGATATTCTATCCGAAACTGAAATTGACACGGCTATTTCTAAATCGAAATTAGCTAAAAAATATAACGAAGTCATCGACAGAGAAAGTGCTTACGAATTACTAAACAAAAAAATTGCCGAAGCACAAGAAATGGTCGTTGCCAAAAAAGAAGTAAAACCAACAAGAAAAGCAAAAGAAGAACCTAGCACAACAGAAGTTTTAGGGAAATCTATTACTAAAGTAGTGACGAGTGCAAGTTTTATTCGTGGTGCTTTTGGCTTATTAACGAAAATGTTTAAGCGATAATGAAAAGAATAAAATTTACAGAATTAGGTTTTAAAAAGAATTTCAACACACTTATTGTTGTAATTGGAATTATATGTATGATAATAGGTTTGATTGCTGGATTTGGTTTTGGAAATGAAAGACTAATGAGTTTAGCAGGATTATCAGTAGTATTAACAACTTTTCCTCAGTTAAGAAATTCCTTTTACAAAAATTATTTCCTGTGGAACAAAAAAGGGGGAAACATCAAGATAAATTCAAAAAGTAAAAATATCGTGTTTTCTGAATTAGATTTTTATGAATTTAATGAAAATAAATTGTCAATTATAAAGAAAAATAAAACAAATCTTGAATTTTCTTTATTAGATATTCACCAAGAAGACATTTTAAAATTAAAAGAAATTTTAGAAAAACACATTAATAAACAATGAAAAACCATTTCATACAAAAAGCACCATTCTTTGTTCCTACAACTCATGGGAAACTAATTGAAGAACATCACGGATTAGCAACGACTAATAATAAAGATGTTTCAATTGCACATATGATTGCACCGCCGGGTTGGAGTGAACCTTTTCAAAAGCCAGAATTTGATGAATATACTTATATCATCAAAGGGAAAAAGCAATTTATTAACGAAAATGTTTAATCGATAATGAAAAGAATAAAATTTACGGAATTAGGTTTTAAAAAGAATTTCGATACGCTAATAGCTGTTTTAGGTTTTGTGCTTTTTATAATTGGAATGGTAGCCTCCTTAGGTTATAGTGATGAAAAATATGCAACTTTAGTGTCTTTGTCAGCAATATTTATCTTATTTCCACACATTAAAAACTTCTTTTACAAAAATTATTTTCTATGGAACAAAAAAGGTGGAAACATTAAGATAAATTCTAAAAGTAAAAACATCGTATTTTCTGAATTAGATTTTTATGAATTTAATGAAAATAAATTGTCAATGATAAAGAAAAATAAAACAAATCTTGAATTTTCTTTATTAGATATTCACCAAGAAGACATTTTAAAATTAAAAGAAATATTAGAAAAATACATTAAGAAACAATGAAAAACTATTTCATACAAAAAGCACGATTCGTAGTTCCTACAACTGATAGGAAACTAATTGAAGAACATCACGGATTAGCAACGACTAATAATAAAGATGTTTCAATTGCACATATGATAGCACGGCCGGGCTGGAGCGAATCATTTCAAACGCCAGAATTTGATGAATATACTTATATCATTAAAGGTAAAAAGCAGTTTATTAACGAAAATGTTTAAGCGATAATGAAGAGAATAAAATTTACAGAATTGGGTTTTAAAAAGAATTTAAATACCTTAATACCTGTTTTTGGTCTTGTGCTTTTTATACTTGGAATTATAGCCTTCTTAGGTTATATTGATGAAAAGTATTCAGCATTAGCGTATTTATCAATATTATTTACGTCGTTTCCACAAATGAGAACTAACTTTTACAAAAATTATTTCATCTGGAACAAAAGCGATGCACAAATTAAAGTCAATTCAAAAGCGAAACAAATACTATTCAAAGAAATTTCTTCTGTTCAATTTGAAAATAATAATTTAATACTACTGAAGAAAGACAATACCCAACTTGATTTTCCTTTAAAAAATATTAATCTAGAAGATATCAAAAAATTAGAAGAAATTTTAAAAGCACTAATTAAGAACTAATGAAAAAATATTTTATACAAAACGCACCGTTTATCGTTCCCACAACTGATGGGAAACTAATTGAAGAACATCACGGATTAGCTACGACTAATAATAAAGACATTTCTATAGCACATATGATTGCACCTCCGGGTTGGAGTGAACCTTTTCAAACGCCAGAATTTGATGAATATACTTATATCATTAAAGGTAAAAAACAATTTATTATTGCAGATGAAACCGTTATTTTAGAAACAGGCCAATCGATAAAAATTGAGAAAAATACAAGAGTGCAATATTCAAATCCCTTTGACGAACCTTGCCAATATATTGCAATTTGTACGCCTGCGTTTAGTATGGATTTAGTAAATAGAGAAGAATAAATTCGATTTATAAAAAAAGCTGAAAATAAATTCAGCTTTTTTATGTTTTAGTCTTGTAGTAATTCTAATATTTTATTCTCAACTTCTTTGGAATCCCAAAGCTGTTCTATATTTTCCATTTGCAAAACTTCTTGCATAATTTCGTTCTGGAAATCACCAATTGCCAATGCTTCCGAATAAGGTTGCAAGCTAAAAGTTACTCTACTATATAAAGGCATCCATTTTTCGGGATGTTTATCGGAGAACCATTTTTCGATTTTCTTTTGTAAGATGAAATTTGCATCGGCTGTTAAATCACTCATTTCGATGAAATTTCTCAACGATAATTCGGCAATTGCATCTGCGTTTGGTTTTCTTGAAATTTCGTATTCTTTAAAAATAGTCTTCCAATCGTCGCCATATTTTTGCATCATTTCGCTTAGGATCGTGATGTCTTCAAATCCTGCATTCATTCCTTGTCCATAAAACGGAACAATCGCGTGCGAAGAATCGCCAATTAAAGCAACTTTATCTTCATACGTCCACGGAAAACATTTCATTATTGCCAAATAACTAGTCGGATTTTTAAAGAAATCACGTACTAGATCCGGAATAACTTCTTTTGTATCTGGAAAATATTTATCGAAGAAAGTGACTAGAGAAGCTTCGTCTTTTATTTTTGCAAATGAATTCTCGCCTTCAATTGGCATAAATAAAGTACACGTAAATGAATTATCTAAATTCGCTAATCCCATCAACATAAAATTACCTCTTGGCCAAATATGTAAGGAGTTGATATCGATTTTAGCCGAACCATCCGCGTTAGCCGGAATATACAATTCCTTATAACCAATTTTCATAAATTCTTGCGAATAATCAAACATTGACTGGCGTTGCATTCTGTGTCTAATTCTGGAAAAAGCTCCATCGGCACCAAAAACTTTATCGTATTTTAATTCCGTCCAATTGCCTTGTTCCGAATCGCCTTCAAATAAAGTAGCTGTTGCTAAATTTACATCCCAAATTTTATGCTCAAAAAAGAAATTTACGCCTTCTTTTTCAGCTAAATCAACCATTTTACGATTTAAAATCCCTCTTGACAAAGAAAAAATAGCTTCACCTTCTTTTCCGTAGGCTTGATAATTCAGCGTTCCATCTTGCAAATGGATGCCTCTTTTGTCAACAGGAATTCCAATTTTTCGAATTTCTTCAGCTAAACCAACATCTTCTAAAGCTTTCCAACCTCTGTTTGACATGACTAAATTAATAGAACGACCCGAAAATTCGACTGTTCTAATATCAGGACTTCTGTCGTAAACATCAACGGTGTGTCCGGCTCTTTTTAAATAGATTGCTAATAATGTTCCAACTAATCCAGAACCTACAACAGCAATTTTATGGGGCGTTTGCATCAAGTTTGATTAAAAATTTGAAAAGCAAAAGTACTGAATTAATACGCTTTACCGCCCAAATTTCAAGATAATTTCAGTTGAAATTGTAATTTTGTTTAATTTATATTGATTTTAGTTAAACAAAATGTATCTTTGAAATAAAAAATAGCGATGCGGAAATTTACCAAAGACGAATTGTTTTATATGTCGAAAGTGCCTCGGTTAAATTTATTAAATTGTATTACCGGCTATAAATCGGCAAACTTAATAGCTACCACTTCAAAGGAAGGCGTTCTGAATGTGGCCGTTTTCAGTAGCGTTACGCATTTAGGTAGCGAACCGCCATTGATTGGTTTTATCCTAAGACCTAATACTGTGCCAAGAGATACTTATAAAAACATAAAAGAAACTGGATACTTTACGGTTAACCATATTACAAGTGACATGATTGCTGATGCTCATCATACTTCTTCAAGCTATGAAGACTCGGTTTCAGAATTTGATAAAACCAATTTAGAGCCTGAATTTATTGCAGAGCACCAAATCCCATTCGTAAAGGGAAGTCCGGTCAAATTATATTGTAAATATCTGAATGAATATAAAATTGAAGAAAATGGCTGTCTTCACATTATTGCTTCGGTTGAAGAATTATTTGTGGATGACAATTTATTGCACGAAGACAATTGGATTCAATTAGACCGTGGAAATGTAGTAGCAATAAATGGTTTAGATGGTTACGCTGTTCCGAAAATTAAAGACCGTTTTCATTACGCAAGACCCGATCAACCCACGAAATCAATGTTATAAATGGCACATAAAAAAGTGAACCTTCCCGAAAAAATTTGTAAAACTTGCAATCGACCTTTTGCTTGGCGAAAGAAATGGGAGAAAAATTGGGAGGAAGTTTTGTACTGCAGTGATAAATGTAGAATGAATAAAACGAAATAAGATGAACGGATTAGTATGGTTTCGAAATGATTTACGCATAACAGACAATCATTCTTTATATAATGCTTGTGCCCATAATGAGCGAGTAATTGGGATTTATTGTATTGACCCACGGCAGTTTGAAACTACAATTTATGGTTTCAAAAAGACTGAAAAATATAGAGCTACGTTTTTATTGGAAACTTTGACGGAATTGCAAGAGAATCTGGCCGAAAAAAACATTACGCTGTTAGTGTATTACGGTTATCCCGAAAAAATACTCCCAGCGGTTTGTGCGGAACATCAAATTGTTGCGATTTATTCTCAAAAAGAATGGACTACTGAAGAATTAGCAGTTGAAACCGATATTAAGCAAGTGATTCCAGCATTAAAGTGGAAAACCACCTACGACCAATTTTTATTTCATCCGGATGATGTTCCTTTTGAAAGTTGGGAGAAACTTCCGGAAGTATTTACAGAGTTTCGAAAGCTTTTGGAAAAGAAAGTTCGGGTGCGACCAACGGTTTTCATCAATGCAAAACCAATTGCTAATAAAATTGAAGAATTCACACCGATTCCAACTTTAGAAGATTTGGGATTTGAAGCTTTTGAGCAGCCTACCAAAACCGCTTTTCCATTTAAGGGTGGCGAAAATCAGGCGAGCAATCGAATTGATGAATATTTCTGGGAAACCAAGAAGCTTTCGGTTTATAAAAAGACAAGAAATGGTTTGCTCGGAAAAAATTACAGTTCGAAATTATCCGCTTGGCTTGCAAATGGTAGTATTTCCGCAAAGACGATTTATTGGGAAGTCCAACAATATGAGAAAAAAGTCGTGAAAAACGAAGACACTTATTGGTTGATTTTCGAATTGATATGGCGAGATTATTTCAAATACATTTCTTTAAAGCACGGTAATAAGATATTTCAACTTGGTGGTATTTTACAAAAAGAGTATAATTGGAATCAAACTCCAAAAGCTTTCGCGCAATGGACAAATGGCACAACGCCTGAACATTTTGTAAATGCGAATATGATTGAATTGCAAAAAACAGGCTGGATGAGCAATCGCGGTCGTCAAAATGTGGCGAGTTATTGGGCAAAAGAATGGGAACAAGATTGGCGAATTGGTGCTTCTTACTTTGAAAGTATACTAATTGATTACGATGTGCACAGCAATTATGGGAATTGGATTTACAATGCTGGTGTTGGAAATGATCCTCGCGATCGAAAATTCAATATCAAACGCCAAGCTGAAATGTATGATGCTGATGGGAAATTTCAAAAAACGTGGTTAACTCCTGAATTATTTTAAGATGAAAACTTTACGATTAATTCTTGGTGATCAATTAAACAGCGAACATTCTTGGTATGAAGAAGTTGATGAAAATATTATTTATTTAATGGCAGAAATGCGTCAAGAAACGGATTATGTGAAACATCACATTCAGAAAGTCGTGGCTTTTTTCTTTGCGATGCGAACTTTCGCTGACGAACTTACCGAAAAAGGATATCAGGTAATTTATTTTAAGATTTCAGACAACGAAAACCCACAAGAACTTGAAGAATTGATACTTCAAACAATTGCCAAATATAAAATAGACAGTTTTGAATATCAGCTTCCGGATGAATATCGATTGGATGAAAAATTGAAAGCTATTTGTTCCAACTTAGGAATTCCTTCAAAAAGTTATGATTCGGAACATTTTTATACGTCACGTTATGAATTAAAAGATTTTTTTGAAGGTAAAAAGCAATTGCTGATGGAAAGCTTTTACAGAATGATGCGAAAAAAGCATAACGTTTTAATGTTTGGTTCACAACCTCTAGATGGAAAATGGAATTTTGATCAGAGCAACCGCAATAAATATAAAAATGAAGTGCCGATTCCGTTTCCTTTGGAATTTCATAAAGATGTAAAGGAATTAGTTTCAGAAATTGAAAACCACGGTATTGAAACAATGGGTTCGATTGATGCTTCAAATTTCAACTGGCCGACTTCAAGAAGTGAAAGCTTGCAATTAATTGCTTATTTCTGTGAGAATCTCTTGCCTTATTTCGGAACTTACCAAGATTCATTATTTACCGGACACAAATTTCTATTTCATTCGCGTTTGTCTTTTGCGATGAACTCAAAAATCATAAGTCCGAAGGAAGTAATTGATTGTGTAATTAACTATTATTTCGAAAATCAGGACGAAATTGAATTGGCCCAAGTGGAAGGATTTGTCAGACAAATTATAGGTTGGCGTGAATATGTCCGAGGAATTTATTGGAAAGAAATGCCAAATTACTCCAAGATGAACGCTTTGGAAAACTACAACAAACTTCCAGAATTTTATTGGACCGGAAAAACGAAGATGAAATGCATGCAACATTCCATTTCACAAAGTTTAACCGAAGCTTATGCCCATCACATCCAACGTTTAATGGTAATTGGTAATTTTTCTTTGTTGGCACAATTGCATCCTGATGCTGTTGACCAATGGTATTTAGGTGTTTACATCGATGCAATTGAATGGGTAGAACTACCAAATACTCGTGGAATGAGTCAATATGCCGATGGCGGAATCGTAGCTACAAAACCATATGTTTCTTCTGGAAGTTACATCAATAAAATGAGTGATTATTGTGGGAATTGCCACTATAATGTAAAAGACAAATTTGGAGAAAAGGCTTGTCCTTTCAATAGTTTGTACTGGAATTTTTTAGATGAGAAAAAACAACATTTTGCCAAAAATCAGCGAATGAGTATGATGCTTGCTTTACTTAACAAAATCAAGCCCGAAGAAATTGTCAAGATTAAAGAAAAGGCCCAAAATATATTGGAAAATATAAATAGTTATTAAAAAACAAAAGGAGTTGAATATACTATTCAACTCCTTTTTTGCTAACCAAAATTAGCGCTATTTTTTATTCTTTTTATCGTCAATTATAGCTCCAGTTCCAGCACCTACAGCAGCGCCAGATAATCCACCGATAATTGCACCAGTTCCTTTTTTCTTGCTTACTACTGCACCTGTGGCTGCACCGACACCAGCGCCTATTAAAGCTCCTTTAGCCGTATTGCTCATTCCTTTGCGTTTCTCCACTACAGGTTGAGCAGTGTTATTATTTACATAGATAACTTCTTTTTCTACTTTTGTAACTGTAATAGCTTGCATAGAATCAATTACTCTTTGCTTTTCTTGAACAATTTGAATAGAATCTATCGTGTTTTGTTTTGCTACTTCCATTTCAGCAGCTTGATCTTTACAAGACGCTAACGACGCTAATACTGCAAAAATTAATATCTTTTTCATAATCAAATTATTTATAAAATTTATAGAACAAATATATTTTAGTATTACACTGCATGTATTATATAATTACATCATTTCATTATATAAATTCAACTTTTAGTGTTTAAACCTAACATTATTGTGGAATTACAAACTACACAACGATATGTCCCCAGTTTTCTCCCCATTTAATACGATAAATCTGCATTTCGGTTACATTAAATTCTTTGGCAGTTTTTCGCACATTGAATTTTTCGCCTAAACGCTTCATTTTTAACTTAATACGTATTACTTGGGTTGAAGTAAGTTTCAAACCGTCTCGTTTGATGTTGTATTCTTGTAATTTTTTAAAGGCTTCTTTCACTGCAGGACTTTTATGTCCGTGCGCACGCATTTCGGCGTAAGTGGCCCATTTTAAATTATATAGTTGGTTGTTTAATTTATCATAGTCTAGATGCAACACATATTCTTGATCTTCAGCATCTTTTGGAATAAAGAGTTCGGCAATCATTTTATGTACTGAGACATGATAATTTTTTGCTACGCCATTTGTAAAGCGTTTGTATCGCAAAAATAAAAAACCTTCGGTCAGCGCTCCTTTTAAGATGCGACCTGTTTTGATGTCGTCACCAAAACTTTTTAATCTTCCGTGGTTTGACACGGCATAACGAACTTTGCCTGGTATTTCAAGCGGATATTCTCTCCATTCTTCTACACTGAAATGAGTCATAGGTAATTTGTCTTAAATTGATATTGGGGTTTATGTCAATAGACAGCGGGGTATACTTAAAGCATAAAGTTACAAAATTATTTTGGAAATAAAAAAAATACTCCAAATCTTATTATGTAACTTTAACGTCTGACTGCTGCGGCAGACTTTTTAAAAATAATTGTGTTAGTTTTTCTTCATATTATTATTTTATTTTGATTAATAATTAAATCGCAAAATTTAAGCGATTACTTGATTTGATACTATATTTACTCTTAATTTAAAGTTTTATTTAGATATTCAATTGCCTTCTCTAGAACTTCATCTTTACCTTGACTAATACCTTCAATAGTAGGTTTTACTTCAATATCAATAGCGACTCCTTTTCGTTGCACTTCACGTCCATCTGGATAAAAGAAGCCTTTGCCGGTAAAAGTAGTATAAAAATGTGTAGAAACGACATCAATATGATTATTAACACCGTCTGCACCAGCAGTTTGGCTTCCTATAACAGTTACGTCATCCGCAAGCTGAGCTATCATTACTAATGTCTCAGCCCAACTCAAAGTTTCTGCATTTGCTAACACAACCACTTTCCCTTTGTAGTAATTGGGATTATCTTCTCCACATAAAGCAAGATCATTGTCCCAAATATAACGACCTGGATAGGTTAAATCTGGATAAGTTTGTCTCGCAAATTCTTTTTCTTTTGAAAGTAGAAATCTTTCTAAATAATTCCCATTTGGATAATTACGAATATCAACAATCAATGCTTTAGTTTTTTCAACTTGTGAATAAACAAACTCTTCTTCCTTTTTTAAAATATTTCCTATATTTAAATACCCAACATTTCCTTCAAGTATTTTAAATTTTTCTCTGTCTTTTGATTTTTCTAAACTTTCAAAGTGTTCTCTGATTGTATACAGTTCAATTTTCTTTGAACCTTTTACATTTCCTCTTTCATATTCAATTTTAATTTGTTCTGATTTTCCGCCTACATGCCATTTCACAACTTCATTTAAAAACCGATCTTCATTAGATGCACTTATTATGTTTCTATTTTCTACTAGGAAATCATTTACTGATTTATTATCCAATAAAGTAATAACATCTCCCACTTGAAGATCATTCTTAGAAGCTAAAGTTGCTTCCGCTATTTTCGCTACTACAAACTTATTATCAATTATAGTTAGAACTACAGGTAAATAGAAAAGAGTTGGCAACCGCTTTAAATGCCTATTATGACTTTCGATATGGTAACTTGCATGACTATCATTTAACTTAGTTACTAACTCTAAAAGTGCATTAAGATATGACCTCTCATCTTTAGGTTTAGTTATCTTGGGTAAGATATCATGTAAACATGTAGTCCAATTGGTTTCCGTCAAATACTTATTAGGCGCGAAATATTCAATTACATTCCAATATCTAAAAAGTGTTAACAAGCGATACTTTTTCTCGCTCCACGTAAAATCATCCGATTTGCGATTGTTTGAAAGCCCTATCCAACCAGATTTTCCTTCTTTTACTTCATCATCAGCATGACCTAATCGACCATTTGAAAGATAAGCGTAATATTGTTTTCCTTGGTGTCTGTTTTGTTCAATCCATTTCAATTTATCAGCTACTGCTTTTGAAAAAAAAGCTTTGTCCTGAGTCCAAGCTAGATCAAGGTTTTTATAGAAATATAGCTCTTCTGGTAATTTATTTATTATTTCAACTTTTGGGACATCTCCTAAGCGTGAAATCCAATTTTCTATAACTAATGAAAAATCCTCTTTTGTTTTTGCCTCGTCAACTTTCAGTAAAACTGCATATAATTCCTCATCCCAATCAAATTTTCCACTAGCAACTTCCGGATGATAATATTTTAGAAAACCCCAAACTTTACAGGTTGAGGCCAATTTATCGGTTTCCGACAACTTAACTTGTGAAAATGTAAATTGAGAAGTAACAAAGACAAATACAAAAAAGATTTTTTTCATATAAATTTATTTTGGAAATGAAATTTTTTCTCCTACTTCCAATTTTTGTGATTTGGCGAAAATTCCGCACATTTGGAACAACATTCTTGCTCCTACGTTTCCATCCCAGTCATCTTCACCTGGCGCAACTTCTACTAAATCAAATCCAATGATTTCTTTGCCAAATTCCGATAATCGGTTTAATAAGTATACAGCTTGCTCATAACTGAAACCACCTGGCACCGGAGTTCCAGTACTTGGACAATACAAAGCGTTCATTCCATCAATATCAAAAGAAATTGTTACTTTTTTAGGTAACGACATTACGATATTGTCGCAAATGTGTTGCCAAGTATTCCCTTCAAACAATTGCTTATTTAAATCTAAGTCGGTGTGTACTAAAACACGTCCCTTTTGTTCGTCTACAACGTCTACTTCTTGCTTGCAAAAATCGCGTATTCCTACTTGAACAATTTTAGAGATTTGTGGAATTTGCAGGGCGTTATACATAATAGATGCATGTGAATAGGTAAAGCCTTCATAAGCTTTTCTCAAATCCATGTGAGCGTCTAAATGCAGAATTCCGAAGTTCTCGTGTTTAGTTGCTAATGCTTGATAATAACCAAGTGGTGTAGAATGATCGCCACCAACAAGCGCTACTAATTTACCTTTATTCATCCAATCTAACACTCTGTTTTTCACTTCTTCATTTAGGTCCTTACAAGCTTTATTGATTTTATCTAAATCAGCTTGCAAAGCTGGAAAAGTCGCAACATCTTCTCCCGCTTCAAGCGCTTCGATAATTGGTTGCGCTAAACCCTTATATTTTTCTGAATTCTTTGCCCAATGTGCTGGCGCTTCGTCCATATAAATACCTCTTTTCCATAATTCCGGAAATTCCTGATGGTGTAAATCCACCTGAAAAGATGCGTCTAAAATAGCATCTGGTCCCTCTGAAGCACCTGCTCCGTAACTAACCGTAACTTCCCATGGCACCGGAACGATAATAATATCACTTTGTTCTGCCGAAAAAGGCAAACCAAATATAGTAGCATCAGCCAATCCTGGTTGTGATGGGTCGAAATTTTCTATGATTTGTTCTTTAGTCATTGTTTATTGGATTTTCGGATGTCTGATTTTTAGATTTTCGAATAGTCTTAATATAAAAAATCTGAACATCTTATTTTGTTATTCCTTGTTTTAATATTTGTCCGAATTCGTACATGTCTTCAAAAGAACAGTAGAATGGGGCTGGCGCCAAACGAATTACATTTGGTTCACGCCAATCTGTAATTACACCGTTTTGCATTAGATAATCAAATAATTCTCTTCCTTGTCCGTGTAAATAAACCGATAATTGACAAGCTCTTTCTGCAGGATCGGAAGGTGTGATGATTTCAAATTTAGTTCCTTCAATTGCTTCATCAATATCGTGCAATATAAATTCTAAATAAGAAGTAATCAAATCTCTTTTAGCAATTAACTTGTCCATTCCTACCTCAGCAAACATTTCAACTGAAGCTAAATAAGGTGCTAATGATAAAATAGGTAAGTTACTTATTTGCCATCCATCTGCTCCTCTAACGGGGTCAAACTTAGGCTCCATTTTAAAACGACGTTCTTTGTTATGTCCCCACCAACCTGCGAATCTCGGTAAATCCGTATCATTATGATGCATTTCATGTATAAAGCATCCCGAAGCATTTCCTGGTCCAGAATTCATATATTTATAACTGCACCAAGCTGCGAAATCTACTTTCCAATCGTTCAATTGCAATTTGATATTTCCGGCAGCGTGTGCTAAATCCCACCCCACATAAGCACCTTGTTTATGTCCGGCTTCTGTGATGGTTTTCATATCAAACACTTGTCCCGTATAATAATTTACACCGCCAATTAATACTAAAGCCAATTCCTCCCCTACTTCTTCAATCTTAGCCAACACATCTTCTAAACGAATATTGTGTTCACCTTCTCTGCGTTTGATTTCCACTAAAGCGTCCTTTGGGTCAAACCCAACGGTTTTAGAATGAAAATCTACTTGCGTTTGAAACATATATTGATCACTGGGAAAAGCTTTTTCTTCACAAATAATTTTATATTTTTTTACGGATGGACGATAAAATGAAACCATCAACAAATGTAAATTCACGGTAAGTGTATTCATTACAGTAACTTCTGTAGGCTTTGCGCCCACTACATCACTTAATGGACCAGCGAAACGTTCGTGGTAATCCCACCAAGGTTTATCTGCATAAAAATGGCCTTCTACTGCTAAGTTTGCCCAATCTGTCATTACCTCATCCACATAAGACTTGGCTCTTTTAGGTTGCAATCCTAAAGAATTTCCGGTAAAATAAATAACTTGTTTGCCGTTTACTGTAGGGAAAATAAATTCATCTCGGTATTTACTCAGTACATCTTGAGCATCTAAACTTTGTGCAAATTCGCGTGTGTTTTCAAATATCATTCGTAAGGTAATTATTTGGGGTGTAAAAGTAGGGAAAAGTTACTAACATTCAATATGTCAGCTAAATAAAAAATCTCACCATTGCTGATGAGATTTATTTATAGCAATTGCTTTTAACTAGATGATCAACATAGCATCTCCATAAGAATAGAAACGGTATTTTTCTTCGATTGCAATTTTGTAAGCTTTCATCATTAAATCATGACCACAGAACGCTGCTGCCATCATTAATAAAGTTGATTTTGGCGTATGAAAATTTGTAACCATAGCGTCCGCTAAATTAAATTCAAAAGGAGGAAAAATAAATTTATTTGTCCAACCTTCATAAGGATTCAATGTTCTTTTTGAAGAAACTGAACTTTCCATAGCGCGCATAGCTGTTGTTCCAATACAACACACTTTTTTCTTTTTCTCTCTTGCACCGTTAATGATATCACACGTTTCTTGAGTGATTTTCATTTCTTCCGAATCCATTTTATGTTTCGATAAATCTTCTACCTCAACTGGATTAAAAGTCCCTAAACCAACGTGCAAAGTTACTTCTGCAAAATTAATTCCTTTAATTTCTAAACGTTTTAATAAGTGTTTAGAAAAGTGCAAACCTGCCGTTGGCGCCGCTACAGCACCTTCTTCTTTTGCATAAATTGTTTGATAACGCTCAGCATCTTCTGGAGTTACTTCACGGTTTAAGAATTTAGGAATTGGTGTTTCTCCTAATTCTAATAATTTTTCTCTAAATTCTTCATACGAACCATCATATAGGAAACGTAAAGTTCTACCTCTAGAAGTTGTGTTATCAATCACTTCAGCTACCAGTGAATCGTCATCACCAAAGTAAAGTTTATTTCCAATACGAATTTTACGAGCAGGATCTACTAAAACATCCCACAAACGTTGCTCTGCATTTAATTCTCTCAATAAGAAAACTTCAATACGTGCGCCAGTTTTTTCTTTATTTCCATACAAACGAGCAGGAAATACTTTTGTGTTATTCAACACCATTACATCGCCATCATCGAAATAGTCAATAATATCTTTAAACAATTTGTGCTCGATGGTTCCTGTTTTTCTATTTACGACCATCAAACGAGATTCGTCACGGTTTTCTGTAGGAAACTCAGCCAATAATTCCTCTGGAAGAGTGAATTGAAAATGAGATAATTTCATTTAAAAATGTTTAAGTGATTAAGAATTTTAGTATTTGCGTATTGTATTACGTAACCTACTGAAATTCCGAGTGCAAATATACGATTATGAAGTAGGCGTTGTCAAGTAAAACGGGGTTTATTTTTTAAATCCCATTGTTTACTGAGCAATAACGAAGTCAAAACGCCAAATAAAAAAATATAATGCAACTTAAATCGTATTATTACTTGAAAACTCGAATCCAATCTGTTTCAAATCATCCCAAAAAGTAGGATATGATTTCGAAACTACCTCAGCATTTTCAATAATAATTGAAGTTTTCAAAGCTAAAGGCGCAAAAGCCATTGCCATCCTGTGATCTTGATATGTTGAGATGCTAACATTTTCAATGATTTCAGAAGAGGCTTTCAGATGCAACGAATCGTTTGTAACTAAAATTTCAGCTCCTAACTTAGTCAGTTCAATCTTCAAAGCTTCCAATCGATCGGTTTCTTTGATTTTCAAGGTATGCAAACCTGATAAATCACACGCGATTCCTAATCCAAAACAAGTAACAGCTATTGTTTGCGCAATGTCAGGACAGTTATTAAGTTTCAGGCTTAAAGTTTCAGGTTTAAAGTTTTCAGCTTTATGTAAAAATAACTCGCAATCCTTAAAAATCGTTTTTACTCCAAAATTTGAATAAATTTCTGCTAAAGCTGAATCGCCTTGTAAACTATTTTGTTTGTAGGATGAAAGTGTAATTTCTGTACCAATTTCTGACAAAGCAATGATCGAATACCAATAAGAAGCCGAACTCCAATCACTTTCGATTGTTATACTATTTGACAAAACGTTTTCAGCGGGATAAACAATGATTTTATTATCAGAGAAAGAAGTTTTCACTCCAATTTCGTTCAACAATGCTAATGTCATTTTAATGTAAGGAACAGAGGTAATTTCACCTTCCAATGTCAATTCTAAACCATTTTGTAATTTTGGTGCAATTAATAATAATGCTGAAATATATTGACTACTAACATCAGCTTTTAATATGACTTTGTTTTTTGTTATTTTTTGACCTTTAATTCTGATTGGAGGAAATCCTTCGTTTTCTTTATAAGTTATTTCAGCTCCCAATTGCTGCAAAGCTTCAACCAAAATTTTTATCGGACGTTCTTTCATTCTTGAAGAACCCGTTAAAACAACTTCTTTTCCTTCTTGCATCGAGAAAAAAGCGGTTAGAAATCGCATTGCGGTTCCAGCGTGATGAATATCTATAATTGTAGATTGGGACGTTTGAGATAATGCTTTTGTCATTGCCTCAGAATCATCTGAATTTGAATTGTTTTCTATTTTAATTTGAGGATATAAAGCTTTAAGCAATAACAATCTATTGGTTTCCGATTTAGAACCTGTTATTTTGATTGCTGAGCGCTTCTTACTGAATGCTGATTTTTGAAGTGAAATATTCATCTAATTAGATACGAATTTTAATCCTACAATTGATAAAATTAATGTGGTTAAGAAAAATACACGCCAAAAAGTTGCGGGTTCTTTGAATATTAAAATCCCGACGATTACACTTCCTACAGCACCAATTCCCGTCCAAACTGCGTAAGCCGTTCCAATTGGTAATTCTTTAGTGACTTTGACTAACAAAACCATACTGATTGTTAAGCAAACTAAAAACCCTGCATACCAAGAAAAGGCTATTTTACCAGAAGTTTCATTTGCTTTTCCTAAACACGTTGCAAAACCTACCTCAAACAATCCTGCTATAATTAATAAAATCCAATTCATTTTTTTATTGTATACTGTATTTTGTAAATTGTAAAATGTACTTTCAAAAATACATTATACAGATTACATTATACCTTTTATTTAAGTTTCTCGTTATTTTGATGACGGTCGTGATCACGATTGGTTTTTAAGTCCAATTTTTTATCGAAAGCTTCTTGTAAATTTATTCCGGTTTGATTCGCCAAACACAAAACCACAAAAACAACATCCGCTAATTCTTCGCCTAAGTCTTTATTTTTATCACTTTCTTTTTCAGATTGTTCGCCATAACGACGGGCAATAATTCGGGCAACTTCACCTACTTCTTCTGTAAGTTGTGCCATATTTGTTAACTCATTGAAATAACGAACGCCGTGTTCTTTAATCCAAGTATCAACTTCTTGCTGTGCGTTTTTTATATTCATTGTTGTTTCCTTTTTAAACTAATTATTCTTATTATATCGTCACATTAAAAAGCAGTAGAAGTAAAACATTTTACTTCCGTAAAAAAAATACTTTTTAATGCTTTTTTTTACAAACTTATTCTATTTTATTTTATTTAAAACTATTTTTTCATTTTGTTTATCAATCATCATTTTGTAAAATTGCTTTAAATTTTTATACTGAATAGAAGGAATTAGTGAGGCATTAATTGTATAAGTCGACGAAATTTGGATTGTATTTAAACTATTACTTATAACGAACGAATAATGACCATAATTACCATCCATAATCAAGTTCATATTTTCTGGTAAAGATTCAACTTCATATCCTTTTGGAATATTTATTACAATACTAAAGGAATCACTATAAGGAATTGTGATATCAACGGGGAATTTACGCTCCTCTTGTTTAAATGGATTTTCTTTTTTCTCAAAGAATAACATTGCTGATAAATACATTTTACCTCCGATTCTCTCAACTAGGTCATTATGTTCAAATGAATAATTTTCAATTATCGGACTCTCAAGATTTTTTACATTTTCTAAACTATAATTGCTAATTTCTATTCCCTGAAATTTCTTTTCTAATTTTACAACACACGCTTGGTTATTTAAATTATCATTATTTTCTCTAAACAAAAAAGCTGCATAATCATAGTACTGCTCTCGTAGTTTACCAGAAACACCGCCTGATTCATCAATAGAAGCTAAAACACTTACCTTATCTATAGAGACTTTTGTAGGCATTAAATCTATATCTTCGGAGCGACCATTATCTCTAATTAATCTGCCTGCCCAATTGAGCGTTCTTGTTGGCAAAATATTAAAAAAAGAATTATGATTTGTTGCGTCTAAAAGAATAAATTCTTGTTTATCTTCTACCGCAGCGACAACATAATTAAAAACTGTCCTATTTGGAAAAGATGGAATTCCATTAGATTTGGTACTTAATAAAACGGGATTTGCTTTAATACCTGCATATTTTAACATAGCGATTAACATTAAATTAATTTCAGCTACATTACCCGTTTTTTCCGTATAAGCTTTCTTCACTCCTTTGTCACAAAATATTCCAAATTTTCCATCCCAAGTCATTTTAGTTTTTACGAATTGCAATATTGCTTTAATTCTTTCGTCGGGAGAATTTTTATTACCTAATGCTTGTTTTAACTCTTCCTCAAAATAAGAACCTAATTTCATTTGTTTACCAAAATTATCATCGTCATAAATTTGCTTGGTAACACCGCTCCAGTCTTGTGATAAGTTTTCAATTAATCCATTTTGTTTAGAAACCGAAGCTAACTCATACTTTAAAATCGAAGTATAGTTTTTAATATTATTAACAAATGATTCTTCCCTAATTGCACCAATATTTGAACCTGAATAAGTAGTTTTCAATTCCGCATATTGCGCTCCATTTACAATATCGGTTTTTTTATCAATTGCTTCATATCCCGTAATAATTGTTCGATACTGAAAATATTGCGGTATTAACGCCGTATAAACAGCAGAATTAACAGGAATATCTCCCTGAAAATACCAATCATTAATCCTTGTGATATGGGGAGAAATCAATTCGTAGCTGAACTCAATTATTGAACCTTCTTTAACTGCAGGCAGTACAATTTTTTTTATTTTCCATTCGTCGTTTACATTTTCTATAAATTCTCCTTCTGTCTTTAGTTTTGTTTTTTCGATCTTACCGTCTACTAAATTATAGGTTACAGCATCCGAAAAAAAAGCTTTTTCAACAGTTCCACCTCCTACATAATAAGCAATCCCTTGATTAGCTTTTTCAAAACCGTTTTTATTATATATTTTAATTTTCACCTTAACGGTCGTTGTCACTAACCACTTATCTTTAGAATACACGAAAGAAGTATGACCTGTTTTAAAAACAAAAGCCGCGCCTGCTGAAGGGTCTAAACCATGCGATTTTTCCTTAAGTTCCTCGACTGTTACCTTACCTAACTGAAGTTTTTGGGAAACAGCAGTTTGTAGAAATAAAAGAAAAGCGACTACTAAAATTTTTCTCATAAACCTGTTATTTAATCATTGCACTTTACTATATCTTACAGAGACCTAATGAAAGTAGGAGAAAAGCTTATATATAATAGAATACAAAGTAGACTACTAAACACAGCTACTTTCAACGAACTATCCTATAAAATTAGTTCTTCTAAAATAATTTAGATGTTCGATATATTATTTCTTCTTCAAAATTATTTTATCTGATTGTTTTTCAACCTTTTTTTGAAAATATTCTTTCAAATTTTGATAATTATCCGCAGACAAAATAGACACATTTACTTCATCTTGAAGCATTAGCTTAACACTCTTACCGTCACTTTTAAAGATATATTTATGCGCAAGAAGATTGTCATTAAAGGAAAGACTCTCGGATTCGGGAATAAATTCAATTTCGTAACCATCTGGAATCGCAATAGCAACTGCATACCTGTCTGACGAAGGGAATGGAAACTCTATTGGGAATGCTCTATTTTCACTTTTAAAAGGATTAGATTCACTACCAAGAAATAACAAAGGTGAAAAGTAAATTTTATTACCAATGACTTCAATATGCTTATCATCCACAAAATCAAAACTCTCGATTACAGGCAAATTTAAAGCGTTCATATTTTCTGAAATGTAATTCTCGATCTCTATATTCTTAAAATGATTTTCTCTATTCTCTACGAGCGCTTCCTTCGTTGACTGCCCATACTTGTTTCTGTATGAATAGGCGTTATGGTCTGTCAATTGTCTTTTTAGACTTCCCAATGCTTTACCATCCGTAGTAATTGAATAACTTAAAATCACATTGTCCTTTGAGATAGTTGATGGCTCTAAATCTACTTCTTGTGAGCCACCATTTTGGTATATTATTCGACCAATCCAGTTGATTGCTCTTGCAGGCAAGACATTTGGCACAGCATATTTATCTGTTGCATCTAGCAAGATTGTTTTTCCGTTTAATTCAACTCCAGCTATAACATAATTAAAGGCGTTTATAGAAGGAAAAGTAGGTATACCGTTAGAAACAGAGCTAATTAGAACTGGATGTGCATTTAGACCAGCATGTCTCAAAAAAGCAACTAAGGATAAATTAATATCTGCTACGTTACCAGTTTTATTTTTATAAATGCTTCTTAAACCTTCATCAGACCAGATACCATAATAGCCATTCCATTTGTAAGTGTTTTTTACATAATCGTAAACAGCATTTAACTTATCCTCGCTTGAAGTTTTTCCTGATACAACAGTATTTATTTGCTCTTCATAATAACCTTTTTTATTTAATTCTCCACCAAAATCCGCAGAAGAATTAATGGTTTTAGCAACCTCTTCCCATGTAGATGAGAACAGTTTAATGGTTTCATTTGGATACTTAACCGCCACTAGCTCATGTGAAATACCCGTAACATAATTAGAAATATTTTTAACATAGAATTCTTCTTTTACAGACGGTACATTAAAGATTTCGTAATTAATTATCTGCTCATTATAGGTAAATTTAGATTCTGAAAAATTTGTTTCAACTCGATGACGACCAGTCTCTACACGTTCTTTGTTTAAACGCGTTACGGTCTTAGACTCACTTCGTTTTGTTGTTTTTACATTTAGCTCCCCTTTATAAAACGGATTATAACTGTAATACTCTGGGTACGAAAATTGATACTGAGAAAAGTTTACAGGTATAAGCTCTTGAAACTCCCATGCATTAGGCGCTGATAAAAAAGGTGATTTTAAAGTGTATTTATACTCTATAACTGAACCTACTTTTACATTTGGCATTGCTATTTTTTTCAAAGTATAAAATTTATTTACTTTTTCTATAAATTCGCCGTCAGATTTTAATTTTGTTTTTTCAATTTTATTATTTACTAAATTGTAAGTATTTGCTTCAGAAAAGGAGATGGTTTCCTTATCTGAATTTTGATTACGGATATTTACAGCAAAATCTGCATATTTTAAACCCTCAGTTTTATAAATTTTAATTTTATTCTCCACCTCAGTTACTAACTCAAATCCCTTCTCGTCATTATATACTATACTAGTCTTACTTTTACTGAAAATTTTGCAAGCAGTCGCTTCTTTTTCAATTTTATGTTCTGTTTCTTTTAACTCTTCAATAGTTACTTTACCTAACTTGTACTCTTGAGCAAAAGATGTATTGAACATTATAAACATTGTTAACAATAATATTTTTTTCATTTTACTTTTATATTAATTTGTTGCTTTTTTGGACGATTTTTAATTACCTCCTACTTTACTACTTGCTCACTTATCATTATATAAGAAGCATTGTTGCAAATTAAGAATAGAACGACTGGTAAATTACATATTGATTCAAGTTCAAATTATAGTTACATAGTTGAACTGGAAAAATTCAATTTTGTTTGTCATTATTTCTTCTTTAAAACAATTTTTTCTGATTGTTTATCAACCATCTTTTGAAAATATCCTTTAAGGTTTTGATAATTCTGAGGAACTAAAATGGTTGTATTGACTTCATATTGAAGCATCAACTTCAAATTCTTCCCCTCTTCTGTAAAGATAAACTTATGAACAAGTTCTTTGTCGCCAAACACTAGACTTTCATCTTTAGGGATAGATTCCACCTCATAACCTTCCGGAATAGCAATAGTAACAATATATCTATCCAAATACGGAAAAGGAAACTCTATGGGATACGCTCTTGTTTCTAATTTGAAAGGATTAGACTCTAAACCATAAAACAATAAGGGAGAAAAATAAATTTTATCGCCAATTATTTCAATATGTTTATCATCGACAAAATCAAAATTTTCAACTACAGCTAAATTCAAGTCATTAAGGTTTTCAGATGTATAATTGTCAATTTCTATATTATCAAAACTTTTTTCTCTTTTTTCTGTGGCTACTTCTTTTTTTAATTGACCATAGCTTAACCTGTAATTATAGGCATTATAATCTGTCGCTTGCCTTTTTACATTACCAGTTGCTTTTCCATCTTGTGTAATTGAATAATTTAAAATCATATTATCTTTAGATATAAGAGACGGGTTTAAATCAATTACTTTTGAACCTCCATTTTGAAAAATCATTCTTCCAAACCAGTTTAAGGCTCTTGCAGGAATTACATTTGGCACTGCAAATTTGTCTGTTGCATCTAATAGAACAGTTTTGCCATTTAATTCAACTCCTGCTATAACATAATTAAATCCTGTGCGCGATGGAAATAAAGGAACACCGTTAGATACAGAGCTTATTAAAATGGGATGCGCATCTAAGCCTGCATGCCTTAAAAACACAACTAATAATAAATTGAGGTCTGCAACATTTCCAGTTTTGTTTTTATAAATACTTTTTAAACCTTCCTCTGTATAAATTCCATAAAAACCATTCCACTTATAGTTATCTTTCACAAAAGTATAGATGGCATTTAACTTTTCATCATTGGTAGCTTTTCCTAAAATCACTTTATTAATTTGTTCTTCGAAATAACCTTTCTTATTTAATTCTCCTCCAAAATCAGGTGAAGCGCTAATAGTGTTCGAAACTTCTTCCCATGTTGTTGAAATCAATTTAAAAACCTCGTTAGGGAATTGTTTAGAGGCTAATTCATGTTTAACGGCAGTTACGTAGTTATTTATATTTTTAACAAATGCTTCTTCTTTAACAGAAGGAACATTATACAATTCGTAAAGAGAAGTATTTTCATTAAAAGAAATCTTATTCTGCTTAAATTCTGTAGAAACTCCACCCCAGCTTTGATCCCGTGAACGCTCTTTACTTGAAATAGTTATACCTGATATAATTGATTTTTTAGTCGTTTTCACATTTAAACTTCCTTTGAAAAAAGTATTGTAGGTGTAATATTCTGGAAATCTAACTTCAAACTGCGAATAATTAACTGGTATAAAATCTTGAAAATCCCAATCCCTAACCTGCGCGATAAAGGGTGATTTTATAATATATTTATACTCAATGATTGAACCCACCTTAACATTAGGCATAGTGATTTTTTTCATTTGATAGTATTTACTAGTCTTTTCTGTAAATTCTCCATCGCTTTTCAATTTCGTTTTTTCAATTTTACCATCTACTAAATTATAGGTTGTTGCATCTGAAAATGATACTGTTTCTCTATCTGAACCCCCTTGATAAATACTAATGGCAAAATCTGCATAACTAAATCCTTCTTTTTTATATATTTTTATCTTATTTTCCACCTCGGTAACTAATTCAAAACCTTTATCATCACTGTAAGCCATATAGGTTTTACCCTTGCTAAAAAGCCTGCAAGCAATAGCTTCTTTTTCAACGTTATGCTCTGTTTCTTTTAATTCTTCAATAGTTACTTTACCTAACTTGTACTCTTGAGCAAAAGATGTATTGAAGATTATAAATATTGTTAACAATAATAATTTTTTCATTTTACTTTTATATTAATTTGTTGCTTTTTTTATAATAATTTTCGAATTGTCTAGTCGATTAATTTGCTCTTTAAATTTTCTAAATTCTTCATATTCTTCTTTCCCGTAAACTCCGTCATTTAGCAAATAACTTCGTTTAAACTTAAGTAAAGTTGAACTAATTAAGGAAATTTCCATTTTATAAGTGCCGAATTTTGAACTGAACATAATATCATCTGGCTTGGAATCCACAACGAAGCCTCTAGGTATACTTATATCAACATCATCTTCATCATAAAATCCTCTAGAAATTTCGAAAGAATTTTCTCTGGTTCTGTAGCGTTGTGGTACGGATAAACTTCTAGTAAACACATTTATAGGAATTAATAACATCTCGCTACTAATTGACGCATAATTAATAGCATCAATTGACAGTTTTTCGGAAAACTCAATCTTCTCTCTATTATTGATAAGTTCTAAACTATTTATTTTCAAATTATTAATCCAACCAAAACGATCCTTGTAGTGACTCTCTTTTTCATCTGAAGATTTACTTTCGATCATATAAATATCGTCATACTGAACTCCTTCTGACCTAATTAAAACAGATCCTCTCAAATTACCTTTTTCACTAATTTCGTAATTACCTATTGTGAATTGCCCACTTTTTACTGTGTTATAATTAGCTGTTCTAATGATCTCTCCTCCTTCTGGCTTTACTATTAAAGCATATCTGTCGTCTGTAAAATCTCCATTAAACCCGAAAGGACTTGTTTGACTAGTACATTCTAAGAAAACATATTTATTATTTACCGGTATTGATAGTATTGCATGGTTTCCTTGCATCGAAACAAAGTCTTCATTCAAATCAGTCTTATCATTTCCTGCATAAATTATTGTATAAAAAGACTCAACGCCAACTTCTCTCAATAAAATTCTTGTATAATTTGACAGGGCTTTACAATCGCCGTAACCTAATTTATCTACATCAGAAACCAACATAGGTTTCCAGCCACCAATCCCTAATTGAATGCTAACATATCGCGATTTACCTTGCACATATTTATAGATAATTTGCGCTTTTTTAATCGGATCTTTTTCCTCTCCTACTAACACTTTAATTTTTTGAATAGTGCTTTGTGGAAGTTGCTCCGTATCTTTTAATAAATTAACATACATCCATTTACCAAATTCATCCCATGATTTAGCATTACCTTCAACTCCTTCTAAAGAAAACGAATCCAAACCAAATAATACAGAAGGATTAATTTTCCTAAATGACGGAGAAAATTCTTCAAATTTTGTTGCCTTCAAATTTATTGCTGTGAAACTAATTTCATTCGCGCTTTCTTGTTTTGAAATATTTTCTGTGTTAAAATTTAATTCTTTGTATTTAAAGCCTAAGTCAGAAGGGAATTTTATATGAACCGAAGATTTCTGAACACTTTCATAAAAGTCATCGATCGGATACCAAGCAGGGATAAAAGCAGTATTTGAAGTTTCCACTTCACTTGTATAAACGATTGTAAAAGGATATTGAGTAGGTGTGTACTTTAAAAATAATTTTCTAGCATCATTTTGAATTGAAAAGCCATCAAAAACACTTTGATCAATAAAATCACCACGCCTAATTTTCTTTATTTCTTTTCCAAAAGAGCTGTAAACAGTAGCTTCGATTGACTTGACTTTAGTTGACTTGTTGTAAAATTCATAAGCATCAATATTAGATAAGCCACTTTTATTAAATACGGTAATAATTTTACTTTTTTTAATATTCATTTGCTTTCGCGAACCAATATTTATATGAATTTTTTGATCTCGAATAATACTATTTGAATTTTCTACTAATTCTTTTGGTATTAATAATGATGATAAATTTGTTTCTTGCGAAAAGGTCAGAAAACTAATAAATAAGGAAAAGGCTAATAAAATTGTTCTCATTAGTGTTACTCTTTGTTTTTTGTGTCAATAATAATGGTTACAGGTCCGTCATTTATCAATGCGACTTTCATATCCGCACCAAATTGACCCGTTTGTACTTTTTTGCCTAATTCTACCTCCATTTGTTTTACGAAATTTCCATACAATGGAATAGCGGTTTCAGGCTTTGATGCTTTGATATAACTAGGGCGATTTCCTTTTTTGGTCGAAGCCTGAAGGGTAAACTGACTTACAATAATCATTTCACCACCGATTTCTTTTAAAGAGCGGTTCATAACTTGGTTTTCATCTTCAAAAATGCGAAGATTACCTATTTTTGATGTTAACCAACTGATATCATCTTGATTATCAGCATCTTCAATTCCAACTAAAACTAACAGCCCTACTTGAATTTCGGCTACGATTCTATTATCTATCATTACGGAAGATTGAGAAACTCTTTGAATAACTGCTTTCATAAACTAATTTGATTGGACAATTCTTTTATGAGATTCCTACGGAATGACAAACTGTGTGCAACTGAACACTAATTTTTCCTAGTGTCGTCACTTGCTTTTCTTTCGGCATCATAAATATCTGCTCGATATTGCTCGTCGTCCCCTTCTATCATTTGTGTGTAGCTTTTATATCTAGACCAAGATAATTCATCTTTTTCTAATGCTTCTTTAATCGCACATTTTGGCTCGTCAATATGCAAACAGTTATTGAATTTACACTGTTCTTTCATAGCAAAAAATTCAGGAAAATAGTCACCCATTTCCTGTTTTTCCATATCTACAATTCCAAAACCACGAATTCCAGGTGTGTCGATAATCTGCGCTCCAAAAGCCAAATCAAACATTTCTGCAAATGTTGTAGTATGTCTTCCTTGAGAATGTGATGCTGAAATTTGTTTTGTTTTTAGATTTAATGAAGGTTCTAACGTATTTACTAAAGTTGATTTTCCAACACCTGAATGTCCCGAAAACATAGAAACTCTGTCTTTCATTAATGCTTTTAATTCTTCAACTCCCGTTCCATCTTGAGCAGAAACGCGCAAACATTTATAGCCAATCGTCTCGTAAATGTGTTGCAGATATAATTGTTCATGCGAAGTATCTTCATCAAACGTATCAATTTTATTAAAAACGATTACTGCTTCAATTCCATAAGCCTCGGCAGTAACCAAAAATCTATCTATAAAACTAGTAGTGGTTGGTGGATTATTAATTGTCACCAATAAAAAAACAACATCAATATTAGATGCAATAATGTGCATGTGATGTGATAAATTTACTGATTTTCTTACAATGTAATTCTTACGCTCGTGAATGTCCGTGATTACACCCGTAGTTTTATCACTCGTGTTTTCAAGATTATAATCAACCAAATCGCCTACCGCAATTGGATTGGTACTTTTAATCCCTTGCATTCTAAACTTACCTTTTATACGGCATTCCAAAAAGTTACCATCTTCTGTTTTAATGGTATACCAACTTCCGGTAGATTTATAAACGATTCCTATCATTCAACTTTAGAATTTAGAAGTTATAAATTAAATGTGTAATAACTCCAATTAATAATAGCAAAGATAGTGTTTATAGTTAAAATTTATAAATAAAAAAGGCTACTTAAATAGTAGCCTTTAAAATATATTTAAACAAATATTAATATTTGTAAGCTATACCTTTTTTAATTGCTTGAGAACCTCCTAAACCATTAGAAGATGCTCCAACAGTAGACTTATCTGCAGTTTGCAAAATAAAAGGACATCCCATTTTTGCTGCTTCCATTTTAAGTTTTTTCTCTGCTTTTTTATCTCCTGTATTACCTGTATGGTAATTGATCATTCCTGTTTTTCCTCTTACTTCACCATCTTTTTTTAAACCTGCGATATATCCTTTATCTTCCAAGATAACAACTTTTTCCCAGTCAGCTTCTCCGCTGATAGTGATTTTTTCAGTTACATCTTCTACTCTTCCTGATTTTCCGTAAACAACTTTCTCAACAGCATATTTGCTTATAGTGTTTTCAGCGTCTTCACCATCATACTTGAAGATAATTGTGTACTCCTCTAATTTAATTACTTTTCCATCAACAATTTCTCCGTTGTGTTTGTAAATCTTGTCAACTTGAGCATTCATAGCCATTCCTACGAAGAAAATAGCTAATAGTAAAATTTTTTTCATTGTTAGTTTTTGTTTATTGTTTTTAACAGCGGCGAATTTATAAAATTTTTTATCTATTTCGCGTAAAAATGTTAAAATTTTCATCTATTTATTACCTTCTCTTGATGCGAGATACTTTCTTGATGAATAGCCTTAAATAAAAGCATGACAAAATCACTGCTCAACCCTTTTTCCTCTCCCTCCAAAATCATTTTACCTAAAATTTCATTCCAACGCTGATTTTGTAAAATAGCAACGTTCTTTTCTTTTTTCAACAAGCCTATTTTGTCTGCAACTTTCATTCGGTTGCCCAAAATTTCTAACAATTTACCATCAAACTCGTCAATTTGAATTCGCAATTTAGCCATGTTTTGATTGTATTCACTTTCATCATCACTCACTTTTCTCACTCTTAAATTAATAAACATTTGTTTCAAAGTTGCCGGCGTTACTTGTTGCGCAGCATCGCTCCAAGCATTATCTGGATCAATATGAGTTTCAATTATTAAACCATCATAGTTCAAATCTAAAGCTTGTTGCGAAACTTCTTGAATCATTTCACGCTTTCCTGTAATGTGAGAAGGGTCGCAAATCAAAGGTAAATCTGGAAAACGATTTTGTAAATCAATCGCAATTTGCCATTCTGGATTATTTCTATATTTTGTTTTTTCGTAAGTTGAAAATCCTCTATGAATAACGCCTAATTTCTTAATGTCGGCATTATACAACCGCTCTAAACCACCAATCCATAAAGACAAATCTGGATTTACAGGATTTTTTAATAATACTATTTTATCAGTTCCTTGCAGCGCATCCGCGATTTCTTGAACAGCAAACGGATTTGCCGTAGTTCGCGCACCAATCCACAACACATCAATATCGTGTGCTAATGCTAACTTAACGTGCGCAGCAGTTGCAACTTCTGTTGCAATTAATAATCCAGTTTCAGCTTTAGCTTTTTGCAACCATTTCAAACCAATTTCTCCCACACCCTCAAATCCTCCAGGACGCGTTCTTGGTTTCCAAATTCCTGCACGAAAAATTGTAACATCTGAATTTTTCAATTCGTGCGCTATTTTTAAAACTTGATCTTCCGTTTCAGCACTACAAGGTCCGGCAATAACCAAAGGATGATTTAATTTGAAATCATCTAACCAAGTGCGCAATATTGTATTATTTTCCATAACTTATTTAATAATGTAAAATTACTTTCTTTTATTCTATTCTTCTAATCGCTTCATTAATATTTTTTTCTGATACACATAATGAAAAACGGATGTATCCGTTCCCATTACTGCCAAAAATAGTGCCCGGGGTTATAAAAACGTCATTTTTATATAAAATATCATCTATGAATTTCTCAGCATCTTCACCATCATCAGGTAGTTTTGCCCATACAAACATCCCGACTGCTTTTCTGTCATAAGTGCATTTTAACAAATCAGCCAGTTGGTAAATTAAATCTCTTCTTTTGCTATAAATTGAATTTAAGTTATCGAACCATGCCTTATCACTTTTTAGTGCTGCTATTGCACCTTTTTGAATTCCATAAAACATACCACTATCCATATTGCTCTTTATTTTCAAAACCGCAGCTATATTTCTTGAATTACCTGTCAGCATGCCAACTCTCCATCCCGACATATTATAGGTTTTCGAAAGTGAATTTAATTCTAACGCAATTTCTCGTGCTCCATTTGCTTCAAAAATAGAAGTTGGACTTTCGTTTAGCACGAAGCTATACGGATTATCATTTATAATTAAAATAGCGTGTTTATTTCCAAAATCAACAATTTTCTGAAAAAGCGCTAAACTTCCCACAGCACCAGTTGGCATATGCGGATAATTTACCCACATTATTTTTACTGCCTTTAAATCTAAAGTTTCTAGATACTCGAAATCGGGTTCCCAGTTATTGGACGCCAACAGATCATAAAAAACAGATTTTGCTCCTACCAATTTTGTAACAGAATCATAAGTGGGATAACCCGGATTAGGAATTAAAACATGATCGCCTTCATTTAAAAAAGCCATCGAAACATGCATGATTCCTTCTTTTGATCCCATTAAAGGAAGCACTTCCGCATTCGAATCTAATTTGACATTAAAATTGCGTTGATAAAAATGAGCAATCTCTTCTCTTAGCTCAGTAATACCTTGATAACTTTGATATTGATGTGCTATATTATCCTGCATCGCATCTTGCATCGCCTGAATTACTTCAGGAGAAGGCTTTAGATCAGGACTACCTATTCCCATATTGATAATTGGCTTTCCTAATGAAATTAAATGGTTAACTTCTCTCAATTTGCTTGAAAAATAGTACTCTTTAATTGTATTTAATCTGTTTGCTGTTGTTATCATACATTGCCATTTTTATATACTCCTAATAACTTCAGCTCCCAAGTCATTGTCTCTAAAATTGATTTTACCTCGAGAAAACTGTCATACTCTTTAAAAATAAAATCAACAAAAAAAGCATACTCAAAAGGCTTTTGTATAATGGGAACCGATTGTATTTTTGTAACATTCAGCCCAAAATCATTTAAAACATTTAAAATTGAAGCTAAATTTCCAGGCGTATCCAATAAGCTAAACTTAACCGATGCTTTATTCACATTATCTAATGTTATTTCTGAATTCTTTTTCACAATCACAAATCTCGTTTTATTGGTTTTTATAGTGTGAATGTTTTTTTCTAAAATCTCTAAATCATACATTTCAGCCGCTACACTACTTGCTACTGCAGCAATTCCTTTCAAGTTATTATTCTTAATGCGCTGGGCTGTTTCAGCAGTATCAACACTTTCTATTATCTTGATGTGCGGATGTTTGTTGAAAAATACAGCACATTGTAACAGCGCTATTGGATGTGAATGCACTTCGCTAATATCTTCAATTTTCTGGTCCTTTAAAGCCATCAGATTCATATCAATATCTAAATAATGCTCGCCTATTATTTGCAAATCATTTTCATCTATCAAGTTGTAGTTTGGCAAAATCGAACCAGCAATCGAATTTTCTAGCGCCATAATTCCAATAGCAGCATCACCCCCTAAAATACTATTTACTAAGCTATTAAAAGTCATGCATTCTTGAATCGATACACTTTTAGGGTATAATTTTTCAGCCACCTGATGATGAAACGAACCTAGAATCCCCTGAATTGCAACTTTGATTTCCATAATTTTGAGCAAAAAAAAATCCTGATTTGCATCAGGATTGTATGTTTATAAAATAAATTTCTACGATTTATATAATAGCACAACAATCCCTCATCTGTCTCCAGAAGAAATAAAAAGAACTGTTATAAAAAAATGTGCTGTGTACTAACATTATATTTTTAGTTGTTATATTTGGCTAAAGTAATAAAAAAATGGAAACTAAAATAGTTTTTTAAATAAAATTAAGTTCCTGTAAAAAATGTTATTTTTGCTAAAATTCAAACGACATGTCAATAGAGGTTCAAAATATTTCAAAAAACTACGGAGAACAAAAAGCATTAGACAATATTAGTTTCTCTGTTAAAAGAGGAGAAATTGTAGGTTTTCTGGGTCCGAATGGTGCTGGAAAATCCACATTGATGAAAATATTGACAACCTATTTATCGGCAGATTCAGGAACTGCAATCGTAAACGAACACAATGTAACTTCAGATCAAAAAGCGGTGCAACAATCTGTTGGCTATTTACCAGAACACAATCCATTATATTTGGATTTATATGTTAGAGAATATTTAGCGTTTAATGCTGATTTACACAAAGCACCAAAATCTCGAATTGAAGAAGTAATTATACTAACTGGATTAACTCCTGAAAGTCATAAAAAAATTGGCGCACTTTCTAAAGGATATCGTCAACGTGTAGGATTAGCAACAGCATTATTACACAATCCAGATGTTTTGATTTTGGATGAACCAACTACAGGATTAGACCCTAATCAATTGGTTGAGATTCGTGATTTGATTAAAAACATCGGAAAAGATAAAACGGTTTTTCTTTCTACTCATATTATGCAAGAAGTTGAAGCGATTTGTGATCGAATAATCATCATCAATAAAGGAAAAATTGTAACTGATAAAAAATTGAACAATTTAGTTGCTGAAGAAACGGAACAGATAATCGAAGTAGAATTTGATAAAAAAGTTAGTGAAGCTGATTTCGTAACTTTAATTGATTTGAAATCGGCAAAAAACACACACGATTTCGTTTGGGAACTTACTTTCAACACGGCAACAGATATGCGTCCTGTTTTATTTGATTTTGCTCACGACAACGGATTGAAAACTTTACAAATCGCCTTAAAAAGTAAGAATTTAGAACAAATTTTCAGAGAAAAAACAGCTAAAAAATAAGCTAAATAATCATAAGAAAAATCTCCTCCATATATAATTTGGTAAGGAGATTTTTTATTAAAATTAGAAAATATCTCGAGCGATTGCTTTCACATTTTCTGCTTTTCCCATCGAATAATAATGCAATAATGGAATTCCGGCTTTTACCAATTCTTTACTTTGTTGCGTACACCATTCGATACCAATTTGCTTAACTGCATCATTATCTTTTGCTTTAACAACTTCCATAATTAGAGCATCGGGTAAATCTACTTTGAATCGGTGCGGAATTAAATTCAGTTGTTTTTTTGTCGCGATAGGTTTCAGTCCAGGAATAATTGGAACTGTAATTCCCGAAGCTCTGCATTTAGCTACAAAATCGAAGAATTTTTGATTATCAAAAAACATTTGCGTGATAATGTAATCGGCTCCATTTTTTATTTTTTGCTTCAAGAAATGAATATCGCTGTCCATGCTTGGGGCTTCCATATGTTTTTCAGGATAACCCGCAACTCCGATGCAAAAATTGGTTTTATTGGTGTTCTGTAAATCTTCATCCAAATAAATTCCTTTGTTTAAATTACTGATTTGTGTGACTAATTCGGAAGCGTAATTATGTCCTTCTTTTTCAGCCTTGAAATAGGTTTCACTTTTGACCGCATCACCTCGAAGTGCTACAAGATTATCGATTCCTAAAAAATCTAAATCGATTAATAAATTCTCAGTATCTTCTTTTGAAAAACCGCCACATAAAACGTGTGGAATGGCATCGACTTGGTATTTATTTTGAATTCCAGCACAAATACCAACCGTTCCTGGTCGCTTTTTTACGATTTTCTTCTGTAGTAATCCGTTGGCCAATTCTTTATATTCGTATTCTTCTCGATGATAAGTAACATCAATAAACGGTGGATTAAATTCCATCAACGGATCAATTCCATCAAAAATAGATTGAATGTTTTGTCCTTTTAACGGCGGTAAAATCTCGAAAGAAAACAAAGGCTTTCCGTTTGCTTTTTCTATATGTTGGGTTACTTTCATTTTTAAAAATTGTATAATGTATTGTCGTATATTGTATAATCTGATTTTAATTGAATTATCTTCAATATTCAGTATATAAAAAAACTACTCTGATATATTTGGCGAAAGCCATTTCGTAGCTTCTTCAGTGGTGATATTTCTTCTTTTAGCGTAATCGGCAACTTGGTCTGCTTTTATTTTTCCTAATCCGAAATATTTACTTTCAGGATTTGCGAAATAATAACCCGAAACCGATGAAGCTGGCCACATTGCCATACTTTCGGTTAGTTTTACTCCGATTTTTTCTTCTACTTGTAATAATTTCCAAATGGTAGGTTTTTCTAAATGATCGGGACAAGCTGGATATCCAGGAGCTGGACGAATTCCTCTATAACTTTCTTTAATTAAATCGGCATTTGAAAGCTCCTCATCTGCATCATAACACCAGATTTCTTTTCTCACTTTTAAGTGTAAATATTCCGCGAAAGCTTCCGCAAAACGATCACCTAATGCTTTTACCAAAATAGAATTGTAGTCGTCCAATTGTTCGGCATATTCGTTTGCTTTTTCTTCCACTCCAAAACCTGTTGAAACACAAAAACATCCCATATAATCTTGAATGTTGGTTTCTTTTGGTGCAATAAAATCTGATAAAGCTATGTTTGGAGCTCCAGCAGTTTTTGCACTCTGTTGTCTTAAAGTTAAAAAAAGCCCCCTAGCCCCCGAAGGGGGAACTTCCAAGATTGTGTTTAATTCTTTACGAATACTTTCAATCGTATTTAAGGAATCTAATAAAACTTGTTTATTTGTGAATCTCACAACTTTAAACCCTTTAGATTCCAACCATTCGGTTCTTAATTGGTCGTGTTCGATTTGTTCTTGAACATTATGAACAGAACCATCAACTTCAATTATTAATCTTTTTTCTAAACATACAAAATCGACAATATACTGACCAATAATATGTTGTCTTCGAAACTTATAACCTTCAAGCCCTTTATTAGCTAAAATATTCCAAAACATTTTTTCAGCTTCTGTTGGTTGATTCCTCATTTGTTTTGCTTTCTCTTTTAATAAATCATATAAAGCTGGATTTGCTGTTTCCCAAGTTTGCTTTTCCACAATATTGGCAACTCCCCTTTCGGGGGCTGGGGGGCTGATTTCAATATCATCATCATTTATTGTATTTGCTGGAAAAATTCCTAGAATTCCTTTTGCAGTGAACCAGTTTTCTGTGATTATTTTATCCAGCATTAATTGGGCATCTTTAAACAAATCAGTTGCTTGTTCGCCTACAACCTCATCTGTTAAAATCGCTGGATATTTTCCAAACAATTGCCAAGATTGAAAAAAAGGCGTCCAATCGATAAAAGGCACCAATTCAGAAAAGGATACGTCAATTGTTTTTGTTCCAATAAAATTTGGTTTGCTTGGCGAATAATTATCCCAGTCAATTTTGAATTTATTTTTACGAGCATCGGCAATTGACAAATAGTTTTTCTCTCTGCTTCTGCTTAAATATTGTTCACGAAGTGCATTATATTCTTCTTTGATATTTTTTGAATAAGTTTCTTTAGTTTCCTCTTTAAGCAAACTGCTCGCCACCGTTACGGCTCTTGAAGCATCATTTACGTGGACAATTGTTTCTTTATATTCGGGTGCAATTTTCACAGCAGTGTGAGCTCTCGAAGTTGTAGCACCACCAATCATCAATGGAATTTTGATGTTTAGCTTATCCATTTCCTTCGCTAAATAAACCATTTCATCTAGCGACGGCGTAATTAAACCACTTAATCCGATAATATCTACATTTTCTTTAATGGCAATTTCAATGATTTTTTCAGGCGGAACCATTACTCCTAAATCAATGATTTCGAAATTATTGCAAGCCAAAACAACGGCTACAATATTTTTACCAATATCGTGCACATCGCCTTTAACCGTTGCCATTAATACTTTTCCAGCCGAGGAAGATTTTCCGTCTTTTGAAGCTTCAATATAAGGTAAAAGATAAGCAACCGCTTTTTTCATAACTCGAGCTGATTTTACTACTTGAGGTAAAAACATCTTTCCGCTTCCGAATAAATCGCCGACAACATTCATTCCGGCCATTAGATTAATTTCGATGACTTCAATTGGTTTTTCAGCTAATTCACGAGCTTCTTCTACATCAATTTCTATAAATTCATCAATTCCTTTTACTAATGAATGTGTAATTCGTTCTTGAAATGAGCCATTTCGCCATTCTTGAATCGCTTTTTCATTGACTTTGAAATCACCTTTAAAACTCTCGGCTAAATCCAAAAGACGTTCGGTTGCATCATCACGACGGTTTAATAAAACATCTTCAACGTGTTCTAGTAAATTTTTATCAATTTCGTCATAAATCTCCAGCATTTCTGGATTTACAATTCCCATCGTCATTCCGTGTTGAATGGCATGATATAAAAACGCTGTATGCATTGCTTCACGTACTTTATCATTTCCACGAAAAGAAAACGACACATTACTTACTCCGCCCGAAACTCCAGCATAAGGTAAGTTTTCACGAATCCACTTTGTTGCTCTAAAGAAATCCAAAGCATTCAATTTGTGTTCGTCCATCCCTGTGGCAACTGGGAAAATATTAGGATCGAAAATAATATCTGCCGCAAGAAAACCAACTTCATCTACTAAAATATCATAACTTCTTTTGCAAATTTCAATACGACGTTCGAAAGAATCGGCTTGACCTTTTTCATCAAAAGCCATTACAATTACAGCACAACCATAGCGTTTTATTAATTTTGCGTGATGCTTAAAAGTAGTTTCTCCCTCTTTCAAAGAAATTGAATTTACGATTCCTTTTCCTTGAATTACTTTTAATCCGGCTTCGATAATTTCCCATTTCGAAGAATCTATCATAACCGGAACTCTAGCAATATCAGGTTCGGATGCAATTAGATTTAGGAATTTTGTCATTGCGTAAACGCCGTCTAACATTCCTTCGTCCATATTGATGTCGATGATTTGAGCTCCACCTTCTACTTGTTCTCTGGCTACAGAAAGTGCTTCGTTGTATTTTTCTTCTTTTATTAAACGAAGAAATTTTCGTGAACCCGTAACATTGGTTCGTTCGCCAACATTAATAAAGTTAGATTCTGGGGTAACAATCAAAGGTTCTAAACCCGAAAGTTTTAAATATTTATTTGAATTAGAACTCATCACTTATTCTTTTATTTCTGAAATTCTTGGTTGGAATTCTTGTGCTACTTCAGCGATTAATTTGATGTGTTCTGGCGTAGTTCCACAACAACCACCGATTATATTTACTAAATTATCTTGTAAATATTCTTTAATTAAATCACGCATTTCTTCTGGCGTTTGATCGTATTGTCCGAACGCATTTGGCAGACCAGCATTTGGATGTGCTGAAATATTTAATTGCGTATTGTGTGCCAAACGTTTTAAATAAGGTTTCAATTGATCTGCTCCTAAAGCACAATTAAAGCCAACACTCAACAAAGGAATGTGCGTAATTGAAATCAGAAATGCTTCAACGGTTTGACCAGAAAGCGTTCGGCCGGAAGCATCTGTTATTGTGCCGGAAACCATTACAGGAATATCGATATTGCGTTCTTCTTTTACTTCTTCAATGGCGAATAATGCTGATTTTGCATTTAAAGTATCGAAAATCGTTTCTACTAAAAGCAAATCACAACCGCCGTCAATTAATGCTTCAATTTGTTGTTTGTAAGCTGTTTTTAAATCGTCAAAAGTTACCGCACGAAAACCTGGATCATTCACATCTGGACTCATTGATGCTGTTCTGTTGGTTGGTCCGATGGAACCTGCTACAAAACGAGGTTTATCAGTAAACTCATCCGCGACTTCTCTTGCAATTTTAGCCGAGTGAAAGTTTAATTCGTAAACCAAATCTTCTAAATGGTAATCCGCCATTCCGATGGTTGTTCCTGAAAAGGTGTTGGTTTCAACGATATCTGCTCCGGCTTCGAAATAGGCTCGATGCACGGCTTTTACGGCTTCGGGTTGTGTTAGCGTTAATAAATCGTTGTTCCCTTTTAGTGGATGTGGAAAATCTTTGAAACGCTCGCCTCTGAAATCTTGTTCTTCAAATTTATAGCGTTGCAACATTGTTCCCATAGCTCCATCGAGTACGAGAATTCGTTTTTTTATTTCTTCTTGAATAAGACTTGTATTCCCAAAAACGGGAGCAACAACAGCACTTTTACTCTTATTTGACATCTTTCTTTTTACTTTTAATCTGATTGTAATTAGTACAAATCGGAATTTCTTATGAAATCTAAATTTTACAAAAATGGATTACTGACTAGCCCCGATTGAAGTGGAAATCCTTTTCTTTTTATTTAAAAAAAAGAAAAGATTACAACGCAAAGCGGGAAAATGGTTAGCCAAAAAACGCAAGCCATTCGCTCCAAAAAAAATTGATGTTATCAAGAAAGAGAAAGAAATTTCTCGGGGTTATCTTTTCCCAAAATTTTGAGATAGAATGTAGCACCTTCTACGAGTGTAGGGTTGCTAAGCTTTCGACGGGTCTATTCCCTCCAGCTTTCGTGATAACAGCAGTAATTGTAAGAACAGTGCAAATGTACTGCGAATTTTGCAGTAATGAAAATATATCTAAATTATGCTTTAAATTAGCTTTAAATCAGTTTTGCAATCTATTTATTACTAATTATTAAGAATTAAATTCTAATTTTTGTTAGTTAATCTTAAAATATCGCCAAAGACGCCACGAGCTGTAACCGAGGCTCCGGCTCCGGCTCCTTGAATTACGATGGGTTGTTCGCCATAAGATTCGGTGTAAATTTCGAAAATAGAGTCCGAACCACGCAAAGATCCTAGGGAAGAAGTGGCCGGAACGGAGATTAATTTTACCTCTAAATTTCCTTTTTCTTGTTGTAAATCGCCCGATAATTCTCCTATGTAACGCAAAACGTGATTGGGTTCTTGTTTGTCTTTTATGTTTTGATAAACTTCATCTAATTCGGCTAATTTCTGAATAAAATCAGAAGCATTTCCGTCTCTTAAATTGGTAGGAATTAAATTTTGGATTTGTACTTCTTCAAACTCATTTTGCAAATCTAATTCGCGTGCTAAGATTAATAATTTTCTTCCGACATCGTTGCCGTTTAAATCTTCTCTTGGATCGGGTTCGGTGAAACCTTTGTCGATGGCTTCTTGCAAAACTTCACTAAATTTTTTGTCTTGAGATGAAAATTGGTTGAATAAATAACTCAAAGTTCCTGAGAAAACGCCTTTGATTTTAGTGATGTTTTCGCCTGATAAATGCAATAATTTAATGGTATCGATTAATGGTAAACCCGCTCCAACATTGGTTTCATACAAATATTCTTTTTGATTTTGTTCTAATACATTTCGCAATTTCTTATAAGACTCAAAATCAATTGTATTGGCAACTTTATTAGACGAAATTAAATCGAATCCATTTTCTGCTAAGGGAATATAATTGCTTACAAAAACCTTGCTTGCGGTATTATCAATTGCAATTAAATTCTCCAAATGATGTTCTTTTGCATAAGAAATAACCTCATCAATGGAATAATTTTGAACTTCATTTTCTAAAGCAATTTTCCAATCGTGATTTATTCCGGACTTATTTAACAACACTTTTTTAGAATTTGCAATGGCGAAAATATTCAATCTGATGCCTTTTTTAGTCTCAATATTTTTTGCAGAAGCTAAAATTTGTTCGATTAATGTTCCACCTACAGTTCCGTGTCCGAAAATAGCAATATTTACTTTTTTTGCTACTCCGAAAATTTCTCCGTGAATTACATTTAAAGCTCTTTTAAACTCGTCTTGATGAATTACCAAACTGATATTTCTTCCGGTAATTGTATTATTGACAAGGATTGGCGTGATTTTATTTCGAATTAAAGCATTGTACGATTTGTGGAAATTCGTTAAATCTTGTCCAATAATTGAAATCACAGCGATTGTATCGTTAACCGAAATGTTATGCACGTCTTTCGTATAAAAATCAGTTTCAAATTCCTTTTTTAAACCGGCTAAAGCTTTTGCCGATTTATCAGAATTCACAACCAAACCGATTCCTCTTTCTGATGAACCTTGCGAAATAATACTCACACTAATATCGTTTTCGGCCAACACTCTAAAAATTCTTGCATCAACTCCCGTTTTACCTAGCAAACCTCTTCCTTCTAAATTTATCAGCGAAACATTTGTTAGCACTGAAAGCGACTTAATACCTTCATTAGTTTGTTCGGAAGTGATTAACGTTCCATTACTTTCAGTGTTGAACGTGTTTAGAATTCGCAAAGGGATATTTTTTTCCACCAACGGAATAATCGTTTTAGCGTGCAGAATCTGTGTTCCGAAAGTAGCTAATTCATTCGCTTCATTAAAAGATAGTCGCTCGATTTTTTTCGCATCGGCAACTAAATCTGGATTGGCGGTAAAAATTCCGTCAACGTTTGTGTAATTCTGAAATTCTTCGGCATCCAAATAATTCGCTAGTAATGAAGCCGTATAATTACTTCCATTTCTTCCTAAAGTCGTGGTTTCATTATGCAAATTTGAACCAATAAAACCAGTAACAATATTGATTTTATCTTGATTATTCTCAAAATATGTGATTACATTTTGTTTAGAAATTCCTTCGAGTGGTTGTGCATCTCCGAAATTATCATCGGTTTTGATTAATTGACGTGTATCGGTAAATTGAGCTTTTATGCTGTTTTCGTTTAAAAAGTGTGCGATGTATTTTGCAGATAGAATTTCACCAAAAGCAATTACTTGGTCACTTATTTTCTCGCTATAATCGCCTAAAAGCGAGACGCCTTCAAATAATTTATGTAAAATTAAAAATTCTTCTTCGAAAATATTAGCTTTCAAACCTTCCAACTGGTATGTTTTGAATTGTTCAAAATCTGATTTAAATTCGATATTTGCTTGTGCTTTTTTTAATAGAATCAATAATTCATCGGTTGCATTTCCTCTTGCCGAAACCACAACTGTAATGGCTTCGTTGTTAAAATATTTCTGAGCAATCGTTTGAATTACTTTTTGTAATCCTTCGCCGTTTGCTAGCGATTTTCCGCCAAATTTTAGTATTTTCATTTGTTGTAATTTTATTTTTTAGAGGTAAAAAATGGTATCGCTTTTTTATTGGATTTTGCTTCCGCAAATAGTCTCGTGAGCGATTTCATTTTTTTAGATTTTATTTTTTAATTAAATATTGGAGTAAGAATGGTGTTCAATTGTTCGTATTCCATTAGAAAAGCATCGTGTCCGTGAATGGATTTAATTTCGTGATAAAACACATTATTCTTTTCCGTTTTTATTTCAAGAAAAGCCGTTTTTATTTCGTTAGCCGTAAAAAAATAATCGCTATCAACGCTAACGAGATGAATGTTTGAAGTAAGACTTCGTAAAACGTCCGACTGATTTAATGGCTTGAAGCAATTCGTGGTTTTCAACAAATGATTCATCAATTTATAGCCTGAAAGTTGAAATCGATTTTGCAATTTTTCGCCGTGATGCAACAACCAACTTTCGACTTGAAACATTCCGTTTTCATTTTGTAATTTTGAATTGAATTTTTTTTGAAAAGATTCGGGCGTTCGGTATAAAAGCATTGCGTGGATTCGGGCATCGTGAATTGGGTTTTTGGAATTATTAAGGATTAAATCTTGAATTAATACATTTCCAATCAACCAATCGGAAGCTTTCCAACTTGTAGCAACCGGAATTAAATTCTCAATAGTATTTGGTCGGATGAATGCCATTTCCCAAGCTATTGATCCGCCTAAACTTCCGCCAATAACTGCGAAAACTTGAATAATTTTTAACGAATCGATTCCTTTCCAAAATAAATTTGCAATATCATACGTTGTGAAATCCTTGTAATTTTCAACTTGATTTTCTTCGTCTTGATACCCGTTTCCTGGAATATTAAAAGCTAAAATTGTACATTTATTGGTATCGATGGTTTTATTTTCGCCAATTAATGATTTCCACCAACCGTTTTCACCTGTCACTTGCGAATTTCCCGTTAAAGCGTGGTTTACCAAAACCAAAGGAGCAGTTCCAATCGGCTGACCAAACAATTGATAAGACAACATAATGTTGGATTGCACTACTCCATTTCGTAATGGAAAATCTTCGAATATTATTTTTTGAATCGCACTCATACTTCTTTTTTAAAAAACACTGCCTTTAGAAAAACTAACGGCAGTCTTCAAACCAAAAAACTAAACTATATTTTGAACCGCAATTTTTGCGAAAACTGCTTTTAAATCGGCTTTTAAATCTTCCACATCTTCCAATCCAACTGATAAACGAATTAAATCTTTAGAAACACCTGTTGAAATTTGTTGAGCTTCCGATAATTGTTGGTGCGTTGTACTTGCCGGATGAATAATCAAAGATTTGGTATCGCCAATATTAGCTACAAGAGCGAATAATTTTGTGCCATCTGCTACTTTTTTCGCACCTTCAAAACCACTTTTTAAACCAAATGTTACTACACCACTTTGTCCTTCTGGTAAATAGTGTTGGGCCAAATCATAATATTTCGAAGAAGTTAATCCGGGATAATTCACCCAAGCGACTTCACTTTGGTTTTGCAACCATTTTGCTAATTCCAACGCATTTTCACTGTGTTTTTTAATTCGAATGGCTAAAGTTTCTAAACCTTGGATAATTTGGAAAGCATTAAAAGGACTTAATGATGCTCCTAAATCGCGTAAACCTTCGATTCTAACTTTTGCAATGAAAGAAGAAGCTCCTAAAACTTCGTAATATTTTAAACCGTGATATCCTGCGGAAGGTTCTGTAAATTCAGGAAATTTTCCGTTACTCCAATCGAAATTTCCAGCATCGATAATAGCTCCTCCAAGCGAAGTTCCATTTCCACTAATATATTTTGTTAAGGAGTGAATTACGATATCTGCTCCGTGTTCAATTGGATTTAATAAATAAGGAGTCGCAACCGTATTATCTACAATAAATGGCACTTTATAAGTTTGTGCTATTTTTGAAATCGCTTTTAAATCCAATACATCTAATTTTGGATTTCCTAGACTTTCTGCAAAGAAGACTCTTGTGTTTTCTTTCGAAGCTTTTAAGAAATTTTCAGCGTCTGACGGATCAACGAATGTTGTAGTAATTCCTAATCTTGGTAACGTTACATTTAGTAAATTGTAAGTTCCGCCATATAAACTATTCGAAGCCACAATGTGATCGCCCGCTTTTAATAAGGTTAACAAAGTGGTTGCAATTGCCGAAGATCCTGAAGCGGTAACTACAGCTCCGATTCCACCTTCTAACTTGGCTAATCGTTGTTCAAGAACATCATTTGTTGGGTTATTTAATCTTGTATAAATATAACCCGGTTCTGAAAGGCTGAAAAGATTTGAAGCGTGATCTGAATTATTAAATACATACGATGACGTTTGATAAATTGGAACGGCTCTTGTTCCACCATTATTAGTAACATCGTGTCCTGCGTGTAATGCGTTTGTTGCAAATTTATTTGTGCTCATTTTATTTAATTTTTAAGATTTTTGTAATTTTTTTAATTTTTTTTGAATGTATTCTTACTGGCTACACATTCGACAACTTCGTCTTGGATTATAAATTGCTACTTTCATATTTTACATTTTTTAGAAATAAAAAAACCCCTGCTTTTGGCAGAGGTTAAAGTGTATGTTTATAATTAGAAATTACACAATAGGTTTCCTCTGCGGTTGCTTCCACATCATCATACACATATTGCACATTGTAAATTTCATAATCTCTTTGTTTTTATTTGATGGGTCAAAATTAGATTTATTTTCTGTTATAAAAAAATAAATAGATCAATTTTCTAAATTTTACTAATTTTAAACAAAAATATAGAGTAAAAAACTGAATTAAAGGATTTTAAATGAAAATAAAACATTGGTTTACAATTACTAATACAAACCCTCAACAGATAAATAACGTTCTCCTGTATCGTAGTTAAACGTCAGAATTACAGCATCATCCGGCAAAGATTGTACTTTTTTTGCCACAGCCGCTAATGAAGCTCCAGTAGAAACGCCAACAAAAATTCCTTCTTTTAAAGCGCTATTCTTAGCAAATGCATAAGAATCGTCTTTCGAAACCGTTATGACTTCGTCAATTAAACTAGAATGATAATTTTTTGGCACAAAACCAGCACCAATACCTTGTAATGGATGTGGTCCAGGCGCTCCACCACTCAAAACAGAAGATAATTCTGGCTCAACTGCAATTACTTTTAGGTTTGGAAATTTCTTTTTGACAATTTCTGCAACTCCTGTAATATGACCACCAGTTCCAACACCCGTGATTATATAATCTATCCCTTCCGGAAAATCTTCAATAATTTCGAGTGCAGTTGTTTTCTTATGCGCTTCAATATTTGCAGGATTATCAAACTGGGAAGGCGACCATGCATTTGGAATTTCGCTTACTAATTCAGCTGCTTTCTCAATAGCTCCTTTCATTCCTTTTTCACGAGGTGTTAGCTCAAACTTAGCTCCATAAACTTCCATTAATTTTCTTCGCTCAACGCTCATTGATTCCGGCATAACCAAAATTACTTTATACCCTTTTACAGCAGCAACTAAAGCCAGACCTATTCCAGTATTACCGGAAGTCGGCTCAATTATAACACTGTCTTTATTTAAAATCCCTCGTGCTTCGGCATCTTCAATCATCTCTAATGCGATACGATCTTTAATACTTCCTCCTGGATTTGTTTTTTCAAGCTTAATCCAAACATTTTTATTTGGACCAAACATTCGATTGATCTTAACGACTGGCGTTTTACCGATTGTTTCTAAAATATTATGTGCTTTCATATCAATTTATTTTTATCAATTATATACTAAAATTTATAGGTTCTGGAAAATTATTTTTTGATCTTACACTTATTTCACTCTTGTGATACACTAATGTTTGCGCGGGAATAGAATCCGTTAACCAAACGTTTCCACCAATTACCGAATCTCTTCCGATAACTGTATTTCCACCTAAAATAGTTGCATTCGCATAAATTATAACGTTGTTTTCTATTGTAGGATGTCTTTTTACTTCTGCTTTGTCTTTGCTTACACTTAATGCACCTAATGTTACTCCTTGATAAATTTTTACCTCATCACCGATTATTGCCGTTTCGCCAATCACGATTCCTGTTCCATGATCTATGAAAAATCGTTTCCCAATAGTTGCGCCAGGATGAATATCAACACCTGTTTTTCCATGTGCATATTCTGAAATAACTCGTGGTAAAATCGCTATTTTTTTATTCCAAAGATTATTAGCAATTCGATAAACTGTGATAGCAAAAAAACCAGGATAGGCCAACATAACTTCATCTTTTGATTTTGCCGCTGGATCAAACTCCAAAATAGCATCTAAATCTGCTAATAAATCATTGTAGATAGCTAACAAATCCTCAAAGAATGAGTTAGCTAATTCTAAGTCGTTTTCAATACCAACTTGAGTTATGAAAAACTGTAAATCTGAGTTCAGTTTTTGCTCTTTTTGTTCAAACAACTCAATTGATTCGCATTGTCCATGTCCATAAAACAACCAAGAAAACAAATCTTCTATCCAAATTTCAACTTTCGCTTTTATAAGTGGCGCTCCTTTATCTAACCTATTTCTATTAAACAAAACTTGACTTATAGCGTTTTTACTTTTCATAGTATTCATATTAATCTAAAACAAAAAAACCTCTACAAAAAGCAGAGGTTTCATTCATATTTTTTAAAATTTAAAAATTATGCAATAGAAGTCCTCCGTGGAAATTTCCACAGCTTACAACAAATATTACATACTATTAAATTCATGTCATTTCATTTTTAGTAAAACAAAGATAAAACCTAATCTTACTTAAAGTACTATTTTCTGGAATTTTAACTTAATTTTTTTAATTTCAGAAATTCGCTCATCGCTTGCACACTTAAAAAGATTTTATCCAATCTTACACTCTTGACGCCGCAAACAATAAATAAAAGTTAACAACTAATTGGAATTCAAATTCATTTCATACATTTGCAAAGAATTTAGAGGAAAAATTTGAACTGATTGCAACCTCGTTAAAAAAATGCTAAAGCAGGAACACTTCCTTTTAGTACTTTTTCGCGACTTTTATCTTTTTGACTTTTCCATATTTATAATTATTTAATTTTATAAAAAATGGCATACTTATTTACGTCTGAATCTGTAAGTGAAGGACATCCAGACAAAATAGCTGATCAAATCAGTGACGCATTAATTGACAACTTTTTAGCTTTCGACCCTGAATCAAAAGTAGCTTGTGAAACATTAGTTACGACAGGACAAGTGATTTTAGCAGGAGAAGTAAAATCAAAAACTTATTTAGATGTACAAACTATTGCTCGTGATGTAATCAAGAAAATTGGTTATACAAAGAGTGAATATATGTTTGAAGCAAATTCGTGTGGTGTTTTATCTGCAATCCACGAACAATCTGCAGACATCAATCAAGGTGTTGACAAAGTAAACAAAGAAGAACAAGGAGCGGGTGACCAAGGAATGATGTTTGGTTACGCTACGAATGAAACGGCAGAATTTATGCCTTTGGCTTTGAAACTTTCGCACCAATTATTACAAGATTTAGCAGATTTAAGAAGAGAAAATAAGGAAATCACTTATTTACGTCCGGATGCTAAATCGCAAGTGACTTTAGAATATTCGGATGATAACAAACCAGTTCGTATTGATGCTATTGTAGTTTCAACGCAACATGATGATTTTGCTGACGAACCAACGATGTTAGCTAAAATTAAAAAAGATATTATTTCTATTTTGATTCCAAGAGTAATTGCTAAAAATCCTCAGTATGCCCATTTGTTTAATGACGCTATTAAATACCACATTAATCCAACAGGGAAATTCGTGATTGGAGGACCTCATGGTGATACTGGTTTAACAGGAAGAAAGATTATCGTAGATACTTATGGCGGAAAAGGAGCTCATGGTGGCGGTGCTTTCTCAGGAAAAGACCCATCGAAAGTGGACCGTTCTGCAGCTTACGCAACACGTCATATTGCTAAAAACTTGGTAGCTGCTGGTGTAGCTGAAGAAATTTTAGTACAAGTTTCTTATGCAATTGGTGTAGCTGAACCAACATCAATCAACGTTAATACTTATGGAACTTCTAAAGTAAATATGACTGACGGCGAAATTAGTAAAGTAGTAGAAAGCATTTTTGATATGCGCCCTTACTTTATTGAACAACGTTTAAAGTTAAGAAATCCTATTTACAGCGAAACTGCTGCTTACGGACACATGGGAAGAACTCCAGAAACCGTGACAAAAACTTTTAGAACACCAAATGGTGAAGAAAAAACATTAACAGTTGAATTGTTTACTTGGGAAAAGCTAGATTATGTAGATCAAGTAAAAGCTGCTTTTAAAATCTAATACTTCGGGAATTATTTCTTGTATAAAGAAACTGAAATCGAATAAAAACAACTTTTTAGAAAACCGTAATTCATTTGGATTGAGGTTTTTTTTCAAATAGCAAATTGTTACAAACAAAAAAAGGAGTCATTTCAAGATAGAAATGACTCCTTTTTATATTAGATAAAATTAGAATTTATAAGTAATTCCTAGTTTTGCACCGCTAGTAACATTACCTCCACCTAATTGTAAGTTAATACCGAAATTATCAGTAAAGAAGTAACGACCTCCAATTTGTAATCCTAATCCGAAATCGTCAGAATCACTATAGTTAGTTACTTTAACACCATCATACTTTGTAGTCCAGCTGTAATAATTTATGTTAGCTCCTCCATAAACATCCCATTTACTTGGAATATTTAACAATTCGTTGAAATGGTAATTTCCGTTTACCTGAATTCCGTAAATTGTACTTTTATAATCATACGGACCGCCGTTTTGGTTGTAAGATTGATAAGACAACTCAGCACCAAGAGTAAAATTCTCCACTACACCAAAGTCAAGTCCCACATATACTGGAGTTCCCCAGTTTGAAGATCCGAATCCAGCATTTAATTGAATTCCTCCTGTTTCTAAAGGAGCTTGTGCGTTTGCAAAACTAAAAGCAAAAATTGCCAACCCAAGAATGATTTTTTTCATGATTAAATATTTAAAATAAGATTATATAATTCTCACTTATGTGAAAACTTTTGCAAAAGTACTACTTTCATTTAAAGCATTAAAACAGAAACGGAAATAAGTTTCTTTATAGACTATATTTTAAACCAATTATAATATATCTTGGTTGTACTATATAACTTGAGAAGTTACTTGTTCCTCCTAATTGACTAAAACTACTTGTATCTAACGATTTCGTATTCAACAAATTAGTCCCTGATAATTTCCATTCCCACTTACTACTCTTCTTTTTATACATTAAATTAGCCGTCAAGAAATCATACTCACTATTGATAGTTTTTGATTTGTTGTAATTGCGATAAAAATTATATTCCGAAGTAAACGAAAATGCTTCTAAAAAATAGTATTCTAAAGTTAACGCCGGACTATCAGTATATATTGTGTCTGAGAAATTATCGCTGATCGAATATGTATAAGATAATCCAAGATTTGGTATTGTTTTATAATTGGTAGAAAATCCAACATTATAACTTTGATTAAATGATTCTGTAGTTTGATTTTTTGTTGGATTGTTATTTGGATCTAAATCGCCGTCAGGATAAACTCGAATATTATTGTATTTATTCCAGTTAAAACTCGCTCTTACATTTGCTTTGTAATATTTTGCAAACGAACGACCATAATTTCCACTTCCAGAAAGCGATTCATCAGCAAAATTAGAATTCATATTCACCGCTGTCGAAACTTGATTTACACCTGTTAATAACGATTTATTTTTAATTCCATCGACTTGTTTTGAATACGAAATATTTGCAAATATATTTTCAAAATTAAACATATTATATTTGAAGAAACGTAATGAATGCACTTGAGAAGTTGAATTTTCTAAGTTACGATTCCCGCTAAATAAACTGTTGTAATTCGAAAATACGTAACCTTCAGCTAATTTATTAATATCTGTAAAATTATTTGTTAACGAATAATTATAAGTCAAGGTTTGTGATTTTTTAATTTGCCACAACGCATAAACATCTGGTAAAATTCGTGTAAACGATTTTTTGTTCGAAGTCCCCAGTTGTCCATCAATCATATTGTATTGATGCACACTAAATCCAGGATTGAAGGTGAATTTACCTTTCAAAAACTTATAATGAACTCCAAGGAATACATCATTAAAAGCATAATCTACATTATTTGAATTTTCGACCGAAGTTAAATCATTTTGTGTTCCGTTATCTAACATTTGAAAAATAGAAGAATCAAAATTTTGGTACGAATACGTATTTCCTAAAGTCAAATTAATGTTGCTTTTTGGCGTTACCATATAATAATAATCGATTTTAGCGTCTAATTTATTCGTTTTCACGAAACGTTGCTGATTCACATCATCACGCAATTGCGAACCATCATATCCCGATAAAACGAAAGGTTGAGTTTCTAAATTTGCATTATAAAACGGATCTTCTTCTTGATAAATATGTTGAAACTCCGCAGAAAAAACATTTTTATCATTTAAAGTATAATAGTAATTTAAGTTCTGATTAATCGAAAATGGATTTTGCTTTTTGTTCGTATAAATATCATCTAACAAAGTAGAATAAACGCTTGAATTTTCTTTTTGGTCAGATAACTTTATCAAAGCATCGTAGTCAAAATGGACTTTTGCAGAAGGAACATAACTTGAACTCAATTTCAACAAAGCCAATTTATTTTTTTGTCTTGTGAAATCTTCTCTTTTTTCTGTAATCGTTTGCGTAGTTCCATCAGGCAAATTATCCGTACGATTTGAAGTGTTAGTAGTTTCAATTTCTGTTTTGTTTCCTAGCAGAATTCCAAAACCACTCAATGTCCAAGCTTTTGAAGGATTAAAACTGAAGTTTGCCGCTCCAAAATCGGATTCAATATTAGCGGCTTGATTGTTACGAAGTCCTAAAATTCCAAGATCATTTGAAACAACATTAAAGGAAGAACCGCCTTTTCGCATCATGTTTTTAAAACCACCCGTAAATTTGAAATAATCTTGAGCCGTCAGAGGTAATTCGCCAATATTATTTTTATTTGCTATAATATTCAAACTGTATTTCGGGCTATAAAAGAACAATTTCGGATTGATAATGTAACGTTCTTCTTTGTGTCCAACACCAACTCCTGCTGTTAAGTCTCCAAACCAAAAGTTCTTTTTACCTTCTTTTAATTTGATATTTATTGCAATGTTTTCTTCGTTATTGTCCAATCCTTTTAGATTAGAAACTTCATTATAATTTCGTAAAATCTGAATTTTATCTAAAGCATCTGCTGGAATGTTTTTTGTAGCTAATTTGGTGTCCCCATCAAAAAAATCTTTTCCTTCAATCATTACTTTTTGAACTCGTTTCCCTTCAATTTCAATTTCACCATCTTTATTCACTTCAACACCTGGCAATTTTTTCAAAACATCTTCTAATTTTCGCTCTGTTCCATTTGTAAACGAATCCGAATTATAAATTATGGTATCACCTGAAATTGTAACCGGCATTTCATAAACCACTTCAACATTTTTCAATTGCGTTCCTTCCTTTAAAACAATCGGAAAATTCATATTTGAAGTCGTTGTAGTGACCGATTTCTCATACGATTGAAATCCGATGTAACTCGCTTTAATCGTATAAGCTGTATTTGCTTTTAAATTTAGTACGAATTTTCCCGCTTCATTTGTAATAGCATAAGCGTCCATAGCTTTGGTTTGTTGATTCACCGCCATTACGTTTGCCATATCTAACCCGGTACCCGTAGAATCTTTAATTGCTCCTTCAAAACGAATATTTTGAGAAAAGGCACTCGATGAAATTGCCAGTATCAATAGTAAAAGTATTTTCTTCATTATAATTTCAAAAATTAACGATTGAATCTAATAGAGCGTTGGCCATTTGGCCCTGAATTCATTTCCATCATCTCTTCCGTTTTCTTTTTCACAATCTCATCGTATTCTTTTTGAGTCACTTGTTTTCCTTTTCCAACAGGTTTAATCGCCACTTTTTCTTTCGAATTCATAACAACTTTTGTACACAACATCACTGTTTTACCATCGTTTACTTCTAAAATTAAACCCGGTAAACCCCAGTAATTTTCTGGCCCTTGATTAATTGGTATTTCTGGACAATACCAAGCTGTGATGGTATTTTCTTTAGGCATTTCCCAATCTTCAGTGAAATTAGTTTTTGATGTTTTAGTAGTGTCTTTTACGGTTTCAACTTTTTTATCAGTCTCTTTTTTATCGCGATTTCTAGGTCTGAAATTCCTAAAATCAGAGGCACTTACTTTAACTACAGCTGTGGCTTTGAAACAGGTATAACTTCCAATTTGTTTTGATTCGCCTTCTAATTTCCAGTCATATTTTGGCAAAGAATCTTTTACAACAAACTCTTTTCCGAAAAATTCTTTATCTACCGAAAACTGTTTTTCTTTTACATTTTTATAATGCGTGCCGCCACCGCCCATCATAGACGACATCATTCTGCCGCCACCTTGTTGACCCGGTGCATCTAACTTTTCTTCTTCTTTACATATGGAAGCTGTTTTATCGAAATTAAGAATAAACGTTTTTTCAAACATTTTTCTCATTCGCTCTTCTATTTGCTTTTGCATTTCGGGTGTAATATCACGGTTGCCGCTAAAAGCTTTTGTAATATCTGCCGTACTTGTTTTTGATTCATAAACTGCTAATCCTTGAAACTCTTGCGCCTGAATGAAGCCGGAAACCAGCAAAATTGAAGCTAATATTAATTTTCTCATTGTATTGGAATAAATAGTTACTTATATAGACTCTCAAACGTTTAATTTGTTACACAATTTATTGAGCAATCTTCTGTTATTGTAGTATATTAGACACTTGAAAATCAAAATGGTTTAAACTATGTTTCAAAAAAGTATTGCCTTACTGTTTTTTGCTTTTTTTATGGGAAAGATCGCTTTTTCGCAGCAACCTATTTTAGCAGCAAAAACAAATAGTATTAATTTACCAACAGAAACGTTCTTGGGATTTGATAACCAACAAAATTTTTATAGTCTGAAAGAAAATGTACTTTCTAAAACGAATAAAGATCAAAATTTCGAATATAAAAATGTAAGTTTGGGAAAAATTACAAAAGTAGATTTTCAAAATCCGTTGCAAATTGTCGTTTTTTATAAGAATTTCAATTCGGTTGTTTTATTAGACAATCAATTCAATGAAATTAAAAAAATAGATTTCAACTTACAAAACAATCCGATAAACGCAGAAGCTGTAGCGTTGTCTTCCCAAAATCAATTGTGGATTTATGATGGAATTACTTCAAAAATCGGACTTTATTCCTTGACAACTGGAGCTACTAAATCGATTTCGACGACTTTGGACCATCCTGTAACGAAATATCATTCCACTTACACTCACTTTTATTGGTTTGATAGTACCAATAATTTTTATTCTATTTCAATTTACGGTACGATTGAAAGCTTAGGAGTTTTTCCAACTTTTGAAACGATTCAATTAATTAATGAGCAAGTTGCCCTTTACCGTTTTGAGAATCAATTGTATTATTACGAAATAAAAATAAAGCAAGCACATAAAATTAAAATTGCTACAAATTTGGTTGAAAATTTTTTCTTTGCCGATGGAATTTTAGCTATTTTTACGCAAAATGAAATTACTAATTATAAAATAATTTTACCATAATGCACATAGCAGTAGCAGGAAATATCGGAGCTGGGAAAACAACGCTAACAAAATTATTAGCTAAACATTTTAAATGGGAACCGCATTATGAAGATGTTGTTGACAATCCGTATTTGGATGACTTTTACCACCAAATGGAACGTTGGAGTTTTAATCTTCAGATTTATTTCTTGAACAGTCGTTTTCGTCAAGTTTTGCAAATTCGCGAAAGCGGCAAAAACATTATTCAAGATCGAACAATTTATGAAGATGCACATATTTTTGCGCCCAACTTGCATGCTATGGGATTGATGGCAAATAGAGATTACAACAACTATACTTCATTGTTTGAATTGATGGAAAGCCTAGTTGGTGCTCCAGATTTATTGATTTATTTGAGAAGTTCTATTCCGAATTTAGTGAGCCAAATTCACAAAAGAGGAAGAGATTATGAAAACTCAATTTCGATTGATTATTTAAGCCGATTAAATGAACGTTATGAAGCATGGGCTTCAACTTATGACAAAGGAAACTTATTAATCATTGACGTCGACAACATTGATTTTGTAAACAATCCAGAAGATTTAGGAGATATCATTAATCGAATTGATGCCGAAATAAACGGTTTATTCTAGAAATACAAAACGCCCCAATCTAAATTGAGGCGTTTTTTTTATTTCGTATTTTTGTTATACTGGCCTTAAGTTTCGGAATCGTGTTAGAATTTAATAAATTGAAAGTTTCTTTTTAAGTTTCATAATTTCTTCGGAATTTGCTATTTCTGTCCTGTCTGTTATTGCGGACGAATGATAGAAATCTGCCTTCACTATTTTATCTAATTCCGAAATGTTTGTTGAGCGTAAACCACCACCAGGCATAATAGTAATTCTATTTACCGCCTGAAGCACTAGATTTCTCAACACTTCTGCACCTTTCGTAACATTTGAAAAGGTTCCTGATGTCAAAATGGTCGAAAAGCCACACGTAATTACATCTTCCAAAGCTGTTTTATAATTTTCAACTTCATCAAGAGCACGATGAAAAGTACAAGGAATTGGATATGCTAAATTTACTAATTCAACATTTTGCTTGATATTAATGAGATTGTCTTCGTTTAAAATTCCAAAAACGAAACCATCAACTCCGATGGGTTTTATTTTTAAAACAGCATCTTTCATCTGCTGAAATTCCAAGTCAGAATAAACAAAATCACCACCCTTTGGTCGAATCATTATACAAATATCAATACTTAAATTATTTTTGGCCTTCTGAACAACTTCAGTAGTTGGCGTAGTTCCACCAAGATGAATGTCCGCACATAGTTCTACTCTATCCGCTCCATTTTCCTGAGCAATTAGCGCTGATTCTAAATTAAGACAAGCGATTTCAAGTTTTTTCATTATTTCAAATGATAAGTAGCATCAATTAATCGGTTTCCTGATGTATCATGAACGGCATAGTTGAAACCTCCTTGTATACAATATGCGCCATATTCACCGTTTTTATTCAACGCGATAAATCCAACTTGAATATCCTTTAATTCTTTTCCGCGAAGTTTAATCTTTTTTACAATCCGATTTACAGCCTCTTCACAAGCTTTTTGTGGTGATTTGTCTTGACGCATTAATTCCACCACCAAATGACAGCCTACAACTCGAACTACTTCTTCACCGTCACCTGTTGCGGTTGCGGCACCAATCTCGTTATCCACAAATAATCCTGCACCAATAATTGGAGAATCACCCACTCTTCCATGCATTTTAAAAGCCATTCCGCTGGTTGTGCAAGCACCAGATAAATTTCCGTGAGCGTCCAAAGCAATCATTCCGATAGTGTCGCGATTTTCGATGTTCGCTTTAGGCAGATATTCACTAGTTTTCAACCACTCTTTCCACTCTTTCCATTCTTTTTCGGACTCTTCAGTCAGTAAGTTTTCTTTTTTAAATCCACTTTCCAATGCAAACTGCAGAGCACCTTCACCAACTAACATAACATGTGGTGATTTTTCCATGACTAATCTTGCAACGGAAATGGGATGTTTGATATATTCCAAGCAAGCTACCGAACCAACATTTGAGAATTCATCCATAATGCAAGCGTCTAATGTAACTATCTCTATCTGGACGACCCCCATAAACAACACTTCTTTCCTCTGGATTTCCTTCCGGAATTTTCACTCCTGCTTCTAAAGCATCTAAAGCGCTTCCTTTATTTTTCAAAACTTGCCAAGCTGCAACATTGGCTTCGACATCAAAACGCCAAGTAGAAAGCACAATTGGTTTATTAACTTTCCCTGAATAGATTTGAACTTCCTTTTTTTCAGATTTACCGACAGAAGCTTGAAAGGCTAATCCTGCGGACGCTAACGTTGCTGTTTTTAAAAAATCTCTTCTTTTCGTCATTAGTCGATATTTATTTCTTCAATAAACAACTAAATTTGAAAACGTTAATAACATATTCCAATGGAGTAATTTCTTTATTTACTGCGATTAAGTTTATGTATTTTATGATTATTTCAAGAAAATCAAGTTTCGTTTACCTTTTTAAAGTTACATTTATTTTAAACAGTTTGAATTCATTTAAATTTTTTACCACCTAAATTAAACTTGAATTTTATTAGAAAAACGCCTCTAACTTCCTTCATTACTCTTGATTTAAAGACGAGAAAGGATTTGGGAAGCAAAAGGTTAAGCACAAACTTTATAAAAAAAACCGCACATTACTGCACGGTTTAAAATATCTACTATCAGAAGGTCTATTTACCAAGTGCCGCAATTTTAGCTTCCACTTCTAAATCATTGCCTTCAAAACTTTTTTCTTCTGTAACTTCTTTGCCATTTACGATAGTTGTTAAAGTAACTTTTGCTTTTACATTACCGTTGGCTTCTTTAACTTTATCCACTCTAAAATCAATAATTTCAGCTTTGTCGTGGTTGCAGTTTGGTCCATGAACGTGGGCTTTTGCTTCACCAATAAATTTTCCGCTTTCGTCATATTGTGCCATGCAATTTTCTTTGCACGCATCTGAACACCCGTTTGCTTCACACATTTTTGCACATTCGTCTTTTGACATTGTAGCACACTTTGACAAATCACATTTTCCTTCTTTGCAAACCATTTCTGTATGCAACAAACCTAATTCTTTACTATTCGTATCCGCATGACCTCCTAAAATTGGAGCAATTACTAAACCAATTAAACACGTTAACTTAATTAAGATGTTCATTGACGGCCCAGAAGTGTCTTTGAATGGATCTCCGACTGTATCACCAGTTACAGCAGCTTTGTGTGCGTCTGAACCTTTGAACGTCATTTCACCGTTAATTAACACACCTGCTTCAAATGATTTCTTAGCATTATCCCAAGCACCACCTGCATTGTTTTGAAATATTGCCCAAAGCACACCCGAAACGGTAACTCCAGCCATATAACCACCTAACATTTCAGCTACTAATTGATTATTATCTCCATAAACTAATTTACCTAAAAGAACAATTGCTATTGGGAAACCAATTGTCAAAATACCTGGCAACATCATTTCGCGTAAAGCGGCTTTTGTAGAAATTTCAACACATTTACCATATTCAGGTTTTGCCGTTCCTTCCATAATTCCTGGAATTTCTTTAAACTGACGACGTACTTCATACACCATATCCATTGCGGCCTTTCCTACAGAATTCATTGCTAAAGCAGAGAATACTACCGGAACCATTCCACCAATAAATAACATTGCTAATACAGGCGCTTTAAATATATTAATACCGTCAATTCCTGTAAATGTTACATAAGCAGCAAATAAGGCTAATGAAGTTAAAGCAGCCGAAGCAATTGCAAAACCTTTCCCCGTTGCTGCAGTTGTGTTACCAACTGAGTCTAAAATATCTGTTCTTGTACGAACTTCTTTTGGCAATTCACTCATTTCAGCGATTCCTCCTGCATTATCAGCAATAGGTCCGAAAGCATCAATTGCTAATTGCATAGCTGTAGTTGCCATCATTGCCGAAGCGGCAAGCGCAACCCCGTAGAACCCAGCTAAAGCATAGGTTGACCAGATTGCCGCTGCGAATAAAATAACTGTTGGAAAAGTCGAAATCATACCAGTAGCTAAACCAGCGATTACGTTTGTTCCTGCACCAGTTGATGATTTTTGTACAATTGCCAAAACTGGTTTTGTACCTAATCCTGTATAATATTCTGTTACAGATGAAATAGCTCCACCCACAAATAATCCAATTAATGAAGCATAGAAAACTCTTAGTGAAGAAATTTCTTGCAAACCTTCTCCGAAGAAACTCATTTTCATTGTTTCTGGTAACATCCACTGAATTAGGAAGAAACAAGCCACTGCCGTAAGCGCAATAGAAACCCAGTTTCCAAAGTTTAATGCTTTTTGAACCTGCGCTTCTTTAGCATCGTCACTTGAAATTTTCACCAACATTGTTCCGATGATCGAGAATAGAATTCCGAAACCAGCGATTGCCATTGGTAATAAGATTGGACCGATTCCTCCAAAAGCATCGTTTAAACTGCCACCCATATCTTTAATCACATAATTGCCCAAAACCATGGCTGCTAAAACTGTTGCTACATAAGAACCGAATAAATCGGCACCCATTCCGGCAACGTCTCCAACATTATCTCCTACGTTGTCTGCAATTGTTGCTGGATTTCTAGGATCATCTTCAGGAATACCTGCTTCAATTTTTCCAACTAAATCCGCCCCAACGTCTGCTGCTTTAGTGTAAATTCCGCCACCAACTCTTGCAAACAAAGCGATTGATTCTGCTCCAAGAGAGAATCCAGCTAATGTTTCAAGAACGATTGTCATGGTTTCTGTGTCTTTCCAAACGCCGTCAGAAAGTAAGTGAAAAAAAATAATGAAAAAAGCGGTTAAACCTAGAACCGCCAAACCTGCAACACCTAATCCCATAACTGTTCCACCGCCAAAAGAAACCTTTAGAGCTTGTGGCAAACTAGTACGAGCTGCTTGCGTGGTTCTTACATTTGTTTTAGTTGCAATTTTCATTCCCATGTTTCCAGCCCAAGCCGAAAAAATAGCTCCGAAAATAAAAGCCACAACTATTAATAAATGTGTTTTAACACCAGGAATAAAAGTAATTCCGGCTAAAACAATACTTGCTCCGATAACAAAGAACGTTAGTAATTTATATTCTGCTTTTAAGAATGCTAATGCACCTTCATAGATATAATCTGAAATTTCTTTCATTTTCCCATCTCCGGCATCTTGTTTCAATACCCAAGATCTTTTGGCGTACATAAAAAGCAAACCGATAAAGGCCATTACAATTGGCACATAAATCATCATTGATTCCATAAATAGTTTGTTTAGTTTTGTTTAATAGATTTAATCTTCTATTAACAAAAATAAACAAAAAAGGCAATATTCTTATCAAATATTGCCTTTTTTAAATATAAATCAAGAAATTACTTAATGCTAAATAATCCTTCTGGTTTATTTTCAATCTCATTAAAACGGTTGATACATTTCACAAGGATCTCTTTTGCCTCGTTTACGTCTCCCCAACCTCCAACATCAACTTTTTTGTTTTCTAAATCTTTATAAACTTGGAAAAAGTGTTCAATTTCTTTTACTAAGTGAGGATTTAAATCGCTTAAATCGTTTAATGTATTCCAGATTGGATCAGAAACGGGTACACAGATAATTTTTTCATCTGGTCCTTTTTCGTCCGCCATATGGAACACTCCGATAGGTTTCACTTCCATTACACAACCAGGAAAAGTAGGTTCGTTTACCAACACTAAAACATCTAATGGATCGCCATCTAATGCTAATGTTTCTGGCACGAAGCCATAATCTGCTGGATACATCATTGACGAAAATAACATTCTGTCAAAACGCATTCTTTTTAAATCAAAATCGTATTCGTATTTATTTCTGCTTCCTCTTGGAATTTCAATTAACACATCAAATGTAGTAACTTTATCTGCTGTCATTTTTTCTATTATTTTAAATAAAGGGTTGCAAAGGTACCATTATAAATCACTAGAACAAAAGACTTTTGCAAAAATTAAAGGAATTTAGAAGTAGAATCCGAAAGAAGCTTTTACTGTGAATTTATTAGCATCTGGAATATCTAAATAACTACCTCGCCAAGCAAAATCTATACGCAAGACTTTGAAGATATTTCCAACTCCTGCGTGATATTCCCAATAAACATCTTCTGGCGCACGATATACTAATCCCGAAGCATTAATTAATCGGTTTTCATCTGAAACAGTACCATATACTCCTTTGACTCCTACAATTTCTCTCCAATTTAATTTTCTGATAAGTGGAATTCGTGAAAACAATCTTCCGTTGAAGTGATGTTCAAAGTGCAATGAAGCATATTCGTCTGACACGAAATCGTAGTAATCCAATAAATTATAAGTGTTGTCGATGATAAAATACGATTGGTTTCCAGGAATCACACCCATTAAACCTAATGGCACTTGACCGAATGTTTTTCCTAATTCCACGGTAGTAAACAATCTTCCGAAACCTCCTATTAAAACAGGTTGACGGTAATAAAATTGTAATTTCTGATAATCGAAGTCACTACCCAAAACACCTTTCGTTCCTTGGCTATAGCTAAAAAATAGTCGGGCATAGTTCTCATCTACTTCGGTACGTTCTACACCATAACCAACAGTTCTTCTTTTTGGTGTAAACTCAGCCACTAAATTAAGTTCAGATTGTTTAATCTCACTTTTTGTTGTGGTATAGGTGTTGTCTGTATAATAATCTAAACTAAAGTCATCAGAGGCAGACTTTAGTGTTCTGTAGGACAAATTTGATTGAAAAGTTAAGTTTTTTACTGGCTCTATTTCGAAACCAAGCGTTGTGAAATTAACTGAAGTCAATTTGTTGTTTTTTCCACTGGAAAAGAACGATGAAGATGCAAAGCTTCGCCCTAAAACATCATTTGATGAAGTTAAACTAACTCCTATCTGCTCTACATCCCTACGATTTCCCGCTGAAAGAATAACTCTATTTTTCTTTTCGACCATCCATTTTCCCGAAATACCATATTTGAACTTATTATCTTTAAATCCATAAGCCGTATAACCTTGAACTCTCCATAAATCATTTGGACCAAAATAAGTTCTACCGCCAAAACGCAGCCTTTGCCCTTCAACATCATTATAGCCAAAACTAGAAAATATTGGACCAAAGTCCATATGCCACTTAGGTATTTCGATATAACCACTTCCTAGGATGGAGGCTAAGTTATAAATTCGCTTAAAACGAGGCACTACTTTTAAAGTGTCTAGCATTTTATAAATCCCTTCTTCGTTCTTATTTAACGCTTCAAATCGGTTTTCGGCCCAGTAGTCATTGGAACGATTATAAACCTCATTATCGTAATAATTAACTTCTTCCTTATAGAATTTATCTTCTTTCTTAATATCAAATTTATGGTTTTTCGCTAAAGTGGTTCGCTTTCCATACATTCCTTTAGATTCTTCTTTTTTAGAGAAACTAAAATCAGACATCATATAATCACGCTTTAACAAGAAAACAGAATCATTTAAAACTTCATATTCTTGCTCAATATAAATTTCTTTTACCCAGTTGATATTCGCACTTTTACTTGCTTCTAAGTTTATTTTCTTAATTGCAAAAGTAGTATCGTTCACCCAAAAATCACCTTTAAATGTAAGCTCATTTTTTCGTCTTGGATAATAAACAATATTATAGCACCATTTATCATCGATAAACATACTATCATTTAAAACATAGTTGTAAACGTTAATTCCTGTACGAGACAATGGACTTACGAAATCCTTATCAAAGAATTTCAAATAATTATTGTAAATATCGTAATCCGCATACAAATCTTTTATGAATGCGTTTACACCATCACCCGATCCAAAACCCGAATTCTTATTGGCTTTTGTAATTTCCTTAATCTTTTTAGCCTCATTATCACCATACATTTCGCTTAGCGTTTCATTGATGAAAATTGGTAAAAACGTTTTTCCGGTAATGTTCGAAGTATCGATTTGATCGAAAACAAATTCCATTCCTTTAAAAACTTTGTTGTTCATAAAAGCAGAGTCGATTGTATTCAAATCAAACTCTACCTTTTCATATTTATCATACTGATATTGCTTGAACATTTGAAGTCCGTTTTTTCTGCGGCGTTCCCAAATTTTTCGTAGAATATCTATTGCTGGATTGTTTTTCTTCGAGGTTTTTCCAGTGTAAACAATTACCTCCTTCAATTCGGTTCCGTAAACCAACTCGATTCTTAAACCTTTATTTAATCCTGGCTTTAGATTAATCTCTTTTGTTTGATATCCTACAAAAGAAATTACAAGCGTTGAATAATTTTCTGCGGATTCAAAATAGAAACTTCCGTTTTCATCGGTAATTACACCTTCTTTTGAATTTTTAAAAACCACATTTGCAAAAGCTATAGGATCACCAAAATCATCCACCACTTTTCCTCCTACTTTAGTCTGACCTATAATAGTTGCTGAAAGGAATAAAAAGAATATTAAAATTTTTGTCTTCATATTAGAAAAAAAAGCTTCATCAGAAAATGACCGATGAAGCTTCAAATATAATAAGTTATTTCTTATTTGTATGTAACTTTTTTCACTGCTTTTATCACATCCTGTGCGTTAGGCAACCATTCTTTTAATAAAGTTGGCGAATAAGGCGCTGGTGTATCAGCTGTTGTAATTCTTTGAATTGGAGCATCTAAGTAATCAAACGCTCTTTCTTGAACCATATAAGTAATTTCTGAAGCTACTGAAGCAAAAGGCCAAGCTTCTTCAAGAACTACTAGACGATTTGTCTTTTTTACAGATTTAATAATAGCGTCATAATCCATAGGGCGAACAGTTCTTAAGTCGATAATTTCACAAGAAATTCCTTCTTTAGCTAATTCGTCTGCAGCAATAAATGCTTCTTTAATAATTTTTCCAAAAGAAACGATAGTTACATCTGTTCCTTCTCTTTTAATATCAGCTACACCTAGAGGAATGATATAATCTCCTTCTGGCACTTCACCTTTATCGCCATACATTTGTTCCGATTCCATAAAAATAACTGGATCGTTGTCACGAATAGCTGCTTTTAATAAACCTTTAGCATCATAAACCGTTGATGGAACTACAACTTTTAATCCTGGTGTGTTAGCAAACCAGTTTTCAAAAGCTTGCGAGTGCGTTGCTCCTAATTGTCCGGCTGAAGCAGTTGGCCCACGGAAAACCATTGGCATTGGAAACTGACCAGCAGACATTTGACGCATTTTTGCAGCATTATTAATAATCTGATCAATACCTACTAATGAAAAGTTGAAAGTCATAAATTCTACGATAGGACGACAACCGTTCATCGCTGAACCTACAGCAATACCAGCAAAACCTAATTCTGCAATTGGCGTATCGATAACACGTTTTGGTCCGAATTCATCTAGCATTCCCTTTGAAGCTTTGTAAGCTCCATTGTATTCTGCTACTTCCTCACCCATTAAATATATTGTTTCATCGCGGCGCATTTCTTCGCTCATCGCTTCACAAATAGCTTCTCTAAACTGTATAGTTCTCATAAAATTAATTTCTATTGAATTATGATTCGCAAAAATAGGAAAATAAAATTATTAATACTGTAAAATTGATTTAAAGATTTGACAGCATTAAACGTAATTGCTTTAAAAAAAGCTTTTGTATTTTTTGCTCACCATGATAAGTTTTATACAATCATCTGCATCCTTATTAATGGTAACTTCTTTAATCTTTATTTTATTGTTTTTTACAGCATAATAAAACTCCTTAAGCGATGACGTTTTGTTGTCTTTATAAACAACTGCTGGTAGATTATAGGTGCAGAAATATTTTGTAAAATCTTCATAGGGAACCCTATCTTGTATTATTAAATTAAAAATTTCTAATAATTTAGTTCGGTCTGTATTTTTAATCTCAGGCCCTTTAACTACCTTAATTAATTCCTTGTCATCCGCTGGAGCATCCTTTACACCCTGAAATGGGTTCCACGGTATTGCACTTTTATATTTTTCTCTCTTTTCGTCCGACTCCTTTTTTGGCATAACAAATATCTCTTTGAAACCAACATGCTTATAATCGCCATTGATAACTAATGAAACATTTCTCTTACCTGGAGAATCATAAACATAACTAGAATTTTTATCGAAAGAATCCACTTTGCTACCATCTCCAAAACGCCACTCCCATGATTTAGCACCCGGTGTATCATCGTTAAAATCTACTTTATCACCCTCCATCACTCGCGAAGGAATATTAATCTTAGGTATTAATTTCTTGTTTATACTATAACTCTTAGGTGCTATCTTAATAATTTTTTTGACCACACAATTGTTATTAACAACCAACTTCACAATATATTCACCTTCCTTATCAAAAGAATGTGCCACTCTTGGTCTAAAAGAAACCTGAGTACTATCTCCAAAATACCACCTCCATGAATTAGAACTCTTAGAATTATCTGAAAAAACAATTAAATCTCCAGCGAAAAAAGAATCTCCTTCCACCTCAAAAGTACTAACAAGACATTCCTCGTCATTAACATATTTATATGCAATAACTAAGGATGACAATATGGAAACTATTAGAAAAAAAAGTAAAATTTTTAATTCAAAAAATTTTTTAACCTGTGAATAAATAAACATCTATCAGTATTAGTTATTTGAAAAATCTACAAATAAAATCTCCCCAAAAATAGAAATTTTATTCAAATATAATATCTTTTAAATTAAAAGCCTTTCATTATGCCTATTTATTATTTAAAATTTACTTCATAAAAACATCGAAAACTTGCATTGCTTTTTTTTTAATTAATTCTTGTGTTTTTGAATAAATACCCTTATTATTGCTCTTAATTTAATAATCTCGTATTTATGCTGAAAACAAAAATTACGATTCTATTTTTAATCACTATACTTTTCACGAGCTGTTTTTTTAAAAAGAAGACTTCGGTTTTTCAGGACACATTGTATCAAGACCAAGTGGGCACTAAGGAAGATTACATAATCTACGAACCGTTACCAGAGGAAGACAAGGTATACTTTGCGAAAAAAATAGGAGTTGATAAGAAAGAAATTATTGACGGGAAACTTTACATGTTTATAAAAGAATGGGAAGGCACCGGCTATTTGCTTGGTGGGGAAACCAAATCTGGAATTGATTGTTCTGCATTAATGCAACATTTATTTAAAAGAGTCTACAATTATAAGCTCCCGAGAACCGCCGCTGAAATGGCGTTTGATCAAAACATTGATCGATTTCAATCGAAAAAACACTTGAGAGAGGGTGACTTGATCTTTTTTAGAATCACAGATGAAAAAATAATATCGCATGTTGGTGTTTATTTAAAAAACAATAAGTTCCTAAATTCAAATTTATCAGGCGGGGTAACGATCTCCGACTTGACTACTCCTTACTGGAGAAATTTTTATGTCGTTTCAGGCCGTTTAAAAACACCAAAATAAATCATGACAACGAAAAGGAAAATCATTGAAGATCAAAGACATTTGACTCCATTTGATATTAAAACCGAACTTATATTAGACGCTCTATTCAAGGACAACATAGCCGACGATTTTGATGTTATTATCAAACCAAAAGGGTTGTTCTACAGAAAATACAGTAAGGACAGATTAAACATTGCATTAGACCACAACGATTCTGACCTGCTAAACATAGAAATTAGTAGAGATGGGTTTTATGATATTTTACCGGAAAGCTTTAGTCACAACTTTAGACAATCTGGTGGGAGTTCTAATCCTGTTGAAGAATTTAAAATTAGAAAAAAAGAAGAAAAAGAAGCTAGATATTTTTTTAACCCTATTGAAAATGAGCTTTTTAGATTCAGGCTTGCTATTGAAAAAAATGAGGCCGACTTCTTTCTAAATTTAAGAGCTGATGGTCTTGTAGATATTATTAAATCCATTTTAGTCTTTGAAAAAAACATCCCAGACAAATTAATTGTCAAAATGTTTTATGCCCTATTGCAACAAAAGGAAAATAGCAATCAAAATATTGAAGAAATAATTTTAATTTTACAAGAAATAATTGAAGAAAAAGTTACTTTTACCTCAAATAACATCAAACTTGAAAATGTTAGTGATGTAAATGAGACTGAAAAAGATTTTATAATGGGAATTAATACGACCCTAGAAAGCAATCATGAGATTTATTTGAAAAAATATAATTTTATTCTAGGCCCTTTAAAAAATTCAAACGATTTAAATAAATACTTTAAAAATCAGACGATGCATTCTTTTCTAAATAGTTTTTTTAATTTATTTTTACCCTTTCATGTGCAATATAACTTTGAGGTTCTTTTAAATGAGGAAGATCAAAAATTTTCAATGGACAGTAGTGAATATAAAACGAGATTAGGAATATCAACCATATTATAAATGAAAAAATATATAAACCATATAAACGGAGCGGAACAATTACTATATCTATTACTACTTTTAGTATTTGGATATGCATTGTTTATGATTATTGGCTCTAGAGTTCCAAAACTTAAGCTCGAACGAAAAAAATTCTTTCTTTATGTTTTAGTGCAAATTTTAGTTTTTGTTGTTTTTTTATTAATTCTATATAATTTAAAAAACACATCTTTGAATCAGCGCCTAATATCCTTGCAGGTTTATATGACGGTTGCAGGAATTGCACATTTAAAGGTTTTTTACGATATTTTCAAAAAATTTGAAGCCAAGAAATTTTGGCAAGAGGTAGTAATCGCATTCTGTGTAATTTTATTTCTTGCAGGATTTTTAATTGTAATAGCTAAGTATTTTAACGAGAGCAAATATGCATTTTATTTAGTAAGTACATTACTGTTTTTCATTGTGCCGATGCTTTGCTATCAGCTGTTTGAATATTCTGTTTCCATCCCTGTCAAACTTCATAAAAGATGGTTTTACCCTTTGAATGACAGATATCCGACACCAAAAGCATCAGAAATGCGAAATATAATTATACTTAACTTGGTTTTCCAGAAGAAAGAGGACGATGAACAAATAATCAATTTCAAGGTAAAAGCACCGAAAGCGATTGATTATGGTCGTCTGTTTTATTATTTCATAAACGATTACAACGAAAAGAATCCAAGCAGTCAAATTAATTTTCTTGACTCCAAAAATCAACCTTATGGATGGTATTTCTATACGAAACCAAAATGGTTTAGTTCTTCAGAATACATAGACCCAGACCTAGCGATTGACACAAATAACATTAAAGATGGCACGACGATAATTTGCCAACGTATATAACATTAAATTATGGCAGAAAATATAAAACATTTTCCAGTAAACTGGATTGATGGAATGAAAATCAATAAAAATCACTTTATTGAATTTCAAGACAACATGGAAGACTTGATTAGAGATACTAGAAATCTTTCAGTTAACCAATTACATTATGGTTTATTATCTACACCTTTAGGTAATCCGTTTCAATACACTATTTCGATAGACACTCACAATGAATTAAGTATTGATATAAAAACACTTAAAGCGGTTACGCCGGCTGGTGGAAGAATAGAAATAACTGATTTCACAGGAGAATACTCTGAGAAAATTGAGTTAAAAGAGTTAGATGCAAACGATAATAATTATTATCTGATGCTTAACGTAAATCCGTATTCTAGAATACCTTCGGGAAAACAAAATATGGAAGAAGTTCCGCCGAGATTCCCTCACGGTTTATCAGAATACACAATTACTAGTATTGTTGAAAACGAAGTGAATCAAAACAACATTGGAGCGTTACAATTTCCAATTGCAAAGTTTAAAAAAACGTCGAACAATTATGAAATCGTAACGAGTTATATTCCTCCTTGCTTAACTTTAAACAGTCATCCAAGCCTAGTAAGTTTATATGAAAGTTATGATCTTTTCTTCAAGCAAATTGAATTTTATTCGGTTCAAATTAATCGTAAAATTAAATTTAGAAACAATACGGAAGAAGAAAACTTAATCTCGAGTATGGTTTTTGACGTTTGCGATAAAGCATTACGTTATATTGAATTAGAAATTACTAAAAACAAATGGATCAATTACAATTTAAAACCGATTGATTTATTAAATAACGTTATTACGTTAAGCAGAACCGTTAAAAACTGCTTAGATTATTTCTCTGGAGATGGTAAAGAATTGTTGTTTAATTATTTTTCTGAATGGACTGATATCAGCAGCGGGGAATATGAAAAACTTTTTACAGACACAATTAATGTAAAATACAAGGCTTACGATATTGAGCCAGTAGTTGTTCAAATTCAAGATTTCATGACAAAACTAGATCAGTTATTTTCAATTTTAAACCAACTGGATTACATTGGTAAAAAACGTGATACTGGAATTTTTGTTAATGAAAACATTCTTAAAAACGAACGCAGATCTAGTGGCTTATTTGGCACTAGCAGTAGCGATAATGACGCGCCAGAATCATCACCAACGTTTTTAGCTGATTAAAAAAATTTATATTATGGATATCTTAAATAAAAAAGAACGCTTTAATGCCTTTATGCTCTTTTTAGTAATGTTTCTAATTACTACAGGAGTTCTTATTACTGCGATTTATTTTAATTTCAAATTACCTATTAAGGAAAATGAAGTGCTAAAAAAGGAAAATGATAAATTGAATATGCAGTTTTCGTTTAATAAAGTTTTTTCTAGTAAAGTGGAAGAAATCAACAAATTGGTAGATTCTCTAGATGCATCTCCAGAAAGTTTTCAATTTATTGAGCAATCAATAAATTATGAATTAGTTCAGTTACAAGAAAAGATTCCTAACGATACTATTGTAGACTCAAGATTATATCAAAACGTAATTTTGACTTATAAAACCTACGTTACAACGAAAAAGAAATTATTAGAAATCAACGATTCTAAAAAGGAAATCACCAAATTAAATCAAGATTTAAAAGAGATTTCAGAAGAAAATAAAGATTTAGCTAGACAGTTACAAATGTGTGAAATGGTTAGCAGAAACAGATAAAACAAACAATTCGATGCCAACAGAAGCTACCACTCAAATTATACATATTGCTAAACAATATGCAAAAGACAACCTAAATGATAAGTATTATGCGGCTCATTTATTGAAAGCTCTTTTAAATCCTCAATTTGATTTTTTAAAAGAATTAAATTCGAAAGGAATTGATGTTTTTTATATTGATGAGTGGGCAGATATTAGAATCAGTGAGTATCCAAAAGTTTCGAAACCAACTGAATCTCCAAATGCTGATTCTTCGGCAATAATAGTTTTAGAAGAAGCAGAATCAATTGAAAATAAGCTTGGAGAAAACAACGAATTTCCAGCTATTTTAAGCGCATTGCTAACAGCAGGCGTAGGTTTTTCACACGATCAGCTAAAATCTTTGCCGTTAACTGGCGCTACAATACTAGAGATGTATCAAACCGGGAGCGGCTTAGCTCAACCCGATTTAAATACTAATGCACCAGCTGGTTCAACTGGAGGAAGTGCGTTATCTAAATATTGCATTGATAAACTTCATACTATTTCTCGTTCTGAAAATCACAGTATTGTGGGAAGAGACGAAGAACTGAAAACGATTACTGAAATTTTAAATCGAAAATTAAAACCTCATGTAATTATTACTGGTGAACCTGGAGTAGGGAAATCAGCCTTAATTGATGGTTTTTGTAGAAAAATTGCTTCAAAAACAATACTTGACGCCTTTGATAACGCAAGTGTTTACGAAATAAACATTGGTGCTTTATTCGCTGGTGCTTCCTACAAAGGAGAAGTTGAAGATCGTTTGCAAAAAATATTTAATGATTTAAAAAAATACGAAAAACCAATCCTATTCATCGATGATATTCATGAGTTATTTGATTCCAATCAAAGTTCAGGAATTGCAAGTATTATAAAGTCGGAACTTTCGAAAGGAGACATCACATTTATTGGCGCTACAACCTCTGAAAAATTCAGAAAAACGTTAGCAAAAGACGATGCTTTATCACGAAGATTTGAAACGCTTGAAATTACAGAGCCAAATGAAGAATTAGCTTTTAGAATGATATCTAGCGTTATAGAATCGTACCAAAAACACCACGATTTCAACATTGATGAAGAAGGACAGCGTGAAGCAATTCGCTTGTCAAAACGTTATTTAAAAGAAAAATCATTACCTGATTCTGCTTTAGATTTAATTGACAGAACAATGTCATCGCTAAAAGTAGCGAAGGAAACCATCAAAAAAGACCTTCCAGATTTAAAAAATCAAGCTGAAGCTTTGCATACTATTGAAGTTTTAGATGAAAAAATAGAAAAAACCGAATGGTTATTTACTGACATTTTAAAAAAGACCGGTAAATTATTAAACGAAACGGAGCAAAGCACTTCTGAATTTAAAGCAAAACCCTCATTTGATGAAAAAGTTAGCTTCATTCAGTTGTTATTAGAAGATTTAGAGAAGCTTGAAGAACAAGATAATGATGTTTTATCTTCTCATCTATCTATCGTTGTTTCAGACATTACTGGAATTCCGGCTGGGAAAGTGAAGTCAGATGAAAGAGAGAAATTATTAGATATTGAAAATACGCTTAAAAAAAGAGTAATTGGTCAAGATCATGCCGTAAAAGTTGTCGCTGACGCAATTATGGAATCACGTTCTGGCTTAACAAAACCAGGGCAACCAATTGGTTCGTTTTTCTTTTTAGGCCCAACGGGAACTGGAAAAACCGAATTAGCAAAATCGTTAGCTGATTTCTTATTTGGTGACGAAAGTGCTATCATTAGATTAGACATGTCTGAATTTAAGGAAGAACATTCGGCAGCTTTATTATATGGTGCTCCTCCAGGATATGTAGGTTATGAGGAAGGTGGATTATTAGTAAATAAAATCAGACAAAAACCATATTCAATCGTTTTGTTTGACGAAATTGAGAAAGCACATAAATCTGTTTTTGATGTATTTCTTCAAATTTTGGATGAAGGTAAATTGCATGATAGACTTGGGAAAGAAGGAGATTTCTCTAATTCTGTAGTATTATTTACTTCAAATATTGGTTCGGATTATATTGTGAAATCGTTTGAAAAGGACATTGTGCCAAAATCTAATGATTTAATTCAGTTGATGACTGGCCATTTTAGACCCGAATTCTTAGGTCGTTTGACAGAAATTATCCCATTTGCACCAATTAACGTGAAAAGTGTTTCTCGCATCTTTGACATTCATCTTAAAAAAGAATTACTTCAATTGCTTGAGAAATTAGAGATTACGTTGACTATTAGTGAAAAAGATAAAGAGAAAATCTCTCTAATGGGCTTTAGTCCAGAATATGGAGCTAGACCAATTAAAGGAACGATACGAAATAAACTAAAAAGACCTTTGTCTCGAATGATTATTGCTAATGAAATTATGAAAGGCGACACTGTTAATGTGACGCTTGATAAAAATGATGAGATAAAATTTACCATAAAAAATGAACGAGCTTTATTATAAACTTCCGTTTGATTACTCCAAGTTGACTACTGGTGAAGATGCTACGCAAGTAACTATCGAGGAATCATTAGCGCAGTTTATTTCTGTAATTATTACAACAATTTTTGGAGAATACAAGTATGACCCTGAATTTGGAACGATTATTTGGGATACTGATTTCAACTTATTGGCTAACCCCAATCAGTTAAAAGACTTGATCAAAGAATCCGTTCATGAGAAGGTGACGCAATACGAAAAAAGATTAAAAGTAACAGAAGTAACCCTGGGTGTAAACGAAAACACTTTGAGTTATGAGACTAATATTAGAGTTAAGAAAAGATTAGACATTATCGTTTATGGTGTTATTAAGAACACCAATGAACCATATTATTACAAAAGTTCTTATTTCTTAGCTCCATTTTCATTTAAATAAAATTTTGACTGAATGAACCAATTATCAAAAGATCAAATAAAAGACCGTATACTTAAACGTGCCGCCAAAAAATGGGGTTACAATGACGTAGAGCTAGAAAATGTATTTGATCCAATTGTTAACCTGCTTTTTGATGTTTGCGCAAAAGAATTAGAGAAGATTTCGAATGAAATATTTTCTAGTCGCAGAAGAATGACAGAAAGATTAGTTGATATTTTAACGCCTACTTCTGCTACAAAAGCAACTCCTGCGCGTGGAATTCTAAGAGCTTATCCTGTTGAAAACGAAAGTATTTTACATGATCAACACCAATTCTTTCTTCAAAAAAAGGAAAAAAACCCTTATAATCCAATTGAGAGTATAATTAAGAACTATCATTTTGGACCTACAATTCCGGTGAAACTAAATCGAAATAAAATCAATTATGTTGTTTTACCTAGCGGTGTACAATATATTGAAAAAAACCAATTTAGAGAATTAGTAAATGAAAAAAGCTATATTCAAAAATCTCCTCATGGAACTATTTGGTTAGGATTAAAGCACGAAGGAGATGGAATTATGAAGGATTTAATGTTCTATTTCTATTTGAGAAATGTACATGAACGCACTAAGTTCTTCCATTTTTTACCGCGAGCTAAATGGTCGATTAACAATCAACCTTTAACAACGGCTCAAGGCTACAACAATGAGGATGTAACTAAAGAAGTTAAATATGATCTAAAGCAACACGACATTTATCATATTAAAAAAACGGAGGAGCATACTAACGATTTCTATATAAAAAACTTTATTACCGTTAAAGACAGCGTAACAATTGACCCTTCCCATCATGTTTTCCCTGCTGCTTTAGAAGCTTTCGTTCCCCAGAAAGAACTGGAAAAAATGAAAGAAGACAAAGAGTTAATATGGGTTAAAATTGAGTTTCCAAATGTTATTGGACCTAATATATTATCTGAAGTATTCTGTTCTAATAATTGTTTTCCGGTTATCAACAAAAAACTAAATGAAACGCAAGGAAATATAAAAGAGCTTTTAGACATTTATCCTTTAAAATTAAGTGATGATTACTTCTTAGAGCTTTTCTCTGTGATGAATGATCGCAATAAAAACTTCGACATTGTCACTAATAATGATGAGCCAGATGATGAGAATTTCGCTTATCTACGTTTTGGTGGTGTAGCGCGTTTTGATGAAAGAAATGCTGCCGAGGAAATAAACTATTTGATAGATCTGATACGAGATGAAGCAGCTGCCTTTAGCCGATTAGGTCATGATTTCACTGATAATAATTTGAAAGAAATCAATCAGATTATTGCTCGTTTTAAAACAAAGATGAGTCAAACTGGCATGCAGAATTTGAACAATCCTTATTTGATTTTGAATACCGAAAAAACGAAAGAAAAAGGAACGCTATTTATAAAATATTGGACAACGAATGGTGACGACGCTAATAAGATTAGTGCCTTCACTAAGTTCAGTATCTTTAAAGGTGCCGACTTTGAAAAAGACAATATTATGTTGCTTTCTTCTACACAAGGAGGAAGAAATGAATTAACAAATTCAGAGAAAATATACGCTTACAGAGAAAATTTGATTTCTAACCAAAGAGTTGTTACCCGCCAAGACATCATTATACTATGCAAAAACCATTTTGGAGAAGCTGTAGAGGACATTGAGGTTGTTAACGGAATTCAGACTGGTCTTGATAGCAATGTTGGTTATACACCAACAATTGACATTCTACTGACTCAGAAAGACAAGGAATATTATACTGAAGAAGAATGGGATTTCTTAAGTGAAGACTTAAAGTTGTTAATTGAAAAAAGAGCTTTGAATATCGTTCCTTTTAGAATTGTGTACCGATAAACTATTAGTTTTTCAATAAAATGGTAACATCTTCGCTGTAAGAAATAACGTCTTTTATAGTAAACTGAAAAAAGGCTGTTTTCTTTTTGATTTTTTTATCGTAGGTGTCGAAATGAGATTCGGTATAGAGTTTAATTCTTTGATCATCCCATCTAATATCAGCTTTAACTTTTGATTTTAAAGTTTCTATAATGTTGTGCGTTAATTTTTGAGTAGAATCAAACGATATAATAATTTCTTTAGCTTCTGGATTTAAAACTGTCGTTCTACCAACACATGGAATTATACCCACCGCTTTAATATCCCAATTTAAAACAGTTCCGATATCAGGTAAGTTTACATTATCTATTGGTGGATTGAAGAAAAATATATTCCAAGACGGTTGTTTGAATTTATTATGTACAAATATGGATTCATCTTTGATTGAGTCGTAATATTTGTTTTTCAAATCTATTATTTCAACGGTGTTTTTATGTCTTTCAATTACGGCTTTGGCTTTTAAATCCCATTCTGCTAACCAATTCTCGTGTTGATAAATACCCGAAAAATGCCCTTTATAATCTGTTTTGATTTTTATGGGATAATTTAGATTCTCAAACTCTTCTTGTACAGCCAAAAAATGATTTTCTTGAACTGGAAAGGTATTGATTTTTTCTTTGTTTATGATATAAACGCGTTCGTCTTCTGTTTTATTAAACAATAAAAAGCTGATCATAAATCTGGTTTTCAACTTTTTCTGATAACCATTTGTCATGATATTAATTTCTTCAACTATTTCAAAAATCATAAAATAAATATAAATTGTTATTAATGAAACCCTTATAGCTTAACGCTAATTCAAATATAAACAATTGGAAATTAAAAATGTAAATTATTTAGGGTTAATTTTGGTCGTAAATAAAATTATTTACTTTACAGTTTATGCCATTAACGCAATAACCCTCCCGGCCTTTGTTTAAAGACTTTAGCTTTATGAATTCTGTAAATAAAAAACATGCTCCACGGAAAATAAAACCATTGCCTTCGGCACTATTTAAAAATAAATAGAGAGAATATCAAAATTGAACTGGTAATTCATCACGATTCACATTCGTAACTACTAAAAAAACCGCATTCAATTACCACTTAAAATATTTTTCAGCTAGAATATTTACATGAACTTTATTAGAATTTTAGTTTCAATACTTTACTTTTTATTTCGCTCATGTGAACTTAACTTCAGAAATCTTTTTAGCACTTTAAGTTAAATTTAAACAAAAGACTAATAGTAATGTGCCTCTGATTGAAAAGAGATAATGCATCGTACTTTTCAACACCTCATCAATAATGATTTCCTATATATTTAAAAAAGGAAATTCGCAAGTAGTAAATCTACCTCGTAAAAAAGCAGTAGCACCTGATAATCAACTACTTCCTTTTTCACTTCATTGTGTTAAACTACTCTTCTTTAATTTATTTTAGACTCTTATATTTAGTTCGAAATAGTTTCTTATAAACTATAAAAATTATATCTAAAATGCTATTTTCTCCAAGTAGTACTTGAGAAATGTGAATGCTTGTTAGAAAAAAATAATAAATAATCCCTAACCATAATGTTATGTGTGGATCGGCCACGAGACCGCTACCAGAATGCCCTCTATCATTTATAAAACCAACATAATCAATTTCCGCTAGGTAAGCCACTGTTAATACTCCTTCTGGAAGAATATTTACCGTAACGATAACAAAAAACAGTAGAAAGAAATAAATCACCAGTTTTATGGCATAATTCATAGTTTGAACAAGCGGTTCATCAATCTTCCTCTTTTTCCTGCTTTTAAAGTACGAATACAAGCTACTTACTAAACCAATTAAATGTGTAAATAAAAAGGCGTAGATAGTTTCCTGTATAGCCTTAGGATTTGTCATTTCATGATAGAAATAATAAAAGAAAAGTGAAAACCCAAAACCACAAAACAATAATCCCCAAAAATTTTTGTACAAAGCCGAAAGAAAAACACTTGCCATTAACAAAATAAGCTCAAATGTTATTAACAAACAGGTGTCATAAATTATACTCGAACTATTAACTTCTTTGAAAAATAAAAGTGATACAAATTGAACTAACATAAATGCTGTTGCAATTGTTTCGGGAATATTTTTGTCAAATTTAATCATTAAAGTTCACTACCTTATAATCTCTAAAGGTAAACCTTTTTGTTTTCTATGAAAAAACATAATTAAACTTATGCCAAGGCTATCCTCACTTTTAACTTTAGGTACATATTTAAATCCTGGTAATTCATATGGTAAAACAATACTTACGAGTTTTCCATTTGCAAATAATTTTAATTTGTATAAATCGTTAGATAAAGCAGTTAAATCCTTAAATTTTGAATGAAAAATAGCTAAAGTATTTGGCTCGGAAAATACATAATTTGCTTTGTCAAATTCTAGTTCTCTAGTTTTGTATACTTTATTATATTCCTCCAAATTTGAAGTTGTATAAATATCCAATAGTTTTATATTCCATTGCATTAATTCTTTATAGAGAAGTTTTTTGTCCTGTTTTGATAAATCTTCGGAGTTTTTCCATCCTTCTAAAACATATGGAGTTGTAGCCTGAAAACTTCCTTTATGAATATATAATGGTAATTTATCTTTGTTTGGAATAGTAATGGTTGCTCTGTCAATAACTTCTATTCTTTCGTTTTCTGTTATAGCTTCCATTGCATGAATTCAGAATTCCACTTCAACGTTATGGGATAACGTTGATTGATTTTTATAAGGGATTATTCTAACCTCATAATGTTGAATTCCTGCCTCTAAAATAAATTGATTTATTGGCCAATCTATCCATACACTGCCGTTTTCACTAAAATGACTAAATATGATTATATCATTTAACCAAAGTTCAACTGAACAGTGAAAAGCTTTAATTTCTAAATTATATAGTGGTCTGGTCATTATTTATTATTTTTAGTTTCTTCTCGAAATCTATCTAGTGTTTCGTCGTTTAAGTCATTTTCACGATCAAATATTTTATAAAATCCCATTGATTTCATTTGCTTGCTACCAGTCGCCTTTACAGTATTTCCTGTTTTTTTATATTCCACTTCGTTACCAAATTTTAAGCTAAGATAATTGTGGCTTTCTACATTAACATTTACTAAATATTTAGCAATAGCATCATTGAAAGTATGAAAATCGCGATTGCTATCATCATTAATTCTCACAATGGGCAACCCTCTCTTTTTAAGTTTGGGAAGGAAACTTGTTTTATTAAACCAACTTTGAGTTTCATATTTAACTTCTTCGGGGTCAGAATTTAAAATTACTGTATATTCAAAATTATGGTACTCTCCATCTCCTGGCGGTCTATTAGATAGAAAAATTGCCTCAATAGAATTCCATTTAATTATTTCCTTAATTTGTAAATAAGGACAATCAATTGTCATATTGTCGTCAAAATATTCTAATCTGTCCTTGTTTTTGTTTTTTTGTTCTAAAGTCTGACCTTTTGAGAGTTCGAAAAAAGAATCAAATAAAAACAAACTAAATAATGCAATTAACAATGACATAAAACCCCAACCAAACCAACTTCTAACATTGTTGAAAAGCATCAAATAAACAATTCCAGCACATACTAATAGTAATAGTAACATAAAGAGTGCTTGCATGTAATTTGGTCTCATATAATAATCTAGTTAGCAGTTGTAGAAGAGTCGTAAGAGAATATTTTTATCTCAATAAATAATCTGTTCTAAAGCCGACTTGTCCCGTAAAAGGCAAAACTCTAACTTTAACATTCTGTTTACAGCTTCTTAAAATAAAGTGATTTATGGGTATTTGAGAAGAAACCGAAAATCCTTCAGAATGTATATAAGCGGGAAAATTGTTTATGTAAATCTCATAATTAAATATAGCAGATTTAAAGCTAAATAAATGTAATGAGCTTTTCAAATTATTAATTATAATATTTTTTAAATAAAAGATCTTCTTTTGGGTTGTGATAACCAAAGATTAGTTTTTCATTAAAAGCTTTATTTGATATAATTACTAAATCATTACTAAATGAAGTTTCATTAATAATCACTGTGAATTTATATATATAACCATTTATGTTCCAAACAAAATATACTGGGTAAGTTAAATATTCATCATCAAATTCGTCCTTTTTAATGTTTATGTAATCCTTCTCAAATTTTTTTAAGATCACTTTTACTTTTTCGTCCGTTGCACTGTTGATGACACGATCGTAAACAATTTGATCTGGGTTGCCTAATTTGTCTTTTAATTTATTTAAAACATTAAATGTTTCCACATGATCTAACGCTACATTTACAAAAACAATTTTATTATCGTTTTCTACTATTTTACCACCAGAACTTTTTTCAATTTTAAAATTGTCGAAATTAAATAATTTTTCATCTCGCTCTTCTTTTAAGGAATAGATCGTAGATATAATCCCGTTATTGTGAAGTTCCGCCTCTACTTTATCTCGTTTCTTTCTTAACTCCCAATATCCATTTTGAGTTTGAATACCAGAAATATTTAATTTATTCAGAGTACTATTAACTTCTGTTTTATTTTCTATTTCAGACAAATCGAATGTTCCACCTTCTTGGCAACTCATCATCACAAGTAAAATCAATACAAATATATTTTTCATAAAGTCAATTAATAAGAGCCTAGTCAATAAGCCTTTTTAAATTCAAGAGGACATTTTTAGACAATAACATATTGCCAATTATTTTCAAATCTTTCTTTAAAAATTTCAAAATCGCAATAATAACTTTCGAAACGAAAATTATAAATTCTTTACCTTGATAATTCTTAATTTGATTCGCTATTTCTTAAGAAACATTATCGGATGTCATTGTTGGATTTTGCAAAATCATGGTTTCGCTTTTTTGTGTCCAAGCTTGGAAAAAAAACTAGAATATTAATTGCAAAAAATAATATTATCCTTTTTTCATATTATTCTATCATATATAAACCGTCTTCTAGTTTTTTTTCCTTTGGAAGATACAAATAACACATGCATGAATAAAATGCTTCATCACCATCTTCGTCAGTATAGTCAAAAGTTAAACCTGACTTACCTCTATAAGGAAACTCCAGTGTTCTTTGCATAAAAACCAAGATTCTACCATCTGCATAAAATTTCATTTTATAATCATTGAGCTCGTTAAATTTTTTATTTTTTATTTTTAGCCCATTATCATAGTGCTCCCATACCTCCGATATGCTTTTTGAGTTTCTGTAATACATTTGTGAGTCTATAAATTCCGAACCAAAATTTAATTTGGCAAATGCATCAGCATCTTCACTTTCATAAATTTTCTGATACATATTATGTAATTCTAACGCTTTCTTTTCTAACAATTCTTGATCTAGTTTGGTTAAATCTTGTCCTTTCGTCCATCCTTCAAGTTCATAAGGAACTTCTGCTCGAAACTCAAAGGTATATTCATAATAAGGTTTACCAGAAGCGATGAATTTGCCATTTTTATCGTTTAAGCTTTTGTGTTGCATTAATACGACTTCGTCTTTTAACTTTTGTTCGCCCTTTTTATCCATTTGGATAATTTTAATACTTACACTTGTGAAGTCTGTCAAAGTGGTTACTGTTGCTTCATCACCACCATAGCTTTCTTTCATTAAATCACCAGTGGGATACAAGCGATAAGTTAATTTTTGAGTGCCACTTTTTAGAATACCATGATTAATTTCTATAGGTGTAGCTTCATTTGACAGTTCATAATCTTCGTAAACAGGATAATCGTTTACTAAAACTTCAATAACACAATTTGCTTTGCCTAAACGTATATAGTAAATAGGTTCTTTAGGGTAATGTTTTACTTTTTTAGTTAATTTTGAAACAAAGTTCTTGCTATTAATATCTGGATTTTGCATGATGGAAATTTTTTCTTTATAATTTGTGACTGCAGATTTTTTTTCTTGACCGCAAGCAAATAGGATACTAATTGCAAAAAATAAAATTAAACTTTTTTTCATATTTAGATTACCCAGCTACATATAAGCCATTTTCTAGTCTTTTGCCTTCTGGTAACGACAAGTCTATCCCTGACAACATTGAGCTATTTACTCCGGATTCATTTATGTATTTCATATTAAACATCCCAAAACCTCTAAACTCTATATTTAAATTTTTTTGCATTAACATTAAAATTTTTTTATCTCCAAAAAAAACAATTTTATATTGATCAATGCTTTCAAAAGTTTTATTTTTTACTAACAGGATTTTTAAAACTTCATTCCACATTTCAGTTATATCTTCTTTATTATAATAATACACTAAAGCTTGACGTTTTATTGCATTGAACTCAATTTTAGCTAAAGCATCTGCATCTTGGTTTTCATAAATTTTTTGATACATATTATGAAAATCTAAGGCTTTTTTTTCTAGCATTTTTTCATCTAACTTAGTTAAATCTTGTCCTTTTGTCCAACCTTCTAAATTGTAAGGAACTTCTGCCTGAAACTCAAAGGTATATTCATAATATGGTTTACCAGAAGCTACGAATTTACCGCTTTTATCGCTTAAGCTGTTGTGTTGCATTACTACCACTTCATCTTTTAACTTTTGTTCTCCTTTGTTGTCCATCTGGATAATTTTAATGCTTACACTCGTAAAATCTGTTAAAGTAGTTACTGTTTCTTCATCACCACCATAGCTTTCTTTCATTAAATCGCCAGTTGGATACAATCGATAGGTTAATTTTTGTTTGCCAGATTTTAATATACAGTGATTAATTTCTATAGGCGTTGCATAATTGGATAATTCATAGTCATTATGAATAGGGTAATCATTTACTAAAACTTCAATAACACAATTGGCTTTTCCTATACGCATATAATAAATAGGCTCTTTATGGTAATGTTTTACTTTTTCCAATAATTTTAAAACAAAGTTCTTGCTATTAATATCTGGATTTTGAATGATGAAAAGTTTTTCTTTATCACTTGTGATTGCAGATTTTTTTTCTTGACCACACGCAAATAGAATACTAATTGCAAAAAATAACGTTAGACTTTTTTTCATATTTAGATTACTCAGCGATATATAAACCGTCTTCTAGTCTTTTGCCTTCTGGTAAATATAACATTACACGAGGCATGTTTACTGCATCATTACCTTCACTGTTTTTAAAAAATATCCTTACCGCACTTCCTCCCCGGTAGGGATATTCCAAAGAGTTGTATAATAAATAAACAATTTTACCATCTCCAAAAAAAACTTTGGTATAATTATTTATTGTATCCAACTTCATGTTTTTTTCATTCAAATCTAAAAGTAATTCAGCTTTTAAATTTTTTATTCTATTGTCGTTCTTGAATAACGAAATGGCATTTCTTTTTTCTAAACCAAAGTTAAGTTTTGCGTAATTATTTGAATCACTATTTAATAACACATCCGCATAATCTTTATATGCTTCAAGGCACTTTTTTTCTAATAATTTTTGGTCTAACTTGGTTAGATCTTGTCCATTGGTCCAACCTTCCACTTCGTAAGGAACTTCTGCTTGAAATTCAAAGGTATATTCGTAATAAGGTTTACCGGAAGCGATGAATTTGCCATTTTTATCATTTAAACTGTTGTGTTGCATAACTACAACTTCGTCTTTCAACTTTTGCTGTCCTTTGTTATCGATTTGGATAATTTTAATACTTACACTGGTTAAATCGGTTAAAGTAGTTACTGTTGCTTCACCACCACCATAGCTTTCTTTCATTAAATCGCCAGTTGGATACAATCGATAGGTTAATTTTTGCTTACCAGATTTTAAAATGCCATAATTAATTTCAATAGGTGTAACTGTATTAGATAATTCATAATCATCATAAATTAAATAGTCATTTAGTAAAATTTCAACTACGCAATTGGCTTTTCCTAAACGCATATAATATATAGGCTCTTTAGGATAACGCTTTACATTTTCTAAAATTTTTTGTTCAAAATTATCAAATGTTATGTCTTTATAAGTTGGGTTTATTTTTAAATTTTGCATAGTAAATATTTCTATATTACTTGTGGTGTTTGACTTTTTTTCTTGACCGCAAGCAATTAGAATACTAATTGCAAAAAATAAAATTAATCCTTTGTTCATTTATTCTATCATATATAAACCATCTTCTAATTTTTTACCTTGAGGAAGGTATAAATAAATATTCAATGAGTAATACGATTCGATATTTTCATCGTCTAAATATTCGAAAAAAAATATTCCCAATCCTCTGTAGGGGTATTCTAAAGATTTTTGTTTTAAAGCTACAATTTTCCCATCACCAAAAAAATCTTTTTTATAATGCGTAGCATCTATAAATTTTTTGTTTTTTGTTTTTAAAAAAGTCAAATATTCATTCCATAGATTTATGTTTTCTTTTTCACTTTTATAATAGGCTTGAGAAATAATTGCTTCTAAACCAAAATTCGATTTCGCTAATGCATCTGCATCTACGTTTCCGTAAATTTTTTGATAATTTTGATGAAATTCTAAGGCCTTTTTTTCTAGTAACTTTTGATCAAGTTTGGTTAAATCTTCTCCGTTTGCCCAACCTTTAATGTCGTATGGAACTTCTGCTTGAAACTCAAAGGTATATTCATAATACGCTTTGCCAGAAGCTATAAATTTACCGCTATTATCGTTTAAGCTGCTGTGTTGCATTATTACCACTTCATCTTTTAATTTTTGTTCTCCATTGTTATCCATCTGGATAATTTTAATGCTTACACTCGTTAAATCTGTTAAAGTGGTTACTGTTGCTTCATCGCCACCATAACTTTCTTTCATTAAATCGCCAGTAGGATACAAACGGTAGGTTAGTTTTTGTTTACCAGATCTTAAAATTCCTCTATTAATGCGGATAGGAGTTGCATAATTAGAAAGTTCATAATCTTCATGAATAGGTAAATCGTTCACTAAAACTTCAATAACACAATTTTCTTTACCTAATCGTATATAATAAATAGGTTCTTTAGGGTAATGTTTCACTTTTTCAGTTAATTTTGAAACAAAGTTTTGAGCGTTGATATCTGGGTTTTGCATGATGGAAATTTTTTCTTTATCACTTGTGATTGCAGATTTTTTTTCTTTACCGCAAGCAACTAGAATACTAATTGCAAAAAATAACGTTAAACTTTTTTTCATTTATTCTATCATATAAAAATCATCTTCTAGTGGTTTGCCTTCTGGTAAAGACAAGTCTAAACCTGACAAATTAGAGTTTTTAAATCTCGATTCATCTATGTAATCCATCTAAAATACTCACTAGCCTCTATTCAATATCTAAGTCTTTTTGCATTATCGTTAATATTTTATTGTTTACAAAAAAATGAAATTTCTATTATTTAAGCTTTTTCTAGATTGTATTTTTAAAGAACTAAAATATTCATTATAAAGAACATTTTTGATTTTATCACCTTAATAACCAGCTTCCGAAGTTATAATTCTAACTTTAAGAACATTATAGTAAAACCACAGCTTAATTATCTAAAAAAAACGGGTTTTGATTTTTCAAATGCTACTAATAAAGGGAAAGAAAATTCATTGTTATTTTTGTTTTTAAAAATCAATATTGGATCGTTATTAATCCGTGTTAAATTACAAACTTTTTTATTGTCATATATAATTAAAATAGGGTCAATTGGAAACTCCTGTAATTCAAAATCACCCTCTTTTAGACGAAATAACATTTTTGAAAGTCCTTCTAGATTGTTTGAACCTTTTGAATATGTTGCTTCATCAATTTCATCAAATCTAAACTTTAATAGTTTATAAATGTTTTCAATGTCCTTTTCCTTAAAGAAATTATATATGCTTTTATAAAATAAAATTATTTCTTCTTTCTTTTCTTTTATTTCATCAAAATAATACAATTCTTTTAATGCGAATGGTACCCTGGCAATAAAAAAGTCACTTTTCTCAATAACTGGAATTTTTAAATCAGGTAGACTTTGATTAATAAAACTGAAAGATTCTACAATATCCTCATAATCAGTTGCAGAAGAGTCGTAAGAGAATATTTTTATCTCAATAAAAGAATCTAATCTAAAACTAACTTCTCCTTTTAAAGGCAAAACTCTAACTTTAACATTCTGTTTACCGCTTTTTAAAATAAAGTGATTTATGGGTATTTGAGAAGAAACCGAACCTCCTTCAGAATGTATATAAGCGGGTAAATCGTTTATGTAAATCTCATAATTACATATAGCAGATTTAAAGCTAACCAAATATAATGGGCTTTTAAAATTATTCATTATAATATTTTTTAAATAAAGGATCTTCTTTTGGGTTGTGATAACCAAAAATTAGTTTTTCATTAAACGCGCTATTTGATATAATGACTAAATCATTACTAAATGAAGTTTCATCAATAATCACTGTGAATTTATATATGTAACCATTTATGTTCCATACAAAATATAACGGGTAGGTTATATACTCGTCATCAAATTCATCTTTTTTAATGTTTATGTAATCCTTCTCAAAGTTTTTTAAGATCACTTTTACTTTTTCGTCTGTTGCATTGTTAATGACACTATCGTAACTAATTTGATCTGGGTTACCCAATTTCTCTTTTAACTTCTTTAAAACATTAAATGTTTCCAAATTTTCTAACGCTACATTTACAAAAACAATTTTGTTATCATTTTCTACTATTCTACCACCTGAACTTTTTTCAATTTTAAAATTGCTGAAATTAAATAATTTTTCATCTCGCTCTTCTGTTAAGGAATAGATCGTAGATATAATCCCGTTATTGTGAAGTTCCGCCTCTACTTTATCTCCTTTCCTTCTTAACTCCCAATATCCATTTTGAGTTTGCACACCAGAAATATTTAATTTATTCAGAGTACTATTAACTTCTGTTTTATTTTCTATTTCGGACAAATCGAATGTTCCACCTTCTTGGCAGCTCATCATCACAAGTAAAATCATTACAAATAAATTTTTCATAAAATCAATTAATAAGGGCCTAATAAATAAGCCTTTTTAAATTCCACAGGACATTTTTGGACAATTACATATTGCCCATTATTTTCAAACGTCTCTTTAAAAACTCCAAATTTTATTGAAGCTATAACCACATATTTTGCTACAATTCCACCGAATTCTAACTCTGGATAACCTACAACGCCGTCTTTTGCAATTTCTGCCTTAATTCCAGCACTTAAATACGTATTTGCATTTGCTTTTGCGGACCCATCAAATCCTGCTATTCCATATTCTGCAGTTGCCCACGCTTTCAACTCTAATGTAACCTGCACCTTACCTTCTACCGCTAACTTTCCCTTTGTGTTTTTTGGAGTTAAAGTATTACCGCTAATTTCTCCACTAACATTGATACTACCATTAAATATAACTTCAAATTTAATTCCTACATTACCTTCTAAATGTTTTGAAATAAAATTAATTACTTTCCCAGCTCCGGGGCAGATTGCATTTGCTCCGAACTCTGTCACAATTTGCCATAAGTCAATTATAATATCTGCATCAATCAAAGGTTTAGTCTCTATTCCAAATTTTATATTTGTTCCTATCTGATTTTTATATTCGTCTACTTTTTCTAAAAACCATTGAATTGAAATCGCTACAGCTGGAGGCTTTATCTCAAAACTAAATTTACCCCCGTTTACCGGAGAATTCGTTATTGAATCAGCAATTTTCTTCAGCCTAACAAAATTACTTAAAGTTTTTGCGATTTTTTCACCAAATTCAGTTCCAATTTCTAATTTTCTACGCTTTTCATCCCATTCTGCTTCTAAAGACAGTTCGAAAGATTGGTCCATTTCGCCATCTTCACGAGCGAAATCTCCATCTACTACAGATCCTATGGCTTTTTTTCTTCCATTTTTTATACTAAATGGATGCATTTTATTACCATAGGTATAAGCAAATGATTGCTTGTGGTTCCACTTAAACTCCAAAGTCCACTTTATATCTGGATAGGCTTTAATTTGTAGCGTACTTTGTGGATTTTCAGAATAGTATCGACAAGAATTAACGTAAATATTATAGTATTCGGCAGAATCAATACCAGCTCCTTTCGCGCCATTTATTAAATTCCACCTTGGCCATATATACTGCATTGGAGCAGGGTTTATGACTGATAAAGCAGAATGAATAGGTGCCACCAAAGAACTTCCTGCTTTTATAAGAGGCGTCTTATATTCTGATGATGTTACTTTTATTTGTTTTATATGTTTTTCCTTATCTCTAAAACAAGCGTTTGTTTGAAAAGCCGTTATATCAATAAGTATATCTTTGTTTTGACTTGGAGCAATGGTTTCAAAAATTATAGTTTTAGCATCATGTCCGAAGTACTGAAACGAAATATCAACTCTTCTAGCTTCAATATATTTTTTCTCATCTTTATATTTCAAATTGTCTGCCCCACCTTTATTGTCAGTTGCATTTATTTCTCCTTTACCTTTTGAAACAATCCTTCTGACATCTAATTTTCCATCAGTAAAAAATTTTCGCACTGCATCACTCCTATTTTGTGAAAGGGATTGATTGTATTTCATTTTTCCAATTACACAGGCATATCCTTCAATTGTAATTGTTGAATGTTCGTGTTCCAGTAAAAAATTTAATGTGTTATTTAATTTAGTATTTCCATCTTTAGTAATAACATCGCTATCAAAGTCAAAAAATATTGTTTTTGTGATCTTTCGTTCCGGATTATTTACTCCTTTTAACGCTTTCCCATTGTCAAAAACCTGTGTCTTAGTCTGAACGATTTTACCATCTTTCTTATTCGTTTCTGTAAGATAAATTTGTTCAAATTTACAAGGCTCGTAACGTACTGCCTTTACATTTGGCTGCCCTGTTTTTGAAGCAGTATTATTTACAGGTGCTTGAGGGCTATTAGCAATTAACTTATTTTTAATTCTTAGATATCTAGCGTGTGCTGCATCTTTATTACTGTCCAAAATATATTTACCTGTTGCCTGATCTTTTACTTTAATATAAAATTTTTCTTCCGACTGAATATTACTAATTAATCCCTGCCAGGCAGAAGTGTTTTTTATTTCTAAATTTACTTCGCCATCTCTAACTTTCACATTAGTAAAAGTAAAAATCAATTTATCACTAATCAGTTTTTGAAGATTATATACCTCAACAATCAATCTATCTCCATTTAACCCTTCAGTTGACAAATTTAAATGAATAACATTTCCATATGAAAATAGTGTAGTTTTCCTTACATCTTTTCCATCAATTGTTGTGCACCATTTACTAGACACAATGCTTTTATCACACAACCCGCTAATATACAATCCAGCAAGACTTGAATCAGTTTTTCCAGAAAAACTCGCTTCCAAATAGTAGCTATAAGATCCGCATAATTTTTTGGGCAATTTTATTGCATAGATCTTATTCGCTGGAATTATTTTTTTCCAAATAATTATTTTTCTATCGTGTTCTTGCCAAATCCATGAGATATCTTTCTTCTTATCTTCTGCAGTTGTGCCGGTAATCCACTCGTTCACTTTAAACCAAACGAATTCATCTGGCGGAATAACCATTTTTAATGCGAGATTTGAAAGGGTTTTAAAGACTTTACCCTCGCCTGTCCACCTTATTTTTTTTACACCCTTTGCCATACTTACTTAGAATTGTATTCAATATTATCATGTTTTAAAGGCTCTTGATCCATTTTTTTGATATTCACCATAGGGTTTAATTGACTATGAACTTCTTCATTTGCGTTTTTTGCATTCTGAGAAGATCCTTCAGTTTTTTGACCATGCTTAGTAATGGAAATACAATCTGGTCCGCCAATAGGACAAGTAGCTTTACTGTCTTCCAAAAGAATTTTTCCTTTGTTAGAAAGTACTACCTTATCGTAAACACCACTCCATTTTGTAATGACAGCCATACAGGGTAAAAAATCACTACTAGTAGGTTGCAATTTGCACTTGCCAAAGGTGTTTTTTTCCAATGTTTGACCTATTTCCTTATCTGTAGCAATGAGTTTTTTGGAAGCGTCTTTGTCGTTTGCATAATCTTTAGTTTGTGTTAAAACTTTCAGTTTATCCTTTTTTGGCTCCACGCTAAATTTACATTGGCATTCTGCTCCTTGCACTACAATATGTTTTTCTGCCATGGTACTTATTTCTTCTGTTAAAAATACAAATTTGGTTTTATAAAACAATAGCTTTTCTGTTTTCTAAAAATTTATAAAAGCGAAACTACAACTTGAACTTTCTTCTCTTCGTTTGTCTTTACAGAACATTCTAAAAAGAGCGATTCAATTCCATTTGTCTTACTGTTTAAAAAATATAAGGATCTGAATTTTCCGTCTGCAATATCTTCGCCTGGATACAGTGTTCCATAATAGGGAATATTCATCTCGTTTTCTAAATCGGTTTTAGAGCGTTCGTCTGCTAAAATGCCGTTTTGCTCAATTCGTATTAAATTATAATCGTCTAAAAATTCATTTATTTTCTGTTCCACATTATACACTAACGCATCACAGTTTGTCAGTAGAGGAAATAAAGCATGAGTTTCTATATGAAGTTTATTTGTGTAATAAATATAAATAGTATTAAAATAGCTTTTCAAAAACCAATCTTTCTTTAGAGAATTCACCAGACTTGCTTCTTCTTCTAGTGTTTCTTCATTTAAAAGTAGGTATTGTTCAACCCACTCTCCTTCGTATTCGTCTAAAATTTTCTTTTTTACCTTTTTCCAACGGGTTTTAATTGCTTTGTAATTGCTAATTCCTGTCCAATTTCCCTCGTCATTTACAACTACTTCTAAAGGATATAAAACAGCATTTGTTTTTTCTGCTAATTCATCCGCGATAGTCGAAGTTTCTTCATCATTTATAAATGTTTTCGAAATTCGATTAATTTCAAATATAAAATCTCCTTCTGACGTAAGTCTTTTGAATGCCACGCTACATTCAAACTTAAGCGTATTTTCTTCCTTCCCACTTAAAATTGTATACATCACTCCGAAATTATTGCTAACTTGAGCAGGTTTCATAGCCAAATGATAAGGCCTTTCAAACGGAACTTTTGGAATTAGCGATAATTCTTCTTGATTATATGTTGGATAAATAAATAACTCCACTAGGTTTCTAGGGAATTCAATTCCAATATATTCTTCAGTTTCACAAAAAATATTGTGAAAACTTTTTACTTCATGTGAAGATTTATCTAACTTTTTAGCAATACTTTCAAGAGTATCTCCTTGTTGTATTTTGTATTTTTTATATTTTGGTTTCAACTAATTCTAATTTTTATACTCCCACATATTATCTAAATCTATTTTTCTAATAGGGAATTCTTTTTCTTCTTGTTTTAATATTAAGTTGCGATTGGTTAAATCTTCATTCATTCGTAATACTATTTCTATAGGTTTGGTTTCATCAACTTGTTTGAATAAATTGAAAACTTCTTCTTCGTCAAAGTATTTAACTTGAAAGATAGTTTGAATTCCTTTATTGTTTTCAAAAGCAAATGATAATAAGCGAGGGATTCCCCTTTCCTTAAATTCATTTTGTGTATCTACCCCATTAAAAATAGTTTCTAACTCCCCATTAAACATATCTATTCTAATTCTTTCAAAAGAATGATTAGGAATTTCTATTCTAGTTCTCCAAGTGTATTTTTTGCGGTAAACATCCCAAATGTCATATTGGATACCATTTTTTTTCATATTTTCATAAGCTTCTGGAGCAGATTCCATAATGTCAAAATACTCTTTTTCAGTTAATGAAGGATTGCCTGGAACAAATACTTTTAAATCAATGTGTGTTTCTTCTGCTTGAAAACGAGCTATTTCTATTTGCTGGTCGTCTCCATACATCCACACCACCACCACACCACCAGGAGCGCAACCTACTCTTACTTCAGAATAAGTTGATGGCAAATTATTTCTCCAGCTTATAGTACCTTTTTCAAATAATTCTTTTATTCGTGCTACAGGTAAATCCCAGCTGCCTTGGTAAAATTTATTTTCTAAATAAGAGGCCCAAGTAATGGCTAATTTTACAGGGACTGCTTTTAAATTTGCTCCTTGCGAGTGAAAAGGACCACTATTACCCCAACCATTTTTATTTATACCTGAACCTGGTATATATGAAGAATTACCATCTTCAAGAGTGATACGACTACTAACCATTTCTGTAGGATATAATTCAGGAGCATTTGAGGTAGGAATCCATTCGTATTTTTTCATGGTTGTGTTTTGGCAAGATGATAAAAATAAAGTAAATAGTAACAATATAAAAGCTGTATTTTTCATGAATTTGATTCCTTTTCCCTAATTCTATCATACATACCCATAGCATCGGTAAATTTCTCTATAGGCATACCTAGTGCTATTTCTTTACTGTTGTAATAGAGTTTGTTCTTTTCGAGTACAAAACCTTTTTCTTTGTTGGTTGGGCAACTGGCTAGCTGCATGCACGCTAATAATACTGTTATGATTTTAATTACTTTCATTTAATCTGTTCTATTCCACCAAATAACTATGTGTTGAATACAATCTAAATCACCTACATCTTCTCTTTTTGGTTCACTCCAATCGAACTCATCCATGTTTGAAAACCTCTGAAAAGTTACATTTAAATCACTGGACTTTCTTATCCATCGTGACCATTGGGGAGAATCTCCTGGTGGGTCATAATCTGAATTATCGATACCTAACCCTTTAATCCCTTTTTTCCAATCTGTATTGCCTATTTGTTTTAAATTGATAGTTTTTCCGTTATAGGTAAAATTGCCCTTATATTCTTTTTTAGGTCTTCTTTCATATACGGCTATATCATTTTCTCTTCTATTTAATATTTCTTTAGTGGGCGGATGACCATATTGTTCATCTCTTGTTTTTACTAATCCCAAATCTAATTCTCTATATTTTGTTATATGTAAGGTTTGAACAAATATATTTCCTACTATATTCGTTTCTGGATAAGCAGCTAAACTAAAGCCTAGTTCATCCCAAATAAAAAATTTACTTATTCGTAAAGATGTTTTATCTTCTTTGATACTATCATATTTGCCATATTTAGAAGTTATTTCTTCCATGGAAAAAACTTTTTCGTAACTTTCATTATTATCTTCAATTAATTTACCAGTTTTTTTATCTATTTTCATTTTTATTAGAAAAAAATAATTATTTTCTGAATGTTTATTAACACTTATAAGCTTAGTTTTCCAATAATAGTCTTTTATAACACTTCCCC
>NZ_JBHUOL010000012.1:0-852816 GCF_042686085.1 Flavobacterium ardleyense
CCATTGGGGAGAATCTCCTGGTGGGTCATAATCTGAATTATCGATACCTAACCCTTTAATTCCTTTTTGCCAATCAGTATTGCCTATTTGTTTTAAATTGATAGTTTTTCCGTTATAGGTAAAATTGCCCTTATATTCTTTTTTAGGTCTTCTTTCATATATGGCTATATCATTTTCTCTTCTATTTAATATTTCTTTAGTGGGCGGCTGACCATATTGTTCATCTCTTGTTTTTACTAATCCCAAATCTAATTCTCTATATTTTGTTATATGTAAGGTTTGAATAAATATATTTCCAACTATGTTATTCTCTGGATATGCGTCTAAACTAACACCTAATTTATCCCAAATAAAAAATTTACTCACGCGCAACGGGGTTTTGTCCTCTTTTAAACTATCATATTTACCTATTACACTTACTAAATCCTCTATAGAATTATATTCTTTTTCATTTTTATCTTCTATATAAGGATTAACATATACTACTTTATTCTCTTCATTTTCGTAAGCTTCTCCTCTTAATTTTCTCCAATACCAAGTTCTATTGGTAAACCCTCCAGAAGAATCAATATCAATCCGGTCATACATTCCCATAGCCTCAGTAAATTTTTCTACTGGCATTCCTAATGCAATTTCTTTACTGTTGTAATACAGTTTGTTTTTCTCGAGTACAAAACCTGTTTCTTTTTTGGTTTGGCAACTGGCTAGTTGTATGCAAGCTAATAATACTGTTATGATTTTAATTACTTTCATTTAATCTGTTCTATTCCACCAAATAACTATGTTTTGAATACAATCTAAATCACCTATATCTTCTCTTTTTGGCTCACTCCAATCGTACTCATCCATGTTTGAAAACCTCTGAAAAGTTACATTTAAATCACTAGACTTTCTTATCCATCGTGACCATTGGGGAGAATCTCCTGGTGGGTCATAATCTGAATTATCGATACCTAACCCTTTAATTCCTTTTTCCCAATCTGTATTGCCTATTTGTTTTAAATTGATAGTTTTTCCGTTATAGGTAAAATTGCCCTTATATTCTTTTTTAGGTCGTCTTTCATATATGGCTATATCATTTTCTCTTGTATTTAATATTTCTTTAGTGGGCGGATGACCATATTGTTCATCTCTTGTTTTTACTAATCCCAAATCTAATTCTCTAAATTTTGTTATATGTAAGGTTTGAATAAATATATTTCCTACTACATTAGTTTCTGGATAAGCAGCTAAACTAATGCCTAGTTCATCCCAAATAAAAAATTTACTTATTCGTAAAGATGTTTTATCTTCTTTGATACTATCATAGTTACCGTATTTTACTAATATAGCATCAAATGAAACTTCTTCTTCTAAGCTAAAATTGTAATCATTAATTAATTTACCAGTTTTCTTATCTATTTTTAGTTTTGCAATATAATAAAAGTCATTTTTTGAATGTTTATTAACTCTAATTAATTTATTTTTCCAGAAATAATTTTTAATTATTTCTCCTCCTGAAGAATCAATATCAATCCGGTCATACATTCCCATAGCGTCAGTAAACTTTTCTACAGGCATGCCTAGTGCTATTTCTTTACTGTTGTAATAGAGTTTGTTTTTTTCTAGTACAAAACCTGTTTCTTTGTTGGTTTGGCAACTGGCTAGTTGTATGCATGCTAATAATACTGTTATGATTTTAATTACTTTCATTTAATCTGTTCTATTCCACCAAATAACTATGTTTTGAATACAATCTAAATCACCTACATCTTCTCTTTTTGTTTCACTCCAATCGTACTCATCCATGTTTGAAAACCTCTGAAAAGTTACATTTAAATCACTAGACTTTCTTATCCATCGTGACCATTGGGGAGAATCTCCTGGTGGGTCATAATCTGAATTATCGATACCTAGCCCTTTAATTCCTTTTTGCCAATCAGTATTGCCTATTTGTTTTAAATTGATAGTTTTTCCGTTATAGGTAAAATTGCCCTTATATTCTTTTTTAGGTCTTCTTTCATATATGGCTATATCATTTTCTCTTCTATTTAATATTTCTTTAGTGGGCGGATGACCATATTGTTCATCTCTTGTTTTTACTAATCCCAAATCTAATTCTCTAAATTTTGTTATATGTAAGGTTTGAACAAATATATTTCCTACTATATTCGTTTCTGGATAAGCAGCTAAACTAAAGCCTAGTTCATCCCAAATAAAAAATTTACTTATTCGTAAAGATGTTTTATCTTCTTTGATACTATCATATTTGCCATATTTAGAAGTTATTTCTTCCATGGAAAAAACTTTTTCGTAACTTTCATTATTATCTTCAATTAATTTACCAGTTTTTTTATCTATTATCATTTTTATTAGAAAAAAATAATCATTTTCTGAATGTTTATTAACACTTATAAGCTTAGTTTTCCAATAATAGTCTTTTATAACACTTCCCCCAGAAGTATCAATATCTATTCTATCATACATTCCCATAGCCTCAGTAAATTTTTCTACTGGCATGCCTAATGCAATTTCTTTACTGTTGTAATACAGTTTGTTTTTTTCTAGTACAAAACCTGTTTCTTTGTTGGTCTGGCAACTGGCTAGCTGCATGCAAGCTAATAATACTGTTATGATTTTAATTACTTTCATTCTTTATGTTACTTTCCTTTATTGTGTTTTGAAAAAGGCTGTGGTTTGTGCTCATGACCATGACTTACCGTTTTCATGAAATCGACAGCCTTTTGGTGCGCTTTTTTTATTTTTAGAGTTTCTAACCCTTGTGCTGCATATAACTTGTTTAGTCTTTCCCAGCCTTCGTTCCATTTTTTAGGGATTAAAGAATATAGAGACTCAAACGTTTCTTCTATTTGTATTGTAACTTCATAGTTGCGCATTTTTGATAGTTGCTCATATAAACTAGCCATTTCTTCAAAACCATGTCTTATACCTAAAAGTACTATACTAGGCTGTCTAGCAAGTAATACAGGGGTTTTATTGTTTTTACACCAGTCGATAACTTGTTCATCCATCCAGCTGGTATACATAGGGTGTTGAAATAAAAATTTATCTGCTAAATCTTTAATACCTTTAAAATCTTTTTTCACAAACAATTTTCCAACTTCGTGCACGGCTACTTCTGCTAGTTTTACCGCTAGCGGGTGGAGTGGGTGCAACGCACTGTCTTTTGCAAGTTGGGTGTGTGTAGGCCCGTATTTACGTACTTTCCAGTTGCCTTCTTCTAACAAAGTTAATTGATTATCTTGATAGGTTTGAAAATCATCTATAAGACCTATTCCTTGTAACCACATATAATGTTTTAAGGTATTTTCTATAACATCTACATAATCTGTAATGTAATCTAACATACCCGTGCTATTCATTAAATCTTTTAATTTGTCTTTTATATAATCATAAGAATTAATATAATCTCTTATGTTTAAATAATTTAAAAACGCATCTGAATACAGGTTATCATCTTTTCCTTTGTATTTTAAAATTTTTTCTTTAGAATCTGCTTCTTGAGCATTAGAAATATCTTTAAGCATTTCATAAATTAGAGCGTCGTTGAAGGTACGTTCTCCAAATTTTAAAGATTGCTCGTTATCTTGTTCTTTATCAAATATTTTTTGAATAATTTTAGGTGTTATACTTGCCATGGTGTCTAACATACCAAAACTTCCCGTTTGTATATATGTACAAGCAGCTGCAGCATAATATAAGCCTTTATTATCATAAGGATTTTCATTTCCTAAACTTTTGTAATAATCTGATGGATGTGTTTTTTCATCAGCCATTCTTATTTTTTGCATAAGTGGCGGAAAAGTATACGTTTTTCTGCCATCTAAGCCTTCAGTTATTATTGTTTTTTGAGAGGGTAGCTTGTCCTTATATTTTACCATGAAGTTTTTTACAGCATTTGTCCATAAGTCTGGATTTTCTAAAGTTCTAAATTGGGCTTTAGTAACATCTATTTTTGCATGTTGCTCAAAACTATTAGAAGCACTATTCGCTTTGTGTTTTTTTAATTGCCCTGTTACAAAAGTGCTGTCCATATTGTTCCATGGAAAAACTTCTGGATCATAAACTTTCATAATAGCTATTTCTGTAAAATTACTATGTGCAAAATAATCTTCTAATATATGTAAAGCTGCTCCAAAATTAATTAATCCTTTTGGTGTTTCTGGATCTGAAGCATCTATAAAACGAAGAAAACAACTAAAAGCACTTTCAAAAGGATCATTTCCTTTAAATCCTCTTACGTAGTTTATAATTCCAGTTTTCCCTTCTAGCCCCCCCCATTGTTCTTCTACAGGGTCTTTAACAAAAGCTTCATCTAAATCGTGGTTAAAATTTTTAGGAGGATGTGGTTTATTTGTACCTTTTTTTTTGTTTTTTTCATCTATCTCTTCACATATTAATGTATAATGCAAAGCTGCCGGGTTATCAATATGTTCTTCGGGTCTATATACTCCTAATAAGTCAGTTGTTATAGGTGCATATTGTTCTCTAAAGGTTTTTAGATACTTGAAATAATTTTGTGTTTTATTATCAGCCTCATCGTCTTTTATTTGTTTATTGCCAAATTCTTTTACAGCAATTAGTTCAACTAATGAGGTTACCGCTTCTCTACTTAATTGAACTGGAGACATGGCAGTAAAGGAAAAATCTATTGCAGCACTAGTTGGAATTATTCCATAAAATAAATACTTATTTGTAGTATATTTTAAATAAGGTAAAGCATATATTCTATAAGTATTAGAATTTCCGCTGTTTGTTTCTAATATTTTTGATAAATCGCTAAGTAATATTTTTCGCTCTTCTGAAGTTCTTATTTTTATATCATACTCGTCGCTCATCATTGCCATAGCATTTGCTGTAGGGCGCACAATCATAGGATCGACAAATTGTGAAAAATCGCGCAACCAGTTACCAAAATAAATTTGAGCTCGTTCAGCATTTACTCCTTTATCATCGTCTTCATATCTTTTAATTTTGCCTAGTGCCACATTTTCTATGTGTTGGTGTCCTAAACCATGCATAGTATCTCCTATACCAGCACCAAAAAACTCATAACCTGCATAATAATGGTCGTCTTTTTCTTCTCTATTATCTACAAATTCTTTTAATTTAACATGCAAATCTTCAAAATCCCATATTAGTTCTTTTTCTGCTCCTTCAATGGTTGCTGTGGCATAGTGTTGCTCTTTAACTTGAACTGGATCTATATAGTATTTTTTATACTTTCTATTCATCCGGCCACTAAAGATAGCACCTTCATCCTTTTTTGCATCGCCTCCTTTACTAGAATATTCATTGCGTAGCAAATAATCTAAATGGTGACCAAATTCTTCTACTAATGCGATTAATAATAATTTTTGATAAACATTATCTTTTAAGGCATTGGTAATAAAACCTTCAGAAATTATGACATGGTTCTTAAACTTTTTATTTTTACCTGTGTAATATGTTGCTCCATAGCCAGGAACATCTAATCCTAATGCTACTGTTATTTTAGGTTTTATACTCTCTTTTTTATTTGAAGCATCTTGATATAGTTTCTCATACGCTTTTAAAGGTATATCTTCTCCAAAAATACTTGCCATCCAAGAGCAAAACATGGCTTTACTATCTTTTTCAGCAAAAGCAAATAATTGTTCTAATGCAAATTTGCTTTCTAATAGAAACTCACTTTCTTCAATAACTAGTTCTTCGGGAGAATAGGTGTCACGTTTTACACCACCTTCTTCACCTTTTAAATCAACTCGTTTACTACTAGTTAATACTAAATTGTCTTTTTGAGCCTCATAATTAACTTTGTCAGCTAGTTCTTCTAATTCTTTTGCTCTAACAATATATTCTGTTTTAGCATAGATTGCTATGTTTTTTGCTTGTTTTGTAATGCCCATTTTTAAAACATTTTAGATTTTTCTGAGCTGTTGTGTTCAATGGTCTTTCCGCTTTGCAGGGTCATGTTTTCCTTTTCACTAAAAATTGTTACTTTTTCAGCTATTGTACTGAAATCTGCTGTTTGCCTATGTGTCTTTTCGGTAGAAATTTCTGTTCGCGTGTCCGAACTTTCTCTGATATCACCAGAAGCATTTTGTATAATATCTGTTCCTGCAATGCTCGTTATATTTCCGTTAGCCGAATTATCCATATCTGCTCCTGCGCTAATAGAAACATTCTTACCCGCAGAAATAGAAACATTTTCACCTGCAGCGATACTGAAGTTTTTTGGTGCATTCACACTAATATTCCCCTGACCATCCATCATCCAAGTATTTCCACTAGGATCTTCAATGAAAACACTCCCTTCGGCATCGTTCATAATTATTTTTGTGCCACTTCTACTTTGGATCACTTTGTTGTCATTTCCTTGAGTTGCATAGCTCGAACTCTCACTTCCATTATACATTGTTCCTAAAACAAATGGTTTCTCAGCATTTCCAGCTTCAAAAGCTACCAATACTTCTTCTCCAATTTCTGGAATAAAATACATTCCTTTTCCAGCGCCTGCATGTGGATTTGTCATACGAATCCATGGCGTATTTTCTTCTTGCCAAGCAAATTTGACTTGAACTCTTCCTAATCCTGCCGGATCATTATTATCTGTAATCACAGCGGTTTGCGTATCTGCGGTTGGGTGACTGTGAACATTTCCGTAAGGAGGCGCTAAAACATCCTCTGGAACCGCCTGAAAACTGTTATGATACGAGCCCGATTCATCGCAAACATGCGTAATATCTGTAATTATATAACTTCCAAAGTTTTGCTCTTGTAAACCATCGATTAAATTTCCTGTTAATGAAAATGCCGGTTCTTGAATTGAGACAACATCTCCGATTCGCAATCCCGTTTCATCACTATCTCCTTTAGCAGTAACTAAATCCGAAGCTCGTGAATGCAATTGCGTCGTAACTCTGTCTACTAAATGAGTTCTTGCACTCCCTTCTTCAATGGCGTGAGTATAAAGCATTGTTGCCGTCTCTGGAAACAATTTATTCGAACGTTCAAAAGCTACTTTTGCATAACCTTCAGGTTGGTAATTAATTTCTGAGGTATTTGCTTTTTGTGTTTCAGCACTGCTTGATTCATAACCAATATATTCCAATCCAAGTGGTTTAGTTCGCATTTCAATATTGAAACTATGCAAAGAGCGACCATATTCTAAAGTAAAATTCTTTGAAGTGGGTTGGCCAAAAATTAATTCTTCACCATTATAATAGAACCATTGCCCTCTTTTTTGGGCTAACCGTGCTAAAAATCCAAAATCGCTTTCGCGATATTGCACCGTGTAATGCATTGGACTATCATTAGTTACTTTGACCGTAGGTTGTAATTCCTTTTGTCCAAAATTTGAAGTAATTTTCTTAACAATATCACCTAACGACTGGTCTGAAAAAGATAACGTTTTCGGCATTCCCTCCATAACAATTGTGGGACTGTAACCATTAATTATAATTCCGCCGGCCGCACCCGAAGTACGAATCATTTGCGCTTCCGTAACTATTCCGTTAAATATTAAAGGTGCAGTTGTACTAAGGCTTGAAGCCGAAATCTCAACTTTAATAGGCTCTCCAATATAACTTTGCGCTTTATCGATCGCTTGATTCACAAATTCTTTCGGCAAAGGTTGCAACACAGAAAACGTATGGTGCGTATGCACTTTTTGATTGATAACCAATTTTGAAAAGCGCGTAAGTGTCTCGCCCCCAATAGTAATGCTGATTTTGGTACTTATTGCCATAAAAAGAAATATTAATGTTATTCGCAAATAAAAATTTGCGTTAAGATCGTAAATTTAGTAAAATTCGGATAGTTTCTGATAAAAATTTAATATTAGTGAAAAAATAGTATAAAAAATAATATAATCTGGCCGTCTATCAACTGACTTTTTTTCACTTTCAGTTCTAACTAAAAAAAACTCAGTTAAAAATTCCAGCGCAGAATTATTTCCTTGTGTTGAGAATTGAAAGTAATCGATAGCAAAATTATTACTATAAGTGGCGGTTAAAAGTTCTACTCCGAACTATTCACGATTCATCCAAAATCAATGGAATAATTTAATTCAAAAGCAATTACTAACACATAAAAAGATCACTAAAAACTACTTTTCGCATATTCCAAAGGTCATTTTACACAGCTAGAATTGAAACGTATTGATAAAAAACTTAGATTTGAATAAAAAAATTTGCAATGATTTCGATATATCAATTAAAACCAAAATTTCAGCAACTTCTTAATCCTATTTTGCTTTTCTTGCACAAACATAAAATCACGGCCAATCAAATTACCATAGCTTCTATAGTTTTATCGCTAGTAATTGGGCTATTATTTTGGAATGCTACTGCTTCAAAATGGCTTTTCTTGAGTTTACCAATTGGCCTACTACTAAGAATGGCGTTGAATGCATTAGACGGAATGATGGCAAGAAAATTTAATCAAATGAGTACTTTAGGAGAAGTTCTAAATGAAGTCGGAGACATTATATCGGATGTAATTATCTTCTTTCCGCTGCTAAAATTTCAGCCTGAAAGCTTGTATTTAGTTGTTGTCTTTATTCTTTTTAGTGTCATTAATGAATTCGCAGGCCTACTAGGAAAAGCAATTGGAAAAAGCCGTCGTTATGATGGTCCAATGGGAAAAAGTGATCGCGCCTTACTTTTAGGAATTTATGGCCTTTTACTGTTTTTTGGTGTTTCAATTTCTAGTTATTCTCATTATATTATAGGAATCGTATTGTTATTACTCGTGATTAGTACTTATACACGTCTTAAGAAAGCACTGAATGAAGCAGGAAATTAATAATGCACCCAACAAATTTGCCGATGTTCCGATAAGGGTGAAGACTTGGGTTTATATAATTGTTGCGTTTGCAATTGGCCTTTCACATCCCTTTGCTATGACGATTTTAGTCGCGTGGATTGCTTTTCAATCTTGTTTTGAAATTTTAAGAATGTTTGAAGTTAAAACGAACAAAATTGCACTAGCTGTATTTGTAGGTTTTTCTCAATTACTATTATTTCATTTCTTAACTTCCGACGTATATTTTTTGTATTCTTCGGGAATAGCGATCCTAATTATTGCCTATTTTCTAATTAATAAGGTCACTCTAAAACAAATTTCAGGAATCTGTTTTGCTTTAATGCTGTGCTATTATATATTCCCTCATTTGGCATTGCTTAGAGCAACAACTTTTGGTGTTAAAGCTCTTATTTTCTTAGTAGTTGTAACGGAACTAAATGATGTGTTTCAGTATTTAATGGGTAAATTTTTCGGGAAAAACAAAATCACACCTATTATTAGCCCTAACAAAACATGGGAAGGCTTTGTTGGGGGTGTGTTTTTAACTGTAATTTTAAGTATAATTCTAGGTTCTTTTTTATTACCATCCTGCTTCTTAACCAATAGTGTTATAGGATTAACTTTAGGCGTTCTAGGTTTTTTCGGAGATGTTTTTATGTCTTATTTAAAAAGAAAAACAAACGTAAAAGATACGGGAACCTTGCTTCCAGGTCATGGCGGTTTGCTAGACCGAATGGATAGCCTCGTTTTTAATACTCCCGTTTTCTTCTGGATAGCGCCATTACTTCTAACATTGTAAAATCATGACGAATCAATTCAACACTGCATTTATTCTTTCTGGTGGCGGCACAAGACTTATGATTTATCTGGGAATGTACGCAGCCTTGGAAGAGTTACAAATGAAACCCGATGTTCTTATCGGAACTTGTGGTGGCGCTTTTGCAACTACGGTAATCAACTCGTTTTCGGACAATGCATCGCGGAAAGAATATATGAAGTCGGACGAATATTTCAAATTCGTGACACAAGTGCAACTGACAAAAGAAAAAAAACTTTCAAGAATTGGACTTCTATGCTTACGAAAAATACAAGAAAAACGAAATGCGCCTTTTATCGAAGATGTATTTAGTAAGTATTTAGTGGAGATGAAGCAAGATTTAGCATCGTATTTTCCCACTTTGGCAAATACAAAATTCTCGAAAGAAATCCCCACGATACTAGTGGGTTCAGAAATCCTATTCGATCGTGAAATGACAGGACAAGCAAGAGCAAATAAAAAATTATACGAGAAGGTTCTTTTTACAGACGAAACAACTGCATCTCAAATAAATATTGAAAAAATAGGTGTTTTTTCTGAGAATTACCAAAAAAGTGCCGTTTCAACCTCAACAAAAATCAGGACAGATATTTCAATGCTGACCGGCACAAGAATTTCAGTTACAGATATGTTTTATGTTCCTCCTGTTTCTATTGATGGAAAATATTATGCTGGTGGCGCCATCGATTTGATCCCTGTAGAATTAGCACAGCATATTGCGAAATCGGTCATTATCGAAAGAAAACAAACTTACAGTCCGGTGGAAGAAGCTTTAGTTCGCGCAGTTTTAGGGTACAGTGGCAATCAGCGGTTAGCATCAATTCAAGCACAAGGTCTAAACCTTCAAATCGACACCAATAACATAAAAAAAGAATTAAAAGGTCACTATGTAAAAAAAGACATAAACTGGAAAAAACTAGAAATTGCATTTTCTTTTCCAAAAAGTCACAAGCAGTTTCGATCTGATATGGACAAGCAATGGCAATACGGATTTAACCAAACGATTGCTAGTCTTCAAGCTAAAAAATAAACGCTGTTAATTGTTCGGAAAAATTATCTTTACCAATTAATAAAAAACAACTATCAACTATGAACGTCTTTATTGCAGGCGGAACTTCGGGAATTGGCTATTCTTTGGCAATGCATTATTTGTCCAAAGGCTATCATGTTGGTGTTTGTGGCAGGGATTTAAAAAAGCTTCCAAAAACAAATTTCACAAATTTAGAAGCATTTGAATTAGATGTTTCAGACTTTAATTTATTATTTTCAGCAGTTAATTCTTTTCTGAATAGTAATAAAACACTAGATATTTTCATTAATTGTACCGGAAGTTATGCGGAAGATGTTGCTTCCCAAATTTCGTATGAAGAAGCTTCGCAAATGTTAAGCACAAATATTTTAGGAACGAGTAATTGCTTTGAAGTCGCGCGTATGCTAATGAAAAATCAGACATCGGGACAAATCGCTGTTATCGCTTCGGTTTCAGGACTTTTGGATTATGAAAACTCAAGCCTTTATACAAAAACAAAACGAGCTGTTTTTCAAATCGCGTCAGCTTATCGTCGTGCATTAAAACCGTTCGGAATTACAGTTACAACAATTGCTCCTGGTTATATTGACACTTTAAAACTAAGATCACTAAATAATAATGATTTAAGTAAAAAACCATTTTTAATCGATCTTGATTCGGCTACAAAAATCATATCACAAGCAATCGAAAACAAAAAAGAACAAGTTATTTTTCCGGCAAAAATGAAATGGCTGATGCTGTTTTTAGCTTTTCTTCCTTCTTCATTACTTAATATTATCATGTTTAAAAAGGCCAAATGGATGAAAACCAACTAGATTTAAAAACAAAAATTACGGCTGCAATTATATGCTCACTTGTATTTATGGTGGTCTATAATTTTTCGGCTTGGTATGCTTCGAACCTAAGTTACGTCCCTTCATTCGTTTTTAGTTTCGACAAGTATTTGCCTTTTATTTCATTATCAATTCTTCCTTATTTAACGAGTGGTCTTTTTTTCTGTACGATTTTTTTCTTTTGCAAAACTAAAGACGAATTAAACACATTAAAGAAAAGACTACTGTTCGCGATCTTAATTGCGGGAATTATCTTCCTACTATTTCCCTTAAAACATTCTTATACAAGACCGGAAGTAGCGAATCCAATTTTAAAATTTCTATTTCATTTTTTGAAAACTGTTGACTCGCCTTATAACCAATCTCCTTCTTTGCATGTTGCTTTTGCCTTTATTTTCTGGACAATTTTTAGAAATTTCAAATCAACATGGCGCAGTTTTATCGCGTTGTGGCTAATTTTATTAGGATTAGCAACGTTAACAACATTCCAACATCATGTTATAGATCTGTTTGCTGGCTCTATTTTAGCACATCTTAGTTTTATAATTTTTCCGATCCAAAGAAATAATTTTCAATTCAGAAATTTCCACGTAGCAAATTTTTATTTTCTTGCAGGTTGGATATTCGCTTTACTTGCATTACTTCTAAATGAATTTTACAATCCTACTTGGTTGCTTTTACTTTGGATATCGCTAGTGTTTTTTCTAGTTGGCTACCATTATCAAAAGGACGATGTTCATTTTTTAAAAGATAAAAAAGGCACAATTCCTTTCTATAAAAAGATAATTTATTTACCTTATTTGATCCTCTACTGGTCTTTCTGGAAGTTTTTAAGAAAGAATAAAATGCCAATAGCTGTTCTACCGAAGCTTTATATTTCTTCCTTATTAGATGAGAAAGCGATTCAAGATTTTGAAATTAATGCTCACACCTATATTTACGATTTCTCGGCTGAACTCGAAGAATCACGATCAATAAAAGAAAATTCAAAATATTTCTGCGTTCCATTATTAGACATAAGTTCTTTTGATGTGGAGCAAATAAAAAAAATAGTTTTAGAAATTACAAAAAATTATAAGGAGCTTACGCCCGATGGTAAAATTCTAATCCACTGCACGATGGGATTTACTCGTAGTAGTATTATAGCGATTTTAGTAGTGAAAAAAATTCTATCTTTACCACTGCATGAAGCAATAAAAACAATAAAAAACTCTAATAAAAATGCTGTAATTCATACTTATTTACAGGATTTTCTAACAACAATCGATATATGAATACAGGACATTTTAATAGTTTTGATGGAAGCGAAATCTTTTATCGCGAATGGAATTTTAAAGCATCTCAAAAAAGTATAATTATCATTCATCGCGGCCACGAACATTCGGAAAGGCTAAATCATATTGCACAATCTTCACAATTTTCAGAATTTAACATTTTCGCTTTTGATTTGCGCGGCCATGGCCATACAAAAACGGAGAACTCTTCTGTTTTTATGGATTATGTAAGAGATTTAGATGCTTTCGCAAAATATATAAAATCAAAATATAATGTACAAAACACCGATCTTTTTGTAATTGCAAATAGTATTGGTGGTGTTGTTGCTTCAGCCTGGGCGCATGATTTTGCTCCTAATATTGCTGGAATGGCTTTACTTGCTCCTGCATTTAGAATTAACCTGATTGTTCCTTTTGCAAATGAAATGATCAGTCTTGGAGCTAAGATGAAAAAAGGACTTATTATTCAAAGCTATGTAAAATCTACAATGCTTACGCACGATGTATCACAACAACAAGCTTATGATTCTGACGCACTAATTACGAGATCAATTGATGCAGCATTATTAATTGATTTAGCAGATGCTGGAAAAAGGTTAGTTGAAGATGCAGCAGCAATTGATACACCAACACTTATATTAGCAGCTGAAAAAGACAAGGTAGTTTTCAATAAAGACCAGCAAATCTTTCACGATCGATTAGACACTAAATTAAAGAAATTTGAAATTCTACCTAATTTCTTTCACGGAATTTTATTTGAAAAGGAAAAAGAAGTTGTGTACGATAAAATTAAGGAATTTGCATCGCAGTGTTTTAAGCAACCGATACGAAAAGCAAGTCTTACACCCGATACGTTTTCAATGAAAGAACATGAAAGCTTGCAGAACAATGAAGGAAACAATCTAAATTTCAAATTCCAGAAATGGTCTCTTAGTAAAATTGGGAAGGTTAGTAATGGAATGGCAATTGGTCTGAAACATGGTTTTGATTCTGGCGCTTCCTTACATTATGTATATCACAACACGCCAGCAGGAAAATTAGGATTTGGTAAAATGATGGATAAAAACTATCTCGAAGCAATTGGCTGGAGAGGAATTAGAATCCGAAAACAACATTTATTACAGCTTTTAGACCAGAATATTGAAAATCTACGAAAAGAAGGTCGTGCTATCAAAATTCTAGATGTTGCTGGCGGTACAGGAAACTACCTTTTTGACATAAAAGAGAAATATCCAGACGCCGAAATTGTAATTAATGAATTTGTAAAAGACAATATCGAAATTGGTGAAAAAGTAATTCAGGAGAAAGGATACAAAAACATCCGATTTACCAACTTCGATTGTTTTGATCCCGAAACATATAAAAAGATAAATTTTGAACCAAACATCATTATTGTATCTGGAATTTTAGAACTTTTTGGAGATAATGAATTAGCTAGTAAAGCGTTAAAAGGAATTAGTGCTATTGCTGAAAAGAACTCTAAAGTAGTTTATACGGGACAACCTTGGCATCCACAGTTGAAAATGATTGCTTACGTTTTGAACAGTCATCAAAAGAAAAACTGGGTAATGAGACGCCGTTCACAAAAAGAATTAGATCGAATGATGGCGTTCAATAACATTGAAAAAGAAACGATGTTGATTGACGATTTTGGAATATTTACAGTTTCATCTGCATCAGTAAATGCTGAGTAAGCACTAATTTCGATTGCAGAAAACACTGTAAAAATTCTGGCATAAAAGCCAAAACTATTAAATAAAAAAAGTCCCGATTGACAACAATCGGGACTTTTTATGTATTTAATTTAAACTTATTCTCTTTGGTAAACCTTTTACTTTGCTAATTGGTTTCATTTCAGAAATCACATTTAAAGTTTCTTCAACGTAAATATCTTTCTGCAAATCTTCATGCCAACGCTCTCTTTTTTGTTTCAATAAAGTGTCTTTTTCAAACAATGCAACCTCTTTAGGCAATGACTTAAAATCTAACTTGTTATTGTATTCTGATATGACTTTATACTTCTTAATTTTCGCATCTACGATATCACTTTGTTTTTTAAACTCATTTTTGTTTAAGCTATACGTATTTTCGTCTTTACGTTCAAAAATCCATTTTGCGTTTTCATTAATTAAACCAAAATTAGAGCTGCCCTGAATTCTTTGTTTTGAATTCGCAATGATATTATCATAATTGGCATCAATTGGATTGTATTTTGCTGGTTCAATTTTATCCCAAGGCAAAGCACTTTCTTCATCACGCTCACCCATATCTAAAAAAGAAAAACGATCTGGAAATATAATATCACTCTTAACACCTTCTCTTTGAGTTGACCCACCATTTACTCTATAAAACTTCTGGATAGTAGTTTTTAAAGCGCCTAAATCACCATAAGAACTTCCTCTAACAAACTGATTTAAATCAACAACATTTTGGACCGTTCCTTTTCCATAAGAATGCTTACTTCCTACTACAATTCCTCTTTTATAATCTTGAATTGCAGCAGCAAAAATTTCTGAAGCAGAAGCCGAGAAGTTATTAATCATTACTACAAGCGGTCCTTCATACTGTATTCTATTATCTGGATCTGGTAATATTTCCGGGCTTCTTCCTGGTGCTTTTACTTGAACAACTGGACCTTCGGTAATAAATAAACCTACCATTTTAACAACAGTCTCTAACGATCCTCCACCATTATCACGCAAATCCATTACAATTCCGTCTACATTTTGCGCTTTTAGAAGTTCAATTTCAGTTGCTACATCTTTAAAAGCATCTCTTTTTAGTTTGTTTTCAAAACTGATGTAGAATTTAGGCAAGTGAATAATTCCATATTTCTTACCGTCTTTTTCAACTACTGTTGATTTTGCAAAAGTTTCTTCAGTTTCTACCTCATCTCTAATAATTGAAATTACTTTTATAGAACCATCTACTTTCTTAACCGTCAATCTAACCTCTGTTCCTTTTGGTCCCTTGATTTTCTTAACCACATCATCTAATCGCATTCCTGCAATATCCATAGGTTCGTCTTTTCCTTGGCCCACTTTCATAATTAAATCACCCGCTTCTAATTCTTTTCCTCTCCATGCCGGACCACCAGAAATTAATTCAGAAATTTCAACTCCTGATTCTTTCTTCTGTAGTTTAGCTCCTATTCCCTGAAAAGTTCCACTCATACTCACATCAAATTTCTCCTTGTTTTCAGGTGAAAAGTAAAATGTATGGGGATCAAAACGTTCCACAATGGCATTTAAGTAAATCGAAAACCAGTCATTTCTGTCTAATTCTTTTTGGACAAAATCAAAATATTCGTTTAAAGATTTCAGCGAGTTTTCACGAACTTCTTTTTCTACAGTAGCAAAAGATTTCATTTCATAACCAGGCTCTTTGTCTTTTTTATCTTGTTCTAGTTTTTGCTTATCTACAATTGAAGAAAGTGCCTGTAATTTTAATTGTTTTCTCCAACGTTCAGTTAATTCCTTTTTGCTTTTCGAATACGGCAACTTTTCATAATCAACACTAATTTCCTCGTTTTCTTCAAAATCAAATGATTTTTTCAAAATACCTGTGTAAATCGCACGGGATTCTTCCATACGTTGTAATAAACGAGAATTCGTTAACTCAAAGAAAGTCAGGTCTTTATTCTTAATTAAGTCATCAATTTCTTTTTCGTATTTACTAAATTCATCGATATCTCCTTGTAAAAAGAAACGCTTCGTTGGATCCATTCCATCGATATATTTCCCATATACTTTTACGGAAAATGCATCATCCATTGCAATAGGGCTATAATGACCGCGCTCTAAAACCATCGTTAAAAGTTCTAATATTGTTCTATCTTTTTCTGGGTCACCCTTCTTTTCATTAGGCATGAAACTCCACAAAACAGCCGACAAAGCGACTATTAGCAAAATAATCTTATAATTTCTTTTCATAAATTTCACAATTCTTTTCATTAAAAAATTTTCAACTAAATTACATAAAAAATCATGCCATAAGTATAGAAAATACTATAATTTTTTGTTAAACACACAAATTTACCAAATCCGAAAAAGGTTTGATTTAATTTAATTAAATTAGCCAAAAAGAATAAAATGGCAAAACCACTGATCCTTATCACAAACGACGATAGCATTGTTGCTCCAGGAATTAGAGCATTGATAGAAGTAATGAAAGAAATTGGCGATGTTGTAGTTGTTGCTCCAGACAGTCCTCAGAGCGCAATGGGTCACGCAATAACTATAAATAACACGCTTAAACTTGAAAAAGTAAAGGTAGATGATTCTGGTACTGAAGAATACAGTTGCAGTGGAACACCAGTGGATTGTGTGAAAATTGCGGTGAACCAGATTTTAAAAAGAAAACCAGACTTGTGCGTTTCAGGAATTAACCATGGTTCCAATTCTTCTATCAATATAATTTACTCAGGAACTATGAGTGCTGCAGTTGAAGCTGGAATTGAAGGAATTCCAGCTATCGGCTTTTCATTGTTGGATTACAGTTGGGATGCCGATTTTGAACCGATAAAAAATCACGTAAGAAAAATTGCTTTAGGAGTTTTAGAAAAAGGACTTCCAGAAGGCGTAATTTTAAACGTAAATTTCCCTAAATTAAGCGAAGAAGATATAAAAGGTGTGAAGATTTGCCGTCAGGCGAAAGCTATTTGGCAAGAAGAATTTGACAAAAGAACCAATCCACAAGGAAAAGACTATTATTGGTTGACTGGAAAATTCGTAAATCAAGACAAAGGAACCGATACGGATGAATGGGCTTTAGAAAACGGCTACATTTCAATTGTTCCTGTTCAATTTGATTTAACGGCACATCATGCAATTCAACAATTGAATGCTTGGGAATTATAAAATAATTGTATATTTATTACACAATAAAGTATAAATGAAATATTACATCATAGCAGGAGAAGCTTCAGGCGATTTACACGGCGCCAACTTAATGAAAGCGTTATATGAAAAAGAGCCAAATGCCGAAATTAGATTTTGGGGTGGCGATTTGATGCAAAACGTGGGCGGAACTATGGTAAAACATTACCGCGAATTAGCCTTTATGGGATTTTTAGAAGTCATTTTGAATTTAAAAAAAATTCTTAGTAACATAAAAATCTGTAAAAAAGACATTGAAGCTTTTCAACCGGATGTACTAATTTTTATCGATTACCCCGGATTTAATATGCGAATTGCGCGTTGGGCAAAAGAACGAAATATCCCGACGCATTATTATATTTCACCTCAAATATGGGCGTGGAAAGAAAATCGAATCAAAGCCATTAAGCGTGATGTAGATTTTATGTACGTGATCCTTCCGTTTGAGAAGGATTTTTACGAGAAAAAGCATAACTTTCCTGTTCATTTCGTAGGCCATCCCTTGATTGATGCCATTGCTAGTCGCACTGAAATTTCAGATGTAAAATTTAGAGAAGACAACGAGTTAGATGATAAACCGATCATCGCATTATTACCAGGAAGTCGTAAGCAAGAAATCGCTAAGATGCTTTCGATTATGCTTTCTGTAGTGAATGACTTTCCACATTATCAGTTTGTCATTGCTGGCGCTCCGAGTCAAGATTACGAGTTTTATCAAACTTTTTTAAACAAGGAAAATGTAAAATTCATGGCGAATAAAACGTATGATTTATTAAGTCATTCGCACGCCGCTTTGGTCACATCAGGAACAGCAACCTTAGAAACGGCATTATTCAATGTCCCGGAAGTGGTTTGTTATAAAGGAAGTTGGGTTTCATACCAAATTGCCAAAAGAATCTTAACGCTGAAATACATTTCATTAGTCAATTTGATTATGGATAAAGAAGTAGTTAAAGAACTAATTCAAGAAGAATTGAATACCAAAAATTTAAAAAAAGAATTGAATAAAATCCTAAATACCGATGCTCGTGCACAGCTCTTAAAAGAGTATGCACAGCTGAAGCAAAATTTAGGAGGCGAAGGCGCAAGCAAAAAAACAGCAGCTTTAATTATAAATGCTGCTCCGAAATAAGAACACAATATTAAGCCACTAAAATTTCCATTAATACCAATTGCAATTAGTTTTTCAGTTGGTATTATCTCGGACTATTATTTAGAACTTTCACTCACAGCACTACTGATTACACTATCGGTTTTGCTACTATTTCTATGCATTATATATTGGCGAAGCAATAAGAAATTGATTCAAAATAGTACTTTCGGGATCATTACTTATTTACTTTCGTTCACCCTTGGAATGCTGACGTTTTTCCTTCATTCTGATGTAAATAAGAAACACCATTACAGTAAGCATAAAATAGAAACTTCAAATTCCATTAGGGCAGTTGTGGCAACTTCTATAAAAGCCAACGCTAAATATTATAAATACTTCATACAGCTTAGTGTCTTTAATGACCATCAAGCTTCAGGTAAATTATTGCTTTATGTGCCAAAAACGAATCGTGCTAAACTAAAAGCAGGTGATGAAATTTGGTTAAAAAACTCGATTTATCCTATTCCAAAAGCATTCAATCCGTACCAGTTTGATTATTCTAATTACCTAAAAAAGCAAAATGTATATCATCAAGTTTATGCTTCGGAAAATCAGATTAAAATTATTCAAACGCACACTAATTTCAATTATCATATTGAGCAACTTCGAAACAAATTAAGCAGTAGTTTTGATATTCATAATTTTGAGCCAAGAACTAAAGCTATAATTGATGCACTTTTACTAGGACAGCGCGTAGATTTAGACAAAGAAACAGTTGCTGACTATTCCAAGTCGGGCGTAATCCATATTTTGGCGATTTCGGGCTTGCACATTTCTATTATTTACTTTTTTATTGTCTTTCTTTTAAAACCTTTGAAAAGAGTTCAATTTGGAAAAGAATTACAATTATTAATCGTCTTAGTTTTATTGTGGATATTTGCGTTATTAACTGGTTTGCCGGCTTCAGTGACAAGAGCGGTAACTTTGTTTAGTTTCGTCAGCATTGGCGCTTATTTCAACCGTCCGAAGGCAACTTTTAATGCAATTGCAGTCTCAGCGTTACTGATTTTACTCTTTAAACCAAATGCAATTTTCGATATTGGATTTCAATTGAGTTATGCTGCTGTGATTTCGATAGTCTTGTTTCAACCTTTTTACAAGAAAATGTATTTTACCAAAAATAAAATCGCTCGCTACTTTATTGATATTATCTTGGTTTCTTTGGCAGCACAAATTGGTGTTTTACCTTTAAGTTTATATTATTTCAATCAATTACCATTGCTATTCTTATTGGCGAACTTGGTAATTATTCCAGTTGCAACAGCTGTGTTAATTGGTGGGATTGTACTCTTGATTTTAAACTTCACTGTTCCTTCCTTAGCTATTTTAATTGGAAAAATTCTAGCTTTCCTGATTGATTGCATGAATCAGTACATTCATTGGATTGCCAAATTTAAAAATGGAATTATTACGAACATTTCATTTTCAGGATTATTAACGCTACTGCTATATTCCATAATTATTAGCGCAGTATATTGGCTTTATCATACCAAGGCAAAAAACTTTAAATATGTATTAGGTTCAGTTTTAGTTTTCCAATTGACTTACTTCGGAATAAAATTAAGTGAAAACAAAAGTAATGAAGCTTTGGTTTTAAATGCCAAATCGGCAACTATTGTACTAAAAGAAAATAGCACTGTTTTGGCTTTCACAGATGAACCAGAGGCAAATTTAGAGGTTTTAAATCACTATAAAAGAGGCACGTTTTCAGATTCTTTGCGTATTTATTCGCTTCAGAATGCTTTGTCGTTCAACGGAAAGAGAATTTTGATTATTGACAGTTCTGTCATTTACAAAATATCATTACCTCCCGATATAATTATTTTAACTAACAACCCAAAAGTAAATTTATCCCGATTGATTCACGAATTAAAACCAAAAGTGATCATTGCTGATAAAAGCAATTACAAAAACAACATTAAACTCTGGGAGGCAACTTGTAGAAAAGAAAAAATCCCTTTTCATGCCGTAGCTGAAAAGGGATTCTATATATTGAAATAAAAATTACTTTTTGATAATCTGATTAGCACTTGCTAGCCATTTTTCAGGACCACCAGCTGCATAACCAGTACTTCCTAAAGCATTTAAATTGATTTTTGCATCAGCTGTTTTAGTTGCCCCAACAAACCAAACTGTTGGATAACCTCTAACTTGAAGCTGTTGTTGCAATTGTGCATTTTGCGTTTTTACGGCATCCGTCTGGTCGCTTTTTCTTGGAAAATCTAGCTCTACCAAAACAACGCTTTCTTTTGCCCACTTAATGAATTCAGGCGTGTTAAATACTTCTTTTTGCAAACGAATACACCATCCACACCAATCTGAACCCGTAAAAAACATGAATAAAGGCTTATTTTCTTTGATAGAAATATCAGTTGCTTTAGACATATCTGTATGCCATGTTAATCCTTCTTGCGCTTGGGCAGAAAAACTAAGTAATGTTACAAAAGCTATTAAGATTATTTTTTTCATTTTATGTGTTTTTTTTATAGCAAATCAAAAGGAGTGCCAAACTACTCTTATCTGACACCATGCATTAATTTCTTCAACACTGGATTTAATGCAATTACTAGTAATCCTGCAACAACAGGAACTATTGTAAAGATTAAGAAAAATGTCGATAAACTATATTCTCGTGTAATATTGTCAATTTCTCCTCCTAGGATCGCTGCTAATTTGTTTCCGATAGCAATTGCTAAATACCACATCCCAAACATGAATGCAATCATTCGCGCTGGAACTAATTTACTTACATATGACAATCCAACTGGTGACAAGAATAATTCTCCTAACGTGTGGAATAAGTAAGCTAATACTAACCAAATCATTGAAACTTTAACTCCATCTTGCATTCCGTATGCACCATAAGCTAAAAGTCCGAATCCTGCAGCCATAATAATCAAACCTAAACCATATTTAACAGCTGCCGGTGGATTATATTTACTATCCCAAAGTTTAGAAACCGTAGATGCAAATGCAATAATGAAGAACGAGTTTAAAATTGAAAACCAACTTGGATCAATTTCTGAAGCTGTTTTACTAAATTCATTATTCAACATCCAAATAGCAATACCCCAAATACCTAAAAATGTTATCGCTAAAACAACATTTGACATTAAAGCCTTTTTATAAGTCTGTTTTGCTAATAAAACCAAAACCCACGAAATAATTAGTAAAGGAACTACTGTAAGCAAAGTATTCACGACATTGAAAACTGTTAATGAAGTTCCAATAAGCGATCTATCTACACTATCACGTGCAAAAATAATTAATGATGAAGCACCTTGTTCAAATGACATCCAGAAAAATATCGTAAAAAATGCAAAGATAATTACTGCAATCATTCTATGACGAATAACTGTTGTATAACGCATTAAACGAGAAATTACCAAAAATAAGAATAAAGGTAAAGCAACCAGTAAGATCATAAATGATGAACCATCCCAAGTTCCAACTTTAAAAGCGAATAAATTAATACCTCCAATTTTAGATAATGGATCATTAAAAGCGTACAATAAACCAATAAGTGTAGTGATTACTATCAATGCGATATCTACAGTTGTATATGGATTAGGTTTATCATCATCACTTTTTGATGCCGCAGCTCTCGCTGCTTCAATCGCTTTCATTTCTTTGGTTGGAACTTCGCCGATATTACCAAATAATGGTTTTGCTAACCAAAACTGAATTGTTCCTAAAAGCATGAAAATACCTGCTAATCCAAATCCATAATGCCACCCTAGGTTTGATGCCAAATAACCACAAAGCATCATCCCGAAGAAAGCACCAGCATTAACACCCATATAGAAAATCGTATAAGCACCATCTTTTTTCTCAGGAAAATTTTTATACATTTCTGATAAAATCGAAGTCATATTTGGTTTAAAAAACCCAGTTCCTATGACTAACAATCCTAAACCGATGTATAACATAAGTTGCGATTCAAAAGCCATTGCGGCATGACCAAGTGTCATAATAATGGAACCGATAACTACTGCCCATCGATATCCAATGTATCTGTCGGCTATTATACCTCCAAAAATAGGAGTAATATAAAGCAACATGGCATAAGTTCCGTATAAAGCTCCTGCATTTTCCGAGCTCCAACCCCAACCAGGATTATCACCCATAAGTGCAGCAGTAAGGAAAAGTATTAATAAAACACGCATCCCATAGAAGGAAAATCGTTCCCACATTTCAGTAAAGAACAATACGAAAAGTCCGGCTGGATGACCCAATACTTTAGATTCGAAAAAATCTGGATTTGTTGTAGTTTTTAACATTATAGTTTTTTAAGTTGGTCCTTTTAATATTTATTTAATACCGTGCATCATTTTCACTAATTTCTTATTGAACAACAACAACATTAAAGCTGCGAACAACGGTAAAGCCGCAATAATTATAAAGAAAGTAGACAATGAATACATTGCTGAAATTTTATCGATATACGCTCCTGTATAACCTGCAATAAAGTTGGCAATTGCAGAAGCAGTAAACCAAAGTCCGAATAATAATCCAACAAATTTCTTAGGAGACAATTTACTAACATAAGACAAACCTACTGGCGAAACACATAATTCTCCCATTGTATGGAAAAAGTAAGCCATAACCAACCAAGCCATACTTACAGAAGCTGTTTTTGCTCCCGTAGGAATACTCATACTACCATAAGAAAGCGCGAAGAAACCAACAGCCACTAAAATAAGCCCTAAAGCAAATTTTACAGGTCCTGAAGGATTCCATACTTTTTCCCACAACTTACTAAATGAAGAAGCTAATGTAATAATGAAGAATGAATTCAAAATTTGAAACCAAGAAACAGTAACTTCAGTTGCTTCTAAAGAAAACTCACGATTTACTTTCCAAATTCCTAATCCCCATATAATCACAAATGAAATAGTTGTAAAAATAATCGTTAATGGATATTTTGCATAAATCTTCTTAGCTAAACCGAATAAAACATAAGTTACAATCGCAATAGGGAAAATCGTTAAAATAGCATCAATCCATTTAAAGAATGTTGCTGAACTTCCTGTTAACGCTCTTTGAGTATAATCTTTAGCAAATAAAGTCATAGAACCTCCTGCTTGTTCAAAAGCAAAAAAGAAAAAGATACTTGCAATCATTAAAACAGATACAACAATTAATCTATCTCTTACAACATGCGGTTCCGCAGCTACTTCTTCACTTTCTTCAGCTTTTAATTCTGATTTCTTTTCGATGTTAACATCTTGTCCAATTACACCAAAGATGTTTCGTGCAAAATAGAATTGTAACATTCCAAAAAACATAAAAACTCCGGCTAAACCGAAACCATAATGCCATCCGATTTTCTCACCGATGTAACCACATAATAGCATTCCTAAAAATGCTCCAGCGTTAATACCCATGTAAAAAATAGTATAACCTGAATCTTTCTTCGCACTTGTATCAGGATATAACTGACCAACCATTGATGAAATATTTGGTTTAAACATACCATTTCCTAAAATCATAAATAATAATCCAACATAGAAAAAGTTTGTACTAAATCCTTCTAGCGCCATCGAAATATGTCCTAAAGTCATAATCATAGCTCCTATAAAAATAGCTTTTCTGTAGCCCGTAAATCTATCGGCAATCATTCCTCCTAAAAGAGGTGTCAAATAAACCAATCCTGTATATAAACCATATAATTTTAAAGCTTCTTCGTTTGTCCAAGCCCATCCTCCACTTGCAAGTTCACTTACTAAAAACACAGTCAACAAAGCACGCATTCCGTAATAAGAGAAACGCTCCCACATTTCTGTAAAAAACAATACAAATAAAGAAGCAGGATGATCCATTACCATGGCGTCATCGATACCTCTGTTTTTTAAATGTTTTACTAACAATTCATCTTGCTGTTCTATCATCGTTCAATTGGTTTAAATTATAATTTTTCTTTAATAAAGTTGGTCATTTTAGTATATAACTGCAGGCGTGTTTTTCCGCCGTAAATTCCGTGATTTTTGTCAGGATAAATAGCCCAATCAAATTGCTTGTTTGCTTGCACTAAAGCTTCAACCATCTTCATAGTATTTTGGACATGCACATTGTCATCTGCTGTTCCATGAATTAACAAGAAGTTTCCTTTTAATTTAATTACGTGATTGATTGGCGAATTGTTATCATAACCACTAGCGTTTTCTTGAGGGGTTTGCATATAACGCTCAGTATAAATACTATCGTAATATCTCCAAGAAGTAACTGGCGCAACAGCAATAGCCGTTTTAAAAACATCAGCACCTTGAAACAAACAGTTTGAAGCCATAAAACCTCCATAACTCCAACCGAAAATTCCTATTCTTGAAGCGTCTACATAATTATATTTCCCGAAGACCTTCGCAGCATCTATTTGATCTTCTACTTCGTATTTACCTAATTCTTTTTGTGTACATTTCTTAAAAGCAGCGCCTTTATAACCAGTTCCTCTTCCATCAACACAAGCTACGATGTAACCTTGTTGCGCTAACATCATAAACCAATAATCATTAGCACTATTCCATTGGTTCGCTACTTGTTGTGAACCCGGTCCAGAATACTGAAACATAAAAACAGGATACTTTTTAGTAGCATCAAAGTTTTTTGGTTTAATCATCCAAGCATTTAATTTATGACCTTTTTCTGTAGTTAACTCAAAAAACTCTTTTGGAGATACATCATAATTTGCTAATTTTTGCTCAACTGCTTCATTTGAAACAATCGTTTTTACAACAGTTCCAGATTTTGATTCATTAAGCGAATAATTTGGAGCAGTAGTAGCGCTTGAATATGTATTGATAAAAAACTGGAAATTAGGACTAAAGGTAGCCGAATTTGTTCCTGTTTTCGAAGACAATCTCGTTTTCGATTTTCCGTCTATTTTAATAGAATAAACATCACGATTTGTAGAACCGTTTTCAACCGATTGATAATAAATAGTTCCAGAATTTTGATCGAAACCATAATAATTCGTCACTTCCCACTTTCCAGAAGTAATTTGCTTTTTCAATTTACCCGACTTATCGTAATGATAAATGTGATTAAACCCATCTTTTTCTGAAGTCCAGATGAAGCTATTATCTTTCAAAAAGGTAAGATTATCAGTAACATCAACGTAAGCATTGTCTTTTTCGTTCATTACAATTTTAGAAACGCCTGAATTTGCATCCACAAAATGTAAGTCTAAATTATTTTGATGGCGATTAAGTACTTGAACACTTAATATTGCAGCATCATTTGTCCATTTGATTCTCGGAATATAAAAATCTTTATAATCTCCTAAGTTGATTTTCTTCGTTGATCCCGATTTTAAATCAAAAATATATAAAGAAACTTTAGCGTTTTTCTCTCCTGCTTTTGGATATTTAAAAACCTCTTGTGTTGGATACAAACCTTGATTATACATATCCATTGAGAATTCAGGAACTTCTGACTCATCAAATTTTATATAAGCAATTTTATTTCCTGCACTATTCCAGTCGTATGCTTTTACAAAAGCAAATTCTTCTTCATAAACCCAATCCGTAATACCGTTTATAATGTGATTCTTCTTACCGTCTTGTGTAATTTGAATTGACGCGCGCGACAACATATCATATACATACAAATTATTTTCAAAAGCATAAGAAATCTTAGTTCCATCCGCCGAAAATGATGGTTCTTGTATTGCATTACTTGTAAAACGATTTACTTTTTTTGAAGCGATATCATACACAAAATAATCCGCTGTAAAAGAATGGCGAAAAATAGAATTTGTGTTGGTTGCAATTAAAATTTGCTTCTCGTTTTTATCGAAAGAATAGCTATCAATCGAGGTCACTTCCGGATGATTTTTAGTATCAAAAAGAGTACTTATTTTTTCTAAAGTTGCGAAATCATATAAGTCTATTTGAGCGCTTCTTGAGCTTCGGTCAAAATTTAGCACCGTATATTGATTGGTGTTTTTCATTGCCTTCAAATCGTCCATTCCTTTGGTTCTAAAGGCACCACCCCATATCTCTTCTAAACTTATTTTTTGCTGTGCCACTACTGATAATGAGCAAACTACAAAAAACAGAACCGCTAAACTTATTTTTTTCATACCTTGTTATTCTTAAAAACAGTTCAATTTTAGTGAAAATTTATGAAATAACCATAATTTTAACTTGATTTAATAAAGTTTTTGAAATGTAGAAAAAAAATTACTACATTTATAAATGGAATAATAATGCATTTTTATGATAAGAACTCTACAGAACTGTGTTGGTTTATTTATTAATATTTTAGAGATTTCTGGATGGCATATTTTCATCTACCTTTTTCTATTGTTGATGAATTTTACCATCATCTTTTTCTATCAAATTAAATCGTCCGGCATTAGTCTCTTTACCCTTAAAAATACCCCCAATTATCACCCCAACAGTCAATATCGTTTCTATTTTTTATACATTGGTCTAATTTTACCAATCACTGATTTTTTTTATGTTTTATTCAGTAATGAAAACATAGCCACAACTTTCGACGATTTAGCAATAAGCATGATTTGCGTGTTGCTATTTATAATTACCTCTTTCAAAAAAATAGAAAAATACAATCATATCATTTTTTCAGTATGCTTCTACTTATTATTAGTTACTCTTTATAAGAATTTATGGACTGAGAACATAAATTATAAAACTTTTTCAGAGTACTTACTATTGATTTTATTCGCATTATCTGTGCAGCGAAAAACAAATTACTATTTCATCTTTATTTTACTGAACTTTCTCTTTTTATACGCTTTAATAGAGCACAAGCCAGCAGACAGTCAAAGTATTATATCACTTATAAATGCTGTTTTTATTATTGTTATTATCCATATTGGTCAACTAATAAGAAATATCAAATTTAACGAAAAATTACTTTTCACTCAGAACATTGTTGACAAAACCAATTCACTTATTATTGCTACTGACAAATTTGGAAATGTACAATATTGCAATGCCTCTATTACTAATATTCTTGGTTACACACCAGAAGAAGTCCTAGGAAACGCTTTCTGGATTTTAACTGAAGATAGCGAATTTACCCCCGAAGATTACACACACAAGTTCGTGCCGAATTCAGTATATCAAAGAAAATTAAAATGTAAAAACGGAGAGTATAAATTCATTCAATGGACTGATTATAAAGACGCTAACGAAACCTACATTGCTACAGGACAAGATATAACTTCAACAATTAATTTGGAGATAAAATACGCTGACCTTATTCAAAACGCGACCGATCTTATTTATGAGTGCGACAGAACAGGAATAATACTTTATGCAAATAGATTTACACTAAAAACACTCGGCTATCAAAGTGATGAAATATTAGGAAAAAATTATAATGTTTTTGTTAGAGAAGATTATAAAGAAACTGTCAAGGATTTTTATTACAGACCTATTTCAGATAGCAACGAATACGACATTTTAGAATTTCCACTTCTTAAAAAAAATGGAGAAGAGGTTTGGGCTTCACAAAAAGTTACAATAAAAAGAGATAATGATAATCGTATAACTGGTTATTCCAGTATCATTAGAGACATCACTTTCGCGAAATCTATTGAGATTGAGGATCAAAAAAGAATAAAAGAAATAGCACGTTTGAACCATGTTTCTAATAAAATATCAACTTTAAATTTTTTAAATTTTTCAACACACGAAAATTTAATTCAGTATATATCTAAAGAAACAGCTATAGGATTAAAAGTTGATCGCGTAAGCATCTGGGAATATGAAGCAGATTACATTAGTTTAAAAAATGTTTATGTTTTAAGTGAGGATGAAAGTTACGCCAATTTAATAATTCAAAAGAAAGATATAAATATTTACATCGAAGCATTTGAACGCGATTGCATAATCGTAGCAAGCGATGTATATCAAAACGAAGCGCTGACGGAATTCCAAGACGACTACTTCCCGCAACTCAATATTAAATCCCTGCTAGATATTCCAATTTATTCTGAAGGTGTTTTGAAGGCGATCTTATCTTTAGAGGTTACAAATAAAATTAGATATTGGTCTAATGAAGATATAAATTTCGCGAAAACAGTTTCAGAAATAATCGCCTTAACTTTTGAAACTAACAAGAGAAAAATAGCAGAAGATCAAATTATTTACAAAAATAAAATTCTAACTACGCTCGCAAAAATTACCAGTAACCTGCTTGTCGAAAAAGACAAAAGTAAAATTTTCAATGTTACTTTTGGGAAAATTGGAAAGATCTTAAGTGTTGATCGGATTTATTATTTCGAAAATGACCTGGTAACAAACTTACTAAGCCAACGCTTTGAATGGACGACTAGAAAAGAGTTAAAAGAAATTGATAATCCCGATTTCCAGAACGTGTCCCCGGAATTATTCCCTGAGTTTATGACTTTGATTGTTAAGAAAAAATCATACAAAAAAATTGTGCGTCTGTTAAATCCAGGCGTATTAAAAGATAGTTTAATAGCTCAGAACATCCAATCTATTTTAATTATACCGCTATTTAACGAAGATGTGTTTTTAGGATTTATTGGATTTGATGACTGCCATTCAGAGCGTATATGGAACAAAGTGGAAGTTAATATTTTAAAAACCCTCGCCTATAACATTTCATCATCCATTATAAGAATCAACAACGAAAAAGCTATTGTGGCGAGTGAAGAAAAATTTAGATTATTAGCCAATAATATTCCAGCATCCGTATTTTTAGTAAACTATAATGAAGAACGCACAAAAGTTTATTTGAATGATGAAATTGAAAAATTAACCGGCTACGACAAAGAGGATTTTCTGCAAGGACGCATTGGTCTAAAAGATCTATATCATCCGGATGAAAAAGAAGAAATCGCTCAAAAAATCGTTTATGCTATAGCAAACAAAAAACCGTACAAAGTCACTTGCAGACTTTTGAAGAAAGATGGTGAATATGTATGGGTCGAAGAATATGGAGAAGGTGTCGTAATCAATGGAGAAACAGCCTTTATTGAAGGCGTACTAATTGACATTACAGAACGTAAAACAGCCGAAGAGGCCATTATTGCTAAAGAGTTTGCAGAATCATCAAACCAAGCAAAGACAGAGTTTCTGGCAAATATGAGCCATGAGATACGAACACCATTAAACGGAATCATTGGATTTAGTAAATTATTATTAAACTCAGATCTAAACAACATTCAAAAACAACACTTAACTACAGTAAATCAATCTGCAGAATCTTTACTAGATGTTGTAAATGACATTTTAGATCTTTCAAAAGTAGAAGCTGGTAAACTTTCCCTGCATTATGAACAATGTAATTTAGAAAATATCGTCAATCAATCTGTTGATATGATGAAGTTTATGGCGCATCAAAAAAACTTAGAATTAATTATAAATATTCATCCATCCGTTCCTTTCAACATATGGATAGATGCGCTTAGAATGAGACAAATATTACAGAATCTACTAAGCAACGCAATAAAATTCACATCAAAAGGACAAATTGAAATAGAACTTACAGCGAGCGAACTAACTGATGATAAGTCACTAATAAAATTCCAAGTAAAAGACACTGGTATCGGGATTAAGAAAGCAAATCGGAACAAAATATTAGAAGCATTTACACAAGAAGACAATTCCACCACCAGAAATTTTGGCGGTACCGGCTTAGGACTCACCATTACAAATAGCTTATTAAAATTAATGGACAGCCAACTTGAAATTGAAAGCGAAGAAAATATTGGATCAGTTTTCAGCTTTGAAGTGGAAATAAAAAATGCTGACGGAGAGCAGATTAGCACTATTACTCATCATAATTTCAAAAAAGCAATCCTTATTGAGGACAATCCTAAGGTGGCGGATATTGTACAGAAAATGATGGAACACTTTAAGATTCAAACAGAAATCTGCGATCCTCAACAAGTCGATTTAAAGCAACTTGCCGATGAAAATAAATTTGATTTATTATTACTTGACTTGGAATACCTGACTAAACAAAAGACATTGCGCATTATCGAACAATTAGAAAACAATAAAAACATTTCGATTTTAGTAATGCAAAATTCCACGTCTGATTTTTCGGCAAAGAGTTATCATAAAAACATCGAAAATATAATAAAACCAATAAAGATAAGCGTAATTCAGAATTTCTTAAACAAGACAAAATACCAAAAAGCACTAATTGATAAAAAGAATAAAAAAGAAGATTTTAGCAAATTCAAAACTAAAATCTTAATTGTAGACGACAACAAAATAAACATGTTGTTAACGCGTACTTTACTGCTGAAAAAATTCCCTAAAAGCATATTATTTGAAGCCACAAATGGTTTAGAAGCGATCGAATCATGCAATCAAGAAGAGCCAGACATCATTTTCATGGACATTCAAATGCCTATAATAAACGGTTATGAAGCTACAATTGCTATAAGAAAAACACATCCAAAAGTAATAATCATTGCATTAACAGCTGGAGTTATCACCGGCGAAAAAGAAAAATGTATTGATATTGGCATGAATGACTTCATCACAAAACCGATCGATAAAAAATTATTTGAAGAAATCGCAATAAAATGGATAAACAGCATTCATAATTAATGCAATTAGTATCTTTGCAAGTTATATGACTATTTAAATTGCCATGAATCAAAACGTAAAAGGGTTTTCAAAACTTTCTAAAGAAGAAAAAATAAATTGGATTACAAGTACTTACTTTTCAAATCCTATTGAAGCAAAAGAAAGTTTATTAAAATACTGGAATTCCGACGAAAACTTACAAAAGTTGCACGACGAATTTATTGAAAACACCTTAACAAATTTCTATTTGCCTTATGGTGTCGCGCCAAATTTCGTCATCAACGGAAAAACATATACCATTCCTATGGCTATCGAAGAAAGTTCGGTAGTTGCAGCAGCCTCAAAAGCAGCAAAATTCTGGGGAGAACGTGGTGGTTTCAAAACAACTATCATCGGAACGGAAAAAATAGGACAAGTACATTTTCTTTTCGAAGGAACTACTGAAAAACTTACTGCTTTTTTCAATAAAATAAAATCAGCGTTCTTTGCAGACACGGAAGAAATTACCAAAAACATGCAAAAACGCGGTGGTGGCATTTTAGACATTGTACTAAAAGACAAAACTGCATCATTAGAAAATTATTACCAACTCCACGCTACTTTCAACACGAAAGACAGCATGGGAGCCAATTTCATCAATACCTGTTCGGAGCAATTTGCAAAAACATTAAAAGACCAAGCACAAGAATATTCAGATTTTTCTGAAAACGAGAAAAACTTGCAAGTGATAATGAGTATTTTGAGTAATTACGTGCCCAATTGTGTCGTAAGAGCCGAAGTATCTTGCCCAGTCGATCAACTTTCAGAAGATAAAAATATAGACGCGAACGAATTTGCACAAAAATTTGCAACCGCAGTTAAAATCGCCGAAATTGAACCTTACAGAGCCGTAACGCACAACAAAGGAATCATGAACGGAATCGATGCGGTAATTCTAGCCACCGGAAATGATTTCAGAGCCGTTGAAGCCGGAATTCATGCTTATGCGAGCAGATCTGGACAGTATTCAAGTTTATCACATGTTAAAATTGAAAATGGGATCTTTACCTTTTGGATGGATATTCCACTTGCAATAGGAACAATCGGTGGCCTTACAAATTTGCATCCTTTAGTGAAATTTTCAATGGAATTATTAGGAAAGCCAAATGCCGAAGAACTAATGCAAATCGTAGCAACTGCCGGTTTAGCTCAAAACTTTGCCGCTTTACGTTCGCTAACAACCACGGGGATTCAGCAAGGACACATGAAAATGCACCTGATGAACATCCTAAATCAACATCAGGCAACAAAAGACGAAAAACAAGACGTGCTGAATTATTTCAAAAACACCACCGTTTCTCACAGTTTAGTAATCGATTATTTAGAAAAAATTAGAAAATAAATTTGGAGCTATTTCCTGCTTTCCATTGCAATCTTTTTTTGCCATTTGTTAAAGCAAAAAAAGGATTTCCATTACACTCAGGGCTAGGCGATTCCATTTCATAAGATATTTATGCAAACTCAAACATTTTACAGCAACGGAAAATTATTATTAACAGGCGAATATGTAGTGCTCGATGGTGCAAAAGCATTAGCCGTTCCTACACGATTTGGCCAAAATTTAATCGTTTCTTCAGGAAGTAATCAAGAAATAAAATGGACCAGTTTTGATGCCGACAAGAGCATTTGGTTTGATGACGTAATTACGTTTCAAGAAATTAAAAATAAAACTTTACAAGAAAATAACGACAAAGTAAAAAACACTTTAATCGAGATTTTGCACCAAGCTTTCAAACAAAATCCGAGTTTTTTAACTGCAGAAGGTTATACCATCGAAACCCAATTGACTTTCCCAAGAATTTGGGGATTAGGCACTTCGTCTACATTAATTAACAACATCGGACAATGGCTACAAATCGATGCTTTTGAATTGTTGCAAAAAAGCTTTGGCGGAAGTGGTTATGATATTGCTTGTGCCCAAAATTGTTCGCCAATTATTTACCAATTGGAAAACGATATGCCGCAAATCAAACCGGTTCATTTTGATCCAGAATTTAAAGAAAATATCCATTTCGTTTATTTGAATAAGAAACAAAGTAGTAAATCGGCTATTTCAAACTATTTGGGACATCAATCAAAAGCAGAAAAAGTAATTCCAAAAATCAATACAATCACATACGAATCAATTGATTGCAAAGAAGGAAAAGAATTCGCGCTATTAATGGAAAGACACGAAATTCTGATGAGCGATGTTTTAGAAGCACAAACTGTAAAAGAATTACACTTCTCAGACTTCAGTGGTGTCATCAAAAGCTTAGGTGCTTGGGGAGGCGATTTTGCGATGGTAATTTCAAGACACAACCCAAAAGACTATTTCGCATCAAAAGGATTTGAAACTGTTTTATCGTATGAAGAAATGGTGCTATAATTCAAACTTATCGCTAGCTTGAATAATTGAGAAATTACTTTTTAATCATAGAATCTTCATCAGATTTCTCTTTATTCAGTAGATTACCTTCTTCCTTAGCTAATTTATTTTTAGTTGGGATTTTGTAATTTAAAGAAAAACCAATTCTTCTGGTATCGTTTTTAGTTTCAAATTGGACATCCGTACCAATTGCTCCTAAAGCTTGTTTATTCGTGTTAAACAAATCATTAACATAAAGAGAAACAGACAAATTATCAGAAAAGAATTTCTTCGCAAAAGTAACGTCAAATTGCTGACCAAAAGGTTCACGCATTTCATAATATTGGTAATTTCCGCCAGTAGTGGAAGTATTATAAGTTGCCGTAAACTTAATATTACTAGGCAATTGCACTTGCGACATTAAGTTAAATCCCCAAAATCCCTTGTAATCTACATCATCTAAAATATGTTTTTGATTGCTGACATAAATGTATAAAAAGTTAATTTCATCAGGATTAAAATCAAAACTTAAAGTTTCTTTTAAGCCTTTTGTAAACAACATATAAGGAACCGGAATACCAACATTAAAATTGTGCACGGTTAATTTCGGAATATTTAGCGAAATACTTGAGACACCATTTGGACTATCCACCACTCTACTAACTACTTTATAATTAGCATCACTTTTTGAATAGCCTATAAAAAAGTAATCAAAGGCACTCACTTTAACTTCATAGTTATCAAAAATCGTAGGTTCTAAATTCGGATTACCTTCATAAGAAACATTCGGATTTTGATAATTAGTGTTATTCGGATTTAAGGCTGACGTATTTGGCAAGCTGATTTTCTTATTATAATTCACATTAAAAAATACTTGTGGCATGATATTATACTGCACCGAAGCATTTGGGAAAAAACGCGTTAAATCAAAAGGAATTAAATCAACTGTATCTGTTTTTCCGTCAATTTTATACGATTCCAACCTTCCTCCTACTATAAAATCAAATTTCTTGTACGATGTATTCACTTCGGTATAGCCTGAGAAAGTGGTACGCCAATACTCTAAATTTCGAACCGAAAAACTATTGGTTTCAAAGTCTAACTTATCGGCTAAAAGTCCTACACTAAACTTAGCATCATCTAAAAATTTAAAATCTTGTGAATAGTCTGTTTTAAATTGGTAAAAATTTTGATTGTAATCATTTTTCAAGCCAGTAGCGCCCGAAGATCTAGTGGTCAAATCAAAATCGTTTATATTATTGTTATAATTCACTCTGAAATCAAGCTTCTTTCTAATGTCACTAAATCGTTTTTGATACGTCAACATCACATTATTACGGTTGGTTTGGGTATTACTTTTATCAGAGCTGTTAAAACCAAGACCATTTGCATCAACATAAGCGGTATTACTATTCGTACTAAAATCATAATTTAGCAATAATCGATCTTGCTTAAAATCAAAAGTAATTCCCGACTTTATAAAATAAAAACGATTCATTCGATCTGAAACACTTTGCGAAAGCACCAGATTTGGTCTATAAAAATTACTTCTTAAATATCCTTCATTATAATTTTGTCCCGCTTGAATTTGCCAAGCAAAAATGTTGTTTTTAGCATTAACTAAAACACTGTTATTAAAACGATGACGCGACTTATCGTATTTTGTATAACTATAGCCATTGGAATAAGTTGCTGAAAGATATTTCTTAGCGTTTTTTGAAGAAATGATATTGATGATTGCACCGCCAGAAGTTGCAGGATATTCAGCACCTGGTTGTGTTATAATTTCGATTTTCTCCACTGCATTTGCAGGTAAACTTTCTAAATAAGAATTCAACTCATTTGAATAGATATTCAAAGGTCTTCCGTCCATATAGACTTCCAATTGCTTGCCTTGATAAAGCATTCCGGCCACATCAGAAATAATTAGACCCGGTAATTTCTTCAAACCTTCTAATAAAGAACCTGAATTTAAATGCGATTGTTCTGTAAAATCAAAAATTGTTCGATCGGCTTTCTGTTCAATCGCTTTTTTCTTAACACCTACAACCACCTCTTTTAACTCTGTAGTTTTGATAGAATCTTTAGAAGTAGTTTCTTGTCCTTTACTAGTAACAGAGAAAAACAAGAATAGTGCAAGATATATGGTAGCTAATTTCATAGTGTAATAGAAAGAAAGAGTTTAGATGATGTAAAGCTTATGAACTAAAAACAAAAAATCCCTAAAAACTTATAAAGTGATTAGGGATATTTTTTGTGGTACCTCCAGGGATCGAACCAGGGACACATGGATTTTCAGTCCATTGCTCTACCATCTGAGCTAAGGTACCATTGCGTTAAGAGTATAATTACTTGCTCAATGCGGGTGCAAATATAGAACGATTTTTATATTATCCAAAACATTTTTTAAAAAAAATCAATTTGTATATTTGCTTTTTTAATACAAAATTATGTTGTTAGCAATAGATGTAGGAAATTCGAGAATGAAAGTCGCTGTTTTTGAACACAATAAGCAAATTGAACTTTTTGTTTTTGAGGGGGAAAAGGCAGAAAAAAATTTTAAAAATATTTTAAAAAAATATCCAAAAGCACACAAAGCAATCCTTTCTTCGGTCGGAAACTTAAATTCTGTTACCGAAAAATTGATTTATTCAACTTTGAAAACAGAAATAATATCACAAAAAACCAGTTTTCCTTTTACTAATAGTTATGCAACACCTGCAACTTTAGGAATTGACCGACTTGTTTTGGCTTCTGGAGCCGTTTTATTGTACCCGAAGCAAAATCGTCTAATAATTGATGCAGGAACTTGTATCACATACGACTTTATAGATGCTAATGACAATTATTTAGGTGGCGCTATATCTCCAGGTCTAAAAATTCGGTATAAAAGTTTAAACAATTTTACAGCAAAACTACCGTTATTAGAAAAAAAAGAAATTGAAAACTTCATCGGTAACTCAACAGAAAACTCCATTCATAGTGGAATAATCAATGGTGTTTGCTATGAAATTGACGGCTTTATTGCCCAATATATCAACAAATTTCAAGATTTAACAATAATTTTAACAGGTGGAGACACAGATTTTTTGGCTAAAAGATTAAAAAACACCATATTTGCCAATTCAAATTTTCTAATGGAAAGTTTGAATCTCTTATCAACATATTCAAATGAAAATGATTAAAAAATTTATAGTTGTAGTTACACTTTTAATTACTACTTTTTCTTGGGCTCAAGACAATACATCTTCTCCTTATTCCTATTATGGTTCGGGTGAAGTAAAATTTAGAGGAACTCAGGACACCAGGTCAATGGGTGACTTAAATATCGTAGGTGATAGCATCAACTTAAACCTTGTTAATCCCGCTTCTTATTCAAGATTAAGATTCACCACTTTCGCAATTGGAGGCACTGGTAATTTCAATAATTTAGACACAGAAATTGGTAGCGAAAAAGCACAGAGAACAACTTTAGATTATTTAGCCGTGGGTCTTCCGTTAGGAAAATTCGGGGTTTCTTTTGGACTGACACCATATTCAGCAGTAGGATATAAAATTCTTAGTAGCTCTACCGACGCTCAAAGCATCGAAAGAAGAAAGCTTTTTAAGGGCGAAGGAAATATCAACAGCGCTTTTATAGGTGCTGGTTACAACTTCAATAAAAAACTTAGTATTGGTTTAGATTTTTCATATTATTTTGGAAAAATAGAAAGCGAAGGAGTGGAATTCATAAACAACCCTATTGTACAATTTGGAACAAGAGAATTAAACACTTCAAACATAAGAGGGATTTCCACTAATATTGGTTTATTATACACTACAAAAATAAATTCAAAATTAGAATTGTTTTCAAGTTTTACCTACAGACCTGAATCTAAATTAAATACGGACAACGAAAGAAATATTGCAACTATCAACTATACTGCAAATGGATCAGAAGTTATTATAGACCAAGAAGACATTGATGTAAACGACACAAAATTAGTAGTACCATCAAAATTTAGTTTTGGAGCAGGGATTGGAGATTCTAAAAAATGGTTACTAGGAACAGAAGTAACTTTTACACAAAATAGTAATCTTACGAACAGATTTGACGACATTTCTGGTGCTACTTTTGAAAATTCTACAAAAATCTCTGTAGGTGGATTTTATATTCCTAAATACGATTCTTTCTCAAGCTACTTAAGCAGAGTTGTTTACAGAGCTGGATTTAGATACGAGAACACAGGATTGATCTTAAACACAAAAAGCATCAACGATTATGGCATGAATTTTGGATTAGGTCTACCAGTTGGCGCTTCAAACGTTAATTTAGGATTTGAATTTGGCAAAAGAGGAACCATTTCACACGGATTAATTGAAGAGAATTATTTCAACCTAAGTGTTGGATTATCTTTAAACGATATCTGGTTTAGAAAAAGAAAAATTGATTAACTATAACAGTACAAAAACATGAAAACGAAATTATCCATATTATTCATAGTCGTAGCTAGTTTATTTGTTCAGGCGCAAAACAGCGAGGTTTGCACGGAAAACTTAAGCTTTATGGGCGAATTAGTAAAAGCAAAAAACCCGGAAGCATACGACTACTTAACAATATTAAGAAAAGATTGTCCTTCTTTCAACAAAGCCATTTACTCTTATGGAGAAATTGCTATAAAGATGAAAATTGACAAAGCAACAACGCCGGCAGAAAAAGAAAAATATGCTCGTGATTTAATGAAATTTTATGATGAGCATGATTTAAATTTTCCAAACAACGGTGCTGGAAATAAGATGAAAAAAGGCTTGATTTTATTTGATTATAAAATTGCAACGGATAAAGAAATCTATGATGCCTTAGACGATGCTTTTAAAACAGACTACGCAAACTTTAAGTTCGCTAAAGCGATGTACGTTTACTTTGAAATCATTGTAAAAGATTACAAAGCTAAAAAAGGTATTGAATTGCAACAAGTTTTTGACAAATACGATGATTTATCTCAAAAATTAGTTGAAGAAGAAGATGAACTTACGACTGAAAAAGATGCACTTTTAAGCAAAGAAGAGGCAGGTCAGGCTTTAGCAGACAAAGAAGTTAAAAGAAAAGAAAAAATAGAAAATAGTCTTGAGATATTTGCCGGTGTAAAAAACGACATGGACAATATCATCTTAGAACTTTCTACTTGTGATAAATTAATTCCTTTTTATAAAAATGCGTTTGAAGCTAATAAAGGAAACGAGGAGTGGTTAAAAAGAGCAGCGAATCGTTTAGAAGCAAAAGGCTGTGATACAGATCCATTATTCTCTAAAATTTCTGAAGCATTGTACAAAATTAATCCAAGTGCAGAAGCAGCTGAAAAATTAGGAGTGGTAGAGTACCAAAGAAAAAACATTAGCAAAGCAATGGATTATTTCAACCAAGCAGCTGATTTATACAAAGACAATACGAAAAAAGCGAATGTATACTTCAAAATGGCAGTTATCTATAGCAAATCTAACAAGGTTCAATCACGTAACTATGCAAGAAAAACATTAGCAGTTAAACCTTCTTATGGAAAAGCATATTTATTAATTGCTCAATTGTATGGAGGCAGTGTTAATGATTGCGGTAAAGATCAATTTGAAAAAAGAGCAATATATTGGTTAGCAGCAAATTATTGTGATAAAGCCGCAGCGGCAGATTCATCAATAAAAGCATCAGCAAGTAAAACAGCAGCACAATACAGAGCATCAGCTCCTACCAAAACTGAAATTTTCCAATCAGGCAGAGCAGGACAAAGAATTGCATTTGATTGTTGGGTTGGAGAAAGCGTAGTTGTTCCAAGCTTATAAGATGAAGAAATTCAAAAAAAATAGTATTATTAACATAGTCACGATATTTATCGTGACTATGTTTTTTTCATGTGAAAGCGACATTCAAAAAGTAAATAAATTAAGCAAAACTTCTTTCGTTCCCACAGGAGAAGCTGATTCTTTGAATTTAAAATATACCGATTCAGGTAAAATTAAATCCATATTAGTTAGTGAAAAAATGCTTGATTACAGCAATATAAGGAACCCTTTTACCGAATTTCCAAAAGGGATTCACGTTACGCTTTTTGACAAGAAGGAACAAACGACTACTATTGTATCGAAATACGCTATCTCTTACAAAAACACCAGTATTATCGACCTACAAGGCGACGTAACAATTACTTCCCATGACGGACAGAAATTAGAAACTTCCCAATTGTATTTTGATCAAAAGAACGAATGGTTTTTTACTGAAAAACAATTTAAATTTACCGACACCAAAGGAGGATTTCTAGAAGGGCCTGGAGTAGATTTTAGTAAAGATTTCAAAATCTTCAATATGCAGCGAAGCAGTGGCTTAGTTAATTCAGTTGAAAATTAGTATTCAACATTTCAATTAATTTACTACTTTTGAACAAAATATTATAATTATGACCTATTTAAAATTGATTCAGTATATGTATTTAATCTTTGCTGCATTTTTTTTCTATAATGCCGCAGTTCAATTTACAGAAAACGAATCGTATTGGCTAAGCTTACTAATTGGAGCTGTAGCTATAGGAATGTTCTTCTTTAGAAGACATTTCTACAATAAATACCAAAACAAGAAATAATTATAAATGGAAATAGCCATAATTGTAATTTGCTTATTACTTTCGGCTTTTTTTTCCGGAATGGAAATCGCTTATGTTTCTTCAAACAAAGTATTCCTTTCTATCGAAAAAAGACAACAAAATTTTACGTCCTCAATTTTAAATAAACTTACTGAAAAACCATCCCAATTCATAACAGCAATGCTGGTGGGAAATAACGTTGTTTTGGTAATCTATGGTATTTATTCAGGTGATTTAATAATGAAATGGCTTGAGAAATACTTCGTACTCTCTTCATTCATTGATTTACTATTGCAAACATTAATCTCAACAGCAATAATAGTACTTACCGCAGAGTTCCTCCCGAAAGTGTTCTTTCAGATTTATGCGAACTCAGCTATAAAACTATTTGCACTACCCGCATATATATTTCAACAATTACTATTTTGGCCTACAAAATTCATCATCTGGATTTCTGACATGATCTTGAAAAAATTCTTCAAAACCGAAGGCGATCAAGTGCAAGAATATTTCAGCAAAGTAGAGCTTGGAAACTACATCTCTGAACAAATGAGTAACGTTTCAGATGAAAAAGAAGTAGATACTGAAATCCAATTTTTCCAAAACGCACTTGAATTCTCTGATTTGAAAGCTAGAGATATTATGACACCAAGAACAGAATTGCGCGGTGTTGAAATTTCAGATAGTGTAACCGAATTAAAAAATCTTTTTGTTAAAACAGGATTCTCAAAATTAATGGTTTACCACGACTCTATCGATGATGTATTAGGATATGTCCATTCGTTTGAATTATTTAGAAAACCAAAGGATGTTAAAAGCATCATGATTCAAGTGGAATATATTCCTGAAACTATATATATTAAGGATGCGTTGGATTTATTGACAAAAAAAAGAAAAAGTATTGCTGTAGTCTTAGATGAATATGGTGGAACTTCCGGAATTATAACAATTGAAGATATTATTGAAGAGCTTTTTGGAGAAATCGAAGATGAACATGATTTAGCCGAAAAACTAATTGATGAAAAAATAAATGAGAATAGTTATTTATTTTCTGGACGACTAGATGTTGAGTTTTTAAATGAAAAATACAATTTTCAAATTCCTGAATCAGATTCTTATTCCACATTAGGAGGATATATTGTAAACCATACTAAAGAAATCCCTCATAACGACGAGAACATAAGTATTGATAATTTCGAAATAAAAGTACATTCTGCTAGTAATAAAAAGGTAGAATTGGTCCGCTTCTCAATAAATGAAGAGAAAAGATAAATATATTTCAAAAATACTCTAAAAATATACGCTTACTATTTTATTATTAAATAGATAATTGTATTTTCGCCTTCTGAATAAAAAAATTTAAAAACAAATAAAATGGCAGTTTTATCTAAAATTAGACAACGCACTGGATTACTTATAGTTGTTATCGGGTTTTGCTTATTAGCATTCCTAGTTGGTGATGCTTTTCAAAGTGGGACATTTGGATCAGATTCAAATGATATTGGATCTGTAAATGGAACTGATATTCAAACTCAGAATTTCTTACAAAAAGTTTCTAACTCTGAAAAACAAGGTCAAGGAATTAGCAACACGCAAGCAATAAACAATACTTGGGAACAAGAAGTTAGAAGCATTATTCTTTCTGAAGAGTTTGATAAATTAGGTTTAAAAATTGGCGACGAACAATTTATAAACATTGTAAAACAAAATCCACAATTAGCTCAAAATCCACAATTCATGAATGCTGCTGGTCAGTTTGATGAAAATAAATTTAAAGAATCATTAAAGTCTTTAAAAAACGCTCAGAACCAAGAGCAATGGATGCAATGGACAGCATTTGAAAATAATTTAGAAACGTATACATTAGAGCAAATGTACAGCACCATGATCAAAGCTGGTGTTTACACTACGAAAGCTGAAGGAAAAATGGCTTACAAGCTAGAGGCTGACAAAGCTGATTTTGAATACGTAATGGTTCCTTTTTCTTCAATCAATGATGACCAAGTTAAAGTGACAGATGCTGAGATTATTGACTTTATGAAGAAAAGTCCAAAAAAATACAAATCAGAAAAAACAACTTCAATTGACTTTGTAGTATTGGCAAACAAAGCTTCAAAAGAAGACGAAACTGCAATCTCTACAAAAATCAACGAGATAAGAACACAATTTGACTCAGTATCTAATCGTAACATCGGAAAATTTGTAAACGACAATTCTGAAATTAAATTTGACTCTACTTATATCGCTAAGAAAGATCTTCCTATAGAATTCCAAGAGGAATTATTCAACCTTTCATCAGGTGCAGTTTTCGGCCCTTATGTTTTTAGTGATTACCAATGTGTATCTAAAATGATTGGTAAAAAAGCAAATGCAAGTGCAAAAGCTAGCCACATTTTAATTGCGTATGCAGGTGCTCCGCAATCTGACGCTACAAGAACTAAAGAGGAAGCTAAAACTTTAGCAAACTCACTATTAGTACAAGCTAAATCTAATCCAGAAGGATTTGCAATGTTAGCAATGGCTAATTCTGACGATCCAGGATCAAAAGGTAATGGTGGTGAATATGACAATATTGCACCAGGACAAATGGTTCCAACTTTCAATGATTTTGTATTCAATAACGGCGTAGGATCAATTGGTCTAGTAGAAACAGATTTTGGTTTCCACGTAATTAAAGTTACAGGAAAATATGACGCAGTTCTTTTAGGAACAGTAGCTCAAAAAATCCAACCATCAGACGCAACAGTTGATGCTACATACAGTAAAGCAAGCCAGTTTGAAGCTAATGCATTGGAAAATAAAGATTTCGCTGCTCTAGCTAAAAAAGATGGATTAGAAGTTGTAAACGTTCCATCTTTAAAAGCAATTGACGAAAACGTTCAAGGTTTAGGTTCTCAAAGAGAAATCGTAAGATGGGCTTTTAATAGCGACACAAAGGTTAACAGCATCAGACGTTTTGAAACTCCACAAGGTTTTGTTATTGCTAAAATGAAAAGCAAAAATGATACTGGTTTATTATCAATTGAAGAAGCAAGACAATATGTTGAGCCAATCTTGAAAAACAAAAAGAAAGCAGAATTAATTAAGAAGAAAATGTCAGGAACTACTTTAGACGCAGTATCTAAAGCTTCTGGAGCTTCTATAATTCCAGCTCTTGGAATTACTTTAAAAACTCCTGTTATTCCTAATGTTGGTAACGAACCAAAAATTGTAGGTAAAGCTTTTAATTTAACTGCAGGAAAAGCTTCTGAAGTATTAGAAGGTAATACTGGTATGTATGTGATTCAAGGGAAATCCGTTACTAAAGCAACTGACCTTCCAAGTTACGCAACTTACGTTGGTCAAGAAACAGCTCAAAACCAAGGTTATTCAATTTCTAAAGCATACAGCGCTTTGAAAGAAAAAGCAAAAATAAAAGATAATAGAGGTAATTTCTAACATCAAATATAATTTCATAAAAAAGAGGATAGTTAGCGCTATCCTCTTTTTTTATTATAAGCGACTATACTGCCACTTCAAAACACAATGATCTACTAAGAGCATATCATCAATAAAACACAAAACCAAACATAGTGCGGTCTTGAAATGCAGTAAATAAGTGAAGATTAGCGGAATTAGAAGAGTACTGCTGTAGTTTTATAAATATCGCAATAAGAGCAAGCAACCAAGGCGACAATTGACTACAATACAATGCGGTTTTAACCACCAGAAGACAAACTGCACCCAATTCTGTAAATATCAATACAAATCGCTTTAAAGCAAAAAAAAGCCTTTCGTTATGAAAGGCTTTTAATTATAATGCTAAATGTATTAAGCTTCGAAAGGAACTATAGATACATAAGATTTGTTTTCTGCTTTTTTCTGGAATTTTACAACTCCATCAATTCTAGCATGTAAAGTATGATCTTTTCCCATGTAAACATTTTCACCTGGGTTATGCTTAGAACCTCTTTGTCTAACAATGATGTTTCCCGCAATAGCAGCTTGACCACCATAAATCTTAACGCCTAAACGTTTCGATTCTGATTCTCTACCATTCTTCGAACTACCGACACCTTTTTTGTGAGCCATGATGTTATAATTTTAAATGTTATTCTTCAGTTTTTGGTTTTTTTGTAGCTTTAGCTTTTGGCTTAACTTCTTCAGTAGCTTCTGCTTTTGGCTTAGCTTCTGCAGTAGCTTCAGTTTTTTCAACTTCTACTTCTTTTTTAGCAGCTTTTTTCTTAGCTCCAACTCCAACAATTCCCTCAATTAAAATTTGAGTAAATGATTGTCTGTGACCATTTTTCTTTTTGTAACCTTTTCTTCTTTTCTTTTTGAAGACAATTACTTTATCACCTTTTAAGTGCTTTAACACTTTGGCTTCTACAGAAGCTCCTTCTACAGCTGGGGCGCCTAAAGTTATGGTTCCGTTGTCATCTAATAAAAGAACTTTGTCGAATGAAATATTCGATCCTTCTTCAGAATCTAAACGGTGAACATAAACCTTTTGGTCTTTGCTTACTTTGAATTGTTGCCCTGCTATCTCTACGATTGCGTACATAACAATGAATTTAGTTATTATTTTTAAGGTTGCAAATATACAATAAATTATTAATCAAACAACTATCAGCTAAATAAATATCATAGTAAAGCAAAATCAGTGCAATAAATTAAAAATAAAGTGTAACATTTTATTGAAATTGCGTCAAATATATTACAATAGTAAATATCAACAAATTAATAACGTATGAAAAAATCTTTAATGGCTTTAGGAATTGCACTAATGCTAGGCGGAACTGCTTCAGCTCAGAAAGTAACATTCGAAGAATTTGATTTAGACAATGGACTGCATGTTGTACTTCATCAAGATAATTCGGCTCCAGTTGTAATCACATCGGTTATGTATCATGTAGGAGCAAAAAACGAAAACCCTGACAGAACAGGTTTTGCTCACTTTTTTGAACACCTTTTATTTGAAGGAACAAAAAATATTGAGCGTGGAGAATGGTTTAAAATTGTAACTGCAAACGGAGGAAACAACAATGCAAATACAAGTGATGACAGAACATATTATTACGAGGTTTTTCCTTCGAATAATTTAGAATTAGCTATTTGGATGGAATCTGAGCGTTTAATGCACCCAGTAATCAACCAAATTGGTGTTAGTACACAAAACGAAGTAGTTAAAGAAGAGAAAAGACTTCGAATTGACAACCAACCTTATGGAAACTTAATTCAAGCAGTTAAAGAAAATATGTTTAAAGTACATCCTTACCGTTGGTCTCCAATTGGATCGATGGAGCACTTAGACGCTGCAACTTTGGAAGAATTCCAAGCTTTCAACAAAAAGTTCTATATACCAAACAATGCAGTTTTAGTAATTGCAGGTCAGTTTGATAATGCTCAAGCAAAAGAATGGGTTAAAAAATATTTTAGCGCTATTCCAAAAGGAACTCCAGTAAATCCTAATAAATTTGAAGAAGCTCCTATCACTAAAGAATTCAGAGCTACTTATGAAGATCCTAACATCCAAATTCCAATGGTAGTTTCTGCCTATAGAACGCCTTCAATGAAATCGCGTGATGCTAGAGTTTTAGACATGGTATCTTCTTATTTATCAGACGGTAAAAGTTCAAAATTATACAAAAAACTAGTTGACGACAAGAAAATGGCACTGCAAATCGGCGCCTTCAACTTTAGTCAAGAAGATTATGGAATGTATTTGATCTTTGGTTTACCAATGGGAGAAAACTCTACTGAATCTTTAACTAAAGAAATTGATGAAGAGATTGTTAAAATGCAAACTGAATTAATTTCAGAAAGTGATTATCAAAAATTGCAAAATAAATTTGAAAACGACTACGTGAGTGGAAACGCTTCTGTAGAAGGTATTGCTGAAAATTTAGCTTCTTTCTATATGCTATATGGCGATATCAACTTAATTAATACAGAAATCGAAATATATCGTTCTATTACAAGAGAGGAAATTAGAGACATTACAAAAAAATATCTAAATCCAAACCAAAGAATGATTTTAGATTATGTTCCTGCTAAAGACAAAGCTCAAAAATAAGATCGAAAGAATATGAAAAAATTTATATATATCGCAGCCAGTTTATTTTTAACAATAACGATGCAAGCACAAGACAGACCGCAACCTAAAGCAGGCCCATCTCCTACTATCAACATTAACAAGCCACAAAGTTTCACACTTAAAAATGGTTTAAAAGTTTTAGTTGTAGAAAATCATAAACTACCTAGAGTATCTTATACTTTAACATTAGACAACGCACCATATGCAGAAGGCAATAAAAAAGGTGTTGCTGATATTCTAAGTTCAATGATTGGAAATGGTACTAAGAAAACAAAAAAAGATGCTTTCAACGAAGAAATCGATTTCTTAGGAGCAAACATCAACTTTTGGGACTCAGGTGCTTCAGCTAATGGATTGTCAAGATATTCAAAAAGACTTTTAGAATTAATGGCGGAAGGAAGTTTAAATCCGATATTCGTTCAAGAGGAATTTGAAAAAGAAAAAGCGAAGCTAATTGAAGGCTTAAAAGCAGAAGAAAAAAGTGTATCTGCTATTGCAAGAAGAGTTGAAAATGTACTTACTTTTGGAAAAGACCACTATAAAGGTGAATTTACAAGTGAAGAAACATTAAAAAACGTAACTTTAAATGATGTAACTATTAACTACAACACCTACTTTGTGCCATCTAACGCATATTTAGTTGTTGTTGGTGATGTTAAATTTAAAGACGTTAAAAAAGAAGTTGAAAAACTTTTTGGAAGCTGGAGAAAAGCAACTGCACCACAGTTAACTTATTCTGACCCTAAAGATGTTCAATACAGTCAAATAAACTTTATTGATGCTTCAAACGCAGTTCAATCTGAAATTGCTTTGGTAAACTTATCAAGCTTAAAAATGACAGACAAAGAATATTTCGCTACAATTCTAGCTAACCAAATCTTAGGTGGCGGTGGTGAAGGACGATTATTCTTAAACTTACGTGAAAAAAATGCATGGACTTATGGCGCTTACTCATCTATTGGTTCAGGAAAATATATCAACAAATTCCGTTCAGGATCATCTGTAAGAAACTCAGTAACTGATAGCGCAGTAGTTGAAGTATTCAATGAGTTGAAAAAAATGAGAAATGAATTAGTTTCTGCAGAAGATTTAAGAAATGCAAAAGCTAAATATGTAGGGAACTTCGTGATGCAAATTGAAAAACCATCAACAATTGCTGGTTATGCTTTAAGCAAACAAACACAAGGCTTACCAGATGATTTCTATGAGAACTACATCAAAAATATCAACGCAGTTACTGCAGAAGATATTAAGAACGCAGCTAACAAATACTTCTTAGCAGATAAAACTAGAGTAGTAATTGTAGGAAAAGCAGCTGATGTTTTACCTGGATTAGAAGCTATGAGTAAAAAAGAAAAGATGCCTATTTTCTATTTCGACAAATATGGTAATCCTACTGAAAAACCAGAAGTTAAAAAAGCTATTCCTGCAGGAGTTACAACTGAAACCGTTTTAAACAATTACATCAACGCAATTGGTGGTGAAAAAGCAGTTAAAAGCGTAAAAACTTTGGCTGTATATTCAAAAGGTTCTGTTCAAGGTACAGAATTAGAATTAGTTGTAAAAACGGCACCTAAGAAATTAGGTATTGAAATGAAAGCTATGGGAATGGTAATGTCTAAGCAAGTAGTTAATGAAAAAGAAGCTTACGCTATTACCCAAGGTCAAAGACAAGATTTTACTGGTGAAGAACTTGAAGATTTGAAAGCAGAAGCTACTACTTTTAAAGAACTTGCATTGCTAACTAATAAAGAAATAGTTTTAACAGGTATCGAAAACATTAATGGTGCCGATGCTTACGTTATTAAAAACGGAAAATCTACTTTATACTATGATGTAAAATCTGGATTCAAAGTTGCAGAAGCTAAAGAAATGGAGCAAGCAGGTCAAAAAATGACACAAACTACTTACTACCAGGACTATAAAGATGTAAAAGGAATTAAATTCCCATACAAAACAATAATGAATGTAGGTATTGAAATCGAATTAATAACTACTGAAGTTAAAATTAACGAAGGAGTTACAGATGCTGATTTTAAATAATCGATTCTAATAATAAGGACAAGCGCTCAAGAAATTGGGCGCTTTTTTTATTTCTTGCTGGAAAAATAAACACCTACTAAAACAACCAAAGCACCAAGTCCCTGAACAATTGATAAAGATTCATTCATAAACAGATAACCCAACATAATTGCAACAACCGGAATTATGTAAGTAACTGAAGAAGCAAATACAGGAGAAGAAACTTGAATTAATTTAAAAAACAAAATATTCGAAAGTCCAGTCCCTACAATTCCAAGAACAACAATATAACTTAAAGATGTTTGCACTTTTTCCTCGTGAATAATATCAAAAAAACCTGTTGAATACAAGATCACTAAAGCTGGAATAAACATTACTATAAAATTTCCAGTACTAATAGTTAAAGGCTTCAAGTCAGAAAGATACTTCTTGATTAGATTTACGTTGACTCCATAAAAAATTGAAGCAATAACGATTAGAATTGCGTAGTAATAATTTTCTGTGGTATTTTCCCCACCTCCAAATAGAACTAAAAGCGCACAGCCTATAAACCCAATAAAAACTCCAAAAAATTGCCTTCTTTGAACATCCATCCCGAAGAACAATAGTCCGGCTAACAAAGTATTTAAAGGTGTCAGCGAATTTAGTATTGCACTTACAGACCCATCAATTTTTGACAAAGCAGTTGCAAATAAATAAACAGGAATAAATGTACCACAAACAGAAGTAAGCGCTATATATTTCCACTTGTACAATGGAATTTTAGGAATTTGCTTAAATCCTACAACTATTAAAAAGAGGCCTGCAAATAAGATGCGTAAACTTCCCAGTTGAATAGAACTAACTCCTTGCAACCCAAATTGCATTAGAATGAAAGAACTTCCCCAAACACAACCTAAAAAGCCTAATAAATACCATTTTGTAGAATTGTTTTCCATAGCAATAATTTTCAACTACAAAATTCAAGCTTTATTTTCAGAAAACCACTAAGATTATTCGTAAATTTGTAAGTCTCTAAAAAAGAGATAATTTAAAATTTAGTATCGTATGAAAAACATCAAAAAGTTCGTTTTTGTTGCTCTTATTACAATTTTCGCTGTAAGCTGTAAAGACGAAGCAACTAACGAAGTTAAAGACGTTCCAACAGTAAAAACAGAAATTTTAGCAGAAAACCTAGAAACAGCTAATATGTCAATTGAAGGAATGACCTGCGAAGTTGGTTGTGCAAAATTAATTGAAGGTAAATTAATTGGAGCAAATGGCGTGACTGAAGCAAAGGTCGATTTTGAAACAAAAATTGCAACCGTAACATTTGACAAAACCCAACAAAACATAGCATCATTAACTAAAGTGGTTGAAAAAACGGGTGGTGGTGAACTATATAAAGTAGTTGATCCAAAGTAATGAAGTAACAAGAAAGAAAAGCTCTGAGATATCAGAGCTTTTTTGTTAGAAAAAGTCTCCTTCTTCCTATATTTTATAAAATAATAGTTAGTTTTTATTTACCTGAATTGTATTGAACAACTCAACAGCCTTTCCATCTGTTAATAAAGAAATAAAGTGACAGATATGTAACAATCGCTCGTACAAATTCTCTTTTTGCACTTGAAAACGCTCCGGTAAAAGTCTTAGCAAAAGTTCATCATAATTAGTAGCAGTATCATTTTCTTTTCTATTCGTGGCCGAGCAAAAATTATCTAATAAGCTATTTAGTACTTTGTAACCCATTACTTCTTTGTGAAGCACTTCTTTACTTTGGTAAACGTTTTTAATACTGATTTGAATGATATCATTCATCTGTGCATTAAACTGACTTTTATCCATCAATGAAAATGGAAATTCTCCAGCTAAAATAGCTTTTTCGTTCTCCATAAAAACCGTAACGGCATCATTAATTAGACTTCCAATTGCTAGAGCTCGTAAATAACTAATACGATCTTCTTTAGTAGTTAATTCATTATATTTCTTGATATCAATTCCGTTCTTCACCAATTTGATCAAATATTCCAAAGCATGTTCTTCGGCAATCCAACCTAAGTTAATTCCGTCTTCGAAATCAATAATGGTGTAGCAAATATCATCTGCCGCTTCTACTAAAAAAGTTAGCGGATGACGTTCAAAACCAATGTCGTTACCCGATTTATTTGGGATTAAACCCAGTTCATTAGCGACTTCAACAAAGGCATCTTTATCTTGCTGGAAGAAACCATATTTCTTATCACAAATTTTAGACGTTGGTTTTTTAGGCAAACTCTCTTTTGGGTATTTCATGAAAGCTCCTAAAGTAGCGTATGAAATTCTCAAACCGCCTTCAATTCCAGTTCTTGAAGTAGATAAAACTGAAAAACCGTTGGCATTCCCTTCGAAGTCAATTAAATCTTGCCATTCTTTATCGGTCAATTGGTCTTTATATTGCAGGCCGTTTCCATTCTTAAAATACTCGCCGATAGCTTTTTCTCCTGAATGTCCGAAAGGTGGATTCCCAATATCGTGCGATAAAGCAGCTGCAGCCACAATCGCACCGAAATCATTCGCTTGATAACCGTGAACTTCTTTTAAATGCGGATATTTCTCAATAATTTGTTTTCCTACCAAACGACCCAGAGAACGTCCAACAACAGAAACTTCTAAACTATGCGTTAAACGATTGTGTACAAAATCTGTTTTTGAGAGTGGAATTACCTGCGTTTTATCTTGCAAACTTCTAAAAGCTGCAGAAAAAATAATACGGTCATAATCGACTTCAAAACCCAATCGGGTGTCGTCTTGTTCTTTTCGTAAACGTTTGCTTGTATCGCCTTGCCTTTTTAACGACAAAAGCTGTTCCCACTGCATCATAAGAAATTCAATTTGAGGATTTTCGACTTAAAAATTTATTCTTTATCGTTAGCTAAAAAGAAATTTCTCGATTTTTGTGGGTATTTGTTGTAACTTCTATCACTTGGATTAGCGATAACCGTTTTGATGTTGATTTCATCACCAATTTTGAAACTTTTCTCAGTATACTGGAAATCTAACAAGTATTGACCACAGAAATAATTCCCATCAGCATCTTTTTCAATAAGTCCTGTATAAACTCCTTTTTGTTCTTTTGACATAATCTTTGTAATTTTCTTCAAATGTACGAATTGCATCGCAATTTATAAAAACAAAAACAGCCATCGTGATGATGACTGTTTTATAATTTAGAATAAACTATTTATTCTTCTTGATTGGGATTCTAAAACAAGTTCCGTCTGTTTTACAAATCCTTCTTCCATTTCTAGTTGTAATACATTTTCTAAAAATATAATCAACTTCATTATCCACATTTGGCTTCATGATTGAAAAAATTAAATTTAACAATTTAGAAGTCCTTTTTATACCTTTTTTTCATACATTTGTATTTGCAAATAACAAACATTTTAGGCTATTGAATAGAACTTCATTTCTATTATCAATAATTAAAATTATAATTAAGACTTCTCTCCAAAGAAGTCTTTTTTTTTATTTATATTCTTGTAAAAGGCTCCGTAAACGAAGCCTTTTTCTATATTTCTATTCTACATTAAGACCCACACATATCACAATCATCATCCGGAGATGCATTTCGTGCTGTTTCAATCATTAATCTGTATTCTTCTGATGTCATTTCAGCTACTTCTTCTAAAACCGCGATAGCTTCTGGCTTCTTAGCCTCCATCTGTGGCTTAATTTCAGCAATTGGCTCCGCAATTTTATCATTGTTTAATGTAAACTTAATCGCATCAACTGCTGCTTTTGTTCTTAAGTAATACATTCCTGTTTTTAAACCTGATTTCCAAGCATAGAAATGCATCGAAGTTAATTTTGCGAAGTTGGCATCTTGCATAAACAAGTTCAACGATTGCGATTGGTCAATAAAATAACCTCTTTGGCGTGACATATCGATAATATCTTTCATCGACATTTCCCAAACCGTTTTGTATAATTCTTTTAAATCTTGCGGAATTCTTTCAATATTTTGTACTGATCCGTTATGACGCATAATTTCTTGCTTCAACGTTTCATTCCACAAACCTCTATCTACTAAATCGTGTAATAAATGCTTGTTCACCACAATGAATTCTCCAGACAAAACTCTTCTTGTATAAATATTCGAAGTATAAGGTTCAAAAGCTTCGTTATTTCCTAAAATTTGAGATGTTGAAGCAGTCGGCATTGGCGCAACTAACAATGAGTTTCTCACTCCGTTTGCCATTACTTCTTTTCTTAAACTTCCCCAATCCCAACGACCAGAAAGTTCTTCATCTTTAATATTCCAAAGGTTGTGTTGGAATTCTCCTTTAGAAATTGGAGAACCTTCAAATGTTGAATAAGGCCCTTCTTCTTTTGCTAATTCCATTGAAGCTGTAACTGCTGCGAAATAAAGTGTTTCGAAAATTTCTTGATTCACTTTCTTCGCTTCGTCACTTGTAAAAGGCAAACGCATCATGATAAATGCATCGGCTAAACCCTGCACACCTAATCCTACTGGACGGTGACGCATATTTGAATTTTCTGCTTCAATTACTGGATAGTAATTTCTGTCAATTACTTTATTTAAGTTACGCGTTACACGTTTCGTTACATCATATAACAATTGGTGATTGAAAGCACCGTTTTCAATAAACATTGGTAAAGAAATAGAAGCTAGGTTACAAACCGCAACTTCATCTGGAGAAGTATACTCCATAATTTCAGTACACAAGTTTGATGAACGAATTGTTCCTAAATTCTTTTGGTTTGATTTACGGTTTGCTGCATCTTTATACAACATATATGGTGTACCCGTTTCAATTTGAGATTCTAATATTTTTTCCCAAAGTTCTCTTGCACGAATCGTTTTTCTTCCTTTTCCTTGTGCTTCGTAAGATGTATAAAGTGCTTCGAATTCATCTCCATAAATTTCATCTAAGCCTGGACATTCATTTGGACACATTAAAGTCCAAGTCGTATCTGCTTCAACACGCTTCATGAACAAATCAGAAGTCCACATGGCGAAGAATAAATCTCTTGCACGCATTTCCTCTTTTCCAGTATTCTTTTTCAAGTCTAAAAATTCGAAAATATCAGCATGCCAAGTTTCTAAATAAATAGCAAAACTTCCTTTACGTTTTCCTCCACCTTGATCTACATAACGAGCGGTGTCGTTAAAAACACGCAACATTGGAACAATTCCGTTTGAAGTTCCGTTTGTTCCACGAATATAAGAACCAGTAGCTCTAACATTGTGAATTGCTAAACCAACTCCACCAGCAGATTGAGAAATTTTTGCCGTTTGTTTTAACGTATCGTAAATTCCATCAATACTATCGTCTTTCATTGTTAATAAGAAACAAGATGACATTTGAGGTTTTGGCGTTCCTGAATTAAATAATGTTGGCGTAGCGTGTGTAAAGAATTTTTTCGACATTAAGTCGTAAGTTTCCATAACTGAATCCAAATCATTTAAGTGAATTCCAACAGAAACACGCATTAACATATGTTGTGGACGCTCTACAATTTTGCCATTAATTCTTAATAAATAAGAACGTTCTAATGTTTTAAATCCGAAGTAATCGTAATTAAAATCACGTGTGTATATAATATGAGAATCTAAAAAAGCAGCATTATCTTGAATTACCTTATGTACTTCATCTGATAACAAAGGCGCTTCTTGATTTGTTCTTGGGTTTACATAGTTATACATTTCATTCATCGTTTCTGAGAATGATTTGTTGGTATTTTTATGCAAGTTAGAAATTGCAATACGAGCGGCAAGTTGGGCATAATCTGGATGAGAAATCGTCATAGACGCTGCGGTTTCTGCTGCTAAATTATCCAATTCAGAAGTGGTTACTCCGTCGTATAATCCTTCAATTACACGCATTGCCACTTTTACAGCATCGACCATGTCATTTAGTCCATAACATAGTTTTTTAATCCTATCAGTGATTTTGTCGAACATTACTGGCTCCTTATGGCCATCTCTTTTTACTACGTACATAGTTTTGTTTGTTTTTTGAAATAGCGAATCCCTTCCCTAATTTCAGGTTATTTGTAAAAGGTTGTTGTTTTGTCGCAAAACATTAAAACACCGAAGTTATTTTTGTTTGCAACACTATCGTTTTTCTAAGTCAATGACTAAGAATAGTTTTTTTGTAATTTCATTTGTGACTTCGGGTCTTTGTGGCTAATTTCTAGAAATCAGCGTCAAAGCTAATTTTACCAGCATCGCCTTCAGAATTTAAAACACCAGCTTTTTGATATTCTGCTACACGTTTTTCAAAGAAATTTGTTTTTCCTTGTAAAGAAATCATGTCCATAAAATCAAATGGGTTTGAAGAATTGTAAACTCTATCGCATCCTAATTCTACTAATAATCTATCCGTTACAAATTCTAAATACTGCGTCATTAAATTAGCATTCATTCCAATTAAACTTGCAGGAAGCGATTCAGTAATAAATCTTCTTTCGATATCTAATGCATCTACAAGAATTTCTTTGATTCTTTCTTTTGGCACCTTATTGATCATATGATGATTGTGTAAATGAACTGCGAAATCACAATGCATACCTTCATCACGAGAAATTAATTCATTTGAAAAAGTTAATCCTGGCATTAAACCACGTTTTTTCAACCAGAAAATAGAACAAAATGAACCTGAGAAGAAAATCCCTTCAACAGCTGCAAATGCAATTAAGCGCTCAGCAAAAGAATCTGACTCAATCCATTTCAATGCCCAATCTGCTTTTTCTTTAATAGCTGGAAAAACTTCAATAGCATGAAATAATTTATCTTTTTCAACTTCATCTTTCACATATGTATCAATTAACAAAGAGTATGTTTCACTGTGAATGTTTTCCATCATGATTTGAAATCCGTAGAAAAACTTAGCTTCTGGATACTGCACTTCATTAACAAAGTTTTCCGCTAAATTCTCATTTACGATTCCGTCTGAAGCTGCGAAGAATGCTAAAATGTGTTTGATAAAATACCTTTCATCATCATTTAATTTGTTGTTCCAATCGTTTAAATCTGCATGTAAATCGATTTCCTCTGCCGTCCAGATACATGCTTGTTGTTTTTTGTACCATTCCCAAATATCTTGGTGCTTGATAGGAAAAATAACGAATCGATCTTTGTTAGGTTGTAAAATTGGTTCTACTAATGACATAGCTATCTGATTTTAATTGTGTTATTGATTGGTTAATGCTGCTTATTTGAGGTTTACAAAGTTTGTCATTTAAGATGAGAAAAGAAAGTCAAACTTATTCACAATTGCAGCAAGTTTTGAACAATGTTCTTTTTTGTTTGAAAATTAATATACGTTTTCAATTCATTGATTTTCAGGATGTTAAAAATTTAACAACCTTTGAAAAATTCGTCGCGAGCAAGTGAAAAACCTGCTGCTAACAACGATTTTAAAAGAATAAAAAAAGGATTATTTTTTCATTTCCTGAGCCACTTTATCCAATTCATCAAACCATTGTTGTCCGAATTTTCTAACTAGTGCTTCTTTTACAAATTGATAAACGGGAACTCCTAATTCTGCACCTAAAGCACAGGCGTCAGAACAAATATGCCATTTGTGATAATTTACTGCTGCGAAATCAGAGTATTCCTTTACACGAATAGGGTATAAATGACAAGAAACCGGCTTTTTCCAAGTTACAATTCCTTCGTTGTAAGCTTGTTCAATTCCACAAAGTGCAGTTTTACCATCGAAAATTACATAAGCACAATCTTTTCCTTCGATTAGTGGTGTTTCTAATTCCCCAAATTCAGAAACAATATGAGTTCCTTGTTCCTCAATCGCCTTGATACCTTCAGGTCGAAGATAAGACTTGATTTTTGGATAAATTTCAGCTAAAATCTTAGTTTCTTCTTCATCTAAAGGAGCACCTGCATCGCCATCTACGCAACAAGCACCAAGGCAAGCCGAAAGATTACAAACAAATTCCTTTTCTAAAATTTCTTCCGAAACTATGGTTTTATGCAACTGAAACATGACGTATTTAATTTAAAGTGCAAAGATACGTTTTAGAAATTAGAAGTAAGAATTTAAAAACACAACAATTCTAATTGATATTGAAAATATATTAGCGCTATAGGTTTAAAAATATTGGTTGCAATAAAAATTATTATTAAAAAAAATGTAAGTCATTTAAGTTTAAAAAGCGCAATTCATATTCTAATTATAATTGATTTGATAAGGTATCGTTAAATTTCAAGTTCTAATAAAACAATATGATTATATTTGCATCATATTTAAAATAACTATGGATTTCGGAATCAATTGGAAGGACGTTTTTACTATTAGCATGATACTTTTTGCTGTAATTGACATTGTTGGAAGCATTCCAATTATCGTAGATTTAAGAAGTAAAATTGGACACATTCAGTCTGAAAAAGCTACAATTGTTGCAGCCATTATAATGATTGCCTTTCTATTTGTAGGAGAAGAGATTTTAAAACTAATAGGAATTGACGCCAACTCATTTGCTGTTGCGGGTGCTTTTGTTCTTTTCTTTTTAGCGTTAGAGATGATTTTGGGAATTAGATTATACAAAGAAGACAATCCGAGCACAGCCTCAATTGTGCCTATTGCCTTCCCTCTAATTGCGGGAGCAGGAACAATGACAACGATTTTATCATTGCGCGCTGCGTACGACAAAATAAACATCATTATTGCAATTGTTATTAATGTGATTGTTGTTTATGGTGTTTTAAAATCATCTGGGAAAATTGAGCGTTTATTAGGAACTAACGGATTAGGTGTAATTCGTAAAATATTTGGAGTAATTTTATTAGCCATCGCTGTAAAATTATTTGCTGCCAATGTAAAAGGGTTATTTTAACGACCTATATTAACAGTATTAAAATAAATTAAAATGAAAATTTTCACTTATGTGGCCATTGCCATAGCTTTAGCCTTAATTGTTTTTAACATTTTTCAAGTAGATTTCTCAAATCCACTACAAGGACAAAGCTCTATTGCCTTAATAGGTATTGTAGCAGGTTTTTGCGCTATATTATTACTTATTCTATTGATGTTGTCTAAAAAAATCGTTGATAAAACACACCAATAATTATGCTTGATGTTTTAATAATTGGCGCTGGTGTTTCGGGAGTTTCATGCGCTTTAGTCTTAGGTTCTGCAAAAAACAAACCTTTTGCTCTTGATAAGGAAATTGCTGTTATAGCACACCAAAAAGCATCTTCTTTGCAAAATGCACTAATTAATAATGCTTACGGAATTCCTGCAGGCAAATTAGGAAATGAAATATTATCTGAAAGCTTAGCGCAATTGCATAAGTTATATCCGCATGTCTCTCAAATCGAAGGCGAAAAAGTACTTTCTATTTCGGGCGAAGCGGGAAATTTCACTATCGCTACCAATAAATCAAACTATCAATCTAAAATTATAGTAATTACAATTGGACCTAATAATCCTTTTTTAATTGAGGGATTAGAAGCGTTTATTGAACCTCATCAAAAAACGCCACCTGCAAAAAACAGAATTCAACTAAGAAACAATGATCATTTAGTAACGGAGGGAATTTATGTTGCTGGTGTTTTAGCTGGACACAGAAGCCAATTAGCCATCGCTGCGGGAAGTGGTGCTGCAGTTGCTACTGATATTTTAACTTTATGGAATGAAGGCACTCACTCAATGGTGCACGATTCTGTAAAAAAATAAGTCTTATTTCTTTAAAACTTTCTTAATCATTTCATCCTCTTTCAAAATAATTTTGAAGTAGGTTGTTTCGTCAAACAATTGTCTGACAAATTCTGCATGAAGATAATAGATTACAATATCTTTCTGACTACCTAAATTGAAGAACAAACCGCTTTTAGAAATGTATTGATTGAAATTATTAAAATATAGATAAGTAGATTTTATTTCCTTTTCTAAGTCGTCAATCGAAATATTTTCAAACTTTTTACGATTCTGATCTAATTGTTCAAAAACGAAATAGTTTACTAAACCTGATTGCATTAATAAAGTTGTGCCTTCTTCTCCGTGCTTCCCTTCAAAAGGAACGAAAACATCAGGAATAATACCGCCACCACCATAAACAATGCGTCCGTTTTTAGTTTTAAACTTCAAACTATCCGCGATTTTTGCTTTATCTTTTTCGTACAATTCACCACTTTCGAAACGTTTTTCGAACTCGTTGAAATAGTTTTGCCCCTTGTCTTCATAAGGCTTTTGAATGGAACGACCCGAAGGGGTGTAATATCTCGCCACAGTTAGTCTAATGGCAGATCCATCGCCAAGTGGCATTTCTCTTTGCACTAACCCTTTTCCAAAAGAACGACGTCCTACGACAGCTCCACGGTCGTTATCTTGAATAGCTCCAGCTAATATCTCACTTGCTGAAGCAGAATTTTCGTTAATCAAAACAGTTACTTTACCGTTTTCAAAAATCCCTTTATCAGTAGCTAAAGTACTACTAACTAACTCTTTTTTATTTTTAGTCTTTACAATCAGCTCATCTTTTTTCAAAAATTCATCGGCAATCGCAACAGCTGATTCTAAATAACCGCCACCATTTTCTCGCAAATCGATGATAACTTCCTTGGCACCGTCTGCTTTTAATTGGGTCAACCCTTTTAAAAATTCTTGATAAGTAGATTCTGCAAAACGGTTAATTTTTATATAACCAACAGCATCAGCAACCATAATAGCAATATCTACACTTTTAATAGGAATAACATCGCGCTTTAGATTAACCGCAAATTTTCTGTTTTCTGATTTTCTAAAAATAGTCAACTTCACACTGGAACCTTCTTCGCCTTTTAGAATTGAAAACAAACTGTCCGTTTCTAATTTCTTATTATAAAGCTGTAATTTATTAGCAAAAAGAATACGATCTCCTGCTTTGATTCCTGCTTTTTCGGAAGGACCGAAAGGAATTGGTTTAATAACCGCTAAAGAATCGTTGTACATGTAAAAATTAATCCCAATTCCCACGAAATCACCGCGCATACTTTGTTCAATTCCGGCAATATCTTTCTTGGGAATATAAACCGAATGTGGATCTAACTGCGCTAAAATTCCATTGACCGTTAAATCTACGATTGAATCCGTATTTATAGTATCTACGTAGTCTTTTTCGATTAAATCAATAAGCTTGTTGAGTTTGTTTTTATTGGCACTTTTAGTAAAGAATGCTGGATCTGATGGCGTACTCAGCTTACTTCCCATAAGAATTCCGATCGCAACAGCAACAGCAATAATTATTGGAAAATAGACCTTATTCATTTTCATTTTATCCTAAATCTTCTATTAGTTCAACCTCAACACCTGCTTTTCTTAGAAAATCAACACCCGAAGTATCTTTATATTCTTGATGATAAACAACTCTTTTTATGCCCGATTGATGAATTAACTTACTACAATCTTTGCAAGGAGAAAGCGTTATATACAAAGTAGCATCTTCACAGGATTGTGTGGATCGTGCTACTTTTAATATCGCATTCGCTTCGGCATGAAGCACATACCATTTTGTTATATTTTCTTGATCTTCACAACAGTTTTCAAATCCAGATGGCGTTCCATTGTATCCATCGGAAATAATCATCTTATTTTTAACAATTATTGCGCCAACTTTTTTTCTTTGGCAATATGACAGATTTCCCCATTCTTTCGCAATTCGCAAATAGGCTTTGTCATATTTTTCTTTTTTTTCTGGCTTCATTATCTGCTCCATATTTCGCTTTCAATTAACATTGGCAAAACTACACCAATTGTAAAAGCTGACAACACTAAAGCCCAATCTCTTTTCGAGAATCTGAAAAAAGTTTGTACAATATATGATAAAATCAAAACCACAAGTACTACAATTAACTGCGCAACTTCAATTCCTAAGGCAAATTCCAAAAGAGGTATTAATTTATCCGAAGCACTTCCTGGTAAAATCGTTTTAAAGTAATTTGAAAATCCAAGTCCATGAATAACTCCAAAACACAAAGTAATTACAGCGACAAAGGTGATGCTTTCATTTTTTGAAGTTTTTCCAGCCGTAAACAAATAAAAGAGCGCCGTTATTAAAATGGTAATTGGAATTAGAAATTCTACTAAGTTTTCGTCTATTCTAACTACTCCATATACAGAAAGAATTAAAGCTAAAGTGTGTCCTACTGTAAATAAAGACACTAAAATCAAAACCTTCTTCCAATCTTTAAAAGCAAAAGGAATTACCAATGCCATTAAAAAAAGCACGTGGTCATAAGCATTGATGTCTAAAACATGTTTCAGACCAATATTAAAATACACTAAAAACTCTGACATAATTATCCATTTATTGGGGATTCAAACTTACAATATATTTTTTGAAGTTAGTAATCTCTTTTATGAAAAGCTTGTTAAAATGTTTCTAAAAAATGGATTTTTTGTGTAGTTTTGCACAAACAAAAACAATCAACATGTCAATTTCAGATTTATTCGATAGCGGCTTTAGAAATAGAAACAAAGGCCATTTTTCAGCAATTGTAAGAGTTGCCTTATCAGACGGAATAATTACTCCTGAAGAAAAAGAATTCTTAGATAAATTAGCTATTAAATTAGAAATTTCTCAAGCTGAATATGAGGAAATTTTAGAAAACCCTTTAAAATATCCAATAAACCCTCCTTTGATGCATACACACCGTATTGAACGTTTGTATGATTTATCAAGAATGGTTTATGCTGACCACATCTTAGGTCCAAAACAACATGAATTACTTACGAGATTTGCTTTAGCGTTAGGCTTTACGGCAGGAAATATTACTTATATAGTAGATAAAGCTTTAAAATTAGTACAAATGGATGCTGATTTAGACACATTTACTTACGAAATGCAACATATGAACAGATAATCAAACTGTTTAAAAACTGAAAAATCCCAAAATCTAAATGAGTTTGGGATTTTTTTTATTTAATTGGATTTAGACTATTTAGCCAGTTCCATAAATTCTTCTGCTTTTTCTACCATATTTTTACTACCGCAGAAAAAAGGAACTCTTTGATGCAATTCCGTTGGTTGAAGTTCCATAATCCTAGTAAAACCATTAGAAGCCTTTCCTCCTGCTTGTTCCGCTATAAAAGCCATTGGATTACATTCATATAACAAACGCAATTTACCATTTGGTGCTTTTGAACTTGTTGGATAAATATAAATGCCCCCTTTAATCATATTTCTATGAAAGTCAGAAACCAAACTTCCGATGTATCTTGAAGTATAAGGTCTATCACCTTCTTCAGACTGGCAATATTTTAAGTAATCTTTTACACCTTTTGGAAAGTGTGTGTAATTCCCCTCATTAATAGAATAGATATTTCCATCTTCAGAATACTTCATATCAGGATGTGATAAATAAAATGTCCCGATTGCGGGATTTAAAGTAAAGCCATTTACGCCATCACCCGTTGTATAAACTAACATGGTTGATGTTCCATAAATCACATAACCTGCAGCCACTTGATTTATACCTGGTTGCAAGAAATCCTCGCTTGTAACTGGCGTTCCTACAGGTGTAATTCTTCTAAAAACTGAAAAAATAGTTCCTACTGAAACATTTACATCAATATTTGAAGAACCGTCTAAAGGATCCATTAATACTACATACTTGTTATTATGCGAATTATCTGAACCCGCAACCGTAATAAAATCATCGTTTTCTTCAGAACCAATTCCACAAACAATTTCACGATTAATCAACGTTTGAATAAAAACTTCATTAGCATAAACGTCTAATTTTTGCTGATCCTCTCCTTGAATATTTTTTTCTCCAGCAGCGCCAGTTATATCGATTAACCCAGCTTTGTTCACTTTATAATTAACCACTTTAGCAGCTAATCTGATTGAGTTGATAATGCGTGATAATTCTCCTGTTGAATATTGAAACGAATTTTGATGTTCAATGATAAATTCGCCTAACGTAGTATTTCTTTCTTCCATTACGAAAATGATGTAGTTGTGTTTAAGTTACAAATATCGGCAATTTTGTGAAATACCGACGAAAAAATAAAATCCTTTTAGAAAAATGACATTTATTTATGACCTTTGGAAAAACAAAACGCACTTAAAAAGTAGTGTAAAAATTGAAACGACAGTTTTAAACTTGCTTTACTTTTGTAAAAACATAAAGTTATGATTATCAGAAATGCCACAAAAAACGATATGCCTTCAGTTTTAGAATTGATTAACGAATTAGCAGTGTTTGAAAAAGAGCCTGAAGCCGTAGTAGTTACAGTGGATGATTTAGTGCGCGATGGTTTTTCCGACAATCCGTTATTTGAATGTTTTGTTGCAGAAGATAAAAATGAAATCATCGGAATGGCTTTATATTATTATCGCTTTTCAACTTGGAAAGGGAAAACAATCCATTTAGAAGACTTAATTGTTAGGGAAGATAAACGAGGAACGGGAGCTGGATTCGCATTATACACAGAAATCATCAAGAAAGGAAAAGCCGAAAACGTGCGAAGAATTGAATGGAATGTTTTAGATTGGAACACGCCGGCCATAAATTTCTACGAAAAATCAGGAGCTCACGTTTTAGATGATTGGCGCGTGGTTCACATGGACGAAAATGGAATAAATAATTTCTTAGAACTATAGCTACTTATTACTAACACAGACTTTTAAAATTATTCTAATCTGTGTTGAAAACAATTTAATTTAAAATGAAAATATTCAAATTTGGAGGTGCATCAGTAAAAGATGCTGATGGCGTAAAAAATGTATTACACGTTTTAAACACCGTTGGTTTTGATGATGTTCTGATTGTAATTTCCGCAATGGGAAAAACCACGAATGCATTAGAATTAGTAATCAAAAATTACTTTGACAAGTCCAAAGAGTTGAGATCTTCACTTCAGGAAGTTCGAAAATACCACAATCAAATTCTGTTAGATTTATTTGATGACGAAGAACATCAAGCATTTTTTGACGTTAATAAGCATTTTGATGATTTAGAAAATTTCATTAGCAACAATAAATCACCAAATTATAGCTTTGTTTATGATCAAGTGGTGAGTATTGGCGAATTAGCCTCAACAACGATTGTAAGTCATTATTTCAACTACAAAGGATTGAAAAATAATTGGGTTGATGTTCGGCCTTTAATCAAAACGGATAATAATTATCGTGATGCCCAAGTTGATTGGGAAACAACGCAAAAATTGATTTCGAAAAGCATCAAAAAGAAGACCTTAAATATTACGCAAGGATTTCTAGGTTCGGATGAAAATAATTTCACTACGACTTTAGGTCGAGAAGGATCTGATTATAGTGCGGCGATTTTTGCTTATTGTTTAGGTGCGGAAAGCGTAACGATTTGGAAAGATGTTCCTGGCGTTTTAAATGCAGATCCAAGATATTTTGAAAACGCTATCTTATTAAATCAGATTTCATATCGCGAAGCTATTGAGTTAGCTTTTTATGGTGCTTCGGTAATTCATCCAAAAACGTTACAACCTTTACAAAAAAAGGAAATTCCGTTGTATGTGAAATCATTCATCAATCCGACTTTAGCAGGAACAAGCGTTTCAAAAGGAGCTGATTTAGAGCCAAAAACCCCTTGTTTTATCGTAAAGAAAAACCAATTATTGTTGTCGCTATCATCAATCGATTTCGATTTTATAATGGAAAATCACATTAGTGAAATTTTTGCTTTGTTTGCGAAATACAAAATCAAAGTCAACGTAATTCAAAATACAGCGATTAGTTTTTCGGTCTGTATTGAAGATAAATATGGGAATTTTGAGGAGTTATCCAAAATACTATCAAAAAAATTCAAAGTTACTTTTAACGAAAATGTGTCGTTATACACGATTAGACATTTCGACGAAAATGCTTCGAAAGTAGTAGAAACGAATAAAACGATTTTATTGCGCCAAATTTCTAGAGAAACGATGCAAGTAATTACGAAAGAGTAAGATTAAAAGCTGTTTTTAAATTTTAAAACATAACTTTTATCTTGATATTGTAAATCCTTCTTCTTTAAAAATTTTAAATGACTTTTATGTATCAGTATATTATTTTATAAGTAGTTAAATCAATTTTTTTTGCTTTCGATGCATCAAAAGCAAATGTTGGCTCCTTTCGATATTTATTTGTAATTATTGAGCCTTTAAAGTAACCATCCAGTGATTTTAACTGACTATCAAAACGATAAGTTACTAACTCATATTTATTATTTTCGTTTTTATTATGTTTTATAAAACTTTCTTCATTTAGAATTTTATAATTAATTATTTTATCATTAAGAACTAGATTACGCTTATTTTTTTCATTGCTTGTAGTTTTACAACTAAATTCATAAATTCCGTAATCTTCATCATCGATTAAAATATATCCATAATAAGGGAATTCTTTATTATTTTTATTAGGCGAAAATTCAATCTTATAATATCCGTCATCTTTTGAAACTTTATATTCAAATAGTTTTCGAAATTTTAAAATAACTAGTAATTCCATTGTTAAATAAGAATTTGAATAGTGTAAATAATTATAATTAAACACTATTTGTTCATTATTATGTTCAAAAATAGGACTCAAATTATCTGTTTTTTTAAAGTTTCCAATTATTTTATTTTCTTGCGAACAAAAATAACCTTCTCTATTTTTAAGATACAATCTATTATTTAAGTACAACAATGTGTCTTTATCTATTGTTAATATATTATAAAAGTGAGTGTGGTTTGAGAAAATTACATTTTTCAACCTTTTTTTAGAATCACCGATACTATCTAGTAAATTAAAAACATTAGCTTTTGTAACGACTACTTCTTTTAATTGAATTGCATTTATTTTTCTTAAAAAAACTTTATCACTACTGTCTAAACTTATAATGGTGTCATAATAATCTTCTTTTACTATTGAAATTTTATTGTGTTTTTTCAAATTAATTTCAAAAAACCCTTTATTATTTGTCTTATCAATTAACACAGAATCATAGTATATAAGTGCGTTTTCAATAGGATTATTATCTTCTAAACTTAAAACCTGCGTCTTTGTCTTTTGTGAATAAATTGAAAGGGTTACTAATATTAGCAGGAGGGTTATATATTTTTCCATTTTCAAAATTAAATCGTGATGTATCATTTCATTTCCATGGCTAAATTACAAAACGGCTTCTATTATTGTCACATTTTTGCCTATCTTTTTTGATTATCTTTTTAGAATTTACTGAGGTTTTAATTTAAAAAAATCTTTACCAATTTAAAATATGCTAAAGTGCAAATTTTTTAATAAAAGCTTGAAAAAATAAATACTACTTTTGAAGATTCGGAGTTATAGTATTTATGCATAAAATTGTTTTTTTAGCGGGTTTTCTGTTTTGTTTTTTGGGCAGTTTTGCTCAGGAAACTTCACAATCCTATCCGACTAAGAAAATTGCGTTTTCAAAAGACACGATTTCAATCGAAAAATTCAGTTTAAATGATTCTTTTTTCGAAATTAAAGATGCGAAAGGAACAATAATTGATTCGAGTTTTTATAAAATTAATTTCCAAAAAGGAACTTTAGTTTTCTTGAAAAATGTCGATACTTCAGATTCTTTAGTCGTTCGTTATTCGAAATTTCCTGATTTTTTGACCAAAACCTATTCCATTTATGACTATGATAAAGTCGTTGCGAATGAAGCTGGAAAATTAATTGTTTTCAGAAAAGACAAGAACACTAAATTCAAACCTTTTGACGGATTGAATACTTCCGGAAGTATTACAAGAGGAATTACCGTTGGAAATAATCAAAATACGGTTGTAAATTCCAATTTAGATCTTCAGATTACGGGCAAAATTTCGGATAAAGTCAGTTTGCGTGCTTCGATTCAAGATAGTAATATTCCACTACAAGAAGGCGGATACTCGCAAAAACTAGATGAATTTGATCAGATTTTTATCGAATTATTTTCGGACAATTGGAACATCAGAGCTGGAGATTTATTTTTAGAAAATCGGAAATCGGCTTTTTTAAATTTCAATAAAAAAGTACAAGGACTTTCCACTCGTTTTAGTTTTGGAACTCCTGATAAAAAAACAGAAGTAGTTGCTGCGGGAGCTTTGGTTCGCGGACAATATGCAAAAAGTAGTTTCGTAGGACAAGAAGGAAATCAAGGTCCATATAAATTACGTGGGAATAATGGAGAATTATATGTTTTAGTGATTTCAGGATCGGAACGCGTTTATGTCAACGGAATTTTGAAAACTCGTGGTGAAAACAACGATTATGTTATCGATTACAATGCGGGGGAAATTATTTTCACATCGTTATTTCCAATTACTTCCGAAATGCGAATCAGTATCGAATACCAATATTCCGATAGAAATTTTACACGATTTATTACCTATGGCGGAATTTCGCACGAGCGAGAAAACTGGCAAATTGGCGGTTATGTTTATTCTGAAAGCGATGTGAAAAATCAGCCTTTGCAACAAAATTTATCTTCTGACCAAATTGATATTTTGCAAAATGCTGGCGATGATTTATCGCAAATGAATGGACCTTCCGCTTATTTAGATGGTTATTCGGAAAATAAAATTCTGTATAAAAAAGTAATCATTGGAGGTGTCGAAGTTTTTGAATATTCCAACAATCCGACAGATGAATTATACAATGTGCGTTTTTCATTAGTCGGGAATAATCTCGGAAATTATATTTTAGCGAACAATCAAGCTGTTGGAAAAATTTATGAATATGTGGCACCGATTTCGGGAATTCCACAAGGGAATTATGAACCGATTGTTCGATTAATTGCACCGACGAAAATTCAAATGGCAACTGTTTTAGGAAAATACAATCCGAGTGAAAAAACAATTGTAGATTTTGAATTGGCTTTGAGTAATAACGATCAGAATTTATATTCGAATTTAGACGACAATAACAATAAAGGTTTTGCCGGAAAATTTTATGGAAAACAACGTCTTTTTACTGGAAAAACTAAGATTGATGCTTTTGCGAATTATCAACTAGTACAAGAAAATTTCAAGACGATTGAGCGATTATACAACATTGAATTCAACAGAGATTGGAACATTACTACACTTTTAGAAGGCAATCAAAGCTTTTTAACTTCGGGATTGGATTTTAATTTCGACAATAAAGGAAAAGCGATGTATCAATTGGAAAATTTGAGTTTTGGAAATTCATTTTCGGGAAATAAACACACTTTATCCGGAAGATATGCGACTAAAAACTGGATGATTTGGAGCAATTCAAGCGTGATGAAAAGTGATTCAGAACTCGCTAATTCTTCTTTTGCACGAAGTCAAAATCGTTCTTCTTATAAATTCGATAAAAATTGGATTGGAGCGACAATCAACTTAGAAGATAATACTGAAAAACTGAAATCGACCAATACTTTTTCGGCTTTAAGTCAACGTTTTATTGAATATGGAGCTTTTATAGGTCGAGGAGATTCTACGAAAGTTTATGTTGAATTAGGTTTTTTGCAACGCCAAAATGATAGTTTACAATTTAATAAAATTGAACGTGTTAATCATTCGAATTCCTATTATTTGAAATCCCAATTGATTAAATCCGAAAAAAGAAATTTGAGTGTTTATTTGAATTATCGCACCTTAAAATATGAAGATAATTCGAAAAAAGACGAACCTTCGTTGAATTCAAGAATTTTATATTCGGACCAATTTTTTGATCAATTGCTTCAAACTACAACCGCTTATGAAACGAGTTCAGGAACAATTGCCCAACAAGAATTTACGTATTTGCAAGTGGAACCAGGTCAAGGTGTTTATATGTGGAATGATTATAATACCAATGGAATTCAGGAATTGCAAGAATTTGAAGTGGCACCTTATTCTGATTTAGCGATTTATGTTCGCGTATTTTTACCAAATCAGGTTTTCATTCGGACGCACCAAAATAAATTCTCACAATCTGTAAATTTAAACTTCAACCAATGGCAAAATGATACCGGATTGAAACAATTTGCATCGCACTTTTATAATCAGACTTCCTTTTTAATTGATCGAAAAACAGTAAGAAATGCGGATAACTTCAACCTGAATCCATTTTCAAAAGAGGAAGAAGAATTGGTTGGATTAAATATGAATTTCAGAAATAGTTTTTTTTATAATCGAGGCAAACAAAAGCATTCGACAACTTATTCGTATTTAATAAATGAAAGTCAAAATTTACTTTCTGTGGGAAGTCTTTCGGCAAAAAACAAATCGCATCAATTGCAATACCAACATTTGGTGCAGAAAAGTTGGTTGTTTAATTTTTCCGGAAGCAGTTCAATTAGTGAATCGGTATCGGAAAATTACCCAAGTCGAAATTTTGAAATCAACAGTTATCGTGTAGAACCAAAAATCGGTTATCTTTTTTCTAGAAATGCGAGTTGGGACATTTTTTATGAATACCAACAAAAAGAAAATCAAATTGGCGCTTTTGAAACTTTAAATCAAACCCGATTGGGAACTTCATTTACTTTTAATAGTGAAAAAGGTTTTAGTATGAATGGTGAATTCTCATTATACAATAACACTTTCAATGGCGACAATTTATCGGCAGTAGCTTTTCAGATGTTAGAAGGTTTACAGCCGGGTAAAAATCAGACATGGCGTTTGCTCTTGCAGAAAAATTTGACGCAGTTTTTAGACGTTAACATCAACTACCAAGGTCGAAATAGTGAGACCAGTAAAACTATTCATACTGGAAACGTGCAATTAAGAGCGTTTTTTTAGCTAATATTTAGATTAATTCTATATTTCTATATATTTTTACATTCTTGTACCTTTATAACTACCCCGTATGTTTAAGCAAATTTTATTTTTTATTATTATATTGTCAAATGTAAGTTACGCACAATTAAGCAATAAACACTGGTTACCGCCTTTGCATGCCAGAGACGCTAGTGTTGTAAATCAGCAATATATATATTTATCAACTCCTCAACCTATTCCTTTTTCAGTTACGGTAACTGATGGTGCTGGAATACCTATTTCAGGCTCACCCTTCACTATTTCTCAAGGAAATCCTAGGGAAATTTTTATTGGTAATAGTCAAAATTCGAAAATGTTTAGACCCATACAAGATATAAACATCGTAAGATCTAATCTTGGTCTAATTTTAGAAGGCAAAAAAGACTTCTATGTTAGCTTCAGGGTGCGGTCCAATAATCATGCAGAAACATTGATTTCAAAAGGTAGAACTGGGGCTGGAACTGATTTTAGAGTTGGAAGTTTACCACAAATTTATGGAGGTGAGCTTCGAAATTTTGTGACAAGTTTCATGGCTACTGAAGACAATACTAATGTGCGTATTTCTGAATATGACACAGATGTAGAATTTGCTTCAAACATGGGAAATATCACTTCTGACTTGTTAACATATAACTTAAATAAAGGAGAAAGTGTAATTATATCTGGTTATAGTGACATTTTTGCCAATCTTAGTGGTTTTGTTGGCGCACGGATTAATTCTACTAAACCCATAATTGTGAATACTGGAAATGCATTAGCAGGAATGGGAACTGAAGCGGATGGTCAAGATTTCACCTTAGATCAGATCGTGCCAATAGACATGATAGGGACGGAATATGCTTTGGTAAGAGGAAACGGAAGTAATTTATCTGAATTCCCCTTAGTAATCGCTACTGAAAACAACACAAAAATATATGTGAATGGAAATACAGTTCCATTAATTACTTTAAATGCAGGTGAACATCATTTAGTACCAAATTCTAATTACCAAGGAATAAACAATAAAAACATGTATATAACTAGCGATAAGCCCATCTACATGTATCAAATTATTGCAGGAAGTACTAGTGACGCTACTAATGGATTAAACTTTATTCCTCCTTTAAATTGTTTTTTTCAAAAATCTGTCGATCTAATTCCCAGTATCAATAGAGTGGGTACTACTAGTTATACAAGTGATGTAATAGCAATTACATCAAACACCGCAGTTTTGTCGCTAAACGGAACTGTTGTCAGTGCCATTCCACAGCCCTTGCTAGGAAACAATTCCTGGGTAACTTATAAAATCAACAATGTTGTGGGCGATGCAAAAATAGAATCAACAGGCCCATTAGCCGTTGGTGTTTTTGGATACAGTGGTGTTGCTGGATATGGCGGGTATTATTCTGGATTTGGAAGCACACCATCAGACACAAATGTGAGTGTATGTTCTAATGAAGCCATCAATCTTTTTGAAACTATCAATGGAAACCCAGAACTTAATGGAAATTGGGTTGTTCCTGCCGGTGCCAATCCTATTGTCAATGATATTTTTGACCCTCTTAATAACGTAGCTGGTGAGTATTTATATACATTTGATAAGGTTTGTGACAGCTACACAGTTAATCTATCAATAAAAATTAACGTTACTATTGAAACAGCACTTTATGCCGGATCGTCTAGCACTATCATTATATGTAAAAATGACGAGCCGATTGATCTTTTTACCTCGCTAGGCATAGGTGCAGAAACTGGAGGAACTTGGTCACCTCCATTAACATCAGGAACATTTTTTTTTAATCCAGCTACTGATACTTTTAACTCTTATGTTTACACTATTGCTGGAACCGAAACTTGTGCTGCTTCTTCTGCAACCGTTACAATAACAACTAACCCTTCCCCTCTCTTAATTCCAATTACAGATTATATGCTATGTGATAACAATGATGATGGTGATGATACAAATGGAATTGCAACTTTTGATTTGACTACGAAATCTACAGAAATTTTAAACAATCAAATCGGGATTACGGTGACATATTATACTTCTATGGAAGATGCAAAGACTGGTAGTAATGAAATCACATCGATCAACACTGCAGATAGAATTATTTATGTGCGTTTAACTAATGATGCGACGGGATGTTTTGCGACAACGTCTTTCGAAATAAAAGTACTTTCGCTTCCTACTGCTGCTAATTCAATTACATTAAAGCAATGCGATACTGACACTGATGCGATCACCGACTTTAACTTAACAGAAGCAAATAGTATTATTTCATCTGACGCCACAAATAATTTTACCTATCATACTACTTTTTTAGGAGCTCAAAATAATACAGATAGAATTACAAACGAATTAAGTTATACAGCTTCAAATGGTGCTCAAGTTTGGGCACGAATTACAAATACAGCAGGCTGTTTCAGAACTGCTTCAGTTAATTTAATAGTATCTACAACAACAATTCCTTTAAATCATAAATTAATGCTTTATGCATGCGATGAATATTTGAGCGACACAGAGCCTGCAAATGATGGTTTTGCTTATTTTAATTTAGACACAACAGATGTGACACAAAATGCAGTTGAAAATTTACTTTCATTTTTCTCAACAACTCAACCCTTAGCAGTAACATTTTATGAAAATGAAATTGATGCTTTGGCCGAAACGAATTCAATTCAAGACATCACGAATTATAGAAACATAACGCAAAACTCCCAATTTATTTGGGCAAGAATAGATAGCGAATTAAATAATGAGTGTTTTGCTGTTGGACCTTATATCGAATTAATCGTCACCCAACTTCCAGAAATTAATCTAGGCACAGATCTTATAATATGTGTTGATCCTATAACTGGTTTAGGTTCAAAATTTGTAGATGCCACACCTTCCATTGCAGGAAATTACTCCTATCTATGGACTCCAATTAATCCTGCAGGCGACTCACCTATATTTGAAATCACAACTGAAGGTGCTTTTTCAGTAATTGTTACGAACACAACTACAAATTGCGAAGCGACCGCAACAGTAACAAGTAGTATTTCATCTCAACCTGCAACTTTTGAAGCAAATTTAATAACTCCAGCTTTTGCAACTGGCTTATCGAGTATTGAAGCTATTGCAACCGGTGGTTTCGGGATTTATGAATACAGTATAGATGGAATAGACTGGCAGCCAAGCCCTATATTTACTGACTTAGAAAACGGAAACTACATTGTATACGTCAGAGATATTCCAGGTTGTGGCATTTTGTTTTCTCAGGAAATACAAACTATTACCTATCCAAATTATTTCACACCAAACGCAGATGGATTTAATGATTACTGGAATATTAACTTACCAACGCAATACGAAGGGAAAATTTCGATCTATGATCGTTATGGTAAACTTTTAACAAAAATAAGTTCACAAGAACAAGGATGGAATGGTACATATAATGGAAAATCATTACCTTCGACAGATTATTGGTTCAGAGTAGAATATATCGAAAACAACCAGAAAAAAGAATTTAAATCGCATTTTAGCTTAATCAGATAATGACAACATCAGGCTCAATACTTACAGAAATTAAGGAATCCGTTGCTACAGTAACGTTTTCGCATCCCGCTAGTAATTCATTTCCTAGTGTTTTATTACAAAAGTTAACAGATGAACTTTGTAATTTAGGCAACAATGATACAATTGCGTTAATTGTATTAAAAAGTGAAGGAACAGGTGCTTTTTGTGCCGGTGCTTCATTTGATGAATTGTTATCAATAACAAATTTAGAAGATGGTAGCAAATTTTTCTCTGGATTTGCCAATGTGATTAATGCAATGCGAACGTGTTCAAAACCTATTATTGGTAGAATTCACGGGAAATCTGTCGGTGGTGGAGTTGGCCTAGCAGCTGCCTGCGATTATACATTTGCAACTAAAGATAGCGCAATTAAACTATCAGAAATTGCTATTGGAATAGGTCCGTTTGTAATAGAACCCGCAGTAAGTAGAAAAATTGGAAAACCAGCTTTTACCGAAATGACGTTGACTCCGACACAATGGAAAACGCCTCAGTGGGCGAAAGAAAATCATCTTTTTTCCGAAGTTTTTGATTCAGTAGAAGAATTAGACGATCATTTAGAGCGTTTTGTTATCTCTTTAGCGAGCTATAATCAGGAAGCTTTAATGGAAATGAAAAAAGTGTTTTGGGAAGGAACAATGCATTGGGATATATTACTATATGAAAGAGCTGCAATTTCAGGAAGATTAGTATTATCAGACTTCACGAAAGAAGCACTAGAAAAGTTTAAAAAATGAGAAGTTTAGTTATAGCTTTACAGCAAGTAAATATCGAAGAAAAAATAAAGAATGACGTTGACGGAAATTATCAAATTGGAGTTGCAATTGGATCATTCCTGCCATTTATAGCACTAGCAGGTTTAGCTTATTTTTTATATTACAGAGCAAAGAAAAAAGGCAGCTTCGACAAATAAAATTAAAATTATGTCAAAAATTAGAATTACAAAGCAATTTAACTTTGAAACTGGCCACGCTTTATATGGTTATGACGGAAAGTGTAAGAATGTTCATGGACATAGCTATAAGTTATCGGTAACCGTAATAGGCTCTCCTATAACAGACACGACCAATGTAAAATATGGAATGGTGATCGACTTCACAGATTTAAAGAAAATAGTAAAAGAACAAATCGTAGATATATTTGATCATGCAACTGTTTTTAATAAAAACACACCACATGTTGAATTAGCACACGAACTAGATAAAAGAGGTCATCATGTAATATTAGTAGAATATCAGCCTACTAGCGAAAACATGGTAATTGATTTTTCAAATAAAATTAAAAACTTATTACCTGCAAATATTAAATTGCATTCGTTGCGACTTCAAGAGACAGACACTTCGTTTGCCGAATGGTTTGCAAGTGACAATGAATAAAAAGCATAAAAAAACTCCCATTTAAAATGGGAGTTTTTTGTTATTCTTCTTGAGGCTCTTTCATTACAAAAGATTCCATGAATTTTGTGGTATAATTCCCCGCTACATAATCAGGTTCTTCCATTAATTGTCTGTGAAACGGAATTGTTGTTTTGATTCCTTCAATTACGAATTCATCTAACGCACGTTTCATCTTACTAATAGCTTCTTCTCTCGTTTGAGCCGTTGTAATTAACTTCGCAATCATAGAGTCATAATTAGGTGGAATTGTATATCCAGCATAAACATGCGTGTCTAATCGAACTCCGTGTCCTCCTGGCGCGTGTAAAACAGTAATTTTACCTGGCGAAGGTCTAAAATCGTTGTAAGGATCTTCAGCATTAATACGACATTCGATGGAATGCAATTGCGGGTAATAATTTTTACCTGAAATTGGAATTCCAGCTGCTACCATTATCTGCTCACGAATTAAATCATGATCTACAACTTGTTCAGTGATTGGATGCTCTACTTGGATACGAGTATTCATCTCCATGAAGTAGAAATTTCTATGTTTATCAACTAAAAACTCTACAGTTCCAGCACCTTCATATTTAATGTACTCTGCTGCTTTTACTGCTGCATTTCCCATTGCTTCACGCAATTCATTTGTCATGAATGGCGAAGGTGTTTCTTCTGTTAATTTTTGATGACGACGTTGTACTGAACAATCTCTTTCAGAAAGGTGACAAGCTTTTCCGTAAGAATCTCCTACAACTTGAATTTCAATATGACGAGGTTCTTCAATTAATTTCTCTAAATACATACCGTCATTACCAAAAGCTGCTGCTGACTCTTGACGAGCTCCTTCCCAAGCTTTTAATAAATCTTCTTTTTTCCAAACGGCACGCATTCCTTTTCCACCACCTCCAGCAGTTGCCTTAAGCATTACTGGGTAGCCAAATTCATCAGATAATTGTTCCGCTTGTTCATATGATTCTAAAATCCCTACAGAACCTGGCACACATGGAACACCTGCTTCAATCATAGTAGATTTTGCTGATGCCTTGTCTCCCATTCTATCAATCATTTCTGGAGAAGCTCCAATAAATTTGATACCATGTTCTTGACAAATTTTCGAAAACTTAGCGTTTTCAGATAAAAATCCGTAACCCGGATGAATTGCGTCTGCATTTGTAATTTCTGCAGCTGCTATAATATTAGACATTTTCAAGTAAGATAAATTACTTGGTGGTGGTCCAATACAAACTGCTTCATCAGCAAACTTAACATGTAAGCTATCTGCATCAGCTGTGGAATAAACCGCTACGGTTTTGATGCCCATTTCTTTACAGGTTCTAATTACACGAAGTGCAATTTCTCCTCTATTGGCAATTAATATTTTTTTAAACATGTTTCTTTAATTAGATAATTAGACAATCTGTCAATTAGACAATTATGAAGGTAGAAAATACTCTAACTTCCAACCTCTAATCTCTAACTTATTAAGACGGGTCAACTAAGAACAATGGTTGATCAAATTCAACTGGCGAAGAATCATCAACTAATATCTTAACAATTTTACCTGACACTTCAGATTCGATTTCGTTAAATAATTTCATTGCTTCAATAACACACAATACATCTCCTTTACCTATAGTTGTACCTACTTCAACAAACATAGGTTTGTCTGGAGCTGGTTTTCTATAGAAAGTACCGATAATTGGTGATTTTACAGTGATATATTTAGAATTTTCATCTGAAGCTGGAGCTGTAACCGCGTCTGTAGCTACAGGAGCTGCAACTTGTGGAGCTAGCATTTGAGGAGCTTGCATAGGCATTTGTTGCACGTAAGTTGTTGTACTTTCAGTTCCTTCTGCAGTTGTCTTTATGGTGATTTTAAAATCGTCCATTTCTAATTTTACTTCTGTAGCGCCTGATTTTGCCACAAATTTGATTAGGTTTTGAATCTCTCTAATATCCATAATATTGAATTTATTTAGTTTGTTTGTTTTTATTTAGTATAAGCCCATTTCAAATAGATAGAACCCCAAGTGAATCCACCACCAAAGGCTGCAAAAATGATATTATCTCCTTTTTTTAACTGATGTTCAAAATCAGCCAATAATAGAGGTAATGTTGCAGATGTAGTATTTCCATATTTTTGGATATTGATTAAGACTTTTGAATCGTCTAATCCCATTCTGTTTGAAGTGGCGTCTATAATTCTTTTATTTGCTTGATGTGCTACTAACCAATTCACATCATCATGCGAAAGATTATTGCGTTTCATAATTTTTTCACTTACATCTGCCATACCAGAAACTGCGTATTTAAATACACTTTTCCCATCTTGGAAAACATAATGTTGTTTTTTTCTAACAGTTTCTTCAGATGCAGGTAAAATAGATCCGCCGGCATCGATTTTTAGAAAATCTCTTCCTATTGCGTCACTTTTTAAAATTTCATCTTGAAGACCTAATCCTTCTGTATTAGGTTCAAAAAGAGCTGCCCCCGCACCATCTCCAAAGATAATACAAGTTGCTCTATCTGTATAATCAATAATTGAAGACATTTTATCTGCTCCAATTAGTAATATTTTTTTATACTTCCCTGATGTAATATAGGCTGATGCAATAGACATTCCGTATAAGAATCCTGAACATGCTGCTTGCAAGTCAAATGCGAATGCATTCGTAGCTCCAATTTCTGTAGCTACATAAACACCTGTAGAGGCCACAGGCATATCTGGTGTAGTAGAAGCTAAAATCACTAAATCTATTTCTTTAGGATCTAAATTAGCTCTCTCTAATAAGTTTTGAGCCGCTCTGATGGCAAGGTACGAGGTTCCTTTACCTTCTTCCTTCAATAATCTTCTTTCTTTAATTCCTGTACGAGAGGTAATCCACTCGTCATTGGTATCAACTAATGTTTCTAACACTTCATTAGACAATACATAATCAGGCACATAAGAACCTACTGCCGTAATTGCTGCTGTAATTTTATTCATTTTCGATTATTTTTTCTTAGCTGAATCAACTGATTCAAAAAAGTGGTTGAAATTACAAAAAAAATTCCAAACGAATCCTATTCATGAATGTTAATTACATAAACGAACGGGCATTTAACAAAAAAACTCTCACAATGTGAGAGTTTTCTCTAATTTTTTAAAGCAATTAAGCTACTGCTTCTGCTTTGTCGATTACAACTTGACCTCTGTAATACATTTTTCCTTCATGCCAATAAGCTCTGTGGTATAAATGTGCTTCACCAGTTATAGGACATGTAGCAATTTGCGCAACTGTCGCTTTGTAATGTGTTCTTCTTTTATCTCTTCTTGTAGACGACTGTCTTCTCTTAGGATGTGCCATTTTTCTATTTATTTATCCGTTAATAGTTTTTTTAAATCTTCCCATCTAGGGTCTATATCTCCTTTGTGTTCTTCTAATTTATTTTCGCCTGGAGCTAATGAATTTAATTTGTCAATTACTTCTGAAAGCGAACCATCCTTTATACCTGGATGAATTCTTCTCAACGGAAGTGACACAACAATTGACTCATATATATATTGAGCCACATTAACTTCAAACTCACCATGAGGCAATATCAGCAACTCCTCATTCTCATCATTAAATTCATCTCCAAACTTAACTAAAAGTTTCAATTTTCCTTTAATTGGCATATCAAACTCTTCTCCTGAAACATCGCAAGGAACATTTACAGTCCCTTTATGTTTGAAATCGAGTTCTAGCATAGTGCTTTTCTTCTCTAAAACAACAGTCACTTTAACTGATGCATCATTAAATTCATCATAATCAAAGTGCTGAAAGAACGTATTATCTAATTGATAATCAAACTGATGCTTCCCTACTTTTAATCCCCCGAATGGAATCAAATATTCTTTTAAATTGTTCATAACAACAGTTTTACCTTTTCAAAAGGAGTGCAAAGATATAAAATATTTGTAAATTAAAACTAGTTGTAAACATTTTTTTGTTTATAACTGCTTTTCTTTTGTTTTTAAAGGGTTTTTAATAAGCTCTTGATACTCATTTCTTTTATTATAAATATCGATTGCTAAATAAACCGCCTCTTTAAATGACTCATGATTTGCAATTCCCTTACCCGCAATTTCATAAGCAGTTCCATGATCTGGCGAAGTGCGTATCTTATCTAAACCCGCTGTATAGTTAACTCCAGCACCAAAAGACAATGTCTTAAACGGAATCAAACCCTGATCATGATAAGTTGCAATTACTGCATCATATTTCTCATATTGGCCTGAACCGAAAAAACCGTCAGCCGAAAAAGGACCAAAAACCAAATTTCCTGCTTCAAAAAGTTTTTTTAGTGCAGGTTTTATAATCTTTTCTTCTTCGTTACCAATTACTCCGTTATCACCAGAATGTGGATTCAATCCTAAAACAGCAACTTTCGGCTTCTCAATTTCAAAATCTTGTTTCAAAGATTTCATTATGGTTTGGATTTTACTCGAAATCAACTTCTCTGTCAAATTTTTCGCAACTTCATTCACAGGAACATGATCTGTAAGCAATCCTACTCTCAAATCATCGTGAACCATAAACATCAAAGCATCACCTTGTAATTCCTGATCCAAGTAATCTGTATGACCTGGAAACTTAAAATCTTCCGACTGAATATTGTATTTATTTATAGGTGCAGTTACCAGCACATCCACAAAACCATCTTTCAAAGCATCCGTTGCTGCAATAAATGACTTTATCGCGTAACCTCCTACTACATCATCGTTCTTACCAAACTCTAAATTGACACCTTCACGCCAAACATTCAGTACATTTATCTTTCCAACTACTAACTGGTCAATTTTATCAATTCCATGAATGGCAGCAGTAAGTTTAAACTCCTTTTTCAAAAAAGAAATAATCTTAACATTTGCAAAAATAACTGGCGTACATAATTCTAACATACGAATATCTTCGAATGTTTTTAAAATGACCTCGCTTCCAATACCATTAAGATCTCCAATTGAAATTCCAACAATTATATTTTCTGCTTTTTTAATCATGACAAATGTGATTTATTGCTTACTTTTGAACTGCAAATTTAGTAAAATTAAATCAGTTATGTTTACCGGAATTATAGAAACACTCGGAATTATAAAAGAAATTGAAAAAGATCAAGAAAATCTACACTTAACAGTAGCTTCAAAGATTACACATGAATTGAAGATTGACCAAAGCGTAGCACATAATGGTATCTGCTTAACTGTTGTGAAAATAGAACAAGACGAATACACGGTAACCGCTATTAAAGAAACGATTGACAAAACATCAATTGGGACGTGGCAATTGGGTGATACTTTAAATTTAGAACGTGCTATGAAACTCGGAGATCGTCTAGATGGACACATTGTTCAAGGGCACGTGGACCAAACAGGAGTTTGTACAAATATAAAGGAGACTAACGGAAGTTGGGTATTCACTTTTGAATATGATAGCAGCCTACAGAACATCACTATTGAAAAAGGATCAATTACCGTAAACGGAACCAGTTTAACAGTCATCAATTCAGGATTGAACTCTTTTAGCGTGGCAATCATACCTTACACCTACGAACACACTAATTTCAATACGTTTAGAATTGGTAGTTTAATAAATTTAGAATTTGACGTAATAGGTAAATACGTCGCAAGATTAAATCAATTAAGAAATTAAAAACAATAAAAAAGACTCTATAAAGAGTCTTTTTTATTTAAGTTATATTTTCGTGACAGGTACCAACCAGTCATTAAAGCCAAGAAAAAAACCAAAATAAGAGGCTCGTCAATAGACAAGCCAACCGGTGGTGGTGGCAAAGGTCCACGCGCAGGCGTAGGAGGGCCCTCAGCAGCAAAAAATGCCTGAGAAAACAAAACCATTATTATAAAAATCGTCTTATTCATAATATAATATCATTGGGGGATAAAATCTTAATCTTGTATATATTCAAAAAAAATGAATATATGTCACAAAGATAACATTTAACTCACAAATAAAAGAGATTTTAGAATGTATTACTGAAAATAAAAAAACGCATAAAATATATAGCTATATACTTTATGCGTTTTTTTATTATTATTGTGGTCCCACCTGGGCTCGAACCAGGGACCACCTGATTATGAGTCAGGTGCTCTAACCAGCTGAGCTATAGGACCCGTTGGTTTTTTATACCCAATATAAGCTAGATTCCATTACAAACCTTAGATTTTATTGAGAGTGCAATATTACTACTAATTTTTATTTGCACCAAATTTATTTTAAAATTATTTAATCTCCTGACAGAGCTCAATCAAAACACCGTTTGTACCTTTTGGATGCAAAAATGCAACTAACTTATTATCAGCTCCTTTTTTAGGAATTTCATTCAAAACAATAAAACCCTCGGATTTTAGACGAAGAATCTCAGACACAATATCTTCTACATCAAATGCAATATGATGAATACCCTCTCCCTTTTTAGCAATAAATTTTGCAATAGGACTGTCATCATTGGTTGCTTCTAAAAGTTCAATCTTATTAGGACCATTCATGAAAAAAGAAGTTTTCACACCCTCACTCATCACTTCTTCCTGTTTATAAGGCGGTTGCCCGAACAACTTTTCAAACAACAAATTTGAAGTTTCTAAGCTTTTTACAGCAATTCCAATGTGTTCAATTTTTCTCATTTTCAATACTAAATTAATTCTAACAAACTTACTAAATTAAAAAATTTAGCTCTGATTTGTAAATACAAAAATACAATTATTTTTAGCTTGAAAAAAAATTGTATTTTTGCAAGATGGAAACAAATAGACAAAAGAAAATAGGAGCACTTTTACAAAATGATTTAGTATCTATTTTGCAAGGGGAAATCCGTAAAAATAATATTAACAACTTATTAATTTCGGTATCTCAAGTGAACGTAACTTCTGATTTATCGATTGCAAAAGTGCATTTGAGTATTTTCCCCACAGAAAAAGCAAGCGAAACTTTGGCAGCTATAAAAAGTAACGCTCCTTTAATTAAGCATGATTTGGCGCAACGCGTAAAAAATCAATTGCGTAAAGTTCCTAATCTAATTTTTTATATTGATGACAGCTTAGACTATATCGAAAAAATTGACAAAGCATTAGCTGGGAAAGACAACCCAATTGAAAATCCAGATTTATTAGAAAAAAGAAAGAAATCGTAATTTGAACCTTTCCCTATACATAGCCAAACGATACGCTATCAGTTTTAGCAAGAACAAAGCCATTAATATTATTACTGGCATAGCTTCTGTTGGAATTATTGCTAGCACAATGGCTCTGTTTATATTTTTATCGGTTTTTAGTGGATTGAAAGTATTTACTCTAAACTTTGCCAATGCCTCCGATCCCGATTTTAGATTAGAAACAATTTCAGGCAAATTCTTCGACATATCTACTGAACAGGAGGAACAATTAAAATCGAGCAAGAATATTGCTTTCTACAGTAAAACTGTGGAAGAACGTGTCTATTTTTTATATAATGAAAAAGAGATCGTTGCTCACATTAAAGGAGTTGATCAAAATTACACTAAAGTAAATGACTTCGAACGCCACTTATACGCTGGAGATTGGTTGCAACCCAATACAGAAAATGTGGTAGTTGGCGCAGAAATCAGTCGAAAGTTATCTTTGGGATTATTCGACTTTAACAATGCATTGGAAGTTTATGCTCCAAAACCTGGAAAAGGAAACATCGACAATCCCGATGAAGCATTCAATAAGGCACTATTATTTCCTTCTGGAATTTACTCTATTAATGAAGAATTAGATGGGAAATTTGTTTTTTGTAATATTGCTTTAGCTCAAGATCTATTAGGACTACCGGCAGATCTTTTTACAAACATCGAACTGAAAACTACTCCAAACTGTGATGAATCGGACCTTAGAAATGAACTGGGTTCCATTTTTGGCAAAAATGTCAAAATAAAAAACAGAGCGCAATTAAATGATTCTTTATATAAAATGTTGGAGTCTGAAAATCTATTCATCTACCTATTTAGTACATTAGTTGTAATCCTAACCTTGTTTTGTTTGGCTGGCGCAATTGTAATGATTATCATCGATAAAAAGGATAACTTAAAAACGCTTTTCAATATTGGAGTTACAAAAACCTCAATTCGAAGCATCTTTTTTGCACAAGGAATACTAATTACATTTTTTGGCTTACTAATAGGATTAGCATTGGCAATTTTAATAATTGTCTTGCAGCAACAGTACTCGTTCATTATGATTACCGCCACCATGCCTTATCCCGTATCGTTTGAATGGGCAAACATTGGAATTGTTGTAGCCACTATCGTTATTCTAGGACTTATATCATCTTGGATTGCTTCAGGAACAGTTAAAAATACATTTTAATCTATTTCTATTTCCACTCTAAAGTTTCCATGATGCGTCTGACATCATCTTGCACATATTTTGCAGCTGGCAAAATGGAGTCGTAGTTCGGTTTTGCATAAAAATAAACACTACCGCGCACGAAATTCTTCACGCTATCGGTAACATAAAACTGCGCATTAGTAGCCGCGTTTCCACCAACTTGATAAAACATTCCGTAGACCTTTTTACTATCATTCAGAAAAGGTTGCTCCAAAATATCATCAGCTTTTATGGCGTGATCGTAAGTTAATTTTTGCGAATCTCGCAACAAATCATTAATATTACCATCCACTGATTTATAAGTTAAATATATTGTAGCTTTCATTTTTGGATAATTAATCTCAAACGAACAATTATCATTTTTGATTTCTCCCAACTTATTAACCTCAAATTGATACGCACAATTAGGCTCAAATGTTTCATAAATTGCTTCTGGATAATCTAATCGCAAATGACCTTTCGGTTTTGGAACAGCATCATCTCCACAAGAAATTAACCCTAAAATTGCAATAAAAAAACTGTATTTTATTATATTTCGCATCATAATTACGGTAAAGTAACTTTTATCTGTTTTATTCTTCTCTTGTCAATATTTTCAATTGAAAAAATTATTCCGTTGAAAGTAAGTTTTTGTTTCTTCTTTGGGAAATTACCCGAAATTTCAAGTAAAAAACCTGCTAATGTTTCGGCCTCACCTTTCGAATCTTCAAATTCATCTTCTTCAATATCAACAACACGATAGAAATCTTTTAAACTTGTCTTACCTTCGAAAAGATAATTATGCTCGTCAATTTGCGTATAAGAAACATCATCATCATCAAACTCATCGCTGATATCTCCAACAATCTCTTCTAATACATCTTCTAACGTTATAATTCCACAAGTCCCCCCATATTCATCAACAACAACCGCTAAGTGATTTTTCATTGCCTGGAAATCCTTTAAAAGGTTGTCAAGCTTTTTATTTTCTGGTACGAAAAAAGGTTTTCGAATAAGAGTTTGCCAAGTAAAAACAGTTTCATCAATAAAAGGAATTAAATCCTTAATAAACAAAACGCCTTCAATTTGGTCAATATTATCTCTATAAACCGGAATTCTCGAATATCCCTTGTCCACAATATTAGGCAAAACTGCTTCAAAATCATCTTCTATATTAATTGCAAAAACATCAATTCTTGGAATCATTACTTGTTTTACTTCGGTGCTTCCAAAAGTAACAATCCCTTCTAAAATTTTCTGTTCTTCCACCGTAGTTTCAGATTGATGTGTGAGCTCTAAAGCTTGAGACAACTGGTCCACCGAAAAATTTCCTTTCTGTACATTTAGCTTCTTCTCAATATACAAAATCGCATTTCTCATAGGAATACTAATGGGAGCTAATATTTTATCTAAAATAGAAATAGGCACAACAACCATTTTGGAGAAGAGCACATTATTTCTGTTGGCGTAAATCTTTGGTAAAACTTCACCACATAATAAAATTAAGAAAGTTACCACAATAACCTCCAAAACAAATCTAACTACAGGAGAAGCGATACCGCCAAATAATTGACCACTTATAGACGAGAAAAGAATAACAATTGCAATATTCACAAAATTATTCGCCACTAAAATAGTAGCTAATAATTTCTTAGGCGTCTGCAATAATTTTTGAAGGAGATTTCCTTTGTTAGAATCGTCATTTACAACATCATCAATGTTTTTTTGCGACAAAGAAAACAGCGCTACTTCAGAGCCAGATATAAACGCAGAAAGAATTAGCAAAATAAATATTGCAAAAATTCCTATTATTAACTCAAAATTAATCGATTGAAATAAACTGGGATCAGGATCCAAAATTTGTTGGTATTAGTTAAATATTAATGCATTGAGTCATCAGGAGCACTACCTAAAGGCACTGATGATTTGCTCAAATCTGTTTCTTTTTTAGTAGTTAAAAAAGTAAATTCAGTTACCTGAATTTCGGTAGTATATTTTGTAGCTCCGTCTTCTGCTTGCCACTGACGCGATTTAATTCGACCTTCAATGTAAATTTTATCACCTTTAGATAAATATTTTTCGCAAATTTCAGCTGCTTTATTTCGAACTACAATGTTATGCCATTCTGTAGAAGTAATTTTTTCACCTGTTGTTTTATTGATATAAACTTCGTTAGTAGCAAGTGGAAATCTTCCAATGCAATTACCCCCTTCGAAGTAATGCATTTTAATTTCATCTCCAAGATGTCCTATCAAAATGACTTTATTTAATGTACCGTTCATGGCTTGTAATTTATTGGGTTGATCAAAAGTAATAATTTAATGCGAATTAAAATAATCCGAAAGCATAAAATTATGAATTACTATTGGAAAAGGTAACTTTTGTATTTCAGTAAGAGATTTGGAATCAGGCAATTTGACATCAAAACGCAGTAAAAAAAATCGGATAAACAAGTGCTGATGCGACAATTTATGATTGATAACTTCGTCATTAAAAACAAAGTATTCTACTGGTTTTTGTCCGAAGAAATTCATAGTTTCGAATTGATCTTCTACTTCATTTGGCTCCATTAAAACATCCGTTTCTAACAAGTGGAACTCATATAAATTTTCCCAAATCCCCTTTCCTTCACGTTTTTGAACAATAAATTTACCATCAACATCTTTAAGAATCAAATAATTAAAGTATTTATTAGTCACTTTCGTTTTCTTACTTTTCACGGGAAGTTCTCCTACCTTTTTATATTGCAATGCACCACATGAATCAGAAAAAATACAATTTTCGCAATCTGGACTTTTCGGAACACATTGTAAAGCACCAAATTCCATAATCGCCTGATTAAACAAAGCAGGCCTATCCTTTAATATTAATTCTTGAGCTAAAGCTTGAAACACCTTTTTTGTTTTGGAATCAGAAATATCATTATCCATATTAAAATACCTACTCAAAACCCGATATACATTTCCATCTAAAACCGCTACTGGCTCATCATACGAAAAAGATGCGATTGCGGCTGCTGTATATTCGCCAACTCCTTTTAATTTTAACAATTCACTGTAATTATCTGGAAAAACACCGTTTAATTCATTAGCGACATATTTAGCGGTTCCATGTAAATTTCTTGCTCGGGAATAGTAGCCCAAACCTTGCCATAATTTCAAAACTTGCTCTTCTTCTGCATTTGCCAAGTCAAAAACAGTAGGAAATGCTTCTATGAAAGATATAAAATAAGGTAATCCTTGCGCCACGCGAGTTTGTTGCAGCATAATTTCTGACAACCAAATAAAGTACGGGTTTGTGGTGTCTCGCCACGGTAAATCACGCTTATTTTGTAAATACCATTGAACTAAAGAGTTAGAAAATTGCATAATTTTATATTGATTGGCAAAAATAAATCTTTACTATTTAAAATTTAATCAATTATGATTGATTTATTATTTTTTTAATCCTTATATTTGCACACTCAAAAAAATACACAATATATAAATACGAAAGAAAATGACGAAAGCAGATATCGTAGCGAAAATTTCAGAGAGATTAGGACTTGAAAAGGGAGATGTTCAAGCAACTGTTGAGACTTTTATGGATGAGGTGAAAAATTCTTTGGAAACTGGTGACAATGTTTACTTAAGAGGCTTTGGAAGTTTTATCATCAAAACTAGAGCGGAAAAGACTGGTAGAAACATTTCTAAGAACACTACAATCAAAATTCCTGCACACAACATTCCTGCATTTAAACCTGCAAAAGTATTTGTAGAAAGCATTAAAGAGAAGACAGAAGTTACAGTATAAAAATAAATTATTAATCTAAACACCAACACGTTATGCCAAGTGGTAAAAAAAGAAAAAGACATAAGGTAGCGACTCACAAGCGTAAGAAAAGAGCGAGAGCTAACCGTCATAAAAAGAAAAAGTAGTTTAAAACTACTTTTTTCTTTTTTAAGAAAAAGTTCATTGAAATTAATCAACTTATGTTGGTTACCGGGAAAAAATCCTGTAAAAAATTATTGTTTAATCCATTCGTACAATTAGAATTAGAAATTTAGAATTGGGAATTTAGAATATTCTAACTTCAACTTTCTTAATTCTTACTTTAAGAGTATGGATAAAAAGATGCCGCATGAACAAAGAATTAATTATTCGATCAGGTTCAGACGCTGTAGATTTTGCCTTATTAAAGGATGGAAAACTAATTGAATTACACAAAGAAGAAGAAAAACAAAGCAACTTTGCAGTTGGTGATATTTTTATTGCCAAAATTCGCAAACCAGTTGCTGGATTGAATGCTGCTTTTGTAAACTTAGGCTACGAAAAAGACGCCTTTTTACACTATCATGATTTAGGTCCTAATCTTCCTTCTATGATGAAGTTCATAAAACTTGTAAGCGCAGGTAAAATAAAAGATTATTCACTCAAAAATTTTCCTTTTGAGCCTGAAATCAACAAAGATGGTGCTATCACAGATATTCTGAGCCCTAATCAGTCGATTTTAGTTCAAGTAGTAAAAGAACCTATTTCTACAAAAGGTCCCAGAATTAGTTCTGAGATTTCTTTAGCAGGAAGATACGTGGTTTTAGTTCCTTTTTCAGATCGAATTTCTGTTTCTCAAAAAATAGAATCTAGAGAAGAAAAAGATAGATTAAAGCGACTGGTTCAATCTATTAGACCAAAAGGATTCGGTGTTATTGTGCGAACAGTAGCCGAAGGCAAAAAAGTAGCCGAACTTGATAAAGATCTACAAACCCTAATAGAAAGATGGTCATCGATGAGCAGACGTTTACAGACAGCTCAACATCCATCAAAAGTACTAGGTGAATTAAACAAAGCTTCGTCAATACTAAGAGATGTGTTTAATGATACATTTACTTGCATAAATGTAGACGATGAAGATTTGTATTTAGAAACGAAGGAGTATTTGCAAGAAATAGCTCCGGATAAAGTGTCTATCGTTAAACACTATCAATCAAAAGACTTACCTCTTTTTGAGAAATATCACATTGAACGACAGATAAAAACGTCCTTTGGAAAAACAGTATCCATGAGTAAAGGTGCTTATTTGATTATTGAACATACTGAAGCTTTACACGTAATTGACGTGAACAGTGGAAACCGTTCAAGCAAAGCAACTAACCAAGAAGATACTGCACTTGAAGTTAACATGATTGCCGCAGCAGAAATTGCTAGACAGTTGCGTCTGAGAGACATGGGCGGGATTATTGTAGTCGATTTTATTGATATGCAAAACCCAGAAAATCGTAAAGTACTATATGACTTCTTAAAAGAAGAAATGAGTGACGATAAGGCCAAGCATAAAATCTTGCCTCCTAGCAAATTTGGATTAATTCAAATTACTAGACAAAGAGTTAGACCAGAAGTCAATATTAAAACCAGAGAAGAAGACCCTAACAATGAAAAAGGGGAAATTGAAGCTCCAATATTAATTATTGACAAGATTGCGTCTGATCTTGAACGCATTGTAAAAGACCACAAGAAAATTGTACTTAATGTACATCCATTTGTGGCAGCATACCTTACAAAAGGTTTTCCATCATTACGTTCGAAATGGTTTTTCGAACATAAGAAATGGGTGAAAATCATACCTCGTGACGCTTACACGTTTCTAGAATATCATTTCTTCGATAAAGAAGTTCATGAAATTATAGTAAAATAATACTGGATTTATCCTGAAAAAAAACCGCTACTCTTAATTGAATAGCGGTTTTTTTATTACTCAAATTCTACCTTTCTAACAATTTCATTTCCTAACTCGTCTATTACTGTTACCAAATGAAAACCAGATTTAGCACTAATTGCTTTTTCGTGAAATGTTTTTGTGCTTCCTAAATACACATCATCTAAGTACCAGAAAAGTTCTGATTCCCTACTGATATGGGCTATTTTAAAAATTGCAGGCTGTATATTTCCTTCAAAATTCTTAGTTAAAATAATTCTAGTCTTTGCTTTTGGATAAATAAAATCCATCACTTTATCGGATGAATTGGATTCGCAATCCGGACGAAACGGCGGCAAAGTCAAATAATTAGGATTATTGTTTTTATAATACCATTCCATAATTGGCGGTAGAACAAACCAAGCTCTCGCTACCATATTATCGACACTTTCACAAGCTGCATTCACCCTAAATTGTTCGCTTTTATCCAGATGAATTAATTTATGGAATGAACAATTTGCTGTTTTCTTAGCCGTTTTTGGAATCCATTGTTTTATAGATGGACAATTTTCTTGTGCTAAATGACCTGAAACACTACAAACATTTGCTTCTTCTAGATCATTATAAGGCGTTTCAAACCATTTTGATTTGGGTAATAGATGAAAAATATCGAATAAAATAGGTGCGGCACTTTCAACTCCCGTTAAAATTGGCCTTCCTTCACCCGTTGCATTTCCAACCCAAATTCCTACCACATACTCTTTGGTTACACCAATTGCCCAAGCATCTCTACTTCCAAAACTTGTTCCTGTTTTCCATGCAATTTCTAATGACGAATCATAAAAACGCCAAGCTTCATCGCCTTGTGGTCGGTTCACTTCTTTCATTGCATTAAAAGTTTGCCAAATAGCTCCCGCACCAAATACATTTTTCTGACGTGTTGTTTTTCCAAAATCTGTTTTAACGTTGAAATCAATGTTTAGCTTGCCCATTTCTGTGGTTCGATACTCATTGTTGTTATTATAGAAATGATTCAACGTGCTCGACATATAGGCGTAAGCATTGCATAAATCCCACAGATTGGATTCAGCACCACCTAAAATTAACGACAGTCCATAATTCGAAGGTTGTCGGTTGATGTTTTTCAAATTTAACTTCTGCAGTTGTTCATAAAACTTATTCACAGAATATTCTTGAAGCATTAAAACAGAAGGAATATTCAAAGATCTTGATAGAGCTCTACTAGCTGGAACCGCTCCGTCATAAGTAAGATTATAATTTTGAGGCGAATAGCCCGAAATTTGTGTTGGAATATCGGGAATTAATGTTTGAGGTAGAATTTCTCCATCATCTAACATCGAAGCATATAAAAAAGGTTTTAAAATACTTCCCGTACTTCTTGGAGCCGTAATAATATCGACATCTTTTTGATGATTTTTATCCGTGGGACTGTTTCCAATATAGGCAACAACATTTCTAGTTTTAACCTCAACAACTAAAACAGAAATATTATAAACTTGGTTTTGCTTGTATAAGTTATAATACTGTCGGACTATTTCATTCGCTTGTTCTTGAATATGCGTGTCAATTGTTGTTTTGATCTTCTCACCACGATTCGTCTTGGCAACTTTCTCTAATAAATGAGGTGCAATTTGAGGCACATCAAAAGGCTTTTGAGGCAAATTTTCTTGCAATGATAATTCATAGGTTTCTTTATCAATTACCTTATTTGTGTATAATTTCTTAAGTAAAAGGTTTCGTTTGTTTAGTAATCTTTCTTGATTTTTTCCCGGATAAATTAAGCTTGGAGCATTTGGCAAAACCGCCAAAGTAGCCGATTCAGCCCATGATAATTGGTTAGATTGCAAACCGAAATAACGCCAAGATGCCATTTCTAAACCCACAACATTACTCCCAAAAGGAGCGTGACCAGCGTATAGTTGTAAAATTTTTTCTTTAGAATGCCTAAATTCCAATCGCGTAGCTAATATAATTTCAATTACTTTCTCAAAATAACTTCTGCTTTTTCCATCTCTGTGTAATCTGATGACTTGTTGCGTTAATGTACTTCCACCACGTACTACTTTATTCGCTTTTCGATTTTGTAAAAAAGCATTGTACATAGAAACGGGATTGAAACCAAAATGCTGATAAAAATGCTGATCTTCAAATGCAAGAATGCAAGCTTTAAACTTTACTGGAACACTATCACTTTCCGGAAAACGCCATTGCCCATCTTTGGCGATTTTCGCACCTAATAAATCACCCTTATTACTTTCTATAACGGTTGCGTAGTTGTTTTCAAATAATTGACGGGGTAATGAAAAGAAATAAACTACCATCAAAATGAGAATGATGGTAGTTTTAATTTTATTGTTTTTAAAAAAACGAACTGGCTTTTTGACCCAGTCCGTTTTGAAAGTTAATCTTTTACTATTTTCACCCATTGTCCTTTGGTTCTTACTATGTAATTATTATCATACATAGCTTCACATTGAATACCTGGGAAATAGTAATCTCCTAAATATGTTGCATTCAACAATACTGTAAATGTTCGCGATTCATTAGGTCGAAGTCCAAAATAAAAATAACTTCTGTCATCACGAATATCAATATAATCTGCTTTGTTTTGAGCAAACTCACCAAAATCGGTATAACGTGAATTCATAATTTCAAATCCTGATGGAATTATTTGCGCTAACGCCACATTTTCAAGCACGTCATTAGAATTATTTCTAATCGTGATTTGCGCTACAATTTCAGTTCCTTGCGTTACTTTATCTAATGAAATTGTATTTCCGTTTCTAGTTTTGAAAGTGATATTTCCGGCTAAATTGTTTTGCATCACTTTTTCTTCGCCCACAGGCAAAATTCCTGTATTAATAACTCGGACATAAACCGTATTGTCTTTATTATTTTTTATTGTGATGGAATTAGAACCGTTTTTGACCACTAACTTTCTATCCGCAATTGATTTAGTTGAAGTTACAACTTCCGTTTTTCCATTATTTGCATAAGAAACATTAATTCCTTTTCCACCATTTTTAATAGCAAATTTTGACATTGCATACAAACAGTAAGCAGTTGTTTGCGTACTCATGTAATTTTTAGACGACAACGAACTAGCAATTTTTGTAGCTAAGTCAAACGATTTTTGATTATCACCAACCAATAAATAGGTCTCTAAAAGCATTGCTCTATTTCTATCCATAGAACCATAATAGTAATAAGTATCATAAGTATCAGCAACCGAAGTTGCGCTTAATAAAGCCAAAGCCGTTCTCTTTTGACCTGTAATAGCATACGTTGCCGCTAATCTGACTTTCGATTCGTTCGAAATTCCTGAAGTTTCTCTCAAACGGTTCATTGATCCCATATCTGGAGCTCCCGCTAAAGCCAACGTATATAAACGATAAGCTTGCGCGAAATCATTGTGATATTGTTGATAATAACGCCATTTTTTTGCTTCAGATTGCTGGTAAGAAATCCATTTTTGTTTGAATCCAATTGGCATAACATAACCTTTTTTCTCAGCTTCCAAAAGGAAATGACCTGCATAAGAAGTTCCCCAATCATCCGCATTACTATTTCCTGGCCAGTAAGAAACACCGCCATTTGCCAATTGATAACTTCCTAATTTTTGAATTCCAGCATTTACATTCTTTTGCATTGCATCTTTTCTCGTGTTGTCGATATCCATCACATCAGCTAGATATAATTGAGGAAAAACACCCGAAGTAATTTGCTCCACACAACCGTGCGGATATTGAATCAAATATTGAATTCTCGAATTAAAATCGATTGTAGGGAAAGAAGAAACTTCAACCCTAGCCGTATTACTTCCGTTTACACCAAAGGTATTCCAGTCGAGTGTTTGACTTGAATTTGGTTCCACAACAACATCAACAAAATCAGTTGTTACCAGATTTGGATTCGTTACATCGATTTCAACTTCATAAGTTGCTTTTTCATTTCCAGAAGTAGCAATAATTTCAATTTTTCCAATGCCGAGTACATTTCCGACTTCTAAATCAAAATAAGCCATTTTTTCATCAGGCGAACTGAACGTTAAATTTTGCTTCAATGGAGAAATTACACGAATCGCATTATTAGTTTTTATTTGAATGGTAACATTTTTAACATGATTTTCCATTGCGAAAACCGTAATTGGCAACGTAACTTTTTCATTAGGCGAAATCTTTCGTGGAACAGATGCTAACACCATCAAAGGTGTTCTAACTGGAGTAGTTTTTTCTGTACTTCCATAAGCATTTGTTTTTGCATCTCCCGCAACAACCATTGTTCGAACTGATCCGATATAATTAGGTATTTTTACTGTATGCGATTTTGTTTCGCCTTTTTTAAGTTTGAAAGGTCCTAAATATATTACTACAGGCTTAAATCTGTTGGCTTTTTTAGCACTTCCGGCACCTAAATCCTCGTCTCCACCAATACTGAAAATCTGATTTATCTTTCCACCATAGGCCCCAATTACCTCGTCATAAATATCCCAAGTTTTTACGCCAAGAGCTTGTCTTGCATAGAATTTATCCCACGCATTTGGTGTTTTGAATCGTGTTAGATCCAACAAACCATCATCAACAATTGCAATAGTATAAGTCATTTCCTTACCATCCTTCTCACTAACTTTAATAGTAGTTTTCGTTTCGGGCTTTAAAACACCTGCCATAGCAATTTGCGGTTGAAGTACCGTATTTTTATCGATAACTTCAATAGGTAAAATTCCATACATCCTAATTGGTGTATCATTTAAACTTGAAGCGTGTGGTTTCAATAATGAAATATTTACATATACATTTGGAGCCATTGCTTCCGTTACTGGAATTTCAACTTTAGTTTCTCCGCTTTTTGTCATAGCCCAAAAAGACGAAATCACTTTCGAACCATTTTCGATGGAGATCAAAGCACGTCCTTCCTCACTAGAAGGAAAAGAAACAATAGCTTTTTCACCCACAGCATATTTCTTTTTATCAGAAGTAAAAACTAACATGTTAGCTGTAGAAGCATTACCTGTTTTTGTTTTCCCAGACCATATAGGCCAATCTATAATTTCTGCTTTACTGGTTGCATGTCCACCATCGTTATCTACAACACGGATTAAATATCTTCCCCAATCATTTTCCGAAACTTCAAATTGCACGCTTGCCTTTCCGGATGCGTTTGTGCTAACGTTAAAGTTCTTATAAGCCGTAGTCACTTCAGATGAATTATATCTTGACAAATCATCATCTGAACTGTTCCACCACCAACGCCAATCTACTTTATAAACTTGAACATCTAAATTTCTTACTGCTTTCGGACTTCCATTTTCATCAACGGTAACGATATCAAAGCGATTCGTTTTTTCCGTTTCCAGCATTCCGTATTTATTTGGCTCTGGACTCTTTATTCCTACATAAGTTTTAAAAGGTGAGTACGAAGCCGTAACAACATCTGTACTAAAATCCCCACCCGTTTCGTAAGCTTTTGTTTGAAAAACTACTTTTAATTTCCCAGGCGCTTGATTTGTGACTTTGGGTTGAATAACCACTTTAGCTCTTCCATAATCATCTACTTTCCCTGAAAAAACATTCACTTCTTCGGTTGAAAACTTCCGAACTTCATCATCAAAATCATAATTTGCAAAGCCTTTAAAAGCAGTTACTTGCGGCATAAATTTTGCCTGCATTTCAACGTTCAAATTTTTCGCAATTGCTCCGTGTAACCAAGCGACATCAATTGTTCCAACGTTTGGTTTATTACCTGATAAAACACCATCAGCAAAACTGTTTTTTATTTTTAAGCGATTTGGCTTAATCGTTTCAATCTTTACACTTTGATAAAAATGAGCACCGCCGACTGTGATTTTTGCCTCCCAGTTTCCAGTTATATCAGTATCTTTTGTAGCTATAGAAAATTTATAGTGATTGTTTTCATTATACTTTTGAACCGCAGTATAGGATGCCTTTCCTTGTGGATTTGATAATTTAAACTTTATAGGATGTGTTTTTTCTAATTTGCTATCATTATCATTTAACATGAAAGAAAGATGCAATGTATCACCAGGACGCCAAACGCCCCTTTCGCCATAAATATATCCTTTTAAACCTTTTTGAAGTTGCTCACCACTAACGTCAAAGTTACTTACAGAAAGTGATTGTCCTTCATCTAATTTAATATATGTGGTGTTATGATCTCTGTTAACTATTGCAAAATATGCGTATTTATCTAAATCAGCGATAGCAAAACCTTCGCCATCAGTTTTAATGGTTGTTAGTTTTTGTTGCTGAAAATTATATACATCGATTGTAGCTCCAGAAATTGGATCAGTTGTAACAATATCATTAACGGTAAAGAAGTAAGAACCATTTTCACCTCTTTTTACTATTACACCTAAATCACTCGCTATTACATTTGTAGAAACAGCACTTTTAAAATAGTACGATTTGTCACATGGATTATCTCTTTCTTCCCAGTTATAATCATCATAGTAGTAATAATCATCATAATAATAGTTTTGATTGCTGCGTACTTCGTCCTTATCAACTGTATCTTCATCATCATCCTCCTCAACACTTGCGTTAGCACATTTGTAAAGTGAGTACTTTCGTTTATAACTCAGCTCAACTCTATAAATAGAACCCGGGTCAACAGCGATTATTTTAGATAAATCTATTGCGTATGTATTCCATTCGCCATAATTAACTAAATTATTAGTCTTTAAGGTTATGGTTTGTTTCGCTACTGGAAGCGCAACATTTCTAAGGTTTTGATTTCCGTTTAGTTCGTTATACTGTAAAAATTGAAGAATATTATTTTTATATATTTGATATATTTTTACATCAACAGCACTTAGGTTTACAGCTTCAAAATTAATTTTTAAATTATTTGAGCTTGGCAATATTGTACCACTTTTCACAAATTTAATTTCTGGTTTTACCTGATCAAAAATTATTGACTCAGAAAAATCATATTTCATCTTATTGCCTTCTTCATTTTGAATCCCTTGAAAAACTTCAACTAATAATTCTCCTTTTAAGGATTCACTGAAGTAGACTTTTAAAAGATTTCCGGCTGTAGCGAATTTTAAATTTGTAGCAGATTGAATTTGGACTAATCCATCTAATTCTTGACCTTTTTTAATGGGATCAGAAAAGTTTAGCAATAGCACCTGAGCGTTATCTTCTTGAAGACGGGCTGAGATTACCTTGAAATTATTTTTACCTGGGATTTCAAAATCCATTGTTCCCTCTTGCTCAATATCAAAAGAACTTCCATTCCAAGAAATATTAACTTCACTGTCCTCGGCTTTGCGCTGGATGCTATCAATGATAAATTTATATTCTTTAGAACTCGATTGTTCTTTATTAAACTTAATTTTCAAGTCTTTATCGTTTTGATTGACTTTAAACAATTTAATAACCGACTCTAAATCAATGTCATCACTAAACGAAATTGTAGCGTTTAAATACTGATATTCTTTACTATATGATTGTAAATCTTGTGTCTTAATTACAAAATCTTGCTTTATCGTCTTCAGAGAAAACTGAAATTTTTTCAATTCCTTAGGCACATCTTTAACCTCATCTAAATGAAAAGTAACTTGATATTCAGTGTCTTGCTTTAAACGCTCTGCAGGAATGAATGCAATTGTATTCGCTGAAAGCGCAACAACTTTACCTTTTACTTTAGGACTAATAGAAAACAGATCACTATCTAGCTCCTGATTAGGTTTCCATTCTTTGTTGTCAAATGCTAAGACAACTCTAACATCAGTTTTAGTAGAAACTAATCCAGAACTAAAATTAAGTATATAGTCTTTGTATAGATTAAAATTTGAATTGAAATTTTCCGTCTTTTTACCACACGAAAAACCCACAATTAATAATAATACTAGCTGGATATAGTTTTTGAATTTCATTAAATCTGATTTTTATAATTAAAGTTTAAAGATATAAAATAATTTTAAACCTAATCTTACAAATATCATCTTCTTGATTTAAAAAAATTTCGCATTAATTCTGCACATTCTTTTTCTAAAATCCCTGAAACGACTTGGGTTTTTGGATGTAATTGCGTTCCCATTTTCTGAAAACCTCTCGCTTCATCTGTTGCACCATAAACAATTTTGGTGATTTGACTCCAGTATAAAGCGCCAGCACACATCTGACAAGGTTCTAATGTGACGTATAAAGTACAATCTTTTAAATATTTGCCTCCTAAAAAATTCGCCGCACTTGTAATGGCTTGCATCTCGGCGTGCGCTGTAACATCATGAAGCAATTCTGTTAAATTATGAGTGCGCGCAATTACTTTATTCGCCACAACAATTATAGCTCCTACAGGAATTTCCCCCTTCTCAAAAGCAATTTCTGCTTCTTGCAGTGCTTTCTTCATAAAATATACATCGGTAAAAACATCTATCATAATTCAAAGTTACATTATTTTTGGAATAATAATTGCGGTTGAAAATTAAACTCAATAGCTATGAAAAAGATTTCTATTTCAATTCCAAAACCGTGTAATGAAAACTGGAATGCGATGTTACCTGAAGAAATGGGCAGATTTTGCCAATCTTGTTCTAAAACGGTAATTGATTTTACCAAAAGTTCAGATGCAGAAATTACAAATTATTTTCAAAACAACACAGCTGTTAAAACTTGTGGAAGATTCAAAAGCGATCAGTTACACGCTCTAAAAATAGAGATTCCTGAGCAAATCTTATTGCAACAAAAATCGTTTAGAAACATGTTTCTACTTGCGCTATTGATTACAATGGGAACTACATTATTGAGCTGTAAAGATGTGAACAATAATAGTCAGCCTCTAGGTGAGATTGTTGTTATACAAGATAGTATTGTTAAACCAAAAGATTCTGTTATTCAGGTCGAAAAAACCGGTGAAGTCACGAAGCTCGGCATGGTAATCTGCGAACAACCTGAACCTACTAAAGTTTTAAAAACACAGAAAGTAGCGGAACCTCCTATGATTACAGGTGAAATTGCTATTGATGAAGAATAGCGTATTACAGTTAAACTAGTTTAAAACTTATTTTTTTTTAGCTAGCAAGCAAAAATTTCAATTCAAATAGTACAAATTTATATTGGCAAATAGTACCATAAAAAGCATCAAACAATTATTTTGAGTTTATAACTTTTATTACTTCAAAACTAAAATTTCCAAAAACATAAAACTTTAAATGATTAAGCAGATTGGGCAGTTTAAAATTAAAAGCTTAACTGTTAGTGTTAAAATCACTTACCCAATTCGAATTAAAATAGAGTAATATAAAACAAAAGCTTAAATTTGCCTTTTCAAATCAAATGCAAAGCGAAATTCTCTCCTATATTAACAGCCCCAAAGATTTAAGAAAGCTTTCTATAGATCAACTTCCACAGTTAGCTACAGAATTGCGGGAATTTATCATTGATATTATTTCCAAAAAAGAAGGTCATTTAGGCGCAAGTTTAGGTGTTATAGAATTGACAATTGCGCTTCATTATGTATTCAACACACCTGAAGCTTTATTAGTTTGGGATGTAGGTCATCAGGCTTATGGCCATAAAATTCTTACAGAAAGACGTGCGGTTTTTCATACCAATAGAGAATTAAATGGTATTTCTGGTTTCCCGAAAAGAAGTGAAAGTATTTACGACACCTTTGGCGTGGGACATTCCTCAACTTCTATTTCTGCAGCTTTAGGAATGGCCTTATCTTCCCAATTAAAAGGAGACGATCAAAAACAACATATTGCAGTTATTGGTGACGCTTCAATTGCGAGCGGAATGGCTTTTGAGGGTTTAAATCATGCTGGCGTTACCGACGCAAATTTATTAGTGATTTTAAATGACAATGCTATTGGAATCGACCCAAGTATTGGTGCTTTAAAAAACTATTTAACAGCAGTTAAAGAAGGAAAAAACCCAAAACAAAACAACATTATTAAATCCTTAAATTTTGATTATTCGGGTCCAATTGACGGGCATGATCTGCCAAAGTTAATTTTGGAATTAGAACGTTTAAAAAAAGTAAAAGGTCCTAAATTTTTGCACGTAATTACCACAAAAGGAAAAGGATTACAATTAGCAGAGAAAGATCAAGTCAAATACCATGCACCCGGAAAATTTGATGCAAAAACAGGCGAAATTCATTTAAAAGACGAATCGCATTTACCTCCAAAATTTCAAGATGTTTTTGGACACACTTTGGTAGAATTAGCTACTACAAATGAGAAAATAATCGGAATTACTCCAGCTATGCCTTCTGGAAGTTCGATGAAATATATGATGGATGCTTTTCCAAAACGAGCTTTCGACGTTGGAATTGCGGAACAACATGCAGTTACTTTAGCGGCCGGAATGGCGACTCAAGGTATGGTTGTTTTTTGTACTATTTATTCCACTTTTATTCAAAGAGCTTACGATCAAGTCATTCATGATGTGGCTTTGCAAAACTTACCAGTCATTTTCTGTGTTGACAGAGCCGGTTTAGTGGGAGAAGATGGCGCCACACATCACGGCGTTTTTGATATTGCCTTTTTAAATTGCATCCCAAATTTAATTATTGCTTCTCCAAAAGACGAAATAGAATTACGAAATATGATGTTTACTGCTTCCCAAGGTTTAGATCATCCGATTGCAATACGCTATCCAAGAGGAAGAGGCGAAATTATAGCTTGGCAAAAACCTTTCGAGAAAATCGAAATTGGACAGTTAAAAGAAATTCAAAAAGGTAGTAAAATTGCTATTTTTTCTACGGGAACAATTGGAAACAATGTAACAAAAGCATTGGCTACAATTGAAAATTCAAATTTATTTTCACATTATCATTTTCCGTTTATCAAACCGTTAAATGAAATTGAGATAAAAAGCATTATAAGCTTACATCAGCAAATTATCACTATTGAAGATGGAGCCATAAAAGGTGGATTTGGCGAACAAATCAATTCAATTATCACCAAAAACAATCTAAAAAAACCGTGTATTAATTTAGGGATTCCTGATTTTTTTATTGAACAAGGTACGGTTTTAGAACTGCAGCAAATTTGTAAAATTGACGTTCAAAGTTTAATTCAATTATTTAATATTATACAACATGATTAAAAATGCCTACCTAATATTAGGTATCTTCTTTTTAGCATTTCAAACCAACTATGCACAAATCATCCGAACAGAAATCCCTGACTCTATCTCAAATTGGACAAAAGAAAATAAAATAGGATTAGACATTTCTCAAATTGCCTTTGTAAACTGGAATGCCGGAGGAAACAACTCTGTTTCAGGACTTATAAAGACACAATTTATTAGAACATACACAAACGGTAATTTAAACTGGAAGAACGAATTAATCACGCGTTATGGTATCAACAAGCAGGAGTCTCAAGTTATGAAGAAGACTGACGATCAACTTCAGTTAAACTCAACTTTTGGTTTCAGAACCGATACAATTTCGAATTGGTACTATGCTGGGAAATTTAATTTCAATACCCAATTCGCGAATGGATATGCCTATCCAAATACTGATTTAGCGATATCAAGAGCTTTTGCACCTGCCTACATTTTTCTTGGGGTTGGAAGTGAATATTCTAGAAAAGATTTAGATCTGAATATCTACGCATCTCCACTAACTATGAAAACGACTTTAGTTTTTGATCAACGCTTAGCGAATCAAGGTGCTTTTGGGGTAGAAAAAGCGGTCTATGATTTAAATGGAGATTTACTTAAAGAAGGTAAAAATACCCGTACCGAAGTTGGTATTTTAATAACCAATCAATGGAAGAAGGAAGTATATAAAAACATTGACTTAGAGCATCGCATTAGTTTATATACCGACTATGCAAACAACTTCGGAAACATTGATGTGGACTGGGAATTACAATTTGCAATGGTTGTAAATGAATACGTAAAAGCAAACATTGGAATGCGTTTAATTTATGATGATGACATCAAGTTCAAGGAAGAAGTCGCGGGAGTTCAAGTTACGAAAGGACCAAAAACTCAAATAAAACAAATGCTCGGAGTAGGGATTCAATATAAATTTTAATAAAAAAAGGCTCTGAAAATTCAGAGCCTTTTTTGTTATCGTGCTATTTTAATCGTTTATTTCTTAACGATTAAGAATTCACTTCTTCTGTTTTGAGCATGTTCTTCTTCAGTACAATCATCACACATTACTTTAGGTTCAATTTCTCCGAAACCTTGTCCTGAGATTCTTTCTTTTTCAATTCCTTTTGAAATTAAGTATTGAACAGTAGATTTAGCTCTTCTGTCTGATAAATTTATATTGTATTTATCACTTCCTCTATTATCTGTATGTGATTTAGCAAAAATCACCATAGTAGGATGTTCGTTCATAACTACAACTAACTTATCTAACTCTTCAGCACCTTCCTTTGTAATATTGCTTTTGTTGAATTCAAAGAATATTGGCTCAAGAATGACTTCTTTCTCTGTAATAATAGGTAAAATTGGGTTTAGCAAAGCTTCAATTACAACTTTTCCTCCATTAGTCTTAGCAATTGCAAAAACACCACTTTCATATCCTTGTTTTGATACTTGGAAATTATAAGCCATGTCACATTCTACAGCAAATGATGATTTACCCTCAGAATTTGCAAATTGGATATCAAGTACTTTTTCATCACCATCAACTAGAACTACTTTAGCAGCATCAAGCAATTTTCCTGTTTTAGCATCTTTCACTAAAGCAACAGCTTGAACACCGCATATTGGATTAGCTACGTAAATATTGTCAACACCGTCTCTATTACTAGAAAAGAAACCCACATTGTTTACAGTATTAAATGTAAAAGAGAAATCATCCTTCGAAGAGTTTACAGGAGCACCAACATTCATAGCTTCTTCTCCTTTAGCTAAATCAATGCTAAATACATCAAAGCCTCCAAAACCTTGTTTTCCATTAGATGAAAAATACAACACATTATCATCCGTAATGAATGGAAAGCTTTCGTTAGCTTCCGTATTGATTTTTGCACCTAAATTTTCAGGTGTTCCATAAGTATCGCCATCAACAGAAACTTTCCATATATCATCTCCACCAAGACCACCAGGCATATTAGACGAAAAATATAGTGTTTTACCGTCTTTACTAATACTAGGATTTCTCACATCATAGGCGGGACTATTAAATGGTAATGGCTTACTATTTGACCATGAATCTCCATCCTTAGTCGCTTTGTATAGATAAATTTTACCAAATTTTGCTTTTTTCTTTTTATCCTTTGTGTATTCTTTTTCGTTAAAACTTTCACTTCCGTAATAAATTGTATTACCGTCTGAAGATACAGCCGCGGGTCCATCATGCCATTTTGTATTTATATTAGCAACAGCAGTAGCTTCACTAATAGTACCATTTGCATTATATGTAGCTTTATAAATGTCTAAGTAAGGTTCATCATTCCAATTACTAGTTTTTCTTGAAGTATTTCTAGCGCTTGCAAAATATACATTTCTGTCGTTAGTTAAAACTGCACCAAAATCACTATGAATACTGTTTATATCGGATTTTCCAATGTTATACATCTTTACTTGACTTTGTAAAGCGGTCAAGTATTCTGGGTTGGCGTTGAATGATTTTGCTCTTTGGTCGTTTGGAGCCATAGCTACAAATTTCTTCATTTGCTTATCAGCTTCGGTATAATTTCCTTCGGCCTTTAACATTTGAGAATACTTGTAATAAGTTTCAGCGTCCTGTTTCGTTTCTATAGCTTTTGCGAACCATTTTACTGCTTCTTTAGTATTAAAAACATTATAATAACTTTCGGCTAGTTGGTTGTAAACATAGCTATCTCCTTTGTCTTTTTCAGTTAATTTTAAATATTCATTTGCTGCATCTACATATTCGTATCTATCAAATAATTTATCTGCAGCTTTGGTGTCTTTGTTCTGCGCACTTAGTAAACTAGTTGCGATTACAAAACTCAATGTTAAATATATTTTTTTCATGTCGTTATCGCTATTAGGTTAAAAGAATCTTGGTGAGCTTGATACCTTTTTCGAGAAATTCAAATCGAATAGTAAGATAAACTCATGAGAAGAAGGTGTCGTAATTTTCAAATCAGAAACGATGTGATCATACGCGTATCCAATCTTAAGACTTGGTGTAATTGCATAATTAACCATTGCACCAAAACTATCATCTAGACGATAAGTTAAACCAGCTTCAAACTTTTCATTAAATAAGAAATTTGTTGACACATCAAACGAGGTCGGTGCATTAAATGCAGATTTCACCATAAAGAAAGGCTTAAACTTAACATTGTCAGTTAAGTCAAAAACATACCCTCCAGTTAAGAAATAATGTGATGCTTCTGATCCATATTCACGTCCATCAAAATCTAAATGTTTTGATTTCATCATATTTGGAACTGAGAATGCAACATAATACTTATCTGTATAATAGAACAAACCTGACCCTAAGTTAAAATAACTATTGTTCGTGTCTTCTGCAAAGGCAGGATCACTAGGTTGTGGAAGTGTGTTGTAAATATCGCTATACAATCCTACTTTATGAAGCGTAATACCAGCTTTAATACCAAAAGCTAATTTATGCTCACCTCCTAAATTAAGCGTATAAGAGAAATCTCCATAAATATTATTTTCTTCTACAGGCCCAATTTTATCCGAAATAACAGACAGTCCTAATCCAACGTTTTTCCCTACAGGTGAATGACCTGAAAGTGTAAAGGTTGTAGGCGCATCTTCAATATCCACCCATTGTTTTCTATATAACATCCCTATCGATAGGTTTTCTTTACTACCAGCATAAGCAGGATTTATTACATTCATATTATACATATATTGTGTATAATGTGGGTCTTGTTGTGCGTGCAAATCCCCATACGAGGCGATTACAGCTAAAGCTACTAAATATAGTTTCTTCATTATTTTTATATTTATTTTATGTTAGTCACCTCTATTTTTTTAGAGGTGACTTAACAAATATTATCTCTCTCTATTAATATATACCCAACCTGTTTTAGCAGGAGAATCTTTGAACTCAATCATATAGTAGTACGTTCCGTCTGGAAGTTCATTTCCATTATTTGACTGTCCAAACCACTCTTTTATATAGTCTGTTTTATTGTAAACTTTTGTACCGTAACGGTTGAAGATTTCAACTTTACTAACATTAAAACCTGTTAAATCCCAAGTGTCATTTATACCGTCATTATTAGGCGAAACACCTTTAGGAATTGTACAACGTTTAACAGTCAAAACTAATTCTCCAACTTCACTACAAGTTGAAGTGGTAGGCGTAAAATAATAGGTTGTAGTTCCTTCCGTTGAAACATCTGCAGAAGAAGACCAAGACCCTTCGTAACCTTCTTTAGATTTAGCTGGCAATACAAATTGAGAACCCAAACATACTTCAACGCTATCAAATGTTGGAACTAAGTAAGCACTAATTACAAATTCGAATTGACTAGACTCACCATTTACACAGTTTGCAACATCTACAGGCAACGTATATGTAATCGTATAAGTTCCCGCAACACTTAAAGACAAATCTACTTCACCTGTTAAAGGATCAATAACTATGTTTGAACTATTTCCTGTAAAAGTACCTCCTGCGGTAAAATCTACTATCGAAGTGTCTGGCATAGGATTAACAACATCCGAAAGACAAACTGGAGTGTCATAAGTAAACGCAGTAACAGGATTACTATATACAGCAGCGTCAATTGTAAATTCGTATGGTGGCGAATAACATCCGGTAATTAAATCATGCGCTATGATTGTATAAGTACCCGTTGCAACATCCGTATAAGATGTACTCGATTGGGTAGTCGTTGTAACGCCGTCACTTAAAATATATTCATAATTTGTAGTATATAAAGTGTAAGAACCAACGTCTGAATAATCCTCAGGATCAAGTAAATCCCATTCAGTTGCATCCCATATAATGCTAGGCAATAATGCAGTAGCTTTTCTTCTATAGGTATAACCAACTCCTGGAGTAAATACGGTTCCATTAATTCCCCAAACATCAATTAAAACATCAGCACTAGTAGTTAAAACAATTTGATCATTATTATTCACTCCAGAACATGCCGTAAAACTCAAATCTGGAACTACTCCAGCTTCATTTGGACTAGTACTAAGTTTAATTACAACAACTGCATTGTTCAATAAGTTTCCTGAAAGAGGCATAGTACATGCAGCAGATGGTAAATTTCCGTTTGTAGAAACTACTAATTTGTAATTACTTAAATCTACTGTTGCTCCTGTGCCGTTATAAACTTCCACATAAGTTAAAGAGCCTGAAGCAGCATCAGTTATTTCTGAAATAAATAAATTACCTGGCACATTTAACATCGAATTAATTGGAGATAATACTTCAAAATCTGCTGTTTGATCTGCACATGTTGGTAAAGAAGTAATACTTATCGTAGGCAACGGAACAGAAACGACTTTAATAGTAACTGTATTGTTTACTAATGTCGTACATGTTCCGTCTATAATATCAATCAATTCGATTACTACATCTGCCGTTGGATTAGCGATTGTAATTGTTGCGCTTTGACCTGAAGCATTAAGTGAAGCCGTTTCAACTGCTCCAGAATTCACTTGATACGATACCGTCCCATTTGGCGTTCCTTCAATTGTGAATTCAGCATTACTTCCTAAACATACAGAAGAGCTAACTGGTGTTAAGCTAGTAACTGATGGTAAAGGTTTTACAACAACAGTTGCTGTATTGCTTAAAGTAGTAATACAAGTTCCATTATCAATATTTACTAAGGTTAAAATTACATCACCAGCAGCTGGCGCAGGAACGGTAATAGCTACAGAACCAGAAGCACCCACAGCTGCTGTTTGTACTGTTCCAGTCCCTATTTTGTAACGTACCGTTGTGTTTGCAGTTCCAGTTATTGTAAACACTGCATCTCCACCAAAACAAATTGGAGAATTTGAAAGTAAATTAGTTAATGAAGGCGCTGGATTAACAGTAACAACATAAGTTGAATTAACTGTTGCACATTGTCCTGCAGTTGGAGTAAACGTATAAGTTGTCGTTTGCGTATTATCAACTGCTGGAGACCAAGTCCCTGTATAACCTTCAATAGAAGTAGTTGGTAAAATGATTGCATCTCCTACACAGAATGGCCCTACTTGATTAAACGTTGGATTATAAATTGGATCAACTAAAGTGATAACGATAGCATCAGTAATAGTACAACCGTTAATAGCAAAGTTAAAACCTGTGTAAGCTCCTGCAGTTAAATTAGAAATTAAAATATCTCCATTGCTATTTGCAGTATAATTATTCGGACCAACCGCCACTGCATTTTGCATATAAGATACTCCGTAAATATTTCCTGGTGTAAATCCAGAGATTGTTATAGCCCCTTGAGTTCCATTACAAGTTGTTGGACTAACAAAAGCAAACGATGGAGTTGCCTGTATAGAAAACGTTGCAACGTAATAAGCTCCACCATTATCTAGCACAATTGAATCATCACATTCGGTTGGATTATCATTGTCACCTGTTACATCGTAATAAACTTCAATTATATAATTACCCGGTGCATTAGCTGTTAAATCAATAGCTGCAGTAACTTCTTGCCATCTTTGATCTCCAGTTAAACATGAAGCTCCTCCAGTTGGATATGTACCCGCCGTACAATCTTCAAGTAATGATAGATTAACGATAGTAAATGCTCCTGGAGTTGCAGAAGCTTCATAAACTCTATAATTTAATCTTGCACTACAAACGTTCGAAGTTATTGTTTTGAAAGTTCTTAATTCTGCTCCATTAAACATAAGATTTCCAGAAGCTTGAACGTAAGTCCCTAAATTGCTATTTGGAAAAATATCGGTTGCAGCTCCAATAGCTTGTGAACCTGAAGTAGTATTGAAAAATGTTCCACTTGGTGTAGTAGTACAATTATCTAATAGAACAGCACTTGCAATTGTACCAAACGTACATGTTGCTAATACTTGCACATTTAATGTCGCTACTGATGCACATTGACCAGTATCTGGCGTAAATGTGTAAGTCGCCGAATTCATATTATCTACAATTGCAGGAGACCATGAACCAGTAATGCCATTATTTGAAGTTGAAGGAAGCACAGGCGCAACATCACCAGCACAAACAGGTGCTAAAGAAACGAATGATGGCACAGTTTTAGCATTCACTGTAATTGAAACATCAATTGGTGATGCACATTGTCCTGTGGTAGGAGTAAAAGTGTAAATTCCAGAATTTACATTACTAACAACTGCAGGAGACCATGTTCCTGTGATTCCGTTGGTTGAAGTTGTGGCTAAAACCGGCGCAGTTGTGTTTTCACAAATTGGTACTATAGCATCAAATGTAGGTATTGTTGAAGTGTTAAAGGTCAAAACTATCTCATCCTCAACTTGATTAATTCCGCAAGTAATAACACATTTATAAGTACCAGTTTGAGAAACTGTAATAGAACTTGTATTAACTCCGCTAATTAAAACATTATTAAGATACCATGCGTAATTATCTGCAGTAGCATTTGACGACACAATCTGATAACTAGGTGTATCACAAAAAACTTGATCTGGACCTAGATCCAAACTACAAACAATACTACAATCAGTTGCTCCTGTTCCGCCAGTTTGCGTGAAAGTTACTGTACCAACACTATTACTATAATTAGTAATTAAAACAACGTAAATATTACCAACAATTGCATTAGGTATAGTGAAATTTTCAACTGAAACCGCAGAATAACTACAAGATGCTACATTGTTTGGAAACCCTGTATTACCTTGTGGATAACCATATAAATTATTACATGATGTTGCAAATTGTTCTGGTGTAAAAGGACCCCAAACGATATAATCGACATCAAGTCCGCCACCTGTAGTTGCGCTAGTTTGCGCTATTTGAAAATTAAGAGTACCTGATTGGTTTACTTGCATGTAAAACCAAGAAGGATTTGGAGTTGAACTCAAACATCCTATTGCTCCATAGCCAGGCGTACTCACTGAATTTGGATAAACCAATCCAACATCACCACAGAATGCAGAAGAATCAGAACAAGATACAGGCGTTCCAATACATAAATCAAAAACAGTATCTTGACCTACAGTACTGGAATAAGAATAAACTCTTATATAGTATGTTTCTCCAATTACTAAATTATTTGCAGTACTGCTATTATCATCGCTACAATATAATCTTGTTAAATTATTACAAGTTCCAGAATAAACCACATGATATAAATCTGTAGTACTCCCTGCAACGTTTATAAGAGAAACGAAATGAATATTTGAAGTCGCCGTAAATTTAAACCACACATCGTCATTTGAAGTACCTGAACAGTTACTTGCGGGTAAACTTGCAGTTGCTCCTGTAATTGTACCACCCACAGTTTGCAAACAAGACGCATTACTATTAACAGGTGCAGTCACAGCATTAATACATTCATCATTCACTATTTGTGTTGCAAAACTTGTTCCAAAAGAAACAGGACTCTCATCTATTCCTGCCACACAAATTGATCTTACATAAGCTTTGTAAAAAGTTCCTGGATTAAGTCCTGTATAAACGTAAGGTCTAGTAGAAGTAGTTTGCCACCCTGGAGTTGCGGCTGTGGGCACTGGAGCATTAGCTGGCAATACTAAAACCTGCCATTGAGTTGCTGGTCCATTTTCCACCCAGTTTACTGAAACTTGTTGCTGTCCTATTGCAGAAATAGTAGGCGCCGTCGGTCTTGGACAAGTTGGTGGTGGTCCACAGGTAATGTTAGAAGTCCAACCTGGTCTTTGTCCAGAAGTATCGCTTCTAAATACAAAAGTTAAACTTCCATCAGGCGCAGTCGATGTAAAAGGGCCAGGAGAAACGTTCCCCCAATAACCACCAGCTAAACCACCAGGCACAAATGCTGCAGGATTAGTACTTGCAATTTGAGGTGCTGCTGCAGAATTCCCATCAAAAACATATAAAGCATCCCATCGCTCTTCCACATCAAAAGAAGTAAAAGTCACTGTTACTTTGTCAGTTGGATTAACTGGTACAATTGTAACCGTCTGATTTGAACCGTTTAAATAATTTCCAGCACCACCGTTATCTACAAAGTTCCCACCACAAACAGGTGGCGCAGCGGTTGTCACAAATAATTTCGATGTTGACCAAACGCTAGGATTGTCTTCACTACAAACTGCCCTAACATAGTATTCATAAGAAGTTAATGGACTTAAGCCCGTTAAATTATAGGGATTAGTAGTCACACCTGTAATTATAGTTCCTGTTCCTTGCGTAAAACCTGTAGGTCCCCATTCTATATCCCATAAAGTCGCTCCGCTAGGATTGTTCCATCCTAAATTTACAGATGTAGCAAGAACAGCAGTTGTTGTTAACGTTGTAGGATTTAAACATTTAGAATCCACAAATACATTATCAATTAACCAAGGATCCCCATTATCATTTTCCATCACAAAAGCTATGTAAACACTTTGTCCTATATAACTAGTTAAGGGTACAACTTTTTGTTCGTAAATATTAAATGTCGTTACTAAATCAGCTTCTGTCCAAGTTTTAACAGTTGTAAAATCACCAGCAGTATTTTGAGAAGTTGTAGAAACTCTAATTGAATAACTACTTCCATAGTTTCCAACTCGTCCTTCGCGCGTTCTAAAGCGCAATTGACCATCAGCAGGGACAGTAACCAAAGGAGTAACTAACCAGTCGATAGCTTTTGAACCGTCAGTTACATTTTCTCCTTGCATATAAGCTGCTCCAGCGGAAGAATTATAAGTCAAAGATGCATTAGGCGTTCTAACCCAAGATCGATTTGTTCCGATTCCATTATCGAAAACAGCCCAGCCGGCTGGGGGGAAAGTTGTCGCGTCAAAATTCTCCGTTAATACTTGTGAATAACTACACAAGGAGAAAATCGACATGAAAAAAAGTAAAAGTTTTTTCATTGTGTTAAAGTTTTATTATAGTTTGATTAATCTTCCAAAGTTAACAAAATATATTATTTACAAGACAATTATGAATAAAATGTTGTAATATTTAGAAAATAAATACACATAAATCAAAATAAACACAATATTACTGAACCACAAAACACTGCTTATTTCATAGAAAGGACCTAAATTTTAACATTTGTTCATGAAATTCAGAATCTCATTCTACTTGAATACATAATTAGCATAAACCTAGCAACTCTATATTTTACAAGCGAATAAAAATTTCAAACATGGGTAAATGAAGTAAAAAGTGTATTTTTGTGAAAAGATTTAAAAAATTTGAAACCAAATTCAAAAATATATTTCGCGTCTGACCAGCACTTCGGCGCACCCACCTCTGAACTTAGTTTCCCAAGAGAACAAAAATTCGTCTCGTGGCTTGATGTCGTTAAACAAGATGCTGACGCAATTTTTCTTTTAGGCGATTTATTTGACTTTTGGTTTGAATACCAAACTGTGGTGCCTAAAGGTTTTGTAAGAGTTTTAGGAAAATTAGCTGAAATTAGAGATTCGGGAATACCGATATATTTTTTTGTAGGAAATCACGATCTATGGATGGGCGATTATTTTCAGAAAGAATTAAACATTCCTGTTTATCATGATAACGAAGAATTCACATTTAATGGAAAAACCTTCTTAATAGGTCACGGTGATGGAAAAGGTCCAGGCGATATGGGCTATAAAAGGATGAAAAAGGTTTTTACTAATCCTTTTTCAAAGTGGTTATTCCGTTGGTTACATCCTGATATCGGTGTGAAATTAGCCCAATATCTTTCTGTAAAAAACAAACTGATTTCCGGCGTTGAAGATGTAAAATATTTAGGAGAAGATCAAGAATGGCTGGTCCAGTATTGCAAGAGAAAACTAGAAACCAAATCGTATGATTTCTTCGTTTTTGGGCACAGGCATTTACCTTTAGAAATTGAACTTACTGAAAGTTCAAAATACATTAATTTAGGTGATTGGATTGGTTACTTCACCTATGGAGTGTTCGATGGAACTAATTTTGCGCTGAAGAAATTTGAGGTTTAATCTCCATTTTCTAAGGCTTCAACATCTTTCTCTAAATCTAATTTTCTAAATTTAGGTAAAGCTACTGCTGTTGCTCCAACTGTAATTATTGTCATTACTCCTCCAAAGATAACGGCATTTACTACACCCATTAATTTCGCGGTTAAGCCACTTTCAAAAGCACCCAACTCATTAGAGGAACCCACAAAAATAGAATTCACTGATGCCACCCGACCTCTCATGTGGTCAGGCGTGTGCAATTGTAAAATAGTATTTCGGATTACCACTGAGACGCCATCAAAGACACCACTTAAAAACATCGCTAAAACAGAAATCCAGAAAATCTCGGAAATTCCGAAAATAATAATACAAATTCCGAACATGAAAATTGCACCTAATAATTTAATTCCGGCTTTTCTGTTGAGTGAAATATAAGCAGAAAGCAACATCATTAAAAAAGAACCTAGAGCTGGCGCAGCTCTTAAAATCCCAAATCCTTCCGAACCAACTTTTAAAATATCTTGAGCAAAAATCGGCAATAAAGCTACTGCTCCACCGAATAAAACCGCAATCATATCTAAAGAGATCGATCCAAGTATCGTCTTGTTAGTGAATACAAAACTCAAACCTTCCTTTAAACTCTTCATGATCGGTTCGCCAATCTTCGGATTTAAAATCGGTTTTTGTTCAATTTGCGCTAACATTATCAAAGCCATAATTGAACAAGCAAATACAAAACACAACGACCAATGCACACCAATGAAGCTTATCGAAAGTCCAGCTAATGCAGGTCCGAACATAGACGCTAATTGCCAAGTGGAACTACTCCAAGTAGCAGCATTTGGATATAACTTTTTTGGAACAATTAAAGAAAGTAACGAGAATATTGTTGGCCCAAGAAACGACCGAACAAATCCTCCGAAAAATACCAAAGCATATATTGTACAAAGAATTGTACTTTGAGCTAGATTTTTGGTGATTTCAGGAACAGTAATTAAAAACAAACCTAAACTCACGACTGAAAATCCTAAAATACATTTCACTAAAAGCTTCTTTTTTTCACTTTGATCCACAATATGACCAGCAAACAAAGCCATAGAAACTGCCGGAATTATTTCCATCAAACCGATAATTCCAAGTGATAATGGATCTTTTGTTAAACTGTATACTTCCCATTCTATAATAACAAATTGCATCGACCATGCAAAAACCATCGCAAATCGCATTAATAAGAAAAAGTTGAATTCTTTGTATCGTAAAGCTGCGTAAGGATCTTTTTTACTCATTGGGTTGTCGAATATCTCGTAATTGCAGTTGCAAAGTTACGGTATCTTTCCATTCGTTTTCTTCCAAAGAGAAAATTCCATCGAATTTATTTTTGTTTTTTACCACATCTAATTTGTTGCCCAACTTAAATCCGATAGCTCCAAAATTTTCAGAAATCCCTTGTTTAACGAATACTTTTAAATGCTCATTTTCATTGCCTAAAGTTTTTGCATAGCCAGAATCCATAAGGTTTCTAGCCAAGAATAAAGGTGCCATATTTTCGGGCCCGAAAGGTTCAAATTGCTTTAAAACACGCATTAATTTCGGGTTGAGGTCTGATAAATCAATTTCGGCGTCGTACGCAATTTCTTGAATTAACAGATCTGGATGAATAGTTGAAGACACTACTTTCTCAAAAGCATCTTTAAAATTCTGATAATTCTCAGGCAACATCGTCATTCCGGCCGCATACATATGACCTCCAAATTGTTCCAGATGTTCGGCACAAGCTTCCAATGCATTATAAACATCAAAATCTTTGACAGATCGAGCGGAAGCGGCCAATTTATCGCCACTTTTTGTAAAAACGATTGTAGGACGATAATAATTTTCAACCAATCTGGAAGCAACAATCCCAATCACACCTTTATGCCAACTTTCATGATAAACCACAGTTGAACATCGAACTTGCTCGTTATTTTCTTGAATTTGAAGTAAAGCTTCTTTCGTAATTTGCTTGTCCAATTCTTTTCGGTCCGAATTATATTGTTCAATTTCTGATGCAAATTGTTCGGCTTGTTCGATATTATATTCTGTTAACAAAGCGACTGCTTCATTTCCGTGTTTGATTCTTCCAGCCGCGTTAATTCTTGGCGCAACAATAAAAACGACATCAGTAATAGTTAGAATTTTCTTCTTTGCATATTGAATTAAAGCTTTTATTCCTGGTCTTGGATTTGAATTAATAACTTCTAATCCAAATTTTGCCATGACGCGATTTTCTCCCGTAATAGGAACTATATCCGCTGCAATTGCCGTCGCGACTAAGTCTAAATACAAAACCAAATCGTCAATCGTTTGATTTCTATTTTGGGCTAAAGCCTGGATTAATTTAAAACCAACACCGCAACCGCATAATTCATCATAAGGATACGAACAATCGGCACGTTTTGGGTCTAAAACCGCAACAGCATCCGGTAAAATATCTCCGGGCCTGTGGTGATCACAAATGATAAAATCGATATTTTTAGCTTTCGCATAATTGACATGATCTATCGATTTAATACCACAATCCAAAGCAATAATTAAGGCAATATCATTGTCATCTGCATAATCAATTCCCAAGTACGAAATACCGTAACCTTCTCCATACCGATCGGGAATATAAGTCGCGACATTGGGATAAAAACTTCGTAAATAACTCGAAACTAGGGAAACAGCTGTCGTGCCATCGACATCATAATCTCCAAAAACCAAGATATTTTCGTTATTTTCAATCGCTTTTTCAATCCGATTTACCGCTTTATCCATATCTTTCATCAGATAAGGATCGTGCAAATCGTCTAAAGTAGGACGGAAAAAAGTTTTGGCTTGTTCATAGGTTTCAACACCACGCTGAACGAGTAAAGTAGCGATGATTTCGTCTACTTGAAGGGCATTTTGCAAGGCTTGTAACTTTTCTTTTTCTGGCTTTGATTTTAGATTCCAACGCATAATAATAAAATTAGAATTTAGAAATTAGAATTCCGAACAAATGGGTTTAGAATTCAATTATTTTGGCTTATAGTATTGAACAACAAATATATAAATATTTTTTAGAAAGAAATTTATTTTTTCAATTCTAATGCATTCCCCGAAAATCGAACACCTTTCCAGCCAGATTTTATAAAATTACGAATGTTTTGATGGTCATCTTCGTTTGGAGTTTGTAGCACTTTTTGATAATGTTCTCCAAACATAAACAAGGTTTCCGAAACATCTAAATTGTGTTCTTTGGCAAATGAAAACACTTTACACGAACCATTATTTGTTCCTGCTTCATTCGATAATTCTCCATTTGTAAAACTTGTTGGTGTAAACGAATAATACGATTCAATAGAATGGATTACTTCAGAAAATACTAAAACTTCTGAATTCTGAACTTTCTCTTTAAGTATTGAAACCGTCATAATTACACTTTATGATAAAAAATCTCAACCTCAACTTTTGCAAATTGACGGAACATTCCCATTACGCCACAATATTTATCTACAGATAAATCCACTACTTTTTGCAGTTTTTTCTCGTCTAAATTGGGACCGTAAAAATGATAATCCACTTTTACTTTATTGTATATTTTTGGATGTTCTTCTGTTAATTCAGCTTCTACTTCAATGTTGAAATCTGTAACTTCCAACTTCATTTTTTCAATTAAAGAAGCCAAATCAATACCTGAACAACCTGCTAAAGCCGACAACATCATTGATTTTGGTCTTAAACCCGCTCCTTCTCCTCCATTTTCCGCACCTGCATTAATTAGAAATGTTTCGCCACTTGGATTAGTAGATTCGAATTGCATTTTTCCTTTCCAGGTTGTTTTTGTTTTTGTTGTGTTCATAGTTTATATTTTAGTAATCAAAAGCTTTTTTGATTTTAACACCTTTAGTAATTAATAAATTCATTGCTTCCTCAAAGACCTGAAAGTGTTTCTTGTTTTCTAAAAAAAAGAAAAACTTGTAATCCTTATCTTTATACATAAAGCTTATCCAATTTAAAACACCTGTTCCATATAGATATGATTGTATATTGTATTGGAGATCATAACGAAAAAACGGAGGCTCTTTTCCTTTAAAATCAGTTACTATATACTTAATATTTGACAATTCATTACAATCAAATGATTTATCACCTATGATAATTGACTTTTCAAGGACATAAATCGTATCGGTTAATTTGCCGAATTTTAATTCGTTGTCCAATTTTGTTGCTAAAAAACTGACAAAAAGTGATATAAATCCAAATACTGAAACGATGATAGTAAGCTTATTCAAAACTTCAAGGTCAAGAAAAACAAAATTTATAAAAAAGCTAATTAAAGATAGAATCAAAAAGGCAATACCTAAATATTTAGCTCTTACGTAAAAAAGACCTTTCTTTTCTTCTGAAGAGAGTTGATTATAAACTTTACTTTCGAAAAGTGTTTTATACTCATTCATATTACCTTACTTTTCACCATAAAAACTATAGAATTTCCCTACTAGTTTTTATTGATTTAGACTTTTCTTCAATTAATTATTTCTTTCATACAATCAGAAAATAAAACAGGTAAAAACTCATAAATTTATTTGTTTTACTGTTAATTGCAGTCGGCATTTTATTAAATCTTAATCGAAGTACTACCACTGCAAACTGCGACTGCAAACTGAATACTATTTTTTCCCACCAACACAAACCACAATTTCCCCTTTTGCAGGTTTAGCCTCAAAATGATTAAATACTTCTTCAGCCGTTCCTCTTACTGTTTCTTCATGTAATTTTGACAATTCGCGGGAAACGGAAACCGGTCTTTCGGCACCGAAATATTGCATAAACTCGGCCAAGGTTTTGTTTAATTTATGGGGTGAAACATAAAAAATCATCGTGCGATATTCTTCAGCCAAAGCTAAAAATCGGGTTTGTCTTCCTTTTTTATCAGGTAAAAAACCTTCAAAAACGAATTTATCATTGGGCAAACCGCTATTTACTAAAGCCGGTACAAACGCTGTAGCTCCAGGCAAACAATCGACCTCAATTCCATTTTCCACACAAGCTCGCGTTAGCAAAAACCCAGGATCTGAAATCGCTGGAGTTCCTGCATCACTAATCAAAGCAATATTTTCGCCCGCTTGCAAACGTTTTACCAAATTCTCAACGGTTTTGTGCTCGTTGTGCATGTGATGGCTGTGCATGTGCGTGGAGATTTCGAAATGTTTTAGCAATTTACCACTAGTTCGCGTGTCTTCTGCTAAAATCAAATCTACTTCTTTCAGAATTCGAATCGCTCTGAAAGTCATATCTTCTAAATTGCCAATTGGCGTAGGAACAATATATAATTTACCCATTTACTACATTAATTTAGGAACGAATTTTTAAAACATATAAGTCAGATAAGTTGTTTCTGAGGGAAATACTAAAATTTAAAGTACATAAAAAACAACTAAGTTTTGTATGAATTTTATTAAAATTATTTACCTCAAAACAGTCTAAACATCCAGCTTATGAAAATTTCTTCTCTACAATTTCCATGAAACGCGTTTCGTATTCTTCTTTTCCTTCCCAATTGTTATAATCGGGTTTAACGAAATCTTGCACAAATGACTGCGCTTCTTCAAAACTATCAAACGTATTTAATTGCGAAATAACACGATTAAAATCATCCGAACTTCCACCAAATAATTTCTTCTCGAAACCGATTCGGTCATTTAAACCAAAAGAAATAGATTTATTCAAGCGATCATTCAGCGAACTAACTTTTGATTCTTGCACTTTTTCGAAGGTTTTCTTCACTTCTTGCTCCAATACTTGTGGTGATTCATAAACCACCGGTGCTTCTGTTACAATTTCGGGCGCTGACACTACTTCTTCTTGAACAACAGGTTCAAAAACAGCTTCATTCGCTAATTCAACTTTAACAGGAATATCTTCTACTTTCACAAAATCCATATCAGCATAATCATGCATTAATAAATCTTCAAAAGAAATTTGTTTCGCTTGTGTTCCTACTACTGAAGATACTGGTTCTGCCGGAGCTTCAACAATTTCTTCGACAGTGATTTCTTCTACTATAATTTCATCCGCAACGATTTCTGTTGCAACAATCTCCTCTTTAACAGATTCAATTGGCGCTAATTCTGCTACATATTCTGGTTCAATTGCGCTCTGAAATTCTTCTTCTTTCTCCTCTTCTTCATCGTCATCTTCCACAATCAATTCGCCAACAACGACTTTTTCTTCCGCAACCGATGTGTCAAAAACAGGAGTTGGCATAAACTCCACTTCATCTTCTTTTCTATCTTCGATTACCTCCGTTGCAGCTTGCGCGATGGCAATTGGTTTTGATTCTAATTTTTCTTCTAAAACAACCTGTGGAATTTCATTTTTTACCAACTCAAAATTCTCTTCATAAAAGCGTAAAATCGTTAATTGATCGTACAAATTCTTAGCTTCTAATTGCAATTGAATCGTATCTGCATGATTTTTTAACTTTAAAATTCGGTGTGCAATGCTAATTAATTCAGCTGAGACTCTTTTCTTCATAACTTTGGTGCGTATCTTTAAATATATCGTTGGTTTTTTACTATTTTTGTTTTGCCTACAAATGTAGCAGAAAATAATTTTTTAACGTACGAAAGATACAAAATGTTTCTCGAAAATACCGTAAATCATCAAGAACAGTTTGGTTGGATTGAAGTAATATGTGGTTCGATGTTTTCGGGTAAAACCGAAGAACTGATTCGCCGCTTAAAAAGATCTCAATTTGCCAAACAGAAAGTCGAAATTTTCAAACCCGCTGTAGACACGCGCTACGACGAGGAAATGGTGGTTTCTCACAATCAAAATGCAATTCGTTCTACTCCTGTTCCTGCAGCAGAAAATATCCGAATTTTAGCACAAGGTTGTGATGTGGTCGGCATTGACGAAGCGCAGTTTTTCGACGATGAAATTGTAGCTGTTTGTAACGATTTAGCCAATTCAGGAATCCGAGTAATTGTGGCCGGATTGGATATGGATTTTAAAGGAAACCCTTTTGGTCCGATGCCTGCTTTGATGGCAACAGCGGAATATGTAACGAAAGTGCATGCGGTTTGCACCCGAACTGGAAATTTAGCTCATTATAGTTTCAGAAAATCAGACGATAAAAAAATTGTAATGTTAGGCGAAACCGAAGAATACGAACCTTTAAGTCGTGCTGCGTATTACAATGCAATTCGTGCACCAAAAGAAGAAAAAGAATAAATTGAATTTCAATATCACCCATATTATTTCAAACTGCAAAGGCGTTTTCCACGGAAATTCGACGGATTTCGACGCAAGTCACATTTCAATCGACAGCCGTTCGTTGCAAAACGGAAATAACACTTTGTTTTTTGCCATAAAAGGGCAAAATCACGATGCTCATTTATATCTAGAAGAGTTGATTGCAAAAGGCGTTCGCTATTTTGTAGTCGAATATATTCCGGAACATTTATACGATAAAGCGAATTTCATTATTGTTGAAAATACGCTGGTTGCTTTACATAAAGTGGCGATTGCTTATCGAAACAAATTTGATTTTCCATTTGTGGGAATTACCGGAAGCAACGGAAAAACAATCGTAAAAGAATGGTTGAATTTCCTACTAAGTCCAAATCATTTGATTGTTAGAAATCCGAAAAGTTATAATTCACAAGTTGGTGTGCCACTTTCTATTTTAGGAATTGAAGGCAATTACGATTTAGGAATTTTCGAAGCCGGAATTTCGCTTCCAAACGAGATGCTTCAACTGGAACAAATAATTCAACCCACATACGGGATTTTAACCAATATCGGTTTATCACACGACGAAGGTTTTGCTAATCGCGAAGCCAAAATCAAAGAAAAAATAAGATTGTTCGAGAATTGTTCGGATGTGTTTTTAGAGCAAAATCAAGCCATTGAAAATTTACTTCCCAAAGAAATTAAAAAACATACTTGGAGTTTTACCGATGAGAATGCGATGTTATTCGTCACTCAAAAATACACCAACGGAAGTACCGAATTATCATTTAAAACGAAAGAAACTATATTTAGTATTTTGAGTCCGTTTTCGGAGACAAACGCTATTGAAAACATAATCACTTGTGTAAATTTTATGCTGTTTTTGGGCGAAGATATTTCGTTTATTCAAAAACGTGTCACGGAATTATATCCCGTAGAATTAAGACTTCAGGCTAAAAAAGGAATTAATAATTGTTTGATTGTGGATGATAGTTATTCGTTGGATTATCAATCCTTAAAAATTGCCTTAGATTTCTTAGAACAACAGAAATTACACGATAAAAAAACGATTATTCTATCCGATATTTTTTCAGGAGGCATTCCAACGGCACAATTATATAGCGACATCAAATCGATTTTATCGAAACATAAAATCAACCGAATTATAACAATTGGCGAAACCATCGGAAAGCAATTAACCGATTTACCAAATGTAATTCCGTTTGCTACAACACAAGAATTTCTACAACAATTCAACACACAATCGTTTCAAAACGAGACAATTTTAGTAAAAGGTGCGAGAGGTTTCAATTTTCACGAAATCGTAGTGGTTTTGGAAGAAAAAAATCACGAAACCATCTTGGAAATTAATCTCGATGCGATTAGTCACAACTTACATTTCTACAAATCGAAACTAAAACCAGAAACCAAAATGATGGTAATGGTAAAAGCATTTGGCTACGGAAATGGCGGTTATGAAATTGCAAAAGTCTTAGAACATCAAAAAGTAGCGTATTTAGGAGTAGCTTTTGCCGATGAAGGAATCGAATTGCGAAAAGCGGGAATTACCACACCAATTATGGTTTTAAATCCTGAAAACAGTAGTTTTAGAGCGATGATTGCTTACAATTTAGAACCCGAAATTTATTCGATTACTGGTTTACAAGCTTTTTTAAAAATCACGCAGCAACAAAATATTTCAAACTATCCTATTCATCTTAAATTAGATACCGGAATGCATCGTTTGGGATTTGAACCGCATCAGATTTCGGAATTATGTGTTTTATTGAAAAATAATAATTTCGTCAAGGTAAAAAGTGTTTTTTCGCATTTAGCGGGAAGTGACGACAAGAATTTAGATGCTTTTACCCAATTGCAATTTCAGCGTTATGACGCGATGCTTCTCGAATTAGAAAAAGTGATTTCGCCAAAACCAATTCGCCATATTTTGAATACTTCGGGAATTTTCAATTATCCTGAAAAACAGATGGAAATGGTTCGTTTGGGAATTGGATTATATGGTATTGGCAATTCCGAACAAGAATTACAAGCTTTAGAAAATGTAAGCACTTTAAAAACGATAATTTCCCAAATTAGAACCGTTGCACCAGAAGAAAGCATTGGCTACAGCCGAAAATTCAAAGTGACACACAAAATGCAAGTCGCGACAATTCCGATAGGTTATGCCGATGGAATTCGAAGAGCTTGGGGCAATGAAAAAGGATATGTTTTAATTCAAAATCAGAAAGCAACTATATTAGGTTCGGTTTGTATGGACATGATGATGGTTGATGTTACTGAAATAAATTGCCATCCGGGAGATGAAGTTATCGTCTTTGGTAAAAACCTAAAAGTAACCGAAATAGCAACTGCTATTGACACCATTCCTTATGAGATTCTAACCGGAATTTCGCAACGCGTAAAAAGAATTTTTTATAAAAATTAACATTTTATTGAATTTTTTGTAAATTCGTGATAATAGAACTAAAACTAACTCTTTAAAATTAAAAATTATGGGATTCTTTTCAGACTTTAAAGCCTCTTTATTAAAAGGCGATGTACTAAGTTTAGCAACTGCTGTTGTGATTGGTGCTGCTTTTGGTAAAATAGTAGGTTCAGCCGTAGACGATATAATTATGCCAATAGTTAGTTTATTAACTGGAGGACTAGACTTTACGCAAAAATTTATTGCTTTAAACGGAGAGAGCTACGCCACGCTTGAGGCAGCAAAAGTAGCAGAAGCAGCTGTTATAACTTATGGTAACTTTTTACAAGCAATTATTAATTTTGTAATTATTGCATTCTTTATTTTTGTGGTTTTAAGAGCGGCTGAAAAAGCTAAGAAAAAAGAAGTTGTTGTTGCTGCAGCACCAGCTGGACCATCTCAAGAAGAGTTACTTACTCAAATTAGAGATTTATTAAAAAACAAATAGTTTACCGCTACATTATGTATTCTTAACTAAACCCTGAACATGCCTCAGGGTTTTTCTTTTTTATAAAACTAGACAGAAATAACTCTTTTGTTATAATTTTAATAATGTTTGCGAAGTCATTTGTATATTCAATACTTTTGTACAACTAAATAAAAAACACATAATGAGAGTAGCTGTAGTTGGCGCTACCGGAATGGTAGGCGAAATAATGCTTCAAGTATTAGCAGAACGTAATTTTCCTATAACCGAATTAATTCCTGTTGCATCTGAAAGATCAGTAGGAAAAGAAATTGAATGGCAAGGAAAAACATATAAAGTAGTAAATTTAAAAACTGCGGTAGAAATGCAACCCGAAATTGCTTTTTTCTCAGCTGGTGGTGAAACTTCACTAGAATGGGCTCCAAAATTTGCTGCAGCCGGAACAACAGTAATCGATAATTCATCCGCTTGGCGCATGGACGAAACTAAAAAATTAATCGTTCCTGAAATTAATGCTTCAACTTTAACAAAAGAAGATAAAATCATAGCCAATCCAAATTGTTCTACAATTCAATTGGTATTGACTTTAGCACCATTACATGCTAAATATGACATCAAAAGAATCGTGGTTTCTACCTATCAATCCATTACTGGAACAGGTGTAAAAGCAATGCAACAGTTAGAAAACGAATACGCTGGTGAAAAAGGCGAAATGGCTTATAAATATCCAATTCACAGAAATGCAATTCCACAATGTGACGTTTTTGAAGACAACGATTACACCAAAGAGGAGATGAAACTAGTGCGTGAAACGCAGAAAATATTAGACGACAGAACAATTGCGGTTACTGCAACTGCTGTTAGAATTCCAGTCGTTGGTGGTCATAGCGAAGCCGTTAATGTTGAATTTGAAAATGATTTTGAAGTTACTGAAGTGCGTAAGATTTTGCACAACACGCCAGGCATTAAAGTGCAAGATAATACAGACACATTTACGTATCCAATGCCAATTTATGCACAAGGAAAAGACGAGGTTTTCGTAGGAAGAATCAGAAGAGACGAAAGTCAACCTAACACCATAAACATGTGGATTGTTGCTGATAACTTAAGAAAAGGAGCCGCCACCAATACGATCCAAATTGCTGAATATTTAATAGCAAACAATTTAATATAGTAGCATTTATTATAATTAAAAGCATCCCAAATTAACGAAATAGATTTACTTCATTAAATTTAAATATTCGCTAATTTGGGGTTTTTTTTATATGTACTACTAAAAACCATATCTTTGCTAAAGTGAAAAAGAAATTACTATATATGAATATTGGCTTAATGCTAACAGTTTTATTTGCTGTTAGCTACCAATCTATTCATACTTTTTCGCACAAACACCATCTTAAAACAGAACATTGCGATCATTCGCACAGTCTGAGTTTTAAGAGTGTTGAAAAAACTTTCTCCCAAAGCGAAGACTGTCCGATATGTGATTTCAAATTCGTGGCTTTCTTAGCTCCGGAAGTTTTTCATTTTGATTTTATTCCTTCATTTTACGAAATTCCGTACCAGTTTAACAGTAATGAATCTTCTATTACTTACAGCGGAACTTCAATTTATTTACGCGGACCACCAATATTTATAGTTTAATTAATCCGACTTTATTAATCGAAATAAGGTCAAACTTGTTGTACCTCATTTTGAAATACAGCAACAAACGTATTATTTAACTATAAAAAACTTACAATGAAATACTTATTAAGTGTAATGGCATTTTTATTTGCTGTTGCCGGATTTTCGCAATCCAAAATCAGTGGTTATATCACCAATTCTAACAACGAAAAATTAGCAGGCGTTCTAGTTCACATCGAAGAAAACAATGCTGAAACCACTACAGATGCCAATGGTTTTTACCAATTTACAACCTTGCCAAAAGGAACCAATAAACTAATATTCTTTTTATCAGGTTATGAAATTCTGAATAAAACGGTTACTCATTTGGAAGCTGATGCAGTTGTTAATGTGACTTTAAACGAAAAAGAACAGCATTTAGAAGAAGTGATCGTTTCTACTTTTTTCAACAAAATACAAGCTCAAAATGTAATGAAAGTCGAACACGCTAAAGTAAGTGAGCTGAAAGAAAACGGTGCGACTTCCTTAATCGATGGACTTACAACAATAGCAGGAGTTTCTCAAATTTCAACAGGAACTTCGATTGGAAAACCTGTAATCCGTGGTTTAAGTGGTAATCGTGTTTTGGTGTATTCGCAAGGAATTCGTGTGGAAAATCAGCAATTTGGCGAAGAACACGGTTTAGGTGTAAACAGTGCTGGAGTTGAAAGTGTCGAAGTTATAAAAGGTCCGGCTTCGTTACTTTATGGTTCGGATGCTTTGGGCGGTGTCATTTATTTGAATCCCGAAAAATATGCTTCGTACCAAGAAAAAGAAACTTCTTTTGAGCAACAATATTTCAGTAATACACAAGGAACGGCAACTACTTTCGGGTTTAAAGCTTCGCCTTCGAACTTCAAATTTTTAATTCGAGGCAATTATACTTCGCATGCGGATTACAAAGTGCCTTCTGGCGAAAGAATTATCAATACGCGTTTCATTGAGAACGATTTAAAGATGGGAATTGGTTATGCCAATACAAAAATGGCAACTGATTTTCGATACAATTTCAACCAATTAGATTTGGGTTTACCCGAAGAAGATTTAGAAAATTCAGGTTTTAGAAATCCGATGTTTCCGAAACAAGATGTTGCGAATCACGCTTTGAGTTTGAATCAAAAAGTATATTTTAAAAATTCAAAAATTGAAGGAGATTTTGGTTACACCTTGAACAATCGCAAAGAATTAGAAGAAGCGGATGAAATCGCGTTATCAATGAAATTGCAAACCGCTAGTTATAATGTAAAGTATTTTCTTCCGAAATTCATTCGTTTAGAAGCTATTGTTGGAATTCAAGGAATTGATCAAACCAACACTAATTTTGGCGAAGAATTATTAATTCCGGATGCGAATGTGAAAGATTTCGGAACTTTCTTAACTACAAATTACGCTTGGAATTCGAATGTTTTACAAGCGGGAATTCGTTACGATAATAGAAAAATCAGCACTCAAACGCACGGAATTGAAGGCGAAGAAGGTTATTTTGAAGCTATCGACAAACAATTCGATAGTTTTAATGCTTCGGTCGGATACAAAACAGATCTATCTGAATCTATCAATTCGCGTCTTAATATTGCTTCGGGTTTTAGAGCTCCAAATCTATCGGAACTGACTTCAAACGGTGTTCATGAAGGAAGTAATCGCTACGAAATTGGCGATTCGAGCTTAAAAAACGAGCAGAATTTTCAAGTCGATTTGAATTTGGAATATAAAAGCCAACATTTTGAAATCTTCGTGAACGGATTTTATAATCACATCAACAATTACATTTACATTACGCCAACGGGAGCTGAAATTGACGGCAATGACGTTTATAATTACATTCAAAATAATGCTTCTCTATTTGGTGGTGAAGCCGGAATTCACTTTCATCCGCATCCTTTTGACTGGTTGCATTTTACGAGTAGTTTTGAAAACGTAACTGGAAAACAAGGCGATAATAATTTACCGTTAATTCCTGCAAACCAATGGAAAAACAACATTAGAACTGAATTCACACTGAAAGATTGGCTTCAAAAAGGGTATGCTTCGGTTTTCTTTAATTACACTTTTGCCCAAAATAATTTCAGCACATTTGAAACAAAAACAAACGACTACTTATTAGTGAATTTAGCAATTGGCGGAAAAATTAAAATCGGTAAAAACTATTTAAATGCTTCTGTAAACGGAAATAACTTATTGAACAAAACCTATGTGAATCACTTGTCACGTTTAAAAACAGATGGCATTTATAACATCGGTAGAAATATTATTGGAACCATAAGTTTCGACTTATAATTAACATTTCTTTCACTTCTAAACAATATCTTTGTTGATTACACCTATTTAATTATGAAAAAAACAATAACACTTTCGGCTATTGTTTGTACTTTGTCTATGAATGCACAAACAAAAATCAATTATCCCCAAACTAAAAAAATCGATCACGTTGACACGTATTTTGGCGAACAAATTAACGATGTTTATCGTTGGTTAGAAGACGACAGAAGTGCGGCGACAGAAGCTTGGGTGAAAGCGCAAAATGTAGTTACTTATAACTATTTAGAGCAAATTCCGTACAGAGACCAGCTGAAAAAGAGAATGGAACAATTGTGGAATTACGAGAAAATTTCGGCTCCTTTTAAAGAAGGCGATTTCACGTATTACTTCAAAAATAACGGTCTTCAAAATCAATCGGTTTTATATAGAAAAGACAAAAACGGGAAAGAAGAAATCTTTTTAGACCCGAATACTTTTTCGAAAGATGGAACAACATCTTTAGGTGGACTAAATTTTAGTAAAGACGGAAGTTTGATCGCTTACTCCATTTCAGAAGGCGGTAGTGACTGGAGAAAAGTAATAATTTTAGACGCAAAATCGAATAAAATTATTGGCGATACTATTATTGATGTGAAATTTAGTGGTGTTTCTTGGTACAAAAATGAAGGTTTTTACTATTCAAGTTATGACAAACCTGAAGGGAGCGAATTATCGGCAAAAACAGACCAACACAAATTATATTATCACAAATTAAATACGCCTCAAAAATTGGACAAATTGATTTTTGGCGATGATATTAAGAGAAGATATGTGGGCGGTGGCGTTTCTGAAGATGGCAACTATTTATTCATTACAGCTGCAAATTCTACATCAGGAAACGAATTATACTACAAAGATTTATCAAAGCCAGACAGCAAAATTGTTACTTTGATCGATAACTATGAAAACGACAACAACGTTTTAGACAATAAAGGTTCTAAAATTTATTTGGTTACCGATTTCAAAGCACCTAATAAACGCATTGTAACTTTTGATTTAGCGAATTCTTCTAAAGAAAACTGGAAAGATTGCATCGCGGAAACTGAAAATGTACTTTCACCAAATACAGGTGGTGGTTATATTTTTGCAAGTTATATGAAAGATGCTGTTTCGTTCATTAAACAGTATGATTATAATGGAAAATTAGTCCGTGATATTAAATTACCAGGTATTGGAACTGCTGGAGGTTTTGGTGGAAAAGAAAAAGAAAACACGTTGTATTTTGCGTTTACGAATTATGTAACTCCAGGAACAACTTATTCTTTTGATGCAAAAACCGGAAAATCGAAAGTGTACGAAAAACCAAAAGTAGATTTCAAATCAGAAGAGTATGAGTCGAAACAAGTTTTTTATACGTCTAAAGATGGCACAAAAGTTCCGATGATCATTACTTATAAAAAAGGAACTGTTTTAAACGGACAAAACCCTACAATTTTATACGCTTACGGTGGTTTTAATATCAGTTTAACGCCTGCTTTTAGTATTGCAAATGCAGTTTGGTTAGAAAATGGAGGGATTTACGCTGTCGCGAATTTACGCGGTGGTGGCGAATATGGTAAGAAATGGCATGAAGCTGGAACAAAATTGAACAAGCAAAATGTCTTTGACGACTTCATTGCTGCAGCTGATTATTTAATAAAAGAAAAATATACTTCGTCTGATTATTTAGCGATAAAAGGAGGTTCAAACGGAGGATTATTAGTTGGTGCTGTGATGACACAACGTCCTGATTTAATAAAAGTAGCTTTACCAGCTGTGGGTGTTTTAGACATGTTACGTTATCACACTTTTACTGCAGGAGCAGGTTGGGGTTACGATTATGGAACGGCGGATGAAACCAAAGAAATGTTTACTTACTTAAAAGGTTATTCACCAGTTCACAATGTAAAAGCAGGAACAAAATATCCGGCAACTATGGTAACAACAGGTGATCATGACGACCGCGTAGTACCAGCACACAGTTTCAAATTTGCAGCAGAATTGCAAGCAAAACAAGCTGGACCTAATCCGGTTTTAATCCGAATTGATGTAAATGCAGGACACGGCGCTGGAAAATCAGTAGCGGCTACGATCCAAGAAAATGTAGATATGCAGGTTTTTACCCTTTACAATATGGGTATTAAAACCATAAAATAGAACGTTAAAAATTTCAAAAAAGAGTCTTCGGACTCTTTTTTTACACAATAAAACCAGCCTTTAGGGGTTTAAATAGTATGAAAAAGATATTTATTATAGCCACGATGGCACTGATGATTGGATTACAGAGTTGTAAATCCACAGAAAAAACCGCAGAAACAGTAGAAACCGTAGAACGTGATGATTTTAGAAGTGCTTCAAAAGCAGAAACTGCTAGAATTTTAAAAGAAGTGAATGCGAAAAATGCTAATAAGAGCGTTTTAATTTTGACACAAATGTACAAAGGCGAGAAAATCCAAGCTACACAAGCCGGAAAAGTAGTATTCTCTGATTATCCAATTACCAATTTAAACACCCGAATTGCAAATTATTTCAGCATTAGCAATCAAGCTGATGCCGTTATAAAAGACATCAATACAGGGCAAGAAGTTGTGATTCCAACTGCAAAAGCTGTAAAATACAAGTTTATCTATATTATGAAAAAAGTATCTGAAGGAAAGTTTAAATACGTGGTTACTTACAGTAATACGTTGCGACCTTTGGGTTAATTGCTAGTTTAAACAAGCTAATAAACTTATAAGAATAATAAATAAAATAACACTTTAGTAAGTATGAACTAAAGTGTTATTTATTTTTGCGGTTTACAAATACTATAAAGAAAACTGCGGCTATTAAAAGCAATTTAACGGAAGTGGATTACGTTATAATTTGAAAAACGTTCCTCTCCTTAACTGCTCCATTTTTTTTAAATTTCTCCTAGTAGGTTTTTTCTGCTTAGTTCAATATTCTTTGGCGTTCCATTATGATTGATTTGGACAGTAACTTGATCCATATTTTGAATTTTATTTGCTTCTATTTCCCAATACGCACAAAGTTCCGCTCTATCAAAATTAGAAACATCTACGTTGTTAATCTTGATTATTTTAGTACCCAATGTTAATTCCGGAATACTAGCCTCCCAAATCTTCCCAACCTCAAGCGATACGTCCTCATAATTTGCTCTGAAACTAATTTCAAATTGATTGACAACAGGATTTGCTTTTTTACTTGGATCATCTAAATAAATCATCCCACTATCGTAATCTATTGTTAACAGGTAATCATCAAGAAATGCTGTACCAAATTTAGCTTTCTGATCTACAAATTGAACAATCTCATTTTTAAAACCCACTCCATCTATTTGGAAACTAGGCATTATCGTATAATAAGCCTTATTAATTTTAGTACCAAAAGCACCTGTACTAAAGCTTTCTGTTTGTAATTCTTTTAGCTCTTCTTTGGCATTAATTTTATCTTTTGCAGCAAGAGATCCTTGAATACCACCATTACTTGCGGAGTCTAATAAGTACACTTCTGAAACTCCATTAAGCATTAACTCAAAATTCATAAACACCTGCTTTTTATCAACAACATTCAAGCTAATTGCTTTTTCGCCAACACTCAATTTACTTAAATCATCTGAAAATCGAATTTTTTTATTTTTAAAATCGATTTGCCACTTTGATTTTTTAATAAAATTCATGCCGAGAATTCCATCAATTTGTCTACAACCTAAAACAACTGAAAGCGCAGACAAATCTGTAACTTGTGCTCCAAAATTATCGAATTCAACTTTGCCTAATTGCATGTTTTTCATAGAGATATATTGCGTTGCTCTTTTATCATTGTTCACATCAGTAGTTTTTCCATAGACCTCATTATCCTTGCTCATCAGTTCAGAATAAACATCATCATCTAAAACAGTTAGTGAGTTTCCTGTGTCAAAAACAAAGCTGTAGTTTTTTTTGTCAATTTCAACAGTTAGAAAAATGATACTATGATAATAATCAAATGCAATTTCTTCGGTGTAATTTTTTTGAACTACTTGTCCTTGCGTAAATGTTGCGACCTGTGCTTTTCTTACTGGGTGACAGCTAATAATAAAAAATGAAAATAAGAGAATTGTTAGTTTTGTGCGCATAATAATTTAGTTTTTATATTCGTTTGTGGTTAGCGTATATAATAATAGACGAGTTACTTATGCAAATGGTTGTATCAGATTTAATTAAATTTATTTAAAAGGCTGTAGATGAGCGAATAGAAACTATTTCTAATATTAATCTTTTACAATCTTTAATCTAAAACATAAAGACGGAAAAGTACTTTTCTCCGGATTTCCAATTAAAAATTTAAATTTCCTAATTGCGAGCTATTTCACTATTAGCAACCGAAGTGATGCTGTGATCAAAGACATCAATACAGAGCAAGAAGTTTTGATTACGACTGCAAAAGCGGTGAAATATAACTATGTTATAATTATGAGGGAATTAAGTTATCGTAAATTTAAATTATGGTGACTTATAGTAATGAATTGAGACTTTCCCGGGTAGATCTTATCAGCAAGCCTTGTTGCAATCACACTTAAGGCGAGAAAAGCTAACACATAAACCTCTCAAATGTTATTGATAACTTTAAGACGCTTTCCTTACAAATCGCTTTTGGGCATAGTTTAATTTGGAAATATATCATTCTCAGCTAAGGAATACCAATCTATTGGCAGTTTTTTTGAATAAACTATGTGATAAGCTCTTTCGAACAATTCATCATAGGTTATTACGTCAATATTTCTATTATTTCTCCGAAATCTTTCTAAGCTATCGTTTTTTATAAAGTTTATATCGTTTAAATCTTTAATTGGAAATTCTTTTTTTTTATTCCCAATTATTAAAAATGCTCTCGGATCAATTGTATGAATTCCTATTTTATTTAATCTGCTCAAATCCTCTTTTATAAAAACTTTAGATTCGTATGATTTTTCTAGTTCATTTTTTTGCCCTAAACATTGACTAATAGCTTCGATAAAGTCAGCTGTAAAATCCCAAGTGTTTGCTCGTCCTTTACTTTTAGTTTTTTTGAAAATTTCAGTATTGCTATGCTTTAATTCTACAAGTACGGTAAAATCAGAAATTCCTAATAAATCTGTTTGAGGATTTCCACTTCCTTTGGAATTTGGGTTTCCAATTTTCTGTTCGTCTAAAAAATCCGTTACGAACCTTATGTCAGTATTCAAACCTAATATCCAATCGTGGCTTCGCAAAAAGTGGTGCCAAATGTGTTCTTCACCACCTTGAATGCTATATTTTGCAGAGTATTTTTTTAAACTGTCTTCAGTGTTATTAATTATTACATTTTTTAGTAGAAAGTAAAAAGCTCGTAGATTTTGCTTTCTTGACTCAAATGTTATTGATTTAATGGCTGAAGTTGATAAGTCTGAAATTTTGAACAAATCTTTTAAATCTTCGATTCTTTCTTTTTCAGTTTTGTTTTTAAACTCTATGACATAAGAATCTTTTGGTAAAACTTTGTATGATTTTTCAAATTCATGACCATCTACTAATTCCTTGTAAGAAAACAAGAATCCGATAAGTTTCCAAAATGTTATGGCTTCTTCTGAGCTGTCAAGTTTAATTATAATTTTATCGCCAGCTTTAGTACTTTTTATATCGCCATTTAAAGCAATTTTTTTAAAAACTGGTCGAGGCAAATATTTATGAGTTTCACTGGATTTAAATAACGCAACCTCACAGATTGTCTTTGTTTGAGAGTTTTTACCAATTAAGAAACTAGAATAGGCAATTTCGCTGTTATTAGAATCCCAAATAACACATTTATCTTTTGAGTTTGTTTCTTTAAGAATAAGCTCATCAAGACTACGTGATGTTAAATCGAATTCGTTATCAAATGTTGTCATATGCTATAGTTTTTTTAAAATGGTGCTCCACTTATAAACACACGAGCCTCTAATTCCAAGATCCGCATATTTTATTTGACAAACTTAAATAATTCCCTACACCAACAGGAAGTTTGCAATTGTTAATCGATTAAGTGTCTAAAATAATCTATTAACACCTTAAAAATTACAAATTTCTGTGCTAACAAAATAAAAAAATCCCGATATAAGTCGGGATTTTTATATAATTATTAGTCTGCTAACTAAATATTTACAATCAGATTACACTAATTCACTTTAGGAATATATCAATCTAATTTTGGATTAAACAATTGTTTCCCTCTGTATTGCATTATTAAAAATACGCCAATAAACACAGAAGCAATTCCTTCAAAAAACAAGGCTGCTGCATAAGCAATAACGCCTAAATCTTTACCAAAATATAACGAACTTGATAATTGTTTCAAGAAGATTTCGCCACCTTTAAATTGTACAAAAATTACTAATCCTATCATACTTAAGAGCACGCCTAAAGCCCCAGTTTTCAGTGCCGCAAAAAACGTATCAAAATAACCAGTGGAACCGTTCTCTATTTTATAAGAAATTGTTCTATTGATAAAATACAAAATAAGCACCGCATTAAAGGTTCTTAAAATAGCATTGTTAGCAAATCCGAGCGCATCCATCAATAGAAAGTAAACTCCTAATGCAATAAACAGTAAAAAACCGTTCTTAATTTCGATAGCATTTTTCATAATTTTATGGTTTTAGAATCCTAAATTACAATTATAAAAGCTAATCGACTGATAATCAATATATAAAATATTGTTAAATTAAAATCTGTTGTCGCCACCTAACGCTCTTCCTAAACCACCTAACAAACTTCCTTCATCTCTACTGCTTCCGCCCGCTTTCGGTGCTGAGGCAATAATTCTATCCGCTAATCTGCTAAAAGGCAAAGATTGAATGTAAGCAACTCCAGGTCCGCGAAGTGTAGCGAAGAAAACACCTTCACCTCCAAATATTGTGTTTTTGATTCCGCCAACAAATTCAATATCATAATCAATATCTTTTGTAAATCCCACGATACAACCGGTGTCCACTTTTAAAACTTCGCCTGCTTGTAATTCTCTTCGGGCTAGTGTTCCACCTGCGTGAATGAAAGCCATTCCGTCGCCTTCTAATTTCTGCATAATAAATCCCTCGCCACCAAAAAGACCACGACCTAGTTTTTTAGAAAACTCAATCCCCACTGCAACACCTTTCGCCGCGCATAAGAATGCATCTTTTTGACAAATAAATTTTCCGCCGTACTTATTCAAATCTATAGGGACAATTTTACCTGGATATGGTGCGGCAAAAGACACTTTTCGTTTGCCTTGATCTACGTTTAAATAAGCGGTCATAAACAAACTTTCTCCCGTTAAAACACGTTTCCCAGCTGATAAAATTTTTCCCAAAATACCGTCTTCTTTTTCGCTTCCGTCGCCAAAAATAGTTTGCATTTTAATGCCGTTATCCATCATCATAAAACTTCCTGCTTCGGCAACTACAACTTCTTGTGGATCTAATTCAATTTCCACATATTGCATTTCTTCGCCAAAAATCTGATAATCTATTTCGTGTGCTTTCATATCCTATTGTTTTGCTAATTAGTAGAGTATAAAACAAAAATGTTACTATTAAAACAAAAAAACCGAAAACAAAATGCTTTCGGTTGGCAATTATAATGGTAAAAATTTATTTCATTAGATCTGATAATTTCAGTGTTTTGCCACACATATCATCAGTAATTTTAAAGATTAAATCGCCATTTTTTCCAGAATCCGCCCAGCGCACTTCTTTTCCTGCAGCATAACTGATGCTTGTTTTTGCACCTTTGTTCAAAGAAACAAAACCTGTTCCGGTGTGAATTGAAAGTTTATCTTTGTTATCATTAATAAGATAGAAACTATTGCTTACTACTATTTTAAATACTGTTTTATTAGCGCTTTATAAAATTAGTAAATCTAAAAACACAAAATAATACCAGTTTACCAAACCCTATTTTGATTTAACGATAACAGCTTTTTAATAATCCAATTTTACAAAACCAATTTCCCGACTTATTTTCGCTTTTCTTTGATTGATATAACTTGACGAATTCGATGCTTTGAACTTTCTCGGATTTGGTAATATTGCGGCAATTCCGGCGGCTTCATATCGCGTTAAGCTTTTCGCATCTTTTCGAAACCAATGTTTTGAGGCAGCTTTTGCACCATAAACACCATCGCCCATTTCAATACTGTTCAAATAAACTTCCATGATGCGTTTCTTTCCCCAAATTAATTCGATTAAAACGGTATAATAAGCTTCGAGACCTTTCCGCAAATAGCTTCTTCCCTGCCATAAAAATACGTTTTTAGCGGTTTGTTGCGAAATCGTACTTCCACCTTTTAGTTTTTTTCCTTTTTGATTGCTTTTATAGGCTTTGTGCAAGGCTTCAAAATCAAATCCGGAATGTTCCAAGAAATGACCATCTTCACTGGCAATTACCGCTTTTTGAAGGTTTAAAGAAATTTGTTCAATAGGAATCCAATCGTGATTACATCTCATATCTTTTCCTTCATCATTATGTTCTAAAGCTCTTGCCATCATTAACGGTGTAAAAGGAACCGGAACAAATTTATATAACAAAACCAAAGAAAAACTAATGATATTAAACCACATAAAAGCCAATAAAAAGAAGCGCAGTATCTTTTGTAAAACGGATCTTTTCTTTACTGGTTTCTTTTTTGCGGTTGTGTTTTTTGCTGCAGGTTTTTTCTTTGCAACTGGAGTAACTTTTTTTGCCATATTATACTAAATCTGCTAATTCTTGTCCGACTATACTTCCTATTGCCACGCCCATTCCGCCTAATCTCACGCCGCAATAGACGTGATTAGAAAGTTGTTCTATAATGGGGTTTTTATGATTTCCTACGCCCATTGTGCCACTCCATCGGTGTTCAATTTCAAAATCTTGGTTTGGCAAAATTACAGTTTTTAATAATTCTTCCAATCGGTTTTGAATTAATGTTGACGTATCGTGTGAAGTAGTAGTTTCAGCTTCAAAATCTAAATTTCGAGCACCGCCTAAAAGAATACGATCGTTAATATTTCGGAAATAGTAATAGCCTTGATCTAAGTGAAAAGTTCCTTTAATATCTAGATTCGGAATTGGTTTTGTAAGCAGCACTTGCGCTCTTGCCGGTTGCACTTGATTATTAGTTAATTTCGAAGCAAAACCATTGGTAGTAAATAAAAGTTTGTTGGTTTTAAAAGTAATTCCATTAGCAATCACCTCAACATTTGTACTTCCTTCCTGATAGCTCGTAACGGTTTGACTGTTTAAAATTAAAATATCGTTTTCGTGCGCTTTTTTCAACAACGCTTGCATCATATTTCCGGTATCGATTTGGGCTTCAAACGGATTGAAAATAAGATATTCGAAAATATTTCCAAAGTTAAAACGATCTACTTCTTTCGAAAAGACATCCGTTTTAAAAAGCGGCTTGATGATTTCGTTAATGAATGGGATTTTCTGAAGACATTTTTCATAAAGCGCTTCGTCTTCTTTTAGAAATAATTCGTAACCACCGAAGGGCTTAAAATCTAACACCTGATCTCCTACATTTTTTCGAAGCAATTGCAAACCTGCGTAGCGTTTTTGAATTAGCTGTAGAACTTCTTCTTCGGTATGGTTTTTTAAATCATCTACTATTTCTGAAATGCTACCAAAACAAGCAAATCCAGCGTTTTTTGTGCTGGCTCCTTGGGGCAAAATCCCTTTCTCGAGAATTAGAATTTTAGCTTTTGGAAAACGTTCGCGAAGCGCCAAAGCGGTATGTAACCCAACTATTCCACTTCCTACAATAGTGAAGTCTACATTCGTAAACCAATTTTTTAACTCCCAATAACTAAGTTGCATTGCTCTTCTTTTTTAACCGAGTAAAAGTAATAATTTGTTTTATATATTGCTCCTCACAAAGTATTTTAAAATGAATTTTCGTAATAAATTTATACTGCAAAATATTATATTATATTTGCGGGATTAGAAAGCAAAAGCGAACTTTAAAACGCTTAATTTCTAGTATTAAACTAGTTAAAACCTTATTACTAAACATCAGTTAGACGACTTCATAGTGTATAAACTATTGTGTTGTCAATTGCTTTTTATTACAAAAACTTCTGATATGAAGAAAATTACTCTTTTAATTCTATCGTTTTTATCATTTCATTTTATGAATGGTCAAACGCCAACTGTAACTATTACAGATCATAATAACAATATAGAAAATGCGCTGATTGATTGTACATACGATTTTGTTCCGCCGCAAAAAATTCAATTAACCGCTACTTTTCCTATTTTAGAAACGACAACTGACTACACTTCGTCTGCTGTTGCGTACAATATTACCGGAAATTTAGCTGATGGAAATCCAATTGCAATAAACGCAGATGATGTTTGGAGCGCTACGGTTCCTGTAGGTTTCGTGTTCTGTTTTTACGGAAATTCATACAGTACATTTAATGTTTCTGACAACGGAATTGTTCGTTTTGGTTACAATCTAGCAACTCCAGAAGGTTCATTTTCTTCTATTGGAAATACAACTCCAAGTCCTTCCCTTATTAGAAATGCGATTTTTGGTGGTTTTCACGATTATATCGTTGCTCCTGTAGGTTTTGGTTGTACAACAGATTGTGGAACAATTACGTCTTACACAATAGGAACTGCTCCTTTTAGAAAAACCATAATTAATTTTAATGGTGTAAACTACTTTAACTGTACAGGACTAGATGCTCAAAAAGCATATTTTCAAATAATTTTATCGGAAACAACGAACGAAATTGAAGTTAATGTTCAAGAAAAACCTTTGCCTTGCTTGGGTAATATTAGTGCCAATGGAAATGGAAATTCATTAATTGGATTAAATAATGCAACTGGAACTTTAGGAGTGGCTCCAGCCGGAAGAAATACGTCTGAATTTGCGGTTACTAATGAATCTTATAAATTCACTCCTTCGGGTGCTTCTGCAACAACTATCGTTTGGACGGATCAATTTGGAGTTTCATTAGGAAGCAGTAATCCCATTGAGGTTATTCCGCCACAAGCGAATACGTTTTATACAGCTACAGTAACTTATAACACTTGTGTGTCGAAAAAAATTGCAGGTGTTTTCAATGTAACTTACGATTCGAGTTTTCCATTATCACTAAATATAATTGATAATGTTTGTGATGTTGCAGCTCCGTTTCCCAATCAAATTCATGATGTTACTGCTTTAGTTGCTCCAATTGTGGGTGAAACAATTACTTTTCACAATTCACAATTAGAAGCCTACAACAATGTCAATGCGCTTCCAAACATGGATGTTTATAATTTGACCGCTGCAACTACCGTTTTTTATTATAGACGAACGCTAGGAACGTGCTATTCTACAGCAAAAGTTACTATTAATTTATACCAAACGCCAGATTTAAATGACGTTACCATTAATTATTGCGATGCAGGAAATGACGGTGTAGAAAATAACATCAATTTAAGTTCATTAACCAGTCAGATTACGGGTTTTAATAGTGCTTGGATGACGGCGACTTATTTTCAAAATGCAGCTAATGCTGTTGCAAATGTGAATCCGGTAACGTCAATAAATTTAACGGATACTCCTGGCTTTTACGATGTTTATGTGCGAATTCGTAATACTGCAAGTGCGCAGTGTTTTGATATTATTAAAGTGCGACTTCAATTGTTGCAAAATTTAGTTTTAAATCCACCAACGGCTAGTTGTATTGTTGATACGAATTTTGATTTTCAAGAATTATTCGACTTAACTTCTATTGCTGTGACGGCTTCAACAGGTCCAGCAAATCCTTCCGACTTAACGCTAAGTTATTACACGTCATTAGCGAATGCTACAAATCAGACTAATCCAATTTTAAATCCTAATTTTCACAATGTGATTATTCCTTCGGGACAACCGGATATTACAGTCTATATTGTTGCTAATGCAAATGGCTATTGCCGAGGAATTATACCTGTTGTCTTAACTTTTTGCGTGGCAGAAGGTGGAGATGGCGGAGGCGGTGGTGGCGGAGGCGGTGGTTTTGGCGGCCTTGGCGCATGTTTAGAAGTCGGAGATGTTATTCCTACTTTTGATTTGAATATTGTGTACGCCAATGTAATGAATGCAATTCCGGTTGCTCCAGTTCCTACTCCTGTTGGATTTTATACCACTTTATTAGGTGCGCAAACGCAAGATGTTTTAGTCGAACTATCGTTGGCTGAAATAAGCGCATTTACACCGGTTGCTCCGTTTTCTGAAATTTGGGTTAGCTTTACCGATGTGAATGGAATTGTGGGAATTAAAAGAATAATTGTTCCTTTAAAATTCAAAAAACATGAAATTAAAGCTATTGAAATTTGTGATGTTTATAATGACAATATAGAATTTATAGATTTACAAAACAGTCCAGTTCCCGTTTCATACTTACAACAAATACGAAATGAAAATCCAGGAGAATTAGTGACTGCTTACGCTTCAATGCCAGATTATTTATCGAACAGCAACCCTATTACCACAATTACAGTTACTGGAACAACGACTGTTTATGTAAAAGTATCTTCTTATGGTTGCGATAGTGATTACACTTTAAATTTTAGCTTGAAATCATTTGACATAAAAACACCGATTGTTACTAAAGTTTGTGATATCGATTCTGATGGAACAGAAATTTTCGACCTAAACATTTTACTACCAACAGTAGATGTTACAGGTTATACAACTCCTATTTTATCTATACACAATACACTTAATGACGCTTACACAGGCTTAAATCCAATCTCCAATCCGAATTTATTTACAGTAAATGCTGCTTCGATTGTTTTTGTAAGAATAGTAGAGTCAGCAGTTTTACCTCCAAATACACCAATTGTTTGTCCTGCAATTCAGGAATTTCAGTTTGGCTTTTACGATTCTGTAAATGTAAATAACATTGGACTTCAAGAATACTGCGATTTAGACAATGACAATCAAGTAGTTTTAGGGAATTTGAATGCATTAGTAACTTCCATTGTAATCGAAGATCCGCTTCAACCTATTGTTAAAAAACTATATTCTACTCTTTTAGCGGCTCAGAATAGTGATGCCGTTTTTGAAATACTTCCAGACTGGGATTTATTCACTTACGACACAACTATCTTTGGAACAACTGGTTTTATCTACCTGCAATTAACCAATACCGTTACAAATTGCACCCGAATTGTACCTATTGAGATTGAAATTAAGAGCTTGCCTTTAACAGTAAATACTACGGTAAATTATTGTGACTTTGAAAACGACAACAATGAAACAGTTGCTGATTTTCAAGTTTTCAATTCCCAAATAATTACCCTTAATTCTGTTTTATATAACTTCCAGTATTTCGGTTCAATGGCAGACGCAACTGCAGGAACACCACAATTACCAGCAGGATATAATATTCAGGATGGAACAATTATTTATGTTAGTATTCAAAGTGGTTTAGTAGCGGGTTGTTCTAGCGTTTATCCTATTGAAATTAATTTTAATGATGCGCCTGTTATTACTAACATTGCTCCTATTGTTTGCGATAATTTAGGAAATGGGTCCGAAACTATAAATTTATTTAGTTACCAAAGTCAATTAGTCGGTTCAATAACTGGATTAACTTTCCAGTATTATAATAATCTTACCGATTTACAGAATGGCTTAAACATGCTATCAAATGCTAATGTAAGCAATTACAATGCTGTTTTTGATGATTCAAACAACGCGCCGGTAGTTTATGTAAAAGTAATTAACAATGCAACCCAATGTTTTTCTATCGCGACGATTTCACTTCAAAGAAATGTGGTGATTGATGCTTTCGATACCACACAATTTAGTTGTGATATTTCTACAACCAATCAACTTCAAGCTGTTTTTGATTTAGAATCTTCTATTCTTCGAGTTGGCACAAATGGGATGATCGCGAATCCTGCTGCTTATATAATTTCATTCCATATTTCGAATGCAAATGCCATTAGTAATACTTCACCAATAGTAAACACTACGAATTATGCCGTTGTGGCAAATCAAACAACAAACATCTACGTTCGCTTTCAGGATCTAATTACTGGTTGTTACACCGTGAAAATTCTTGAACTACAAATCTATAATTTACCTAAATTTGTTAACAGCGTTTTTGATATTTGTGACGAGAATTTAGACGGAATTTATATTTTAGATTTAACCGTTTTAAATGGAACTGTTGTGGAAAACACCGCACCTTTTACCTTTGAATATTTTAATTCGGAAGCAGATGGTTTAGCCGGAATTAATGCGATTGTTGATTTTGCAAATTACACTATTCCATTAGCTGATTTTCCTAAAACTATTTATGTAAAAGGAACGAATGCTAATAATTGTAGTAAGGTAAAAGGTGTAATTATAAGAATTAAACCTTCAATTCCACTATTAGTTTCTAGTGTAGATTTAATTGAATGCGATGCTGATAATAACGGTTTAGAATTCTTCAATTTAACTCAAGCGAATGCTCAGTTAACCAATGCAACTGGTGTTAGTTTCTCTTATTTTGAAACGTTGGAAAATATGCAAAACAATGTTAGTCCAATTACGACAGCATCAAATTATCAAAACAACACTACTAATTTAATCTATGTTCGTTTAACGAAAGATTCTAATTACTGCGATACTTATGGAACAATTAATCTAATTCCTTTTTATGAAGATTATGTTTTTCCAACACTTACTAACTTTTGCGACAACAACGCAAACGGCACTGAAACAATTGATTTAGAGGAAACGGTTTATACGATATTAAACACGTATGCACCAACTTCAATAAGTTTGGAGTTTTACAACTCAAATGCCGATGCAATTGCTGGAATAAATACTATTTCTCCATTATACAACTTTACAAATTTTACAATTCCAATTTTTGTAAAAATTACGAACAACGCGACTAGCTGTTCTATTATAAAACAATTAAATTATAATTTTTATAGTCCGATTGTTCTAACTTCTTATGCTGCGAAAATTTGCGATTTAGACAGAAATGATACAGAAGTAATAGATTTGTCTTCTTACTTTAATGCATTGAATTCAAACTTTTCTACTTATACAATTACTTCTTATTTGTCTGAAAATGGTGCTGAAAACGAAATAGCGTCGGAACTAATTTCAAACACTAATTATACTCAATTAGTAGCGAATCAAACGTATTGGATTCGCTTTCAAGATGCAGCAGGATGTTATTCTGTGACTTCAATTGCCATCGAAATTGTTGCTTATCCAGATCCATTGACCAATCCAACAAAAATTGAATTATGTGATGTAAATGGAGCAAACGATTTAAGTGAAATTTTCGATATTACATTAAACGAGAACTACATTAGAAACGGAAATACATCTTGGACCATCACTTATCACAGTACAGAAAGTGAAGCTTTAAATGGCAATAACCTAATTGCTAATGCAACAGCTTTTAATTCACCATCAACAAGTGTCTGGATACGAGTTGTGGCAACACCTGTAAGTTCTCTGACAAGTTGTGCTGTTGTAATTGAACAAGAATTAGAGGTAATTCCTTTACCAATACCAAATTTGACACCGCAGAAAATAGTTTTGTGCGATGACAATTTAACTGGCGACTTACAAGAAGAATTTGATATTTCTCAAAACATCACTTACATTAGAAATGGTGATAACGCTGCAATTGTGTCTTATCATACAACTCAAAATGATGCACAAAACGGAACAAATCCAATAGTAAATACCACTTCTTATTTAACTGGAACAACTAGCGTTTGGATTCGTGTACAATCAAATACTTCAACGACTTTAACTACATGCGCAGTTGTTGTAGAGCAACAATTAGAAGTAGTGCCAAAACCATATAATTTGGTTCTTACTTTACCAACATTGATAAAATGTGACGATGTAAATTCAGGGAATTTAACCGAGAATTTTGATTTGAGTACCAATTCCAATTTGCTTTTAAATGGAAATACTACTTATCAATTAACTTATCATGCAACTCCTGAAAATGCAGCGTCCGGACTACAGCCTATTTTGAATTTTACTGCTTATGAAACGGCAAGTGCTACAATTTACATTAGAGTAATTGCTTTGCCTGCAAATGCTTTAACGTCTTGTGCGGTTGTAGTGGAACAAAAAATTATTGTAAATCCTTTACCTAACACAAGCCCAGTTGCATCTTATTTAAGTTGTATTATTAATGCCACTGGCCAAGCTTCTTTTGATTTATCAACCAAAACAGCAGAAGTATTAAACGGTCAAAATCCAAGTTTTTTTACCGTAAATTATCATCTTACGGAAGTAGATGCCAAACAAGTATCGAATGCTATTGCTTCGCCTTATTTAAGTACTAATACCACGATTTGGGCTAGCATTAAAAACAATCAAACTAATTGTGTTGCTACCGTATCGTTTTTATTAGTCACCGAAAATACTCCGTTTGCAAATCAACCAAATCCATTGGTTCTATGTGATGAAGACGGAATAAATGACGGTTACAATTCGTTTGATTTAAGTTTATTGATTCCTGAAATTTTAGGTGTTCAAAATGGAAATTCAAACATTTCAATAGCGTTTTACGAATCTTATGATTTATTACTTGTTGATGAACCAATTGCAACTATTTCAAATTATGAAAATTTAACTAGTCCACAAACGCTGTATGTAAAAGTGATCGATGAATCGACACAAAACAAATGTATGGTTACTACTAGCTTTGAAATAAGAGTTGATTTATTACCCGAACCAACGCCTCAAGATGGTTTTATTTGTACTGATCCCGTAACTAATGAATTGCTTTCAACCTTTATTATTGATTCTGGATTAAGCAGTACATCATATTCATTTGAATGGTATAATAACACCACATTGCTCCCAAATGAAACCGGAAGCACGCTTGAAGTTTCGCAAGGAGGCGACTATTTTGTTGTTGCAACAGATCTCTTAACAAATTGCGTTTCAGAGCCAAAAGCAAGTACAGTAATTGTTTCACAACCCGCTTTAGCAACGGTTAGAGTTGAATATTCTTTTCAAAACAACATAAAAATAATTGTAAATACTTTCGGAAACGGATCTTATGTTTACCAATTAGATAATGGCGAAATACAAAGCACTAACGTATTTCAAAATGTTGCACCAGGAATTCACGAAATCACTGTTTATGACTTAAATGGATGTGATTCTGTTAAATTAGAAGCAGTTGTTTTCGATTATGACAAATACTTTACACCTAATGGAGATGGTTATAACGACACTTGGCATATTAGAGGAATTGAAGGACAACCAGAAGCGAAAGTGTACATCTATGACCGTTATGGAAAACTATTAAAACAATTGATTTCTGGCGGTGCTGGATGGGATGGAAAATACAACAGCCGAGACTTACCGTCAACTGATTATTGGTTTACCGTTTTTTATAAAGAAAATGGCGAAAACAAAGAATTTAAATCTCATTTTAGTTTAAAACGATAATATAACTCAATTAGCAACATGATTGCAAAGTATGTATTCTTATTTCTGTTCTTGACGATTAGTATTTTTGGTCAGAAGAATTCTGAAACCATCACTTTAATTTTTAAAAAGAGTAATTATCTTTTTGAGGAAACTAATGGTCCGAAACTAATGAATCCGTCGATAAGTTATACTGAATTTAACAGTTATGAAACTGTATATCTTTCTCCAGCTAACAAAAAGGAGAACGACACTATTCATATTGAATTAAAATCGAATAAAATTTTCTTAATTCATAATTGGTCAGCACTTAATAAAAGTTCGCGATTAATTTTAGAAAAAGGTGATATTGTTGAAATTGATTATGAAAAAGAATTCCCGTTTTTTAAAATCAATAATAGAATTACCAAAAGATTAGATGTGAATTTAGAAAGTGATTTAAACTTGTCTTTTCCGATCGCGGATTTTCTATTTTATCTAAACAATAAAAGAAGTCGTACTTCAAAAGAGGAAAAAGAATATAAAACAGTTCTGAAAAATTATGCTAATGATTTCGCTAATAAATTGAACCCTTTGGTAGAAAAAGATGAGATTTCTAAAGAAACATTTGACAATCAAGCGAGTTATGTAAAGTATTATTTTTTAAACACCGATAAAGAAACCGATTTTAGTAAGTATAAAAATGACTTAAAAAATGAAGATTTAATTTGGTTAAAATCGTACCGTTATTTCTTAGAGTTATACGTGAAAAATGAATTTAAGAGCAATAAAACTAGAACTGGAGATGTTGAGCTGGAGCCGCATGACGATGAAAATACCTTTTTAAAAATCGAAAAATCTGATTTGTTTTCTGCTCGCGCTAAAGAATATCTGTTGTATATTTATTTGAATAAACTTTCAACTTCTCAAAAGCTAACGCATTATATTTCAATTTTTAAAAAACACAGTACAAATAATAAAATGATTGAAGGTTTTGAAAGTTCATTTTTAGCGGCTCACGAACTATTAAAAAAAGTCGCCGAAGAAGTTGTTTTATTTGACGAAAACAAACAACAAACTACATTATCAGAACTATTAAAAGCCAATAAAGGAAAAGTAATCTATATCGATTTTTGGGCGAGTTGGTGCGCTCCGTGTCGTGCTTCATTTCCTGATTCCAAAAAATTAAAAAAAGAATTCGACGAGGTTATCTTTTTATACTTATCAATAGATACTAATTTTGAATCCTGGAAAGCAACACATAAAAAGGAGGAATTATCTGCAAATAGTTACTTCATACTAAATACCAAAACCGCAGATTATTTAAAGAAATTAGCTATCGATTCAATTCCGAGATATTTGTTGCTTGACCAAAATGGGACAATTGTAAATCAAAATGCATCTGGACCTTCTTCTGACAAAACAGCGATTGTATTAAAGAAATTACTCAAAAGCAATTAACTAATTTCAAAAATATTTCTTTTCTAAAAATAGTTAGCTATTCAGACTAAAATATCGTCAAGCAAAATAAATCACTAGTTTTTGAGTTTGACTACTATAACACTTTCAAATGAAACACTTCTTACTATCTACTTTCTTTCTTTTTATAAACTGTCAAAATAATGATGGCTTCAAGTTGTTCTCGGATACTTCAGAAGTTGAAGTAAAAGCTAAAAACTACATTGCAACCCATCAAGAAGCTTTAAACTTTTGCGAAAAAGAAGGCTTTAATAGCGACTATTATTTTTTAGTAGATCTAAGCGTGCATTCTGGTAAAAACCGTTTTTTCATCTATGATTTTAATTCTAAAAAGATTACAGATAAAAAACTTGTTACCCATGGAAGTTGCGATAAATTTGAAGACAATGATACTAAATGGGAAAAAGTGAAATTTAGCAACAAAAATGATAGTCACTGTTCATCAAAAGGGAAATACAAAATTGGCAAAAGAGATTATAGCAGCTGGGGAATAAATGTAAAATATTGGATGCACGGTTTAGAACCTTCAAACAAAAGTGCCGTTGACCGCGTTGTTGTACTTCATTCGTGGACAGCTGTTAAAGACAAAGAAATTTATCCTAAATACTCGCCTTTAAGTTGGGGTTGCCCAGCCGTTTCTGATGAATTCATGAAGGTTTTGGATGAAAAACTACAAGCAACTGAAAAACCAGTATTGCTTTGGATTATAGAGTAACCAGTTTCTTCGCTAAGATTATTCTTCCGTTTCTTCCACTTTTGCGGTTTTCTTTCTAGATTTAATAGCTTTCATCACTAAAGGAAAAGAGGTAATTAAAATTAAAATTATAATGATTTTCTCGATGTGTTTCTTTAAATCAATATCAAATTCAGATAAGAAAAAGCCGTACAAATAATGGCCTGCAAAAACTAAAAGGAACGACCAAAGTATTGAACTTAATACGTTATAGAACATAAACTTCCCTTTTGGCATGTGAACAATCCCTGCAATAATCGGAACGAATGTTCTAACGATTGGTAAGAATCTTGCGAAGATGATTGCGATTCCTCCGTGTTTTTCGAAGAACGCTTGAGATTCGTATAAATACTTCTTTTTAAACCAGAAACTATCTTGTTTATCGTATAAAAACTGACCACTCTTCGAACCAAACCAATAACCGAAAATATTCCCTAACGTTGCTGCTGCAGCTATTAACAAGGCTAAAACAGTAACATTTGATAAATCACTTGGTATAATGAAAAAAGTTTCTACTAATTCCCTGCTGTAGATTCCTGAAAGAAATAACAAACTATCACCTGGTAAAAAGAAACCTGCAAACAGTCCTGTTTCTGCAAAAACGATGAATAACACCATATAAATTCCAATAGGCACACCGCCCACTTCCATAGTAATATAGAATTCAGGATTGAAGAGTTTGGTCCAATGGAAATCGTTCATATTATGCTAATTTATTTACTGATTTTGCTACAACCATTGAAACGGCAGCGTCTCCGGTAACATTGACAGTAGTTCTACACATATCTAAAGGTCTATCGATGGCAAAAATTAATGCTAATCCTGCTTCTGGAATTCCCGCTTGTGCTAATACAATTACTAACATTACCATTCCGGCTCCAGGAACGGCTGCACTTCCGATTGAAGCTAAAGTTGCCGTAACTATAATTCCTAATTGAACGCCTAACGATAAATCCATACCAAAAGCCTGTGCAATAAAGACAGCAGCTACTGCTTGATATAAACTCGTTCCATCCATATTTATTGTAGCACCAATGGGTAAAACAAAACTCGCAACCTCATCATCAACACCTAAATTATCAACAACTCGTTCCATTGTAACAGGTAAAGTTGCTGCACTTGAACTTGTTGAAAAAGCTAACAATTGAGCTGGTGAAATACCTTTAAGAAAAAACGAAGCACTTTTTCTTGCTAACACTTTTACTAACAATAAATAAAAGCCAATCATTATGGCAAGTCCTAATAGAACTGTTAGCCCATACATTCCAAGCGCTTTGAATAAATCTAAACTTGGCGATTCGGCAACGATGGCAGCTAATAACGCAAATACTCCAAACGGAGAAAAAAGCATTATCAAATCGATCATTTTTAATATAATTTCATTAAAACTATCAAAAAAGTCTTTCACAGGTTTTGATTGCGCTTCCGGAAGTAAAATCATCGCAATTCCGAAAATAATCGCAAAGAAAATCACTTGCAACATATTTCCATTATCACTTGCTGCTTTGAAAATATTATCTGGAACAATATCTACTAAGGATTGAAGTGGCCCAACTTGTCTTTGAACTGCGGCCGCTTTAATTTTTGAATTGGCATCCGACGTATAATTGGAGACTAATTCAGTTCTGGTTTGTTCCGAAATATAACTTCCAGGTTTGATTATATTCACAATTGCTAATCCAATCGAAACTGCTAAAATGGTGGTCATAACATATAATCCGATAGTTCTTCCTCCCATTTGCGATAATTTCGAAATATCTTTAAGGTCAGAAATTCCTTTAATTAGCGAACCTAAAATCAGTGGAACTGCAATTAACTTTAATAGATTAATAAAAATGGTTCCAAATGGTTTTACCCAATCAACGATAACGTCTTTTCCCCATGCAAATTGAATTAATATAAAAGCAAATAAGACTCCGGTTACCATTCCAAGTAATATTTGCCAGTGTAATGCGAGTTTTTTCATTGTTTCATTTTCATTTAAGATTGTGAAAATAGGCATATTTTTTTTAAATAGTCTTATATTTAGCCACGATTTAAAAATATTAACTATGAAAAAATTTATTTTATTCATTTTCAGCATCTTAAGTATGAGCACATTAGCGCAGCAAAATCTTACGCCGGAAATGCTTTGGCAATTAGGAAGGGTTTCTCCTTTGGGAATTTCAAAAGACGGAAAGCTTTTGATCTACAAAGTTGGTACGCCAGATATGGCCGAAAACAAAATAAAATCCAAGTTTTACACCATTCCTGTGCAAGGTGGAACGGCTTCTGAAATTGAAGATTATGCTTCGCTTTTAGCAGATAAGAACGTTTCGTCGAATGGAAAATTAAAATTAATATCGCAGGAAGTAAAAGTGGAAAAAATATTAGGAACTGATATTTATCCGGAATTAGACAAAACAACTGCTCAAGTTTATAATGGCTTAGATTATCGCCATTGGGATACTTGGAATGAAGGTTCGCACAATCATGTTTTTATAGAAACTATTGGTGCTCCGAATATGAAAGTTATCGCTCCTTATGATATTATGCCAAACGAACCTTATGATTCGCCACAAAAACCTTTTGGTGGTGATGAAGATTATATTTGGTCGCCTGATGGTTCAAAAGTCATTTATGTAAGTAAGAAAAAAGCAGGAACTGCTTATGCTACTTCAACAAATACAGATTTATATGAATATGATGTAGCTGCAAAAACAACTAAAAACCTTACCGAAGGAAATTTAGGATACGATTTAGCACCACAATTTTCGCCAAGCGGTGATTTGACTTGGTTGCAAATGAAGCGTGATGGTTATGAAGCTGATAAAAATGATATTATCGTTCGTCATAAAGGTGTTGACCTTAATTTAACGGCGAATTGGGATGGAACAGTTGATGCTTTCACTTGGTCAGCAGATGGCAAAAAAGTTTATTTTGTAGCACCAATTAAAGGTACGAAACAACTTTTTGAAGTAAATTTCCCTGGTTTGACAAGAATCGCAGTTCGTGTTACGCAATTAACAGATGGTGATTTCGACGTGAATTCAATCGTTGGATTTGTGGGAACTAGTGTTTTACTCACTAGAAATGACCACAATCATGCACCAGAAGTATATTCGTATGATTTAAAGAAGAAATCATGGAAACAAATTACGAAAGTAAATGACGCGATGTATAGTAATATCGCTATGACTAAATCAGAAAAACGTTGGGTTACTACAACAGACGGAAAACAAATGTTGGTTTGGGTAGTTTTACCTCCAAATTTTGATAAAACCAAGAAATATCCAACACTTTTATATTGCCAAGGTGGACCACAAAGTGCTTTAACCCAATTTTATTCTTTCCGATGGAATTTACAATTAATGGCTTCTCAAGGTTATATTATTGTAGCACCAAACAGAAGAGGAATGCCAGGACATGGTGTGGAATGGAATGAAAAAATTAGTGGTGACTGGGGCGGACAGGTTATGGATGATTATTTATCAGCTATTGATGATGTTGCTAAAGAATCTTATGTTGACAAAACTCGTTTAGGTGCAATTGGCGCAAGTTATGGTGGTTATTCCGTATTTTATTTAGCGGGAATTCACCAAAATCGTTTCAAAACATTTATTTCGCACTGTGGTGTTTTCAATACCCAAAGTATGTACGGAACAACTGAAGAAGTCTTCTTTTCGAATTGGGATTCAGGTGGAGCATATTGGGAAAAAGACAATGCAATTGCACAAAAAACATACAATGAATTCAATCCAATTAATAATGTAAACAATTGGAACACTCCGATTTTAATTATTCAAGGTGGTAAAGATTTCCGTGTGCCAATTGGACAAGGACAAGAAGCTTTTCAAGCTGCGCAATTAAAAGGAATTAAAAGTAAATTCGTATTGTTTCCAGACGAAAATCACTGGGTTTTAAAACCGCATAATGCAATGGCTTGGCAAAAAGAATTTTTTGGTTGGTTGAAAGAAACGCTTTAGCAACAACAATTGTAATTTCAAAAATCAATGGTGTTGCTGGAAAAAAGAATCTGAAATACAAAAGGGGAAAAAATTTAATTTCTTAATAAGTATAAAATATACCTAAAAGAACCACTTCTTAATGAAGTGGTTCTTTGTTTATAAATGAGAAAAGAGTTGAGAAATAATTTAAATTAGACATGAAATTTTTCTGAGAACTAAAACGACGAATAATTGAACATCTAAAGAGCTCATTGCCATCTTGTTTTACTTTTACGCACACATAATTACGCTTTCTCGTATTATTTTTTTAGTTGAGACTAAAAAAATATTTATTAATCATCTTTTTTTTATAACTTCGCACTAAATGATTAGACTTATGAAACAATTGATCTTACTTGCGCTTCTTAGCGTTTCGTTATTAAGTTGCAAAGACACTAGACCAAAAGATGGTAAATTCCATATTATTACCACAACTTCTATGATTACAGATCTTGTCGAAAATATTGGCGGTGACAAAGTAGAAGTGCAAGGTTTGATGGGTGCTGGAGTTGATCCACATCTTTACAAAGCTAGCGAAGGCGATGTTTCAAAACTATCAAACGCCAACATGATTTTATACAGCGGTCTTCATTTAGAAGGGAAACTGGTTGAAGTTTTTGAAAAAATGAAACGTCAAAATATTAATACAGTTGCTATTTCTGATGCTTTGGACAAAAAAGATTTAATTGGTTCTACGCTTTTTGAATCGAATTATGATCCACATATTTGGTTTGATGTTAAGAATTGGGAATTAATCACTGTTTTTGTTGAAAAGCAACTTTCAGAGGCGCTTCCAGAACATAAAGAGTATTTTAAAGCAAATGCAGTTACTTATTTAGAGAAATTAAAAGTGCTGAAAGAAGAAATAGAAGCTGAAATCGCCACACTTCCTGAAGACAAACGCCGATTAGTTACCGCTCATGATGCTTTTAATTATTTTGGCAAAGCATATAAATTTGATGTCGTTGGTTTGCAAGGCTTATCAACCGCAACAGAAGCGGGCGTCCAAGATGTGCAGAAAACTGCCGCTTATATTATTGATCACAAAGTTAAAGCAGTATTCATAGAAAGTTCAGTTCCTAGAAGAACGGTAGAAGCTTTAAAAGCCGCTGTAAATTCAAAAAAACATGAAGTTGTTATTGGAGGCACTTTATTTTCCGATGCTTTGGGAAATCCAGGAACACCAGAAGGAACTTATATTGGAATGTTTAAATTTAATGTTCACACCATAGTTAGTGCGCTGAAATAATGGAAAAAATAGCAGTAAAAGTAGATGACTTAACGGTAGCTTACAACTACAAACCGGTTCTTTGGGATATCGACTTACAGATTCCTGAAGGTGTTTTGATGGCAATTGTAGGTCCAAATGGTGCCGGAAAATCAACCTTAATCAAAGCGATTTTAGGAATTTTGAAACCCATTGCTGGAAGTGTAACCATATTTGACAAACCTTATAATACCCAACGCAAAAAAGTTGCTTATGTTCCACAAAAAGGAAGTGTAGATTGGGATTTCCCAACAACGGCGCTTGATGTAGTGATGATGGGAACTTACGGAAGTTTAGGCTGGATCAAAAGACCAGGTGCCAACGAGAAAAAAAGAGCTTTGGAAGCACTTGAAAAAGTGGGAATGCTTTCTTTTAAAAGCAGACAAATCAGTCAACTTTCTGGTGGCCAACAGCAGCGTATCTTTTTAGCAAGAGCTTTAGTTCAAGATGCAGAAATTTACTTTATGGACGAACCTTTTCAAGGTGTTGATGCCACTACAGAAGTAGCAATTATCAATATTTTAAAAGAACTTCGAAAAGCAAAAAAAACAGTTGTTGTAGTACATCACGATTTGCAAACCGTTCCAGAATATTTTGATTGGGTAACCTTTTTGAACGTAAAGAAAATTGCAACAGGTCCAGTTAAAGATATCTTTAATGATGACAATTTGACGAAGACTTACGGCATCAATTACAAAGTTAGTATTCAGAAATAATATGGATATAATTGACTATATAAAACTTGCTTCAAGCGATTATACACTACGAACAATCACGTTAGGAACTGCCGTTTTAGGTGGCGTCACGGGAATGTTGGGTAGTTTTGCAGTGCTTCGAAAACAGAGTTTATTGGGTGATGCTATTTCTCACGCTGCTTTGCCTGGAATTGCATTGGCTTTTCTGATTACAGGTTCAAAAGACACCAATGTATTATTAGTTGGTGCTTTAATCAGTGGACTTCTCGGCACTTTATGGATTAGAGGTATTACAACAAAAACACATCTAAAATCGGACACTGCCTTAGGACTTATTTTATCGGTATTCTTCGGATTTGGAATGCTGTTGCTGACGTTTATTCAGAAGCAACCAAATGCGAATCAGGCTGGGTTAGACAAATACCTTTTTGGACAAGCGGCAACATTAGTAGAAAGTGATGTTTGGTTGATGAGTATCGTCACGGGTTTATGCTTGATCGTGCTTTTACTCTTTTGGAAAGAATTTAAAATTTTACTTTTTGATAAAGATTATGCACAAACTTTAGGCTTCAATACCAAATTTATAGATATATTAATCACGACTTTTATTGTACTTGCTATCGTTTTAGGTTTACAAACGGTTGGTGTAGTTTTGATGAGTGCAATGTTATTAGCTCCAGCTGCTGCAGCAAGACAATGGACAAATAGTTTAGGTTTAATGGTTTTTCTAGCAGCTATTTTAGGAGCTAGTGCCGGTGTTTTTGGAACTGCAATTAGCTCGACTCAAAATAACTTATCTACCGGACCTGTGATTGTTTTAGTGGCTTCGACTTTTGTATTACTATCGTTTATATTTTCGCCAAAAAGAGGATTGCTTTTTAGACAAATACGATTGATTCAAAACCGAAATGCTTTGGAACTTCAGAAAACTTTGACTTTTATGTATCATATTGTGGAAGATCATGAAGATGTTTCGCATCCGCACGCCATTAAAATTTTAAATAATTTTCAAGGATATAGTCGAAAAGGACTTCGCCATTTGGTAAATAAAAATTACGTGACGCTAAAGGGTGAAATGTGGAGTCTAACTCCTGAAGGCGTAAAAGCAGCCACAACAATGTACAATCAAAATCTAAAAGATGACTAACGCCCAATTTGAAATTCAGCTTATCGCGAGTTTAGTTGCTATTGCCTGCGCTATTCCCGGAACCTTTTTGGTCCTTCGAAAAATGGCAATGATTAGCGATGCGATTAGCCATTCTATTTTACCTGGAATCGTGGTTGGTTTTTTTATTACCCAAGATTTAAATTCGCCCTTACTAATTTTATTAGCCGCAATAACTGGAGTTTTGACTGTAGTAATGGTTGAGAAAATTCAGCAAACGAAATTGGTAAAAGAAGATACGGCGATTGGATTAGTTTTTCCTGCGCTTTTTAGCATTGGTGTCATTATGATTGCAAAATACGCAAATGATGTCCATCTCGATATTGATGCCGTACTTTTAGGTGAATTAGCCTTTACTCCTTTCGATCGTTTGTATTATAATGATATGGACTTAGGTCCGAAGTCACTTTGGGTAATTGGAATTATTTTGACTTTTACACTTGGACTTTTATTTGCATTTTACAAAGAATTAAAGATGAGCACTTTTGATGCTGGCCTTGCCACTTCCTTAGGTTTCTCGCCAGCAATATTGCATTATGGATTAATGAGCGTTGCTTCGGTTACTACAGTTGGTGCGTTTGATGCTGTTGGTGCAATTTTAGTCGTGGCTTTAATGATTGCTCCAGCAGCTACCGCTTATCTACTGACTACAAACTTGAAGAAAATGATTGCGTTAGCTTGTTTGTTTGGTGTATTTAGTGCTATTTCTGGTTATTGGGCTGCAAACTATTTAGACGCTTCGATTGCTGGTAGTATTGCAACAATGTTAGGTTTGGTTTTTTTAGTAGTGTATTTATTCGCGCCAAGCAAAGGATTATTCGCCGTTTTATATCGCGAAAAACAACAACGACTAGAAGTATCATTAATAACATTTATTCTACATCTTACCAATCATACTGAAGTGGAAGAGCGACATGTAAATCATTTGAATGAACACATCAATTGGCATAAAGTGCGAAGTAAAGCAGTGCTAAATTTGGCAGTAAAAAACAATTTGGTCACAATTAAAAATGATGTGGTTTCGCTGACCGAGAAAGGAAATGAATTCACAACTAGAGCAATTAACTACATTATCACCAATGAAGATGCACTTATTGAGGATATGAAAGATGATTTCTTTTTATTCAGAGGTTAGCGATTGTATAACTTTTTCAATTATTAAAAAAGTTATATTGAAAAATTGTATCTACGACTTTTAAAGATTTATGAAATTCATAATGTTTTAATATACGATAATCCATCCGAAACTAAAACTCCAGTTATTTTAAAATATTACTCCCAAAAAATATCAATAAAAAAGTTAATAAAAAATTTGGGTTAAACCCGATGGATTAGTTTTAACCAAAAGTCTTTCTTAGTTTTGATTCTCCAAAATATATTGCCTTGAAAATTCACCCCTTACTTCTTATTTTTTGGCTCTTTATTTCTACCCTTAGCTTCTCACAGGTCAAGATTATGTCTTGGAATATAGAAAACTTGGGTAAATCTAAATCTGATCAAACCATATCTTATATAGCTTCTATTCTAAAAGATTATGATGTTATAGCTTTGCAAGAAGTTGTTGCTGGATATGGAGGCTCGCAAGCTGTAGCGAAGTTGGCAGACGAACTGAACCGCAAAGGTTCCAAATGGGATTATGCGATAAGCGACCCAACAATTAGCAGTGCTTACAAAACAGAGCGCTACGCTTATTTGTGGAAAACGAGTAAAGTTAAAAGAGTTGGAAGGCCTTGGTTGGAAAAAAACTATGCTTTAGAAATTGACCGCGAGCCTTATTATTGTACTTTTGATTACAACGGACATGAATTTACAATGGTTAATTTTCACGCTATTACTAAAAAAATGCAACCCGAAACTGAAATTAAATATTTCAAATTTCTACCCGCACTTTATCCGACATTAAATTTGATTTTTGTGGGTGATTTTAATTGTCCACAATCGCATACCGTTTTTAATCCTTTGAAGAAAATGGGTTATAAAAGCGCTTTCGTAAATCAGAAAACATCCTTAAAGAAAGCTTGCAAGGAAGGTGAATGTTTGGCCTCTGAATTTGACAATATTTGGTATAATTCAAATAAAGTAAGTTTAAAAAACTCAAAAGCACTCCATTTTTATACTGCTTTTGAAACACTGCAGCAAGCTCGAAGAATTTCGGATCATATCCCAATAACAACTGAAATTTGGTTTGAAGACATGACAGTAATTAATTCTAATTAAAGAAAGCAGCTATGAAAAAACTAGTTGCATTATTAACGATTGTTCTATTAACATCTTTTAATTCGATTCAAAGTGATGTTTATATTTGTGTTTCTAAAGGTGCAAAAAAGTATCATTTATCAAAATCTTGCAGAGGCCTTAGTAATTGCAAGCACCAAATAAAGGCAGTAACTAAAAAAGAAGCGCAAAATTTAGGGCTTTCACTTTGTGCGTGGGAAGATTAATCTTAAAGAATAAATCAATATTATACTATTAAACCTACTATTTAAAAATTCAACTCGACTTTTAAAATCGAAATTGAACTTCATTTATTACATTTGCACCTGAAACACTTTTGAGGTGTTTAATGTTGCGAAAAAATCAAAAAAATGGTTAAAAAGGAAATCACAGTTGGTAGTTTATATGCGGGTGTGGGTGGTATTTGTTTAGGTTTCAAGAATTCAGGTTTTAAACTAGAATGGGCGAACGAAATAGACAAAAACGCTTGCATTACTTATAGAGCTAATTTTGAGCACAATTTACACGAGGCGGATATTTGGGCGTTAGACCCGAATGAATTGCCAAAAGTGGATGTGTTAACTGCTGGTTTTCCGTGCCAACCTTTTTCTGTGGCGGGATATCGAAAAGGCTTCACGGATGAACGCGGGAACCATTTCTTTCGAATTGTTGACTATATTAATGCATTGGGCAAACCGAAAGTAGTTTTTTTAGAAAATGTCAAGAATTTAAAAGGTCATGATAAAGGCAAAACCTTCCGAATAATTGAAGAAGCTATGAATGCAAATGGATACTCTTTTCAGGCTGCGGTTTTGAACACCAAAGATTTTGGAAATGTACCACAAAACAGGGAGCGAATCTATATGGTTTGTTTTAGAGATGAAGAAGACGGCACGAATTTATACAAAGACCATTTCAACTTTCCCGAACCAATAAAGCTAAAAAAAGAAATATCGGACATCTTGAGTAGTGATAAAATTGATGAGAAATTTTATTATCGCGAAGACAAATATATGTTTCCAAAATTACAAGAAGAAATGGTGAATAAAAACACTATTTATCAATGGAGAAGACAATATACGCGTGAAAATAAAAGTAATGTTTGTCCTACTTTAACAGCTAACATGGGAACTGGCGGTCATAATGTGCCTTTAGTATTAACCAATACCGGTATTAGAAAATTGATTCCTAAGGAATGCTTCTTATTTCAAGGATATCCAGAAAATTTCGTTTTACCTTCAACTGTTTCTAATGCGCAACTGTACAAACAAGCTGGGAATTCAGTGACTGTTCCCGTAATTGAACGAATAGCAGCAAGCATTATGAATGCAATCAATTTGGGCGAAAGTGAAGAGTAATATCATCTTAATATTTGGGATTAGCAAAATTTTAAAACTTCGTACTACTTCATTTTAAAAGCTTCAGGACGCAATAAATCACTGGAACAGGTATAATAATTATCAACGATCATTGGAATTCCAATGATCAAACCTTTTTTAATGAGCTGGTTCTGATGGATTAACTTTTTAAAACAATCGTTTGTAATATAACCTGTTACTTCTACACTTATATTTTCATAAGGTGCTAAATATTCGGCTGGATTATCTTTTTCAACTCCCTTCACTCGAATCATAAAAATATAATGGTGTTTTATGGGTTGGGACTTTTCCACAGCTTCAAGATATTCGCCATTTTCGTTGTATCTGTCTTTCTCTAACAGTAGTAAATTTCCAAAATGCTTCGTGCTTTTAATTGAAACATTGATTGCACCGTTCTTAAATGTGAAATCACAATCTTCCCATTTTCCTTTTCCCCAAACGCCAAAATCAGGAATAGCATCGGGTTTAAATCCTGCTTTTGCCATGTAATTATAAAATGCCAATTCTGCTATTTTACCTTGAAGCGTATTTTTGAATATCTCTTTTTCCTTTCGACAGTTTGTATTTGCTCCAAATGAATTTGGATTATGAAACCCTTCGCCATAAGCCATGATTCCAGCAAACTCAACACACTTCGCAATGCTTTCTGGCTTTAGCGAGATATTTGGATTAAAAACTATCTTTCCGTTACTAGGTACATTGCCTTTATTATTTTCGTCAACGGTTATTTTTATCATAAGCACTCAAATTACCATTCCTTCTGACCGTATTTTATAAAACAAAGAAATACAGTCAGTTGAAGTGGCTAAATTTAAATTATTGCTGTTTTAAAAACAAATTTATTATTTGTTTTTAAAAAAATGTTTGTGGAGATTTGAGAATTGTGAATAGTGGAGAAAGCAAAAGCCTTTTCAAGAAGTTCTTGAAAAGGCTGGTTAAGTACCCGGAGCGGGAATCGAACCCGCACACTTTCGTACACGAGTTTGAGTCGTGCGCGTCTACCAATTCCGCCATCCGGGCAATGGAAATGATGTTTGTATCATTAAGTGAGTGCAAATGTAAAAAATATTTTCGCAATTCATCAAAAAATAGTTAAAAATATCCTTTCAGAGTCCGATTTTATTTCTAAATTTGCACCTCGTTAAAACGACACAACACTAACTAACTACTAAACAATAAATTAACATGCTGTATCAAGAACCAGAAGCTAAAATTTTTGCCTGTTCTCAAAGTGTGTATCTAGCCGAACAAATTGCTGAAAAGTACAATGTTCCTCTAGGTAAGGTTACGTTCTCAATCTATAGTGATGGCGAGTTTCAGCCTTCTTTTGAAGAATCAATAAGAGGATTACGCGTATTTCTAGTTTGTTCTACATTTCCAAGTGCAGATAACTTAATGGAATTGTTATTAATGATAGACGCAGCTAAAAGAGCTTCTGCCAGACACATAACAGCAGTTATCCCTTACTTTGGTTGGGCAAGACAAGACAGAAAAGACAAGCCAAGAGTACCGATCGGAGCAAAACTAGTAGCAAAATTACTAGAAACTGCAGGAGCTACTCGAATCATGACTATGGATTTACATGCTGACCAAATTCAAGGTTTCTTTGAAAAACCAGTAGATCATTTATTCGCATCTACCATCTTTTTACCTTATGTGAGAAGTTTAAATTTAGAAAATTTAACGATCGCATCTCCAGATATGGGAGGTTCGAAAAGAGCTTATGCTTATTCTAAATTTTTAGAATCTGACGTAGTGGTTTGTTATAAACAACGCAAAAAAGCGAATGTTATTGACTCTATGGAACTTATAGGAGAAGTTAAAGGTAGAAATGTAATCTTAGTGGATGACATGATCGATACTGGTGGGACTTTAGCGAAAGCAGCCGATGTAATGATGGAAAAAGGAGCTTTGAGTGTTAGAGCAATTTGCACACATGCTATTTTATCTGGCGATGCGTATGAGAAAATTGAAAATTCTCAATTATTAGAGTTAATTGTTACTGATTCTATTCCGTTAAAGAAAGAATCAAAGAAAATAAAAGTTGTAAGTTGCGCACCATTATTTGCCGAAGTAATGCAAATGGTACAAAACAACAACTCAATAAGCGGTAAGTTCTTGATGTAAAAATCAACAATAACCATCAATAAAAGTTTTAAAATAAAATTTTGGGATTTTTATTGAAAATGAATAAGTATTTTTTATTAATTATATATATTTTACAATGAAATCAATTACGATTAAAGGATCAGAAAGAGAAAACGTAGGTAAAAAGGCAACTAAAGCCGTACGTGATGCTGGAATGGTTCCTTGCGTTATATACGGAGGAAATCAACCAGTTCACTTTATTGCAGACGAAAGAGCATTTAAAGGATTAGTTTACACTCCAAACGCACATACAGTTGTAGTTGAGTTAAATGGTGGATCTTATAATGTAATTATGCAAGACATTCAGTTTCACCCAGTGAATGACAGAATTCTTCACATTGACTTCTTCCAATTAAGTGACGACAAAGAAATCGTTATGGAAGTACCAGTTAAAGTTACAGGAACTTCTCCAGGTGTATTATTAGGAGGTGTTTTACGTTTAAACCAACGTCGTTTAAAAGTAAAAGCATTACCTAAAGATTTACCTGACTTTATTGAAGCTAATATCTCTAAATTAGAAATGGGTAACAAATTATACGTTACGCAATTAGAATCTAAAGATTACAAATTTATGCATGTTGACAATACTGTAGTTTGTCAAGTAAGAATCTCTCGTGCAGCGATGAAAGCAGCTCAAGAAGCAGCAAAAGCTGAAAAAGGTGGAGCAGCAAAAAAGAAAAAATAATTTTCTTTCAACCTATATTACAAAAGCACCAGTTTTTACTGGTGCTTTTTTTATGTTTAAAATTGCGGAACTTTATATTACTTTTACAAGATGAATTGGATTTTAAAAATTTTTAGCAAAAACAAACCAGAAGAACAAATTCCGATGAAGAAATTTTTAATTGTTGGGCTAGGAAATATCGGCTCAGAATATGTCAACACACGACATAATATTGGTTTTAAAATACTAGACTATATTGCAAATCAGGAAGGTATTTCTTTTCAAACATCTAAGTTAGGAGAAATTGCTCAACTTAAAATTAAGGGAAGAACACTTATTTTTCTGAAACCTAACACTTATATGAATTTAAGCGGGAAGGCAGTAAAATATTGGCTTGAAAAAGAGAACATCGAAAAGAATAACATGTTAGTGATCACCGATGATCTAAATTTGGCATTTGGCACGATTAGAATCAAGACGAAAGGTAGTGATGGTGGTCATAATGGTCTAAAAAACATTCAACTCTTACTCAACTCAACTGAATATCCACGTTTTAGATTTGGAATCAGTGATGCCTTTAAAAAAGGACAACAAGTTAATTACGTTTTAGGCGAATGGGACGAAGAAGAAAAGGAACACTTAAAAGGACGATTACTCCTAAGTTCTGAAATAGTCAAATCGTTTGCACTAGCAGGATTAAACGAAACAATGAACGTTTACAACGGAAAATAATAACATTTCAAACTGCAAGATAATGATTAAACAGGTAATTTTACTATTGAGTGCTTTAACTATAAGTTGCACTTGCATAAAGAAGAGTAGCATCGAATCAAATATTGAACAAAAGTCAGCTGCTGATTGTCCTACTGACGGTGATTGCACAACAGTTTTGTTCGAAAACAAAAGTTTATCTATAAAAACAGATGATATTGGTTCGATTTATTATACACTAAATGACAATCTAGAAACTTCTGTAATCAAATTCGAATACAATAAAAAAATTGACACTACTTTACAAGATAATAGCTACAGAGAAGAAGTTCTATTTGAAATACCTAATTCATTTAACATTACGACCGATTTACAAAATAATGAGCTCCAGTCCGTTAAAATGATTTATGGAAAACATTGTTTCTGCAGAGGACAAGCTGGTATTTACAAAGTAAATCAAGGAAAATTAAACATCATTAAAGACAAAAACCAAATTTATTTCGAAACCGATTTTGAAATTCCAAATATCGATCAAAAAATAAAAAAGATTAAAAGCACTGTCAATTACTAATGTTTAGTAAAGCTTTATAAAAATAAAAAAGGGCGGAAGTATTAAATACTTCCGCCCTTTTTACGTGTTAAAAAAATTACTGAACAACAATTTTCTTAACTTCTTTTCTAGAACCATCTTGGATAGTTACAATGTAAACACCCGCCTGAGCGTTGCTTAGCTGTAACGTTTCATTAAACAATCCCATATTATCATAAGATCTATTAAAAATAGCTCTACCGCTCATATCGTGAACATTAACTTTAATTTCATTTCCTGAGTTTGAATTAAACTGAATATTGAAATTTCCGTTATTTGGATTAGGATACAATGAAAAATCTTCTAAGCCATATGATTCTGAAGCCAGAACAATTGTCTGCGAACAAATTTCTATACTCCAGTTTCTTATGGAACCCGTACTACCACTTTTCGTATCACCAAATAACAATGTCCAAACTCCAGTACTATTTTTACCATTAAAACCACTTAACAAACCTGTAGGTCTCCAAGAGCCTGACACTGCTGTACAACCAGTAGCTGGAACAGCAAAATCAGCAGAATCATCAAAAATATATTCGAAGTCTTTAGGTGTGTTCTGGCAATTTTTATTCCAAAGGTATACCTGTGAATCATCTGGGTGATTCAGCGCAATCACAACATCTCTAGGATAAGAATGATTAAGTCCAACTGTAACGTTTACATCAGTAATTACAGATCCAGGCGCAGGTATTGTTATAGTCTTAACAGCAACCTGGCCCATCGCATTTGCACCTACTCCATCTGGAATAGCTACTACTGCATTATTAGTATAAGTATTACATGTTGTAGTGATAACATATCCAATAGAGAAATTAGAAGAGACAGCGTAGAAAATATTTCCAACAGCTTCCACTATGATTCTACATTTAACTGCAGGAACAGAAGGCATAGTTACAGCTTGAGAACCATCATTTGGCGTGTTAGCTAGTAAAGTTGTAAAGGTAGCGCCGTCATCAGTAGAAAGTAAAATATTAACATTTACAGTATTTATTCCATTCCCAGTTGTTCCAGCTACATCCCATGTAATAGTCTGTGTACTATTCATATCTAAAGAAGCACCAACCAATGGACTAGTTACTTTAAAAGGACCAACAGCTGCAGTTGTAACTGTCATATTACCACGGTTAGACATACCTCCGCCTAAGCGATTATCTCTAACAGTTAAAGCAAAGTTCATCGTTCTGGCAACATTAGGAATTACTTCCCAAGTTGGCGTTAAAGAGCCAGCTAAAACATCTTGAAATTGCGGGAAAAATCGAGTTGGAGATGAACTCGGCATGCGAGAACGAAAATTCGGACCTCCAACAGCAGAAGCTGAAGGTGGTTGCACACTTACTTCATTATTATATTGCTCCCAACAATAAGTCAATGCATCACCATTTGAATCTGTAGCGGAGCCTGTTAATTTAAAAGCTGTCCCGTTTGGGATTGTATAACTTAGTCCAGCATTAACTACCGGCGCAACATTTGAAGTAGCAAAAAGTGTTCTACAATTAGCACTATTAGTGACAAAATTTGTCATCTGCTGAATACTTCTTGCATGAAAGTAAGCATCTGAACCTGTTTGCACGTTAGGAGCGCATATTCCAGCGTAACCTAATATAGTGCTAGCGCTTCCAGGCTCAAAAGCAGAATCATCTGATCTATTACAAGGATTGTTTTGCGTATGAAGAGCTCCAAATTGATGCCCCATTTCATGCGCTACATAATCGATATCAAAAGGATCTCCCACAGGATTTAACTGCCCTGTAATACCTCTAGCTTTACCGCTACTACAAACTGATGAAACTTGAGCAACCCCTGAATCAGTTGTACAAAAGCCATGACCCATATCATAGTTATTGACTCCAATCTCAGCATTTACAATATCTTGAATTTCATTAAGCATAGCTGGTGAATTAGTAAACTGATCAGAATCAATAAAAATAACCTTATCATTATTACCGACCAAGTTCATTCTTACAGCCATTTCTCTCTCATAAACACCATTCAGCCTAGTTAAAGAAACAACCATAGCAGACAGAACCACTGCTTTTTTTACTGCTAAAGATGATGAAACTGGAGTTCCTGCAGCATTTAAGTGAAAGGCCGCGTACTCAACTGTACAAGCAATTGCTAATCTGTACTGTCTTAAATTACCATCATTGACTCTTTGTTCTAAAACTTCATTTTGTAATTGTGGTTCATCTTCATCTTCTACAAAACATCCAAAAGAACGGACTTTTTGAACGTCGCTTCTGTTATAGACAATATAATTATTTAAGTCTTTCGTATAAGTATCAATATAATACATACCGTCCTCACCAGACAATGACATAACGTGCAGTCCAAAATCTGTTATACTAAATCTTAATGTTATTGATGGATCTTCCATTCCCTGCGCAGCATAAGAACGAATTGAAGGAAACTTGTCCGATAACTCCTTTTCCATAACTGGCGCTTCAAAAACTTTAAAGTTAACCAAATCACCTTTTGAAGTAGGAAACTGAATAATTAAATCCGAAGATAACGTCGGATTCTCCATTGGAGCACGCATCAATAATCGTTTTAAATTATCGAGATCTAATTGATATAAATGATATTTTGAAGGAAAAACACCTCTTTCCATCTTATCAAGTTTATTTAATTTCTCTTCAGAAACCTTAGACCATAATTTATTTTGCCCAAAAGAAAAACTAGTAAGCAGAATAAATATTAATAAATAGTGTATTTTTTTTTTCATTTGTATAAAAGAAATGGTTAATAATTAGCAAATATATCAAAAAAAACCAAAAAAAATACAATTTTCATTATTTATCAAAAAAAGAGATTCTAAATATAACAGTAATATATAAAAGAAAATAATTTTCATACAAACCACTTGCCTTACAGCACCGCGTTGCTTTCTACTCAATTAAAAGGCAACAAATTTCAAAATTTATCAGAGCATAAAATACGTTAAAAAGCTCTTACCACTCTAACTATATTAGATATTAAGTGAGAAATCGAAATATTGAGGACTATTTATGGTTTATGGGAATAAAAAATTCATATTCCGACTTTAAGACTTTATCTTTGTGTTTAATTTTTTATTAAAATTGAAAACCTACAATTCCATTTTTAGCTATTCTTCCAAAAAGAAAACGATTTTCACCCTCGGAACTTTCGACGGTGTTCACATCGGGCATCAATCTATTTTGGGTAAATTAAAAAAGGCTACAGCCGATGGATTGTATGAATCTGTTGTGCTTACTTTTTTTCCACATCCTCGAATGGTCTTAAACCAAGATGTGAACATAAAACTGCTTAACACAATCGATGAAAAAGCAACATTATTAGATAATTTCGGCATTGACTCTTTAATTGTTCATCCATTTGACGAAACCTTCTCCAAACTAACTGCCGAAGATTTTGTTAAAAACGTATTAGTAAAGCAATTAAACATTCACAAAATAATTATTGGATACGATCATCGCTTTGGCATTAATAGAAGTGCTAATATTGATGATTTGATAAGCTTCGGGAAGAAATATAATTTTGAAGTAGAACAAATTTCAGCCAAAGAAATTGATGCTATTTCGGTGAGTTCCACAAAAATTAGAAAGGCACTTTTAGACGGAAATGTAAAAATTTCAAATGATTATTTAGGAATTCCGTACTCTTTCTCGGGCCAAGTGGTTGAAGGTAAAAAAAACGGAAGAATCATTGGCTATCGAACTGCAAATATTCAAATCAAAGAAAACTACAAATTAATCCCTAAAACTGGCGTTTACATTGTTTCGTGTGAAATTAAAAATAAGCTACTTTACGGAATGATGAACATCGGTAAAAACCCAACAATTGGAGACAACGAACAAACAATTGAGGTTCACTTTTTTAATTTTAATGAAGACATTTACGGTAAAAACCTGACGATTTCTGTATTAGAACATATACGATCTGAAAAGAAATTTGAATCATTAGCCGAACTACAAAGTCAGCTCGATAAAGACAAGCAATTTTCATTGGATTTTATAAGCCAGCATGAAACAACACTTCTTTAAAAGCATAGACAATGCACCGTTAATCGTTTTTCGAATATTCTTCGGGTTTTTGATTGCATGTGAAAGTTTTGGTGCAATCATAACCGGTTGGGTAAAAAATGTTTTGATTACACCAGAATTTACATTTTCCTTCATTGGCTTAGAATGGCTGCAACCTTTACCAGGTTATGGAATGTACTTTTATTTCGTACTCATGGGAATTTTAGGCTTGTTTATAATGCTTGGATATCGCTACAAATTTGCAATAATTAGCTATACTATTCTGTGGGCGGGCGTTTACTTTATGCAAAAATCATCATACAATAATCATTACTATTTACTACTGATTATTAGCTTCTTTATGGTTTTTTTACCAGCAAATCGCTATGCCTCTCTAGATGTAAAACAAAATAGATTTAAAGAAGAACGTGCAATGCCTTATTGGGTAAGTTTGTTATTTATTGTCCAAGTTACGATCGTTTACACGTATGCTGCTTTAGCAAAATTTTATCCCGATTGGCTCGATGGCTCTTTTACGAAATTATTACTAGAAGGAACAACATCTAACAAACATTTACTTCAGGTTTTTACCCATAAATATTTCTATATTTTCATTGCTTACACCGGAATTCTTTTCGACTTATTAATAGTGCCACTGTTATTATTTAAGAAAACGAGAACCATTGCGCTTTTAGCGTCCTTAACTTTTCATCTATTTAATGCGATTTTTTTACAAATCGGAATTTTTCCTTTTTTCGCGTTAACGTTCAGTTTGTTCTTTTATCCTCCGGGAAAAATCCGACAGCTATTTTTTAAAAAGAAACCCGAAATTGATTCAATTCAAGAATATAATTACTTCGGAAAGAAAACATTTTTATATTTTTTTATTCCCTTTTTATTCATTCAACTGCTGTTACCATTGAGACATCATTTGATTGAAGGCGATGTGCTTTGGACCGAAGAAGGCCATCGCTTAAGTTGGCGTATGATGTTGCGACAAAGAGATGGATTTATTTCAATTAAAATAAAAAACAACGCCACGCAAGAAACTACTTCATACGACTACAATAAAAATCTTTCCTCAAAACAAGCCAGATCTTTAGCAACTAAACCCGATTTTATTTGGCAGTATTGCCAGCACATTAAAGAAGAATATAAAGGGCAAGATGTTAGTATTTATATCGATTGCAAAAACAACATCAACAATGGGGAATACAAAACATTAATTAACCCAGAGCAAGACTTTGTGATTGCCAAATGGGATTATTTTTGGCATAACGATTGGATTTTACTAGAATAAAAAAAGCCACTCTCTCGAATGGCTTACTTTGTATTATTTGTTCATTTCTACAAAATACTTGTAAAACAATGGAATCGTCTCGATACCTTTTAGGTAATTGAAAATACCAAAATGTTCGTTTGGCGAGTGAATTGCATCACTATCTAATCCAAATCCCATTAAAATAGTTTTACTTTTCAATTCTTTCTCAAACAACGCTACAATTGGAATACTACCGCCTGAACGAACAGGAATCGCTGGAACTCCAAATGTTTCTGTATAAGCTTTGTTAGCCGCTCTGTAGCCAACGCTGTCAATTGGTGTCACATAACCTTGACCACCATGATGCGGTGTAACTTTTACTTTTACCGATTTTGGTGCAATGCTTTCAAAATGAGTTTTAAATAATTGTGTGATTTCTTCCCAATCTTGATTTGGTACTAAACGCATAGAAATCTTAGCGAAAGCTTTACTTGCGATAACCGTTTTTGCCCCTTCACCCGTATAACCACCCCAAATTCCATTTACATCCAAAGTAGGACGGATTGAGTTTCTTTCATTCGTTACATAACCTGCTTCACCTTCAACCTCATCAATATCTAATGCCTTTTTATAATTATCTAATGAAAACGGTGCTTTTGCCATTTCAGCTCTTTCAACAGTCGAAAGTTCTTCTACTTTATCGTAAAAACCGGGAACGGTAATGTGATTATTCTCATCGTGAAGCGAAGCAATCATCTTCGTCAACACATTAATTGGATTAGCAACTGCTCCTCCATATAAACCTGAGTGTAAATCTCTATTTGGACCAGTAACTTCAACCTCAACGTAACTTAAACCACGAAGACCAGTTGTAATTGACGGTTGTGTGTTAGAAATCATTCCAGTATCAGAAATTAATATAACGTCGTTCGCTAATTTTTCTTGGTTGCGTTCTACAAACCAGCTTAAACTTTTCGAACCTACTTCCTCTTCTCCTTCAATCATGAATTTCACGTTACAAGGCAAGCAATCATTTTGAATCATATATTCGAATGCTTTCACATGCATATACATTTGTCCTTTATCATCACAAGCACCACGAGCAAAAATAGCTCCTTCAGGATGAATTTCTGTCTTTTTGATTACGGGTTCAAAAGGTGGCGAAGTCCATAATTCTACTGGATCTGCTGGTTGCACATCATAATGTCCGTACACTAAAACAGTCGGAAGATTTTTGTCAATCATCTTTTCACCATAAACTATCGGGTAGCCTGGAGTTTCACATAATTCAACAAAATCACAACCTGCTTTTTCAAGACTTTCTTTAACCGCTTCAGCAGTTAAAATAACATCATGCGCATAAGCACTGTCTGCACTTACTGACGGAATCTTTAATAATTCGATTAATTCTGATATAAAACGGTCTTTATTTTCCTGTACGTATTGCTTAATATTTTCCATAATGTGTATTGAGTAAATTCAAAATTACGAAAAATGTTTAGATTTAATCCTATAAAAAAGGTTAATCAGAAGTTAATTGGATTTTAAATTACAACTTTAGCATCTAAATAACAGCTTTTATAATCGTTGTTTTATAAAAATGCTGTGAGATTTATACTATGATAATTAAGCTTTTCGCGATTAAATCAGTGGTAACCGAAAATAAAACAACGATTATCGTCTTGGCGCTACAAGAGGTTTGGGATTAGGAATGCGTAATCTTTCGGATTTGCCAAATTATCCAAGTACAAAACCATCTTTAAATTCAGCCTAATGCCCAAATCTCGTGTAACGGCTATTTACGTTAAATACCATTTTGTTTTTTGCATACAATTTTCAAGTTTCTGTTTTTAGAATCCAATTTGTTAGCACAAATTTTTATTTAAAGAACTTCTTATTAATTCGTTTTCCCCAACCATCATTTTCTGAAAACTTTGTAAAATTAAATTTATTCAAATCTGGTAATACATTGAGTTCTTTTTTACAAAACTTGTACACTTCCATAGTTGATTTTAATGTGTTTTCACTATACTTTCCTGTTGCTCCATATAAGTCAGTTGTGCCAATGTCAATCACTAAGTTTATTAAAAAAATTAGTTTATCGTCAACTTTCAAATAAAAATCTTTTAGGCTATTAAATTCAGATTCACTTAGAGATTTATAATCTTCGGCAATATTTTCCGGGTGAGTATCCAAAATACATTCAGGTGTTAAATCTGAAATTTTGGTTTCCCATTCAGGAAGATTATGGCTTGATGTGAATTCCCATAAAGTATTTATTAATCTTTCAGTCCAAATGTTTTTTATATTATTCTCAATCAAATATGTTTCTAAACATTTAACACCAAAAGCCATTCTCCCATTAATTGAAATTTTTTTAAAATGTGTTTCTATATTATTTCCAAACAGATTCATAAAATATTTTTTTACTTTCAGTTTTCTATTTTTTTTCAACCTAAAACATTTAAAATATTGTATTTACGTCTGGTTTTCTCATAGCTGTCACATAACTAGAGGATAGCAATGAAAAGAGGGACGTATTAGGGGAATACGAAAAATAAAAAACCTCTAACTGACTGGCAATTAGAGGTTTTTATATTATTCTGTGCGGGTAAAAGGACTCGAACCTTCACGCCTTGCGGCACCAGATCCTAAGTCTGGCATGTCTACCAATTTCACCATACCCGCGGTAATTGGAGTGCAAATATATGTATTCGTAATAAAACAATCAAACAAATAACTATTTTTTATTTTTATTTTTTTCGAAGGCTCTTTTTAAGCAAATTAACAAGCTACAAATGAGGCTTAGTTATTACTAAATTATGTTCTTTTTCAACTCCATAACCAACCAAAACTTATTAGTTCAAATTATCTTTTTAGTGAAAAATGCGCTTTAAAAAGTTGTCTGCTCTGAGAATTCTGCGATAAATACTCAACTGTAAACCAATAATCAGTTGAAAGTAACTTCTGACCATTATGAGTTCCGTCCCAACCAGCACCGGACGGAGAGAGTTGTTTAATAAACTTACCATATCGATCAAAAATTGATATTACAGCTTCCGATTGTTGATCCAAATCCCAAACATTCCAATAGTCATTTATCCCATCACCATTTGGCGTGAAATATTTTGGATAATTAATGATGTAAATTGGTCCCAATCGTTCAGGCGAACAATCACCTAAAATATCATAAATATTTACAAAATATTCTCCTGTAGCTAAATTTGAAAATACGTCACTAGACTGTAAACTACTCAAATTACCATCTGGATAAACCAATTGATACTGATAATCTCCAAACCCACCAGCGATATTTACAGTAATTTGCGGATTGTTCTCAAAGGCATCACTTACCGTAAAATCCGCGATCGCAGGACCTGCTTTTAAAACAGCAACTGTTGTGTTGTTATAGTTACAATTCGCTCCTACATCAGGCGTTAATTTAATAAATTCAACATCGTAAATCCCTGCCTGATCCGCCGTATAAGACGAACCTGAACCCATAAGCGTTCCATTCAAATACCAATTGACCGTAAAAAGAGTGGGATCTAATCCAGTTTGTATTGTCGCCGTTCGATAGACAGTTCCTGTTACTGCATCGACACATATAATGCCATCTTGCAAAGTAATATCTAACAAAGGATAAACTGTAAAAATAAAAGAAATCTCGTCCGCACAAAATAAATTATCACCAGCTTTAGCATTCAGATAATAAGTATAGGTTCCTGGCGTTGAAACAGTAAGATCTGAGATTAAATCAGAAACATTTCCACCAGGCTGCGTGTAATAATTAATAGCATAAGGAGTTATTGGTAGTGCTGGTAAAATATAATTTCCACATGATTCTGTACCAAACACTAAATTTAAACTTGCTAGATTCGGCAATGCTAAAACTTCAACTTCAAAACTATCTTCTTGCTTACATATAATTCGATCGCCATTTACAGCACGAACATAAATTGTAGTACTTGTATTTGGTGTATTAAAAACAATTCCATTAGGTACTGGATTAATTCCTCCCGCATCATAAAAATAACCAATAGTGTAATTTAAAGGCGTAGGCGCGCTATGCGTTAAGGTTGGCAATTGATAATTCTCAGTTTCACAAACCGCTATACTTTGGTAATCTGGTAAATTTATTCCGTTATACTTTATTGTGAAGGGCTTATTAATTTCACAACCTGTTACATTATCAATATTATATAAATAAAAAGTTTTAGTGTCATTAAACACATCCGATGAAGAAACCACAACTCCGGTACCAGCAGGCCCACCAATTTCCGTATATACGATTCCATTAATTGGCGTTGCAATAGAATAAGGAGAGCATTCAAATCGGTCTAAAACACCATCTGTTGGCGGAAATGGATTTATAGAAATCGTAAAACTAGATTCGTTATCGCAGTTATTACTATCTGGTCCACTATAAATATAATATGTTCCTGGTGCTACGTTGGAATTAGACAAATCAATTCTATTACCAGCATTTAGTTGCTGTTGGCCAATAACTGAAGGTCCGCCTGATAACTTGTAATAAGTTCCATTCGTTAAAGCTGGTAAGATAAATTCGCCACAATAAGAACCAGTAGGAAGCTCATCAACTTGTGGTCTTGGATTAATTGTTATAATATAATTTAAATTATCTGTACAATTAGGCAAAATAGTTGTGTTTGTATAATAATATACGGTTTGCGAAGTCGTAATATTTAAATCCGTAATTTGAGTCCCAGCACCCATCGGTTCCGTGAAGTATCCTCCAAATGCAACCGCAGGTAAATTGAAATTCCCACAGCCGAAAACCGACACAAACTGTGTTGTATTGACCAAGTTAATTTGAAAACTGTTTTCTAACGAACAGTTTCCGGCGGACCCAACACTATTGATATGTGGTGCTTCATTATAAACATAGTACGTTCCTGGGAAATTAGGTCCATCAACGCTCACGACATCTCCAGCGAATAATGGTGTACCTGATCCATTTGCACCAGAAAAATAATTACCATTTAAAAGCGCAGGTAAAACATAACTATCACAAGTAACTACAGTTGCAGGACTATCAACTAAAGGCAGCGGATGAATGTGTATTAAAAAAGCATCATCTCTACATAAAATCCCATCCACTTCGGCATAATAATAAATTGTAGTTGTTATCGTACTTGCTGTAGTATTAGGAAACTGAGTACCCGTTTGTAACAATGATCCCGATCCGGAAGGACCTCCGGGAGCGGTATAAAATGCACCAATATCATAAGGAGGTCTCGGCACTGTAAATAACCCACAATGATCAAGTACGGCAACATATTCATCAATAAAATAAAGATTGAAAGATGTCTCATTCGTACAACCATTCACATCTGGACCAACATAAACAAAGTAAGTTCCTCCCATATCTATAATATCTCCAGCAAAATATGGAATTCCAGTTCCATTCGGCCCACCGAAATAATTCCCATTGACTAAAACAGGCAAGGTGTACTCATGACATTCTATTTGATTTGGGATCGTGTCAACTAAAGGCATCGGATTAATAACGAAAGTAACAGAAGTAACATCAAAACAGTTTGCATTGGCATTATCCTGCATTCTAATTCCAACAACAACAGAAGAAATTCCATTCGGAATAGCAATTGAAGAAATTGCCCCAGAATTCAAAGTTGCTTCTTCAATCGAGCTATAAAAAGTTACCGTATAAGCAGTAGGAGCTTGCCCATTTAATACTTCGGTAATTAATTGATTTAGAAATGTATAATTTGTCGTCCCCGCAGTTTCACACAAATTAATAGCCACAGGCTGACTAGCGGTTACAACATCGGAAACAATTAAATTAAAAGAATAAACAGCATCGCAAAAATTATCTGAAATTGTATTGAATAATTTTAAATAAATAGTTTGACCTCCAGCGCTAGAATAACTTGTTATATTTTCGTTTGGAATCGGATTATTGGCTGCAATATCTGTTGCTCCTTCATAATAAAAGACGCTATAAATCGCATTATCTACTCCTAGTGCAATTTCATTATTTCTAGATAAATCAAAATTATAGAAAGCATCACCAGTATCACAAGTTAATAAATCCTGCGGTGCATTTACAAACAAATCAGTAAAAATGACTGTATCAGTTATTACACAAGATCCTTTAGTTGCTTCTACTTTGTAGGTTCCTGAATTCAAAACAACATAAGATGCATTCGTTGCACCGGGAATGGCAATACCATTCTCAAACCAAGTAAATGCAAATGAATTATCTAAATTCGAATTCAATTCAAATTCATCTCCAGTACAAATAATTTGGTCAGGCCCTAAGTCTAGTGCAGTTGTAAAACTTCCGGCAGCCAAGAACACAGCAGAATCATATCCAGAATCATTATAATCCCCGATAACTAATCGAATTTTATAAGGCGTATTAGGAATTACTACAGAAGCAGCATTCATAACTACTGTATGACCACGCATATTTAAAGTAGAACTAGCAGGATTATCCACGTTATACACATCAAAAAATCTTGCATAAGAACTAGTACAATTTTCATCAGGAAAATTATAAAGTGAGTTTCTAATGTCTTTAACAGTTACCGGAATATTTGTCCCTGGAATCACCGCTAAGTTAGTCTCAATACCACTATTTAAATCAGTCAGGACAAAAGCGAAAACATCACTGAAACCACATTGATATTCACCATACTCATTGGAAGCAAACAAAAAATCAAAACTAAATGTGTTCGATAAGGGAATAAAGTCAAATTCCAAGAAAGCAACATCAGTTATAGCGCCTGTTTGACCACTTGCTATACTTAAATTTTGCAAATACGAATCACTATTCGTATTGATTTGCGTACTTAAATTAACGCCATTATAAACTCCTTGCGTATTTATTGCTCTCCCGTTTCTAATAATCACACCTTCATTTATAGGAAATGCCGATGCGTTTTTATTAAAATAAGCGACCGATTCGGACGAGGACATTGAGATATTTGAAACTTCAACACAAGAATTACCAAGCAATAAATCAACAAGTTGTGCTGCAGAATTACTTGTATCATCAACTGTAATAGTTTGAGAAAACAAACTTAATGTTGATAAGAACAGGAATATGTAGGTTATTTTTTTCATGATAATTGGGGTTAAAATCATTAATAAATATAAAAATAGCTATTCCACATAAATCGAAAAAAAGTTTAAATAACAAATATTACTTAAACTTTTAAATTCTAATCATATAAAACGCTTTAATCGTTCAATTTCAGAACGGCCATAAATGCTTCTTGTGGAATTTCCACATTTCCTATTTGACGCATACGCTTTTTACCTTTTTTCTGTTTTTCTAATAACTTACGTTTACGAGAAATATCTCCTCCATAACATTTTGCTGTTACGTCTTTTCTTAAGGCTTTAATAGTTTCACGAGCAATTACCTTCGCGCCAACTGCTGCTTGAATTGGAATATCAAATTGTTGTCTTGGAATTAACTCTTTTAATTTTTCACACATTTTCTTACCAATATAAAACGCATTTGCTTCGTGAATTAAAGCAGAAAGCGCATCAACTGGTTGTGCATTCAACAAAACATCTAAACGAACTAATTTCGACTCACGCATTCCTATCGGATGATAATCAAAAGAAGCATATCCTTTAGAAACTGTTTTTAATCGGTCGTAAAAATCAAATACGATTTCAGCTAACGGCATATCAAAATTTAATTCAACACGCTCAGTAGTTAAATAGGTTTGATTAGTAACAATTCCACGCTTTTCAATACACAAACTCATTACGTTTCCAACATAGTCAGATTTTGTAATAATAGTTGCTTTGATATATGGTTCTTCTACTCTGTCTAATTTTGAAGGCTCTGGTAAGTCAGATGGATTATTTACAATTAGAATAGTATCAGGCTCTTTTTTAGTGTAAGCATGATACGAAACGTTTGGAACTGTTGTAATAACAGTCATATCAAACTCACGCTCTAAACGCTCTTGGATAATTTCCATATGCAACATTCCTAAGAATCCACAACGGAAACCAAATCCTAAAGCTGCAGAACTCTCAGCAACGAACACTAAAGAAGCGTCATTCAACTGCAATTTCTCCATAGAAGCACGTAAATCTTCATAATCTTCTGTATCAACTGGGTAAATTCCGGCAAAAACCATTGGCTTTACATCTTCAAAACCCTTAATCATATTTACAGTTGGATCCTTCGCATCCGTAACCGTATCTCCGACTTTTACTTCTTTCGCTTCTTTAATTCCTGAAATTAAATAACCCACGTCTCCTGTAGAAATAATATTCTTAGGCACTTGGTTTAATTTCAAAGTTCCGATTTCATCAGCATAATACTCTTTGCCTGTAGCCATGAACTTAATCTTCTGACCTTTTTTTATTTCTCCATTAATAATACGGAAAATAACTTCAATACCACGGAATGGATTGTAGTGTGAATCAAAAATCAGGGCTTGTAACGGTTCATCTTTATTCCCACTTGGAGGTGGAATTTTCTCAATGATAGCCGCTAATATATTTTCAACACCTAAACCAGTTTTACCTGAAGCATGAATAATATCTTCTAATTTACAACCTAGTAAATCAATAATATCATCACTTACTTCTTCTGGACTAGCACTTGGTAAATCCACTTTATTTAAAATTGGAATAATCTCCAAATCGTTTTCTAAAGCTAAATATAAATTTGAAATTGTTTGCGCCTGAATACTTTGCGCTGCATCAACGATCAACAAAGCACCTTCACAAGCAGCAATAGAACGAGAAACTTCGTAAGAAAAATCCACGTGACCAGGAGTGTCAATTAAATTTAGAATATATTCTTCTCCTTTGTAAGTGTATTCCATTTGAATGGCGTGACTCTTTATGGTAATACCACGTTCACGCTCCAAGTCCATACTGTCTAGCAATTGGGCTTTTTCTTCGCGTGCAGTAACCGTCTGAGTAGCTCCTAAAAGCCTGTCTGCCAACGTACTCTTACCATGGTCAATGTGCGCAATAATGCAAAAATTTCTAATTTTCTTCATCTTCTGATTCTATCAAATTTCTGGAAAATACCAATGTATCTAATCTGCAAATATAATGTAAAGTTTTGGATTTAAATTAAATTAGAAACCCTTTCTTCAATTCCTATACCTTAAGAACTTAAGCTAGAATATTTTTAGATACAACGGAATTACCACACTAACATCCACTCTTAAGCCTTTTGGAACATAGTATTCAGAATTATCGAGCTGAATTCCATAGCCAGCAGCCACTTCAAAGAAGGTCGCAAAACTCCAACCCACTTTTGGAGTGACTGTTTTTGGAGATAGAGAAAATTGTGTAAATATGAAATGATAACTATCAAAAGTGCTCCGATTCTCATCCGTAATATAATACGTATAGGTTAGTTCTGGAATAACAATTGTCTTTTTAGAAAGACACCCAATATTACTGCTCAGACCAATTGAAGAAAAGCTTTTGTCGAAAAAATACTTTCCACCAATTTTAAAAAAATTACTATTGAAATAAACATAACCCACATCAATCGCAGCATTTTTCTGAAATGATTGGGCATTCATATTTGAAAAAAATAGAAAAAAAACAAAGAGGATCAGTTTGCGCATAGCTTCTACTAAAATGATTAACCACTTCAAAAATAGATATAAAATTTTAAATTTTAAGGAAATTCAAATCGCATAAAATAAAAAACTAGTGGCTAAAAGTAGAATAAATTTTAAAAGCAATACCTTTTGAAGCGATATTAACTCAAATTTATAAAAAGGATTCAAATCCGTAGTACAAGGACTCAATATTTTAAAACCACAAAGAACCGAAAGAAAATTCCCTAAAAACATAAAACAAATCAAATCCTAAAGCGTACAATAAAAATAATTTTTTGATTCATAAAAAGGAAGCAAAACAACTCAATAAAAATCATTAAAAAACACTTTACAGGTGATTTTAAAACGTAACAAATGCCAATTAAATTAACAGTCGTTCAAACTATGAAGAAACATCATTTAGGACTGGATTAAAGAACTTATTCAGAAAGCCTTTTTTCTTTGCTTTTGTCTCATTCTTAATTGAATGCTTTCTGAATTCTGCAAGTTTTGCAGTTAATTCTTTGTTAAGACTTTTTAAGTTTTTCGTCATGATTTATATTATTATTTTTAATCAATAACCTTTTTTAAATCAAGTTATTGTATTACTTTTGCAGACCAAATTTCCAGGTCAATTAACCGAGTACAAAGGTATTAAAAATAAGTAAAATTAGTTGCTAATTATGAATAAAATAACAAAAGAAGAAATACTTGAAATTTTAAATACAGCCAACCTTGAAAACGTTTTATTATTTGATTCAGAAGGTAAATTAGTAGAGTCTAGCGGCTTTCAATATGACAAAAATTTCGCAGCAATGAATGGTGTTTTAGCAACTATGTGCACGGAAATGATTGCCGAATTAGAATATGGCGAATTGCAAAAGGTTATGATACAAGCGAGCACTGGACTTGTACTATTGAATAAAGTAAATAAAGACTACTACATTGCTTCATTTACAAAAGATATTTCAAAAATTGGAATATTAATGAAAACTGTAGACACTTTAATAAATAACATTACCCCACAAATTAATAAATAAAAAAATTATGTCAGACTTTTTAACGAATTTCGTAGAAGATTTAAAAGAAAATGTAGCAGGATTTATTGCAGTAGCAGTAACAGAAATTAAAACAGGAATGTCTTACAAAGCATTATCTGTAGACCCATCATTTGATGCAGAATTAGCAGCAGCTTACAACTTAGAAGTTGTAAAAGCAAAAATGTCAACAATCAAAGCATTAAACCTTAATGAAGAAGTTGAAGATATCATGATTACATTAACAAATCAAATCCACATAATCAGCGTATCTACAAGCGGTGAGTATTTCATTTACTTAGCTGTAGACAGTACTAAAGCTAATCTTGGATTAACAAGAGCTATCTTGAAAAAATACAGTAGAGAAATAGAGTCAAAACTATAAGAATCACCCTGTACATTCATTCAAAAGCCTTTGTTAATTCGAAGGCTTTTTTTTTCATATCTTTGCAAAAAATTAAAGCACAATGCCCAAAATAGGTAATATCATCCTGCCCGATTTTCCACTTTTATTAGCTCCGATGGAAGACGTAAGCGATCCTCCTTTTCGTCGTTTATGTAAATTACACGGTGCAGATTTGATGTATTCTGAATTTATTTCTTCTGAAGGATTGATTCGTGATGCCATGAAAAGCAAACAAAAATTAGACATCTTTGATTATGAACGACCGGTAGGAATTCAGATTTTTGGTGGCGATGAAGATGCGATGGAAATGTCCGCGCGAATTGTTGATGCAGTTCAACCTGATTTAGTTGATATTAATTTTGGTTGTCCTGTAAAAAAAGTCGTATGTAAAGGCGCTGGAGCTGGTGTTTTAAAAGATGTTGATTTGATGATTCGCTTGACAAAGGCAGTTATCAAAGGAACAAATCTTCCGGTAACAGTAAAAACACGTTTGGGTTGGGATGAAAGTTCTATAAATATTGATGAAGTAGCGGAGCGTTTACAAGATATCGGCGTGCAAGCGTTGACCGTTCATGCAAGAACGCGTGCGCAAATGTACAAAGGACATTCTGATTGGAGTCATATTGAACGCATCAAGAATAACCCAAGAATTACGATGCCTATTTTTGGAAATGGTGATATTGACTCTCCTGAAAAAGCATTGGAATATAAAAATAAATATGGCTTGGATGGTATGATGATTGGTCGCGCTGCAATTGGCTATCCGTGGATTTTTAATGAAATCAAGCACTATTTTGCAACAGGCGAAAAATTAGCTCCACCAAGCATGACAGATCGAATTGAAGCCGCTAGAAATCACTTAATCTGGAGCGTAGAATGGAAAAACGAACGCTTAGGAGTAGTCGAAATGCGCAGACATTATACCAATTACTTCAAAGGTATTCACAGTTTCAAAGAATACAAACAAAAATTAGTTACTACTGATGGCATTAATCAGTTGTTAGATGTATTTACAGAAATTGAGGACGTTTATAAAGATTATGTTTTTACTGAGTAACGCTCTTAAATTGAAACTTGTCACGCTTCTTTAATTACAGCATCTTTTGCATGTAGAACTGTTTTAGCCACTGATTTACAGAGTGAAAAAACATCTTTATACGTCGATAAAAAATTAAACAAAATGTAATCCTGAATTTATTTTAGAATCTTGAATTTAGATTCTGGAACGAATTCAGAATAACCAAGCACATCTTTTTTTTTAAGAATTATAAAGTTTACCCGTGATAAACTCTTGAGAAAATAATCTCTCCTTCTTTTATTTCTAATACTTCAGCAATTAAAAGATCTTCTTCGCCTTCAACTTGCCTAATGTATTCCATAAAAACACGATCTGTATTCGCAGTTAACGAGGTTACTTTATAATGCAGTGTAGGCAACCGATCAAATGCATCTTGCCACCAAACACGCATTGCTTGCTTACCAATGATTAATCCATCAGTTTCGGGTTGACGAATTTTTAATTTCGGACTAAAGTGTTGGGCTTCGTCATCGTACAAGGCTAATAATTTCTCTAAATCTTTAGCATTAAAAGCATCAAACCATCGAATAGCAATTTGTTGTAATTGATTAGGCATAAATTATAATTTCAAGGCATTAAAAAAGACACAAAGAAAAAATCGATGTGCCTATCTATTTTAAGAACTATTTTATTTTAAGAGTTTTTCAGATTGATAATTTCTTGTTCAGTCAAGAATCTCCAATCACCTCTTGGTAAGTTTTTCTTAGTTAAACCAGCAAATGTTACACGGTCTACTTTTAAAACGTCATATTTTAAATGTTCGAAAATCTTACGAACCACTTTCACATTTGATGTTTTCATTTTAACGCCAACTTCACTTTTTGGCTGATCGTCGATATAAGCAACTTCTTCTACGAATACTTTATAATCTTCAATCATCAATCCCGCTTGAATGCGTTCTAAGTCTTCGTATTTTAAATTTTTATCTAAGGTAACTTGATATACTTTTGAAGAACGTTGATTAGGAACCGTAAATTTTTGTACAATTTCAGTATCGTTTGTAAACAACAACAAACCTGTAGTCGTTTTATCCATTCTTCCTACTGGAAATAGATTCGATTTTGTAGCATTTCTAACTAAATCAACAACATTTGCAGCACCTTGAGCGTCATCACCTGCAGTTGAAAAGTTTTTAGGCTTGTTTAAAAGCACATATTCTTTCTTTTCTGGCGTAATATTCACACCATCAAATTGAACTGCATCCGTCAATTTCACACGGTAGCCCATTTCTGTAACGGGAACACCGTTAACTTTTACATTTCCACTTTGGATATAAATGTCCGCATCTCTACGGCTACACATTCCTGAATTAGAAATGTAGCGATTTAAACGCATTTCGTCTGGATTAGATGGTCTTTTTGGTGCTTTTGGAGCCTTTGGTGCTTCTTTTGGCGCTTCAGGTTTAGACGCAAATTTAGAAGGCGCTTTACGAATTGGCGCATTTCCTCTAGTATTACTATCCTTCTTGTAACCCCCTTGTCGTGCAGAACCTGGACGACTTTTATCATTTCCTTGACGTGACATAATTATAAACAAATTTTTGCAAAGATATAACTAATATGCAGAAATCAATTTTTTGCCGTGAATTAAAACAGCTGGTTCTATTAAAATAATGCAAAAAACCCCTGAAACTATAATAAATTTAAGTAAAAAGTGAAGCTTCAAGTAATCAGCCTTAGTAGTTGATTTCCATAATTTAACAACAAAAAACAACAGAGCAACTAAGCTCAAATAGAAATAAATATCCATATAACCAATGTCATATATGTCAACCAGAAAATACACAGGAATTAAAGTCGCAGAAGCCAGGATAGAAATGATAGTTTTAGCGCTTTTTTCGCCAAAAACAACTGGAATGGTTTTATAATCGGTAATTAAATCTCCTTCAATGTTTTCTAAATCTTTAATCAACTCACGAATGAAAATCAATAATAATAAAAAGAAAGCATGGACAAAGATTACGCTGTAGAAATTTTTATAATACATTAAAATCCCGAAGAATGGTAAAACGGCAAGAATTGAAGCAGTAATATTCCCTATAAGAAACATTTTTTTTAACTTGTGAGAATAAAACCAAATCAGGAAAATATAGGCCGAAAAGAATAAAACTGCACGCCACGAAACGAAAAACATCAACAGAGCCACCAATGCATTAATCGCAAAATATACTTTAAGCTTGGTTTCTTGACTTACTAAACGATCAATCATCGCCTTTCTTGGCCTATTGATTAAGTCTTTCTTAGCATCGTAAAAATTATTGATAATATAACCGGACGCAATCGTTAAAGTTGAAGCAATTACAATTAGAAAAAGGCGCCAATCGAGAATAATCTCCATAGCTCTTTTTTCGGGTGCTAAAATAAAAATAGCCGCTAAATATTGCGCTAAAGCAATTACCCAAATGTTATACCCTCTGATTACAGAGAAAAAACTGATGATTTTTTTTAGGAATATTTTGGATTTTCTAGTGAGCATTGTATTAAGTTACAGAAATCATTGGTTGAGATTAAGTTCTCTTTATTTTATCAGGATATTGTCGCGTATCAAAAACATCTGCTATTTTAATCAAACCATTTTTATTATCAATAGAATAAATGATTTTGTAATTTTTGAAGACCAAATAACGATATAACTCTTCTCTTTGCTTCAGTAATTCTTCTTCTTGCCCAATATCATTACTTTTCATTAACTTATTAGGCTCCGAGATTATACCTTTCAAAAGCTTACTAGCAATCCTTAAACCTGCTTTTTTACTATAGTAATTGAATATTTCATCTAATTGATCTTCAGCAAATTTAGACCAAACAATTCTCATCATCATTACTCGTACTTCGCTAAAAGCGTAGCGCTGTCTTCAAATCGGTTATTTTGAAAATCTAATTCTGATTGGTCAATGCGTTTATTGAACTGCTCCTCAGTCATTGAAGTACAAAAATGTAGCTCAGATTCTCGTTTTTCTTTATTCAAAATATTTTCAAGACGAGAAATTACTTCCTCACTTTGAAGTTTTAAAAATTCTTGTACAAATTCAATTTTTCGAGCCTCTAAATTCATCCTATTAGGTTTTAAATAAAAAACTAAAAATTATAAACTACTTCTAATTTATAGTCTTTTAAAGAATCTTTCGCTTTTTCTAAATCTTGAGTAAATCCTAAAATATAACCGCCACCGCCAGAACCACATAATTTTAAATAGTAGTCGTTAGTGTCGATTCCTTTTTGCCAAATTTGGTGAAATTGCTCAGGAATCATTGGTTTGAAATTACTCAAAACCACTTTAGATAGTTGTTTTGTATTTTCTAACAATGATTTTATATCGCCGTGTAAGAAATTTTCCACACAAGCATCGGTATATTTGATAAATTGCGATTTCAACATATTTCTAAAACCGTTATCTTTCAGGTTTTCCATAAAAATAGAAACCATTGGAGCAGTTTCGCCCACAATCCCTGAATCGATTAAGAAAACTGCACCTTTACCTTGTGTACTTTGCGTTGGAATTCCAGTTGCTTCAATATTATCGTGCGAGTTAATTAAAATTGGAATGCTTAAATAACTGTTCAATGGATCTAAACCAGAACTTTTTCCGTGGAAAAAAGATTCCATTTGCGAAAAGATCATCTTTAACTGCAACAACTTTTCACGCGTTAAATTTTCTAAAACTGTAATTTTATTATCCGCATATTTATCATAAATAGCAGCTACTAGAGCGCCACTACTTCCCACTCCATATCCTTGCGGAATACTTGAATCGAAATACATTCCATTGGCAACGTCACTTTTCAGCACATCTAAATTGAAGGTAACTAATTCTGATTGTTCTGATTGCAATTGCTCTAAATGCAACGCAAATCTTTTCAAACTTTCATTTGATTTCACCGCTATTTCTGATGGATTTCCGTCCATTTTCAAAGCGCCGTTGTAAAAGTTATAAGGAATTGAAAGTCCTTTCGAATCTTGGATAATTCCATATTCTCCGAAAAGTAATATTTTTGAGTAAAAAAGTGGTCCTTTCATAAATTTCAGTTTTCTTTTTCAGTAAACGATCAGTAAATATACAACTTAATTCAATTGCTTTGCACCGTCTCCAATTTGATCGCAAATATAGTGCCCTTTTTGGCAATAGTCAACCAATTCATCTTGAATAAATTGCAATACTTTTTCTTTGACATTTTCTGGATATAAAACGTGGACATTTGCACCAGCATCTAATGTAAAACAAACCGGAATATGAGTTTCCGTTCTGAATTTCCAAAGCCTATTGATAATTTCTAACGTGTTGGGCTTCATCAAAATAAAATACGGCATTGAAGTCATCATCATAGCATGCAAAGTCAAGGCTTCACTTTCAACGATTTTAATAAATTCGTCTACATTTCCTTTCGACAAAACACCTTTCATTTGCGATAAGTTTTCGTGCGCTTGCGCGAATCTTCGCTCCGAATAGGGGTGATTGTGCATTAAATCATGTCCAACCGTGCTCGAAACTTGTTTTTCGCCTTTATCAACTAATAAAATTGTGTCTTGAAAGTTTTTGAAGCTCGGATGAATGTCTGAAAATTCAACACCAAACAAATCAGAGCTATTATCGATTTCCGCGTGTTTACCCCAAACAACAACTTGCCCTTTTATACTTCTACATGCACTTCCACTTCCTAATCGTGCTAAAAACGAAGCTTTCGCGAAGAAATACTCTTCGGTCATTGCAGGATTAAGTGCTTTTTCTAAACTCATAATATTCATAGCCAAAGCAGCCATTCCAGAGGCAGATGATGCAATTCCCGAACTGTGTGGAAATGTATTTTGTGTGTCAATTTTAAAATGGTATTCCTTTAAAAAAGGACAATATTTCTCGATTCTTTCGAAGAATTTTTGAATTTTGGGTTTGAAATCTTCTTTAGGTTTTCCTTCAAATAACAAATCGAAAGAAAAAGAACTTACATCAGATTTTTTAGCAACTTCCAACTTAGTAATCGTTTTACAATTGTTTAACGTAAAGCTTATGGAAGGATTAGCAGGAATCTGATTTTCTTTTTTCCCCCAATATTTAACCAGCGCAATATTACTTGGCGCACTCCATTCAAATGAAGCCGTTTCTATAGTGTTGAATTGGCCAGCGATAAAATCTTTTTCAGAAAACATAACTTAAAATTTTAGCAAAAATACTCATTTTTACATAAGACTCAATGCAATTAATTAAGATTTTAAAATCAAGTATTTTTTTTCTAAATTTGCGTCCAATATCAAAATTTAACAAAAAAAATACTATGAAAAAAATTTTATTTTTTTTCCTCTGCTTATCTTATTTCTCCCATTCACAAAGTGTATGTGATCCAAACGGAGTTTCGACCGACCCAGCAAATCCAATCAACCCCCAAAACGCAAATTTTACAAACAATTTCAATTGGACCACAGCAGAGTCATTTTTAAACATAAACTCCACTTGCATGCCAAATGGCTTTACTTCGAATCCATTTATGTCAAACCAGACGGAATTATTATATTTAACTATTTCAAAAGACAATAAACCAGAGGACGGCTGGGAAATTATCGCTTATAATCTGGGATATGACAATAACAATATACTTTTAAACGTAAGGCCTGAACATTCATACTACATGTTATACAACAAGTTTACCGGTACCTTACGGATTTTGGCCAAATCATGTATGTACACCAACAACAACGTTGCTTTACTTACTCTGAAATTCGCTCCGGGATTCCAAACAAATCTACTAGACATGTCTAATGACGAAAAAACACTAGACATGCCTCACATATCTAACCCTTCTTTAAGCACATCTTTAAAACTTTTTAAAGATAATAATTTCTGGATGTACGCAGACTTTAAATTAAATTATGACCCATGCACTTGCTCCTTTGATGATTATTCTAGGTTATTACTATACACAGACCTAATCAGCAACTCATCCATTGAGTTAACCGGAAAGTTAACAAGAACAATAACTTCCATCACTGGCGGACTGGGAAGTACAAATGCTTCTGGTACATTCTGGAAATCTGCAACTGACGTAAATAACAAAATGATGACAGCTCATAAGGGAACGGTAGATTTCACGGAAACATATAAAAAAATTTACAAGGATTTAGACGATAGCGGTCAAACCATATATGCAATTAACCAACTTGGAAGTTACTTTAACAATAACGCTTTTATGAAGAGTGGATTAAAATCCCTACCATTTTTTAGTGGTGGTGTTAAATTCCTCACAGGCCTCTTTGGCGGTGGGGCGAGTGGCCAACAAACCATAAACTTATCACCCATGAGTGTTAATTCAGACGTTAAAATATCTGGAACCATTTCAACCGAATACCCTATACACAACGTAACCATAGGATTGCCAGGTTCTCAAAAACAAAATGCAATACAAGGAGTTGAAAATGGACAACCTCTATACACTGAAACCCTTGGTGTCTTTTCTTTAATTAATCAGCCAATTATGTATTTCAAGGAGATAATAACATCACAGGGTTATTTAAATAGAGAGAAAATTGACAAATACAATGGAACCGAATATTGGGAAAAGTACAATGAATATGATTTCGTAAAAAGACAATACAAACTTTCAGGAGAAACTTTGAAATTTGCAATCAATCCAGCAAGTAAATTAGAGTTACAAGATGCGGAAGTAATGTTAATTACAGAATATGAAAAACCATCATTTAAAATAAATGCCATGTACCCTAATAATCAAATACAAGGTTTAAACATGGACACTAGTAATGGATTACCAATAGAGGGCACTGACATGGGGCCAATCGTAGATACGGAGAACTATATTTTTCATAATAGTTTCAAAGCAATTGGCGCTAACAATTATAAAAATGACTATTCGTTTACATTTTTATATGATGTAATCAACAAACAAGGTCCCCAATATAATAAAAAACGAAGATTAAAATACAATAGTTTAGGTAATCTATCGAACAGATGGAAATGTTATGAAGGTGGTTCAGCAACAAATTGCAAGTGGACAAATAGTGCAACTAGGCCTTTTGCATATGTTCAGCCTAAAACAGACCCAACATCGCCATTCTATCACAACGTTAGTCCAAATGATTTTAAAAACAACGTTGTAGGAATGCCTTCTGGAATCACCCCTAGAGAGGAGTTTTTATCTCCTCGAATTAAGCAATTCAAATTAAAATTTATATTAAATCTTAAGCGCTTAGATAATCCTGATGCGCAAAACGTATTATATGTAGTAACTTACCCTGTGAAGCTTGTACGTGCAGAGCAGACATATAATATGGCGGGAACAAATTACACCTCTGACGCACTGGAATATGCTAATCAACCAAATTACGATCCTCAAGTGATAAGCAATAAATTTATACCTGCAACACAATCTGAACTGATTAATCTGTGCGCAAATTCTAATTACACTAGTGGAAGATCGAGTTTATCTGGACGAATAAATAATTTAAATGAGGAAAATAAGACTGAAAATAATAATTTAGTACTTTACCCTGTGCCAGTTGAAGACGTTTTACATTTCAATTTATTTAATTCAAAACTAAATAAAATCATTGACATGAACGGGAAAACAGTATTAGATCTAAGTAAAATTGAAATATTTGAAGATAGAGCGAGTGTTGACGTTTCAACTTTGGCAAAAGGAGTCTATATAATTTCGTTTACAAACGAGAATGGAGAATTAAGGCATCAAAAATTTGTGAAATAAATAATCAAAAACTCTTATTAATAAGCTACATTAGTACTAGATATTAATGTAGCTTATTATTTTAATTTTTGATAATTTTAGCTTAATTATATTCACAATAAATAAATTTAAAAGTATGAGCAAGTCTTTAAGAATTATATACTGTGTAGCAATCTGCTTAGTGGTTGGATACTTATCCAGCATCACTACACAATCGAGCATAAACACTTGGTATCCTACACTTATAAAGCCCAGTTTCAATCCGCCAAATTGGCTTTTTGCTCCCGTTTGGACGCTACTTTTCATTATGATGGGAATTGCCGCAGGAATGATTTGGAATCATTTAGAAAATCAAAGAGAATTAGTTAAGAAAGCTTTACTTTTCTTCACTGTTCAATTGCTTTTAAATGCACTTTGGTCTTATTTATTCTTCGGTTTAAATAATGTTTTATTGGCTTTAATTGAGATTGTATTGCTGTGGTTGGTCATCTATGAAACTTTCCATATTTTTAAGAAAATAGATAAAAAAGCAGCTTATTTATTTATTCCGTATTTAATTTGGGTGGGATTTGCAGCTGTTTTAAACGGAAGTATCTATTATTTGAATCGATAAAAATTCAAACAGCAATCTCAAATTCAAGTGCAAAAATCAAATAAAAAATTGGTTTTAGCCACAGATTCACGGATTAAAAAGCTCAATATTTAAGGGTGCGTTCTATGGCGAAATTGAATAAAACTTACTATTTGTCATGCTGAAATCGTTTCAGCATCTCATTAGTTTGGATGCTGAAACGATTTCAGCATGACAACGATTTCGCTACGCTTTTATTGTTTCGCAATACTTTCTGCTACGATAAATCCACCAGTCCAAGCGTTTTGAAAGTTAAATCCTCCTGTGATGGCGTCAATATTTAGAATTTCACCTGCAAAATAAAGGTTTGGTAATAATTTACTTTCCATCGTTTTAAAATTAACTTCTTTTAACTGAATTCCTCCAGCAGTCACAAATTCTTCTTTAAAAGTGCTTTTCCCATTTACCTGATATTCACCATTTGTCAATTGCTCCGTCAGTGCGTTCAATTGATTTTTGTTTAAATCAGCCCACTTAACTTCTTCGGTAATTCCAGCTGCTTTCACAAGGTTTTCCCAGAGACGTTTTGGCAATTCAAATTGTGGATATTTTAAAACCGACTTCTTAGCATTCTCTTCTTTACTTTCTTTTAAAGCTTCAATTGCTTCGTCAAATGAAGTTTCGTTTAACCAATTCACCATTATAGCGAAATGGTATTTTTTATCAGCTAATTCTCTTGCTCCCCACGCCGAAAGCCTTAAAATGCCAGGTCCGCTTAATCCCCAATGTGTAATTAACAATGGACCCGAAGCTTCTAATTTCGATTTTTTAACCTTAACAGTAGCTGGAGTCGAAATTCCCATTAATTCTTTAATTCGTACATCTTTCACGTTAAACGTAAAAAGCGAAGGAACCGGTTCTTCGATAGAATGTCCCAAATTTTGTAATAATTCCCAAATTTTCGGATTGCTTCCAGTAGCCATAACCAAGTTTTCGCATGTAAATACATCTTGAGTTGTTGTTACTTTCCAATGCGTTTCGGTTTTATATAATTCTTGCACACTGTGATTCGTTAAAACATCAATTTTCAACTTCTTTACAGCATCCATAAAACAATCGATTATGGTATCGGAAGAATCTGAAACAGGAAACATCCTCCCGTCTTCTTCAATTTTTAATTCAACTCCGTGTTTTTCAAACCATTCAATTGTATCGCCAGAGCTAAATTGGTTAAACGGTCCTTTTAATTCGCGTTCGCCTCTCGGATAAAACTTCACCAAATCATTAGGTACAAAACAAGCGTGGGTTACGTTACATCTTCCACCACCTGAAATTCGCACTTTTTCTAAAACTGTTTTTCCGCGTTCTAAGATGGCTACGTTCAGATTGGGATTGTTCTCCACAATATTAATCGCTGTGAAAAATCCGGCTGCACCGCCGCCTATTATAATGATGTCGTATTTTGAATTCAAGGTGATTTATTTTTTACAAAGATATACTTAATTATAAAACTATTTAAAACGGATCTGCACATCAAAAAGAAGAAACTTAAAAATGTTATTTATACTTTTGTCTGAACGCTATTTAAACGAATTACAAAATTGAAATCCGATAAAAAAACATATTCTTTCACGGAAGCACGCGCGAAGCTTGAATTCTACTGCGCTTACCAAGAACGCTGCTATAAGGAAGTTGAACAAAAACTATATGAGTTTCAACTAAGTACTTCAGAACGGGAACAAATTGTTATTTATTTAATTGAAAATAATTTTATTAATGAAGAGCGTTTTGCTCAAAGTTTTGTTCGTGGTAAACACAATTACAAATTTTGGGGTAAAAACCGCATTACAAACGAATTGAAATTCAGAAATATCTCTTCAAGAATCATCACCATATCATTAAAGGAGCTTCCTGAACCAACGTATATTGCTAATTTCCACACTTTGGCAGAGAAAAACTGGGAAACCATCAAAGAATCTAAAGGGCAAAAAAAGAACAAGAAATTCGTCGATTTCTTACTTCGTAAAGGCTATGAAACGCATTTAATTTACGATAAATTAAGGGAATTGGATAAATAAAAAAATCGAACAAGGATTATACCGATTTAAGTATTTGCATGATTTTTAAAACCTAGAAGTCAGATAAGCTTTGAAGAAGAAAATTAAAAAATCTCTTTGATACTATGATAAAAAATCAAGACATTATATAAAATTACTTTGTAAAACTTTCGAGAATGGTGTCTTATAATAAAATCGTACTTTTGCAAAAAAATAATTCATGTTAGAAAATAAAGACCAATCAAGAACCAGTATAGGAGAGTTAGGCGAATTTGGCCTAATTGACCACTTAACGAAACATTTTACTGTTACGCAAGCTTCTACTTTAAAAAGTATTGGTGACGATGCAGCGGTTTTGGATTTTGGAAGTAAAAAAGTAGTTATTTCTACCGATTTATTAATAGAAGGTGTTCATTTTGATTTGGCTTATATGCCTTTGAAACATTTGGGGTACAAGGCAGTAGTGGCCAATGTTTCTGACATTTGTGCGATGAATGCAACTCCGACTCAAATTACTGTTTCTATTGCAGTTTCTAATCGTTTTCCTCTGGAAGCATTAGAAGAATTATTTGCTGGAATTACGAGTGCTTCAAAATTCTATGGTGTGGATGTAATTGGTGGCGACACGACTTCTTCACAAAAAGGATTAATCATCAGTATCACAGCAATTGGTGAAGCAAATTTGGAAGATATCGTTTATAGAAATGGCGCTCAAGCTACTGATTTATTAGTAGTTTCCGGCGATATTGGTGCTGCTTATATGGGCTTGCAAATTTTAGAGCGTGAGAAACAGGTATTTCAGGTTAACCCAAACAATCAACCGGATTTAGAACCTTATACTTATTTAATCGAGCGTCAGCTAAAGCCTGAAGCACGAAGAGATTTGAAAGAATTATTCGAAAAGCTAGAATTAAAACCAACTTCAATGATTGATGTTTCGGACGGATTATCGTCTGAAGTTATGCATTTGTGTAAACAATCTGGTGTAGGATGTAATTTATATGAAGAGAAAATTCCGGTCGATCCACAATTAATTAATGTGTGCGAAGAATTTAATATTGATATTACAACAATCGCGCTAAGCGGAGGTGAAGATTATGAATTATTATTCACCATAAAAATGGAAGATTACGGAAAAATTAAAGCGAATCCAAACTTCACGGTAATCGGTCACATGACGCAAGAAAGTGAAGGAATGCACTTGGTGACGCGAGCAAATACAAAAATCCAATTGAAAGCTAGAGGTTGGAATGCATTGGAAGATTAGTATTCAGTTTTCAATATAAAAAAATCCCGAATTTCAAGAAATTCGGGATTTTTTATGTTTTGTACTTTTACTTCGTACTTTATTAAACAGTTCTCATTAACCAGTTTCTCATGGAAACTTCGGTATTGATTATGTTTCTTAATTCTGAAATTTTCACTCGATCTTGTTTCATCGAATCTCTATGACGAATCGTTACGGTTTCATCTTCTATTGTTTGATGATCCACAGTAATACAAAATGGTGTTCCAAGGGCGTCTTGTCTTCTGTATCTTCTTCCTATAGCATCTTTTTCATCATAAGCCACATTGAAATCCCAACGTAAATCTTCGATAATTTTATGTGCTATTTCTGGCAAACCTTCTTTTTTAAGCAATGGTAATACAGCAGCTTTTGTAGGTGCTAATACCGAAGGCAAACGTAAAACTGTTCTCGTTGATCCATCTTCTAATGTTTCTTCTTGCAAAGAATTTGAGAAAACCGCTAAGAACATTCGGTCTAAACCAATTGATGTTTCTACCACATAAGGTGTGTAGTTTGCATTGGTTTCTGTATCAAAATACTGTAATTTTTTACCAGAGAATTGCTCGTGCGCTTTTAGGTCAAAATCAGTTCTTGAATGAATTCCCTCTAATTCTTTAAATCCGAAAGGGAAATTAAATTCAATATCAGCAGCAGCATTTGCGTAATGTGCTAATTTTTCATGATCGTGAAAACGGTAATTTTGTCTTCCTAATCCTAATGATAGATGCCAATTTAAACGTGTTTCTTTCCAAAACTCGTAATATTTCATTTCTTCACCTGGTTTCACAAAGAATTGCATTTCCATTTGTTCAAATTCGCGCATACGGAAAATAAACTGTCTCGCCACGATTTCGTTTCTAAACGCTTTTCCTGTTTGTGCGATTCCGAAAGGAATTTTCATTCTTCCCGTTTTCTGCACGTTTAAGAAATTTACAAAAATACCTTGAGCTGTTTCAGGACGAAGGTATAAATCCATTGCGCTTTCAGCAGAAGCTCCAAGTTTCGTACCAAACATTAAGTTGAATTGTTTCACATCTGTCCAGTTTTTTGAACCTGAATCTGGACAAGCAATTTCTAACTCTTCAATTAATGCTTTTACATCAGCTAAGTTCTCTGTTTCTAAAGAACGCGCCATGCGCTGTAAAATGGTATTTTTCTGTTCTAAATACCCTTTAACTCGTTCATTTGTTGTTACAAATTCAGTTTCGTTAAAAGCCTCTCCAAATCGAGTTCTAGCTTTATCGATCTCTTTTTGTGCTTTCTGGTTTAATTTTTCGGCATAATCCTCAATTAAAACATCCGCACGATATCTTTTTTTAGAATCTTTATTATCAATTAATGGATCATTAAAAGCATCAACGTGTCCGGAAGCCTTCCAAGTAGTTGGATGCATCAAAATTGAAGCATCTAATCCTACAATATTTTCGTGCATTTGCACCATGGATTTCCACCAGTAGTCACGGATGTTTTTCTTTAACTCCACACCGTTTTGTGCGTAGTCATATACTGCGCTCAAACCATCGTAAATTTCGCTTGACGGAAAAATAAATCCGTACTCTTTTGCATGCGAAACTACATTCTTAAATATATCGTCTTGTTTTGCCATAATGCAAAAGTAAAAATACGAATGGAATAAAGAAAAGAAAATGTGCTTTTAAATGGAAATTATCTATAATCGAAGGTTGTAGTGCCAATTTTCAGGAAATCGCAGTAGATATTCACCACATAAGTCCCCTTAATTGTTGTATTTGCGTTTAAATCTACATAAACACATCCGTCAACGTCTTTATTATTGAAAAGAATATCAGAAACTGCGCTGAAAGCAAGTTCCGTTCCTGATCCATCGTTTAATGAAATGGTATCTTTAACAACAATTTGATTTCTTGGATTTACGGCCTGCACATAAATTTTTTTGATACCTTCTTGGATAAAGGAGTCACTTAGAAGCGTGTAACAAACTCTTAATTGCTGAATTTTTGACTGATCATTTTTACGAACGTCAGAAAATATTTTCACCCCTTTTACATTGATATTAACGGCGCTTAAACAATTAATTTTTCTTGAATTCTTTGTAGAAACATTTTTACTTTTCGACTTACTTTTGGGAGTAACGAGTACAAATTCAGGAACAATATCATCATTTAGCAAGCGCGCATCTGCATTTTGAACTAGCATCTCTTTAGTTCTATCCGATTCTTTCGAGATAGAATCGTATTTATGAAGTATTTCGTCAAGTTGAATTTCTAAAATTTCAATTTCTAATTCAGACTTTTGAATTTGATCATCGTACTCAGTAGATATTTTCAGAAAATAAAAAGTAACGGATACTAACAGCACTATTAAAACGACAATGCTAATTTTTGTAAGTTTATCTTTTTTTATAGCCATTATTATAATTATTTAACACAAACATAACTAAATGTATTAGCTTTACTCACATAAATCGACAAGATGCTTAAATATCTGACTAACTTACTTTTTCCATCATTATGTTACGGTTGCAATTCCCTTTTACTTAAGAATGAACAGGTAATTTGTGTAGAATGCAGACATAATCTGCCCCTCACACAACATCATTTGATTAGCGATAATTACATTACAAAGAAATTTTACGGCATATTACCCGTTGAATTTAACGCCGCGATGTTGTATTTTCATAAAGACGGAATAGCGCAACAATTAATTCATAATTTAAAATATAGAGGACATCAGGAAATTGGCACGTTCTTGGGACAGTGGCATGCGAAAGATTTGAAGGAAATTGGAACGAAGCATCAATTTTCTGAAATAATTCCGGTTCCATTACATAAAAAAAGACTTCGGGAAAGAGGATTTAACCAAATAACTACATATTGCACAGCACTTTCTGAAGAATTGCAAATTGACTACAACGAAAACTTATTATTTAGAAAAATATACTCCAAAACTCAAACCAAAAAAAATAGAGAAGCCAGAAGTGAAGTCAGTAATTCGTTGTTTGACGTTAACTTTTCTGAAAAAGACGCCGGGAAACACTTCTTGTTAGTAGATGACGTAATTACATCTGGAGCAACATTAGAAGCCTGCGCCAAAGCTTTATTGAAAATTCCAGATGCAAAAATTAGCATTATTACAATTGCTTACTCAGAATCATAAAAATTACTAAAAATTGTAGGCTTCCACCAATTATAGTTGTTATTTTTGTAACTTCTTTATTCTGATATGATGACAAAATTAAAATATACAATTGTTCTTATTGTTTCGCTATCGTTATTGACTAGTTGTGCTAAAAGAGGCACAATTACAGGTGGCGCAAAAGACACGATTGCACCAAAAATAACTGGAAGTTACCCTAAAAATTTCAGTACGGATTTCAAAGGTAAAGACATAAAAATTGATTTTAATGAATTGATTAAGGTAAAAGATATTTCTAAACAACTGATTATATCGCCACCTATGAAGAAACAACCTATAATTGTTCCTCAAGGAAGTGCAAGTAAATTCATCTCTATTAAAATAATAGACACGTTAAAAGAAAACACCACTTACAGTTTCAATTTTGGTCAAAGTATTTCAGACAACAACGAAAACAACCCTTATTCGCAATTCAAATATGTATTTTCAACCGGAAGTTACATTGATTCATTGACAGTTGTGGGAAAAATAAAAGATGCCGTTGCACAAAAGCCGGATAATTTTGTTTCTGTTCTACTTTATGACGCTGAAACATTTACAGATTCAACCGTTTACAAGGAAACTCCTTTATATATTACGAATACTTTAGACAGTTTGAAATATTTCTCATTAGAGAATCTAAAAGAAGGAAAGTACAGAATTATTGCCCTTAAAGACAAATCAGGAAATAATAAATTTGATCCTAAAAGTGATAAAATAGGATTTTTAGAAGAAGCAATCACTTTACCGACAACAACGATGTACGAATTAGAATTGTTCGCTGAAAAGCCGCAATTCAAAGCAGAACGACCTTATCAAGAAAGCAATAATAAATTATATTTAGGATTCGCTGGAAACGGCATAAAGACCGAAGTTACCGGAAAAAGCAATGGTAAAGAAGTTCCGTTACGCCTAACAAAATTTCCGGGAAAGGAGAAAGACAGTTTACAAATTTACTTTCCGTTAGCTGTAAAAGATTCGATTCAGATTGCAGTTAAAAACGGTGAGTATTACAAAGAATTTACAACGAAGTTAAAAGATTATAAAGAAGCTGACTCTTTATACATTTCTAATAAAACTGGAGGCATATTGTCCTTTAGAAATTCTTTCAAATTAGCAACAAAAACACCGTTAAATACAATTGATGAATCTAAAATATTTATTCGTAAAAAAGACTCTACTTTTGTGAAATACACTTCGAAATACGATGAATTCAACCAGGAAATTAATTTTGATTTTGTTAAAGAAGAAGATGAAAAATATGCCATAGAACTTTTACCAGGCGCAATAAAAGATTTTTACGAAAAGGAAAATGATTCTTTGAATTTCAAATTCAACACAAAGTTATTGTCAGATTACGGGAATCTCAAAGTAAATGTAGTAGGCGCAAAACGCTTTCCTATCATTTTAGAAGTCTTAGATGATAGTGGCGTAGTTCTTTACAAGAAAAGCTCCACTAAAGAAACGATTTTTGAATTTGAAACCATTGAACCAAAGTCTTACACGCTTCGCATTGTTTATGATGACAATGGAAATGAAGAATGGGATACTGGTAATTATTTGGCTAAACAGCAAGCGGAGGAAATCGTTTATTTCGCAAAGAAAATTGATGTTAGAGCCAATTGGGATGTCGATCAAGAATTTGGACTAGATTAGTTTAAAATCGTCCTTATCGTTTAAAAAGTTCATTTTGTGACGTGTTTTAGTTTGCTCAATTTTATCTAATTCACAAATAAAAACACCCAAATCGTTTTCACAATTTAAAGCTTCATTACCTAAAAAATCAATTATTTTAGAATGACCCGGGTATTCAAGTTGATTGAAATCTTCACCAATCCTATTAACGCCGATTGTGTAACTCATGTTCTCAATTGCACGGGCTTTTAAAAGCGCATCCCAAGCCGTTATCCGCACTTTTGGCCAATTTGCAACATAGATTAGCAAATCATAGTCCTCAGTGTTTCTAGCAAAGACAGGAAAGCGCAAGTCATAGCAGATTTGAAGACAAATATTCCAATTATTATAGTTAACAATTACTTTATTATTTCCTTTAGTATAGACTTTTTCTTCACCGGCTAAAGTAAACAAATGACGTTTGTCATAATAATCTATTTTGCCCGAAGGATGCACAAATACCATCCGGTTGTAGCAATTTCCATTTTCTTCGATTACTAAGCTTCCGGTAATAGCACAACTTTTCTGTTTAGCCAATCCCTTTAACCAACAAATCGTTTCGCCATTCATAGTTTCAGCTACCGATTCTGGATGCATCGTAAAACCTGAAGTAAACATTTCAGGAAGCACGAATAAATCAAAATGCGTTTCTTCATTCAAAAAATATTCTTCGATGAATTTACGATTGGTTTCAGGTTGCTCCCAAGCCAATTTGGTTTGAAAAAGGGCTACTTTCATTTATTCTGTTTTAATTGAATAATTCCAATCATTTACTGGATGTAAATTTGACACTAATGGAATAATTAAAACAGGAAGCCCTCCTACTAACAATATGGCGCCAGCAAGCGATCCAAGACCTCCTGTTCCAACTGTAGTAATACCTGCAATTACCATGACTGAACCATATACAATAAATACAGGGTTAGCAATTGTTCCAAAAAGAGATTTTCGCTTCATAGTTACCACGTCTTCTAATAAAACAATCTTTTCTTTAATCAGTATGCTGGATGAATCAATAACTGTAAATCTTCCATACAGTTTTTCTCCATCTGTAGTTTCAACCTTAATGCGCTTGTTCTCTTTAATCTCAATAGTACGATTTGAATTATTCTTTTGAATTACCAGCACATTACTTTGTGCAAAAGAAAAAACTGAAAAAGCGAAGAAGAAAAATATAAATAAATATTTCATACCGTTAATTTTAAAAGTAAAAATACATTTTTAATACACACCATAATAAATTTTATAAAAAAACGCATCCAAATAAATGAATGCGTTTCTATATAATAAAGTATCAGTCGATTACTTGATAGAAGCTTTTAAAAATTCTCTATTCAAACGAGCTATGCTTTCTAATGAAATTCCTTTAGGACATTCCACTTCACAAGCTCCTGTATTAGTACAATTTCCAAATCCTTCTTCATCCATTTGACGTACCATGTTCAATACACGTTGCGTTGCTTCAACTTTCCCTTGAGGCAATAATGCATACTGAGAAACTTTAGCGCCAACAAATAACATGGCTGATCCATTTTTACAAGAAGCTACACAAGCACCACAACCAATACAAGCTGCTGACATAAATGCTGTATCTGCATCGTCTTTAGGAATTGGAATAGAGTTCGCATCAATAGTATTACCAGATGTGTTTACTGAAACGAAACCTCCTGCTTGTTGAATTCTATCAAAAGCACTTCTATCTACAATTAAATCTTTAATGACTGGGAAAGCTGCACTTCTCCAAGGCTCAATAAAAATAGTATCACCGTCGTTAAACATTCTCATGTGTAACTGACATGTAGTGATTCCAGTGTCTGGTCCGTGAGGACGTCCATTGATATATAAAGAACAAGAACCACAAATCCCTTCACGACAGTCGTGATCAAATGCAACAGGTTCTTTCTTTTCGTTAATTAATTGCTCATTTAATTGGTCTAACATTTCCAAAAACGAACTTGCTGTAGAAACATTATCTAATGAATAAGTTTCTATGTTTCCTTTAGCTTTATCGTTTTTTTGACGCCAAACTTTCAGGGTGATATTTATATTTTTAGCTGCGCTCATAATTCTATTATTTGTAATTTCTAGCTGCAATTTTGATTTCTTCGTACTTCAATTCTTCTTTATGAAGTTCTGATCTGCTGATGTCTTCTCCTTTATATTCCCAAGCTCCAACAAATTTAAAGTTCTCGTCATCACGTAATGTTTCTCCTTCAGCATCTTGATACTCTTCACGGAAGTGACCTCCGCATGATTCGTTACGCTGTAAAGCATCCATTGCCATTAATTGACCTAGCTCTAGGTAATCTGCAACTCTTAATACTTTTTCCAATTCTTGATTCAACTCATCTGCCGTTCCTGGTACATAAACGTCAGCGTAGAAATCTTTCTTCAAAGCAGCGATTTCAGCAATAGCTTCATTCAATTGCGCTGCATTACGACCCATCCCTACTTTATTCCACATAATTAATCCTAATTTCTTGTGGAAATAATCAACTGATTTAGAACCTTTATTGTTTAAGAATTTACTAATTAAACCTTTAACTCTAGTTTCAGCTTCTTCAAATTCTGGAGAATCTGTTGAGATTTTCCCTGTACGAATTTCATCTGCTAAGTAGTTAGAAAGTGTATAAGGTAATACGAAATAACCATCTGCCAAACCTTGCATTAAAGCAGAAGCTCCTAAACGGTTTGCTCCGTGGTCAGAAAAGTTAGCTTCACCTGTTACGAAACAACCTGGAATAGTTGATTGTAAGTTATAATCTACCCAAACACCACCCATAGTGTAGTGAACTGCCGGATAAATTTTCATCGGAGTTTCATATGGATTTTCGTCAGTAATTTTTTGGTACATAGTAAACAAGTTACCATATTTTTCTTCTAACCACTGTTTTCCTAAAGCTGTAATTTCTTCAGCTGTTGGATTATGATTCCCTTTAGCGTAAGCTGTTTGACGTCCTTTAGTTTGAATCTCAGTAGAGAAATCTAAATAAACACCTTCATTGGTATTGTTAGCTTCAATTCCACGACCTTCATCACAAACTTCCTTTGCAGCTCTTGATGCAACATCACGAGGCACTAAGTTTCCAAAAGCAGGATATTTTCTTTCTAAATAATAATCTCTATTTTCTTCAGTGATTTGAGTTGGTTTTAATTTCCCTTCTCTAATTGCTTCTGCATCTTCTTTTTTCTTTGGCACCCAAATACGTCCTGAGTTACGTAACGATTCAGACATCAACGTTAATTTTGACTGATTAGTTCCGTGAACTGGAATACATGTAGGGTGAATTTGTACATAACAAGGGTTTGCGAAATACGCTCCTTGTTTGTGCACTTTCCATGAAGCTGTAACGTTACTTCCCATTGCATTAGTTGAAAGGAAATATACATTTCCGTAACCTCCAGAAGCAATAACAACTGCGTGAGCTGAATGTCTTTCGATTTCACCTGTAATTAAGTTACGAGCGATGATTCCACGTGCTTTTCCATCTACTTTTACCAAATCTAACATTTCATGACGGTTGAACATCTCAACACGACCTAATCCAATTTGTCTTGATAAAGCGGAGTAAGCTCCTAATAATAATTGTTGACCTGTTTGTCCAGCTGCATAAAAAGTACGTTGTACTTGTGTTCCACCAAACGAACGGTTGTCTAACATTCCTCCATATTCACGTGCAAAAGGAACTCCCTGCGCTACACATTGGTCAATAATATTACCCGATACTTCAGCTAAACGGTGAACGTTTGCTTCACGAGCGCGGTAATCTCCTCCTTTAATTGTATCGTAGAAAAGACGGTAAACACTGTCACCATCATTTTGATAATTTTTTGCTGCATTAATCCCACCTTGTGCTGCAATCGAGTGCGCACGACGCGGTGAATCTTGAAAACAAAATGATTTCACATTATACCCCATTTCTGCAAGAGAAGCGGCAGCAGAAGAACCTGCTAATCCAGTTCCTACAACAATAATATCGATTTTCGGTCTATTATTAGGAGCAACAAGATTTAAATGATCTTTATGATTGGTCCACTTGTCTTTAATTGGACCTTCTGGTATTTTAGAATCTAACTTCATAATACTATGTGTTGATTATTTTTTTAAATGTAAGAAAATTGGAATAATTGCAAATAACAATGGAACAAGTACTGCAAATGCTCTTCCGAAAAATTTGATGATAGGTGTAAATTTATTATTTATACCTAAAGATTGGAATGCACTTTGAAAACCATGCCATAAGTGAAACGCCATTGCAAGCATTGCTAAAACATAACCAATTGTAAAAATCAAACCATATTTTGCATCCTTAAAGAAATCTAAAGTCAATTTGTACAAATCTTTATAACCTTCAAAAACAACTTCTTTTGTCTTTTTGTTATATACTTTAGTTACATCTTGCATTTCTAAATCGTAAGATCCATTAGTTTGCTCCTTAATCTTCTGAAATTGCTCGCTGGTTAATTTTCCATTTTCATCCAATGGAAAGAAAGGCATTTGAGAATCTTTAATTCCAACTAACTGCGATTGCATAGTTCCAGATCCATTGTCCATAACCTTAGTAACGAGTGGCATTTTAGCATCGAAATGCATTTTTGCCCAAAAATTCACCATGTGTGTTGCAATAAAAACTAAAATGATAGTTCCTAAAACCGCCATGTTTCTTGAAGCTAAACTAGTTGAAGAACCATCGGTTTTAACATAACCTACCGGCCTAGCTTTTCTGTTTTGAATAGTCAATAAAATTCCATCAATTGCATGGAATAATAATGAAATGTAAGTAACATAAGATAATAATTTTACCGCTGGATTGGTAGTCATAAACAATGCATATTCATTAAACTGCATGCTAGTGCCGAAAATTAACTGTAAATTTCCTGCTAAGTGACCTGCCAAAAACAAGCATAAAAATAAACCTGTTAGAGCCATCCAATATTTTTTTACGATAGATGACTTCAAAAGTGCTGATTTTGCCATAATTTTATTTGATTGTAATATTTTTATAAAAATCAGAACAAAAATACGGCTATTTGAAATTAACCGCAACCCTTTCATGCTTATTTATAATGAATTTAAAATAATTTAACTTTCGTTGAACAGCAACCCTTTACAAAGTATAAAAGAAGTTGTAAAATTATTTTAGCAGAATAGTTATTTTGAATGCGTGGGAATCAATCCTCTTAAGCCCATATCCAAAACGTTTTCACCTATAGCAGGTTCAAATTTTCCATCAGTAGTTAATTCTTGCCATTCGAAACTCTTATTAATCGAAAGCGACAAAGTAACTACCACATCTTTGTTTTCATTTCCATTAATTACAAGGTTTTTAGAAAACTTTCCAGTAACCACGCAAGAACCAGCTGGAATTGGAGATGTAGAAGCGATGGGGTTAGGAACTGTTGTCAATCCTGTAGGAGCTTGCCCAGAAGTAGCAAATGGAAAATCATTTAAAGCAAAAGCCCAATAGCCTTGCGAACTATTTCCGTTTATTGGAAAAGAGTTACTTTCAATAAAATGTGTATTTATAAAAGTATTATAACCTACAAAACTAGCCAACCTAGCTTGATAGTCTGCACCATTATTGCGAACTGAAATGTTATAATCTTGATAAGACAATGAAACACGCACATATTCATAACTTCCTTGTGTTACTAGGCGCAAAGGAATTTTCAGAAAAGCTTCTCCCTCTTTAACAACAATGGATTGGTCAAAATCGATAGCCACTTCACCACCTTCAGTAGTTTCAGGAGCGTGATATAAAACCGTCCCATCACCCAATTGGGTATATGCGTTAGGCGCTAACTCGAAATAATGAGCACTTATTGCGTTGAAATTTGGAGATTGTGCTCCATTTTCAGAAGGTAAAATACTTGGTTGCCCTAAATTATCTAAACGTACCTGATCGGCATCAAACTTAAATTTGACAATCAAATAGCGTTCTTCTGACTTATCATCGACATCTTCACATGAGAAGAAAGAAAATAACGCAACGGCTAAAATAAATAAAGCAACAATTTTCTTCATTAGCAATGGTTTGTAAAAACGACTTTAATAGCTTTTGGTAACATCTTCATCTATAACGAGAATAAAGTCGGCTTTATTATAATCTGCAACATTTAATTTCGAAATATCCTTTTGCTCTACAGTGGCGATGCTAATGATTTTCACATCGGCATCTAATTTTTTTAGATACCAATTAATTCCTTCATAATTATCCGAATGATAGGTTCCATTATAATGCACAAAAACACTATTCTCTTTTCGGTTTTTGTTAATGAAATAAGCCATCGTAGCATCTTTAATCGCTTGTGCTTTTGGCATTTTATCACCCGCATGACCGCCTTGCATTCCCATCATACTTTTATAACCTGTTAAATTTATGTCAAATTCAATTGGAAGAGGGGCAATCCATGATTTCTCTAAATTAGAAAGCGAATCCAAAGTCACTAAATCTTTCTTAAATACCAAAGAAGCAAATCTACGTGGAATATTTGTTGCTATGAAATCGATTTTTTTCTCTTTGGCAAAATCAACCAGAGGTTTGTAATCGGTTTTATAATTACTCCATAATCTTGCAGTAGAATCTAACTTTTTATGATTAATTACACCACTTAAGTACTGATTTAATTGTTCTTGATTGTCAGCTTCTAGCATCTCAGCACCTAAAACCAATTGCTTCTTTTCGGCTAAATCCTTAGTCAATTCCAGTTGCAACCAATGTACAACAGAATTATCATGATGTTCACCGAACAAAACAACTTCCGATTTCTGTGACGCTTTCAACATTTTACTGTAAGAAGATTTCTTACCATTCTTATCAAAAACCTGATAGGATCTCTTGTCTTGGGAAAAACCCAAAATCATTATAAAAAGTAATCCAGTAGTTAATATTATTCTCATCCAATTATTTTTTTGGAGCAGTAACTTCAAATGATTTGCTTTCTGATTGTTTATCTTTCGATAGTACTAATTTATATTTTCCAACAGGCAAATAAATTTTGTTATCATTCGCTTCTTTCAAATTTATCGTTTTGTCTTTTTTATTCCATTTAGAAGCAACTTCTTTAGAAAGTGAATAATCATAAATAAATGAATTCAACCCTTTTTGAGCAGTCACTTTTTCAGAATACACAACGATTCCGGCTTCATTAGTTATAGTGTAATTTATTGGCCCAGCCGAATTCGAATAAAACCAAATTGTTTGCGAAGGCGCATTCACTTCGCCCCAAGCATATCCTTTATTCCCCCATCTTTCCGATTTTGTTCTGTTGTCGATGTCATATAAATGCACCGCTTTACTTACTACAACATCCGTAAGTTCTTGCACTTTCGAAAGCGAAATTTTATAAATCGAACGACCATGTGTTCCAACCACTAATTCTTTAGCTTTGGTTTGAATTACCATATCGTGAACCGCCACATTTGGCATTCCGTTTGAAAAATCTTGCCAAGACTCTCCTTTGTCTAATGAAATAAACAAACCGTTATCGGTACCAACATATAAAATATTTTCATTTGCTGCGTCTTCAACAATTACATTTACTGCATTTGTTAATCCATTTGCATTTGATCTCCAATTCGCTCCATAGTCTTCAGAAACAAATACAAAACTTACAAAAATATCATTTCTATACCCGTTTAATGTAACATAAACACGTTCTTTTTTATGAGATGAAGCTACAATTCGGGAAACCCAGAAATTCGGAGGTAAATTCGCCGAAATCAATTGCCAAGAAGCGCCACCATCTTTTGAAACGTGGATTTTTCCATCATCCGAACCTGCATAAAGCAATCCGAATTGGAATTTACTTTCAGAAATAGTCGAAATCGTTCCGAAAGCTACATTTCCTTCTTTTGCACCTTGCGTTAAATCGCCCGAAATTTTCTCCCAAGTTTCGCCCTGATTCATAGAACGATGCAAGAAATTAGAACCCATATATAAAATATCTTGGTTGTGCGAAGACAATAAAATAGGCGTTTGCCAATTGAATCTCAGTGGTTTTTCGTCTTTTAAAGATTTTGGTGTGATGTAATCAAATTTACCTTCTTTCTGATTGATTCGATAATAATTCCCAAATTGATACCCCGTAAAAACCACATTCGGATTGCGACTATCAATCTGCGTCTGCATTCCATCGCCACCCATTAATTCTTGATACGGATATTTACCATCTTGATGCCACGCAACATTGTGCGAGTAATTATTAGGGCCATACCAAACCCCATTGTCCTGCATTCCACCATAAACCTTATAGTTGTCTTGATAATCTACATTTACTGCATACAATTGGCCCAAAGCCTCACTATTGCATTTTATCCAATGCGCACCATTATCATAGGAAATATTCACACCGCCATCATTTCCGTTAATAATATGATTCGGATTTTCGGGATTTACCCAAGTTACGTGATGATCCGCGTGTACATTTTCTTTACTAATTATAGAAAATGTTTTTCCGCCATCTTCCGAAAACAATAACGGAACGCCACCAATATAAACACGATTTGGATTTTTTTCATCTACCGAAATATTCGCAAAATAATAACCATAAGTATAAAACATATCTTCGATATAATCCTGATTAGCTTTTTTCCAAGATTTTCCTCCGTCTTCGGATTTGTAAACTTCACAACCAATTACTTCCGTTTCAAATAAAGCAGTATTCGCATCGGAAAGGAATTCCAAAACCGCTTTTGGCTCCATATTATTGTCGGCAACCCAGTTTTTAATGTTTTCAGCTCGGTATTTATCTCTAAAACCTTTGGCTTTCAAAGCACGATTCAATTCTTTGTTTGAAATTTCCATAAAATCATCGCCCGGAGTCGATAACATTATATTTAGGCTGTTTTTTGAAGCACTTTTCGGACGTTTATTCTGATTGTCTAAAACTGCATAAATCGTGTTTTCATCAAACAAAGCCAAGCCAATTCTTCCAACACCATTATCCGCTGGGAAACCACTTCCTTTAGTAGTCATTAATTGCCAAGTTGTTCCACCATCTTCACTTTTATAAATGCCTGATTTTTCACCATTCCCTTCAAAATGCCACGCTTTTCTATCTTTTTGCCAAGCCGAAGCAAACATAATTTTCGGATTATTTTTCGAAACTACTAAATCGATAATTCCTGTATCTTCTGCTATAAACAAAGTTTGCTTCCAAGTATTTCCACCATCTTTCGATTTAAAAATCCCACGTTCTTTATTGGTCGAATATAAATGTCCAACCGAAGCCACTACTAATTCGTTATTGTTTTTTGGGTCGACCCAAATTCTTGCAATATGATGCGAATCTTTCAATCCTATATTTTCCCAAGACTTTCCTTTGTCTGAAGATTTTAGAACACCAACTCCAGCGTAAGAAGAACGAGAAGCATTGACTTCACCGGTTCCAACCCAAATTGTTCCCGAATTCCAATCTACTGTTACCGAACCGCAATTTACCGTTTCTGCAGAATCCATTACCGGAGTAAAAGAAGTTCCGTTGTTATTGGTATACCAAAGTCCGCCTGTTGCATACGCTACATAAAACTCCGTTGGGTTTTTCGGGTTAACCGCTAAATCTACCACACGACCGCTCATAATGGTTGGTCCAATATTTTTAGCCTCAACAGCATTGAAAAACGAATTTTGACCAATTGCCGATTGCACAATTAATAAAAACAAAAGGGTAAGTTGCTTCATCTTAATAAATTTTGCTGAAAATTAGCCAAAATAACACGCGCTAACAAAATTTCTATTGGATTTAACACCTTTTCATTTTTATCTTGTTAATTTTGATAAACATTTTTTAAACTCTTGGAACCATAATTCCTTTTCTTTAGGTTTAAAATCATTTTTAAAATAATACTTCATTATGAAATACCACCAAATTAATCGTGATTTGTTCATCAAAAACAGAGCAAAATTTACGGCACAAATGAAACCAAACAGCGTTGCCATTTTCAATTCTAACGACATTTATCCGGTTTCTGCAGATTCAAGTTTACCTTTTGCGCAACACAGAGATATCTTTTATTTATCTGGCGTAGACCAAGAAGAAAGTATTTTATTACTTTTTCCGGATGCACCTTATGACCATTTGAAACAGATTTTATTTTTAAAAGAAACGAACGAGCACATTGCCGTTTGGGAAGGTGAAAAATTAACGAAAGAAAGAGCTTTTGAAGTTTCGGGAATTAAATCCGTGATTTGGTTGCAAGATTTCCACAAGACTTTAAAGGAAATTATGGCATATTCCGATACGATGTATATCAATACCAACGAACATTATCGTGCATCAATAGAAACAGAAACTCGTGAAGCCCGTTTTGTAAAATGGTGGAAAGAGACTTATCCAGCGCATAAAGTAGAAAAATCGAATCCAATTTTACAAAGATTGCGTTCGATAAAAGAAAGCGAAGAATTGGAACTTATCCAAAAAGCGTGTGATATTACTGAAAAAGGATTTCGTAGAATTTTACAATTTGTGAAACCAAACGTGATGGAATATGAGATTGAAGCTGAATTTGCACACGAATTTTTAAGAAATCGTTCCCAAGGTTTTGCTTATACGCCAATTATCGCTTCCGGAAACAACGCAAACGTGTTGCATTATATCGAAAACAACCAACAATGTAAAGCTGGGGAATTGATATTATTAGACGTAGGAGCAGAATATGCGAATTACTCTAGTGATATGAGTAGAACTATTCCTGTTTCGGGACGTTTTACAGATAGACAAAAAGCGGTTTACAACGCGGTTTTAAGAGTGAAAAACGAAGCAAATAAAATGCTTATTCCAGGAAATAACTGGAAACAATATCACGTGGAAGTGGGTAAATTTATGACCTCTGAATTAATAGGTTTAGGTTTATTAGACAAAGCAGACGTTCAAAACGAAAATCCAGAATGGCCAGCGTATAAAAAATATTTTATGCACGGAACTTCGCATCATATGGGATTAGACACGCACGATTATGGTTTATTACACGAACCAATGAAAGCAAATATGGTTTTCACTATTGAACCGGGGATTTACATTCCGAAAGAAGGATTTGGAATACGTATTGAAGATGATGTGGTGATTCAAGAAAAAGGAGATCCTTTCAACTTAATGCGTAATATTCCAGTTGAAGTAGAAGAAATTGAAACGATAATGAATAGCTAAAATTTGTCAGTTGACAGTTTTCAGTTCTCAGTTAAAACGGTTTGTAGCAATGCAGGCCGTTTTTTTGTTCTCACTTTTGTCAAGCTGAACTCGTTTCAGCTTCTACTAGCGATTCGGAGAGAAGTTCAGAATCACAAGAATTACTTTAAAACTTGTCGGCTTTATGATTAAACTTTACCTTTGTGCTTCCCTAAAAAATTATGACCAAAACACATCTTTTCAAAAATAATAAAATCAGTTATTCCGACCAAGGAAAAGGTACGGCTGTAGTTTTATTGCACGGTTTTTTGGAAAATAAATCCATGTGGAATGCTTTTATTCCCGAACTTACTAAAAGAAATCGTGTTATTACGATTGATCTATTAGGTCACGGCGAAACGGAATGTTTGGGTTATGTCCACACGATGGAAGACCAAGCCGATATGGTTCATAGTGTTTTACAAGAATTGAAAATTAGAAAAGTGGTGCTGATTGGGCATTCGATGGGCGGTTATATTGCTTTGGCTTTCGCCGAATTGTATCCAGAGAATGTAAAAGGAATTGTGTTATTAAATTCCACTTCAAAAGCCGATAGCGAGGAACGAAAAATCAATCGCGATCGAGCAATTGTAGCGGTAAAACAGAATTATAGCAATTTCATTCGGTTGGCGATAGCTAATTTATTTAGTGAAGATAATCGCGAACGTTTAGCAGATGTCATCGAACAGGTAAAAAAAGAAGCTTTAAAAACACCACTTCAAGGTATTGTTGCTTCCTTGGAAGGAATGAAAATTCGTAACGATCGGGAAGTTATTTTGCATTTTGCCACTTATCCGATTCAGTTGGTTTTAGGGAAAAAAGATAGTGTGCTGATTTACGAAGACAATCTAGATCAAATTGAAGGAACAAATGTAAAACTCACTTCTTTTGAGGCGGGACATATGAGTCATATCGAAAATGAATTAGAATTGATGCAGGTTTTACTAAAGTTTTTGAGGAGAATTTAACCACAAAGACACTAAGAAAGCACAAAAGACACAAAGCTTTGTGAACTTCATAAGTTTAACAAAACTTATACTTTTTATAAAATGAGGTTACAACTTTGCATTGTATTGCTTAATCTCAATAATATCGGATGGTAAATTAAATCCACCAGAGGTAAGACTATCTAGGACACGTTTCATCACTTCTGTTCTAATTCCTGAATGATAGGTTTTAGAAGTTGACTCGAAAGTATCTAACCAAAACATCACTTTTAAATTGATTGTACTGGAGGCAAAAGTATCAATAGTTACCGTTGGTATTTTATGCGAATGGATTACTCCTTCCACCGTTTTCACTGCTTCTAAAATTACGTCGATAGCATTGTGAATATTACTATCATAATCCAATCCGATTACGAATTCATATCTTAAAAACCCATCTAAAGTGTAATTAAAAAGCGGGTTTTTAATAATTTGACCATTTGGTACAAAAACATCTTTTCCGTCTAACGTTTTTATGCGTGTATCACGAATAGACAAATCAACGACGTAACCTATAATTCCCGAAGTTTCTATCAAATCATTGATTCTGAAAGGACTTTTAAAAGCCAATAATATTCCGGCTAAGAAGTTTTCGCCAATATCTTTAAAGGCAAAACCTATCACAAAAGTCAAAACTCCTGCTCCTGCAAGTAAACTTGTTGTCAAATCTCGATATCCAAATACTCGTAAGGCAAAAACAATAGTAAATAACTGTACCGAAATACCAACTATTTGCGATATAAAAACCCTTCTTAAAGCATTTGGCGACTTGCTTAAAACTGTGTTTCTGATAAAGTCTTTTAATTTCCCTGAAATATAAAAACCAATGAATAAAACAGCAAATCCAGTTAATAATGGAATTATATTATGTTGAATGCTTGCAATAATTTCACTAAAAGTTTTTTGGATTTTTTCCATCTTTATTTACATTAGTTCTTGGACTATTCTTATCATTTATCAATTTACAAAAAAATAGCTAAAAACTATTAAACTTTCTCTTTAAACGGGATATCTGGATTAAATATTTCTAAAATAAGCTTAGAAAGTTCGGCTTTAAAATCTTCAAGAATTGGCTTTGATATTAGTAATTCCGAATCTTTTCCTTTACCTAATCCAAACGGAAGAAATCCGCCTTTCATGTTTTTAAACGAGATAATTCCGGCTGAAACATCTTTATTTTGCTTCAATTCGTGGTTTTCGAACATCAAAGCATAACATAACAATTGAATGATTTTTTCGTTTTTAATGTCGGAAGTTAAATCCGTGAAATCAACAATTTTCAAAGAATTACCATCGACTTTTCCTGTTTTATAATCTACGATTCTGATTTCGCCATTTCGTTCTTCGATCCTATCCACTTTTCCAGCTATTTTTATTGGAAATGGTAGCGAATCTATGGTGATTTCGGCATTCAAAGAAGCTTCCAATAACAATACTTTTATAGCATCGCCATCATCCGTAATAGATTTCTTTTCTAATTGAAGGAAATTGTAAACATTACGTTTCGCCACTTCAAAAGCCAATAAATTTTTCCCTTTGGTAATTTCTCCTTCTTTATATTCTTGTTTGAAATATTTTAAAATTACCGCTTCAATCCTGGTTTCCATTGCTTCCAAATGATGCAGAGCTAAAAATTGATTCAAATAAGGTTCGTACAATTCTTCCAACGCATTGTGAATAATAGTTCCCAAAGTATTTACTGCAATATTTTCTTCCACTTCATCAGCTTCATTAATTCGAAGAATACGTTGCATGTAAAACTGCAATGGATTACGGATATAATTGGTCAAGGAAGAAGGTGAAAAACCTTTATCTGTAGCTATTTCGTGCAAACGTTTTAAAATGGCGTCGTTTTTATCAATCGTAATGGGTTCGTGAGCTTTTTCAGGTAAAACAGCATTATATATTGTACTGTTTATCATGTGATTTTTTTGTGGTTCAATTTCTAATTGCGTAATAAATCGCGATTTTTCACCGGCATCGATTCCTTCATTATCCGTATTATAAAGCAACCAAACGTTTTTGGCCCTTAATAATAAATGATAGAAGTGATAACAATAAATCGCATCTTTTTCCTTGAAAGTCGGTAAACCTAATTCTTTTTTCACATCATAAGGAATGAAAGAATTTTGAGATTTTCCCGCTGGAAATTTGCCTTCATTTACCGAAGTAATAATAATATTTTCAAAATCCAAAACACGACTTTCTAAAACCCCCATTACTTGAAGTCCTGACAAAGGCTCGCCTTCGAAAGAAACTTCCGCTAAATCGATAATTTGCTTATAAATGGCGTGCAAAGAAGTCACCGAATCAATGTGATTGTATGTTTCGTGATAATTGGTTAATTTATTAATGATTTTGAATACCGAATACAAGAAAGCTTTAGTTACTTTCTCTTCGGAATCATCTGTGCTTAAAAATGATTTTATCAGCAGTAAAATTTCCTTCAAATTAGCTAGAACGTTCGTGATGGAATCGTCCCAACGCGTGAACAACAATTCAAAGAATTTATTATCGGAATTTGGATACTTTTCTTCGTGCAAACTGAATAATTTCTGATTTGAAAAGAAAGTAAAATTATTATTATTGATGATTTTCACCACTTCTTCCGCATTACAATAAGGTTCCACCAAAGGATGATTTAGTACATCTAAAACTTCTTTATAGTAAAAAGTATAACTCGCTTCGCTACGTTTTTTAGCATTAATGTGTAATTTAAACAATTTGCTAATTAGCAGTTGGGCCGGATTATTTTTACTTGGATAACCCATTGTAATATTCAATGCTTCCACTGATTCGGGCAAACCGTATAAAACCGGAAGCAATAAGTTTTCATCTCCTAAAACAACAGCTGTTTTTTCTAACTTTGGATTTTCAGCCTGAATTTTCTCGATGATAGTTCCAACGATTTTCGCTTGACCAATACTTTTTGGTGTCCCAATAATTTCAATGTTTTTGGTTTCACTGAAATGATTGACAATCCATTCAAAATCTTGATTTACGAACGGTTTCCACTCTTTTCTAAACCTGCGAATAAACAAACCTGCATCGTGATAAGAATCTTTTAAAAACACCTCATCGATGTCCCAGTATATTTTAGCTTTATTTTCATGAGCCAAATAGTTAAAAATTTTCACTTCCGCCTGATTTAAAGCATTGAAACCTGCGAAGTAAACTTGTGAAGTTAACGATTTGGTGAATTTTTCCAAATTTGCAACGGCTTCTCGGTAAATTAATCCTTGATAACCGATTCCTTTATCTTTTAAGTGCTTGTAAAAGGATTCATAGTATAAGGGTAATTTGGCCCAAAACTCCAAATGTGCATCAATTAATCTTGTAGTATTATGTGCTTCTAAATCCCAGCGTTTTAATGCTTCAATATCTTTTAAATATGAAAAAACGTGAGCAGGCCCAAGCAAATATCTATCGATCTCGTTAAAATCTTGAATTGCCGTTTTGGCCCAAGTTGAAAATTCTTCGAAAGATTGTTGTTTTATTTTTTCTGTAACCGACAAATAGACTTCGTAGAATTCAAACAACAATTCAACTGGATCCACGGAACGCAAACCAGCTATATCTTGAATAAAATCTTCAATGCTGCTAATATTAGGTGCAAAAGAAGTTCCTTCTAAGTGATTTTTAAGACTTTCTAAAAGAAAGACTTTTGCTCTTTTATTAGGTAAAACAATTAGGCAATTCGATAGTTCAACATCAGAATGCTGTAACAAAGTACTACTTAACTTGTCTAAAAAGGTCATTTGATTCATTTTATAAATATAAAAAAACGCCCCGACTAATCGGGGCGTTTCTAAATATATTTTTGAAAAGAAATTATTTGATTAATTTCACTTCAACTCTTCTGTTATTAGCTTTCCCTTTAGCAGTTTTGTTAGAGTCTATTGGCATAGATTCACCAAAACCTTTAGAAGTTAATCTTGAAGCTTCGATACCTTGCTCAATTAAATATTCTTTAACTGCACCAGATCTGTCTTCAGATAATTTTTGGTTCATTGCGTCAGCACCATCACTATCAGTATGACCTTCTAATGAGAATTCCGAATTTGGATATTCTTTAAAGATAGCAGTCATAGCTTGTAAAACTGGGTAAGTTTGTTTTTGGAAAGAAGATTTTCCAGAGTTAAACAAGATAGTTTTACCGTAATCGTTTAATTTTTTCATTGCTTCTTCTGAAACTTCAGGACATCCGTTGTTAGCAACAGTTCCTTTAACGTCTGGACATTTGTCATCTTTATCAGCAACACCGTCTCCGTCTCTATCTGGCCATGGACAACCACGGTTATCTTTAGCACCTGCAACAGTAGGACAATCGTCATCTTTATCAGCTACTCCATCTCCGTCAGTATCAGGACAACCTTTCATCATTTTTGTTCCTTTTTCATTAGGACAATCATCTTCAGCGTCAGTGATTCCATCACCGTCAGCATCTGGACAACCGTTTAATTCAGCTAAACCAGCAACATCTGGACAAGCATCTTCTGAATCTTGGATTCCGTCACCGTCAGTATCAGGACAACCATTGAATTCTTTTAAACCAGCAACTTCTGGACAAGCGTCATCTTTGTCAAAAATTCCATCACCGTCAGTATCTTTTCCACCAAATTTGAAAGTAATACCTGCAAAGTGTTGCATATGAGATACAACATCAGCGTTAGGAATTTTACCATCATCAAACGAATGTTTGTAAGTAGACTGTAAGTTAAAACCTACATTTTCAGTTAACCAAAATGTTAAACCTAGACCTCCATTTACAGTACCTGCAGAAGCATCACCAAAAAAAGTATAACCTCCACCAACTTGTGCAGAAGGATCAAACCACTTTGAACCGATCATTTCCATGAAGCTATATTTTACAGTAGCATCAATTCCGTAGTAAGATAAATCACCAGGATTAGTTACTATATAACCACGTGAATCATGACCTGCAGCAGTTGGATCAAAAACCACAAATTTATCAATTTTATTAACAGATCCCGTAAGACCAAAAGAAAAACCATCTCCTACATATCTAGAAACATTTAAATAAGATACAGAAGGAAGAATATTCCAATTATCTTTAACTGCATAAGGTTGCGAAAAAACACGATCAAGTGAATTATGTCCACCAGCAGCACCCGCTTTAGTGTCAACGGCATTAACCCCAAAAGAGATAGCCCAAGGATTATTACTGTCTTGTGCTTGAGAACTTATACCCAACACTATCATTACAGCAACAAAAATTTTTTTAAGATGTTTCATACTTAATATTTTTAATTACAATTTAGTTAATTATTTACAAAAGTACTAATTTTTTCCAAACAACAAAAAGTTTTGTTAAAAAAAACGTTCTTTTGTCCGATTTTACTTGATTATCGATAATTCCCTACCTACTTCTGTGAATGCAGCGATAGCTTTATCTAGCTGTTCTTGGTTGTGAGCTGCAGACAATTGCACTCTAATACGTGCTTTATCTCTAGGAACCACCGGAAAGAAAAATCCAATTACGTAAATTCCTTTTGCCAGTAATTTTTCAGACATAAGCTGTGCTAATTTGGCATCATATAACATTACAGGCACAATTGCAGAGTCTCCATCAATGAAATCTAACCCTGCTTTTCTCATTCCTGCTTTGAAATAATTAGTATTCCATTCTAACTTATCTCTAAGTGTCGTGTCTTTTTCTAATAATTCGAAAACTTTCAAAGACGCACCCACAATTGAAGGTGCTAAAGAATTTGAGAATAAATAAGGACGAGAACGTTGACGTAAAATTTCAATAATTTCTTTCTTTGCCGTTGTATAACCACCCATTGCTCCACCTAAAGCCTTTCCTAAAGTTCCTGTGATAATATCAACACGACCCATTACACCTTTAGCCTCCAATGTTCCTTTTCCTGTTGCACCAATAAAACCAGCAGCATGACACTCATCAACCATCACCAACGCATCATATTTATCCGCTAAATCGCAAATTTTATCTAATGGCGCCACTAATCCATCCATAGAAAACACTCCATCAGTAACAATTAACTTGAAACGATGACCAGCTTCTGTAGCTTTAATAAGTTGTTGTTCTAAGTCTTCCATATTAGAATTCTCATAACGGTAACGCGCTGCTTTACATAAACGAACTCCATCAATAATAGAAGCGTGATTTAAACTATCTGAAATAATACAGTCTTCTTCTCCTAATAAAGGTTCGAAAACTCCACCATTAGCATCAAATGCTGCAGCGTATAAAATAGTATCTTCCGTTCCGTAGAAATTCGCAATTGCTTTTTCTAAATTTTTGTGAATATCCTGCGTTCCACAAATAAAACGAACTGAAGACATTCCGAATCCGTGCGAATCCAAAGCATCTTTGGCAGCTTGAACTACTTCTGGATGAGATGATAATCCTAAATAATTGTTAGAACAGAAATTTAGAACTGTTTCTCCTGTTGAAACTGTAATTTCAGCTCCTTGAGGCGATGTAATTATACGTTCTTTTTTAAACAAACCATTTTCTTGAATGGTGTCTAATTCCTTTTGAAGGTGTTGTTGAATTTTTCCGTACATAATATATATTCGTTTGTTATTTCAAAAATTATCTCACAAAGTTACTACTTCTATTGCATCTCCTATATAGATTAACACTTTTTTTACCACTTCGTAATTCATCTCCTCTAAAGCCAATTGATATTCCTGCAATTGGATTTGATGTTTTTTGTGTTTTTCTCCTGTTTTATAATCTAATAAATAGGCTTTATTACCTTTTATCGTAACTCTATCAGGTTTACTGTTTTTCGTATCTTTTTTAATAATATTTTGTTCGTTGAACACTTTAGCATCCAAATCGAAAAATAAACTCAATTCTTCGTGATTTACAATTTGCTCAATTGTGTTTTTGAAAATCGGCATTTGAGAAAAAGTAATCAATCCTAATTCCGAAGCTTTTTTCAACGCTAAATCCACATCGTCTTTCGTATGAATAAACGCCATTATTTCGTGCAGAATATTCCCAAAGTTAATCGCATCTTGCTGAACGGTTCCCCACATTAAGGCTTCACGCTGTGCGATTTTTATGTTTTTCGGATCTAATTTATTTTTAACTATTCCGATTTGCTCATTTTTGCCTTCGTGTTCCTTATGAATTGAAATTCTTTTTGGGTCACCAAATTCATATTCGAGCTTTGAATCTTCAAACATTCCGAGATTTTGAAGAAATTCAATAAAATAGTACGATAAGTTTTTGGTAACCAATTCGCCTTTCTTCGTAGTAACTTTATTTGAAATCACATACAACTGTTCTTCGGCACGCGTCAAAGCCACATATAAAACATTAATGGTGTCTAAAGTTTCTTCCTGATTTTTAGTTTGGAAGATATTTCGTGCTTCTTCACCATAATTCTCCACTTCTTTTCGATTGTTGATTAATGCTTTTGGCAAATCAATATTCGAATCTTCTAGCGGAATCCAAAGTCTGTCTTTTATCTTTCGTGAAAAATCTTCTTCGACAAACGGAAAAATTACGATTGGAAACTCCAACCCTTTTGATTTATGAATCGTCATAATTCGGACCGCATTCGTTCCTTCCGGCGATGGAATACTTTTCTTAAATCCTATTTTATCCCAATATTCCAAGAAATCAGCGATACTCGATTGGACTTTTACATCTTTTTCCAACACCAAATCTAAGAAATACTGCAAATAAGAAGTATTTACCTTATCATTTAAAAAAGTCGCAATCAACACCTCAACGGCTTCATACAAAGATTTCTTCTTGCAATTTTTGAACGAAATTTCAATACCAATAGTTTTTAAAAACGCTTCTAAATCATTTACCTTTTTATCTTTGGTAAATAAAATAAAATCGTGCACCTCTAAATCGGTTTGCAAATACTTCGCGATGAAATACAAAAAGTGAATTTTCGATTGATCGTCTTTTGGATTTTTTAAATAGCGAAGCAACGCAATTAACAACTTCACTTCGGTAGCATTTTGAATCAATAAAGTTTCTGAAGATAAAATTGGAATACTGTTCTCAGTTAGAAAATTCGCCAACTTAATTCCCGGTGCTTTAGTTCGCGTAAGCAAAACCACATCTTTGTATTCAAAACCATTTTGTAAACATTTTTGAATCGTTTTCAACGTCTGATTCAAATAATATTTATCTTTTAAAGTAATCGAATCGTTATCCGAATCAAAACCTTCGACTTCCGTTTCATCTTCCGGAACTTCTATGAACGATAAATTCACATAACCGCCACTTTTCGAATTAATTTCCTGATGCGATAATTTTTCATACAAATTGTGATAATCTTCGTTTTGAAATTTATCTGACAATTGCTTGAAAAACGCATTATTAAACTGAATTACTTCGCTATAACTTCGGTAATTCGTACCTAAACGCAAGGTTTTTTTATCTTTATTCGAAAACGGATTATAGCTTTCATCTTCTTTAGCCAAATCAATAAATTGCTCTGCTTTTCCACCACGCCAACGATAAATGGCTTGTTTTGGATCGCCAACCAACATCAAAGTTCCTTTTTGACCATAATCATCTTGTCCCGCCAAAGCATTATCAATTAGCGGAATCAAATTTTGCCATTGCATTACCGATGTATCTTGAAATTCATCAATAAAATAATGACGGTATTTTTCACCCAAACGCTCATAAATAAATGGTGCAGGTTGATTTTGGATTTCGTCGTGAATAATTTTATTGAAATCGGAAATCGAAACTAAATTTTGTTCTTGCTGAATTTTCTTGAATTCTTGATAAATCGTGTTGATTAACGAAAGTGGATTTAGATTTTGCAGAAAAGCATCATACATAGCCGCTTTTCCTAACTTTTCATAAATCGCTTTAAGTTGGACTAAAATTTCATCAATTATAGACTCGATTAAAGCACCATCTTTTGCCGTTTTCAAGATTTTAATATCTTCCGGAACAAAATATTTCTTCTGTGTATCTTTCAGTTCGTTTTTTTCGATATTGTTTAGATGATCATTGAAATACTTTGGAAATGAACTCAAACTTGCTCCTTTTGAAACAATATATTCTTTTACCTTTTTTCCAGCTTCAGCTGAATCGCCTTTCAACTTCTTAATTTCTTCTTGTAACTTCTTTTTTATCAGACCAAAATCATCCAAACTCTTTTCAGACATTTCCTTGATTTCTTCGGCGTTATTTTCGTTTGTAATTAACTGAGCGACCTTTAATAATTCGGCAGAAATATCCCAGTTTTTATCATCATCCGTTCTGTCTTTTGAAAATTCAATCAGCAATTTCGTCAAATTCACATCATCACCCGCTTTTGAAATCACCAAATCAATCGCTTCTTGCAACAAAGAATCGGTATCTAACGAAACTTCAAAATTTGGCGGTAAATCTAAATCTTGCGCGAAGGTTCGAATTACCTTGTGTGTAAATTTATCAATCGTGGAAATATCAAAAGCAGCATAATTGTGAATGATGTTCTTGATAATTGCTTTCGATTTATCTTTAATTGTGGCGATGCTCAACTTCGTATCTTTGGAAACATCTTGAAGTAATTCCATAGCTTTATCAGATGTATTATCAATAGAAAACTGATACAAACTAGATACAATTCGGCTTTTCATTTCCTCTACTGCTTTATTGGTAAAAGTAATGGCTAAAATTTTTCGATACGCATCATCAGTACTCGCTAAAAAAAGGATTTTTAAATACTCTTTTGTTAGGGTATAAGTTTTTCCGGATCCCGCCGAAGCGTCGTAAATTGTAAAAGATGCTGTTTCCAAATGTTATTTTTGTCTTAACAATAGTATTATAAGAACTATCTATTTTTGATTCCGAAGTTTAATTTGTAAATTTGATAAAAATATTACTAATTTAAAAATTAAATATTATGTCTTTTAACTTACCACAATTACCTTACGCAAATGATGCGCTAGAACCACATATTGATGCAAAAACTATGGAAATTCACCATACAAAACATCATAATGCTTATGTTACAAATTTAAACAATGCTATTGCAGGAACAGATTTAGAAGGGAAATCTATTGAAGATATCTTAAAAAATCTTGACATGAACAATATGGCTGTTAGAAATAATGGTGGTGGACATTACAATCACAGTTTGTTCTGGGAAATTATGTCTCCAAACGGTGGTGGTTTACCAACAGGTGAATTAGCAACTGCAATTGACGCAGCTTTCGGTTCATTTGATGCTTTTAAAACTGAATTTTCGAAAGCAGGAGCAACTCGTTTTGGCTCTGGATGGGCATGGTTATGTTCAAAAGATGGAAAACTTGAAGTTTGTTCTACACCAAACCAAGACAATCCATTAATGCCTGGGATGAATTGCGGAACTGCAATTTTAGGAATGGATGTTTGGGAACATGCTTATTATTTACATTACCAAAATCGTCGTCCTGATTATATGGAAGCTTTTTTCAATGTAATAAATTGGGCTGAAGTTGCAAAACGTTACGCAGCTGCAAAATAATTTTACAGTTATAAATAGCAAAAGCCGAAGCATTTAATAATGCTTCGGCTTTTTTATGTTTTCAAATTTTTTCTAAATAAAAAAGGTGAAATTTCTTTCACCCTTTTTGCCCCAAATCTACCATAAAACTTAACCTACTAATTTTTCTGGTAGCGCTAAAGTAGCACAAGATTTTATGGTCACATAAAATACTTGTTGAATTGTAAATATAATCGATGAACTGCATCTTTGTAAAATATAAGACAAATTCCAGGAACATAAGTTTGAAAAAATGTCGTCTTTATAAAACAAAAAAAGAGTGAAATCTCTTTCACCCTTTTACCTCAAATCTACCATAAACTTAACCTACTAACTTTTCTGGTAGCACTAATATATATCGAGATTATAGTATTGTATAAAATAATTGTTGAATAGTCTAAATATTCGTTGAACTGTTATTTTTACCAAAATCACGGACACTTTTAAATGAATTGGTAAAAATCAGCCACTTTATAAAACAAAAAAAAAGGTGAAATCTCTTTCACCTTTTTGCCCCAAATCTACCATAAAACTTAACCTACTAATTTTTCTGGTAAGGCAAATGTATATCTAGATTATAGTATTACATAAAATAATTGTTGAATAGTCCAAATACTCGTTGAACTGTCATTTTCATGAAGATTACGCACGATTTTAAGAGGATATGTAAAAATCAGTCACTTTATAAAACAAAAAAAGGCGAAATCTCTTTCACCTTTTTGCCCCAAATCTACCATAAAACTTAACCTACTAATTTTTCTGGTAGCGCTAATATATATCGAGATAACAGTATTGCATAAAATAATTGTTGAATTGTCTAAATACTCGTTGAACTGTCACTTTTATGAAAATTACTCACACTTTCAAGTGAAATTATAAAAATCCGTTAATACATAAAACAAAAAAAAGGTGAAATCTCTTTCACCTTTTTGCCCCAAATCTACCATAAAACTTAACCTACTAATTTTTCTGGTAGCGCTAATATATATCGAGATTATAGTATTACATAAAATAATTGTTGAATGCTATCAAAATCCGACGAACTGCACTTTTTAATAAGCACGATCGTCTTTTCCTTCATAAAAATTCATAAAAGCTTTGTTAACTACTCGGTTTCCACCATCAGTTGGATAATCACCCGTAAAATACCAATCACCTAAGTTCTTAGGACAGGCTTTGTGTAAATTAGCTACTGTTTGAAAGATGATTTTAACTTCTGCCTTGGTTTCTTCTGGTTTTAACATTACTGCAATTTTATCAGAAATCTCTTGATCTGTGAAAGGCGCGTAAATTTCTTTTACATAATTCACAACATCAGCGTCTATATAATCTTCCTGTGCTTTTGATTTTTTGTACACGTCATCAACAATATGGTATAAGTTTCGGTCTTTTAAAAGCTCTAAAACAGCTCTAAAAGCAACCAACCCTTCTAACTTAGCCATATCAATTCCGTAACAATCTGGATAACGGATTTGTGGTGCTGAAGAAACTACTACAATCTTCTTAGGATTTAAGCGGTCCATCATTTTGATAATACTTTGTTTCAAGGTAGTTCCTCTTACAATACTATCATCAATAATTACTAAATTATCGGTTGGTTTAACAACACCGTAAGTTACATCATAAACGTGAGCTACTAAATCATCTCTACTACTATCTTCAGTAATAAAAGTTCTTAATTTAGCATCTTTAATGGCAATTTTCTCCGTTCTAATTTTAACTGAAAGTAATTCTTTCAATGATTCTAACGTCAAAACATCTCTATCCTTAATAATCGCTTTTGCTTTTCTTTTATTCAAGAAATCTTGAGCTGCTTCAGACATCCCGAAGAATGAAGTCTCAGCCGTATTTGGAATATAAGAGAAAACCGTATTATCAGTATCGTTATTAATTGCCTTCAAAATTGAAGGAAAGATTAATTTCCCTAATTCTTTACGTTCTTGATAAATTTCGGCATCACTTCCGCGCGAAAAATAAACACGTTCAAAAGAACAAGCTTTTTTAACTAGTGGTTCTCTAACTTTTTCAATAGTTACCTTTCCATCTTTCTTAATGATGATAGCACAACCTGGTTCTAATTCTTGTACTTTTTCAAACGGCACATTGAATACTGTTTGAATTACAGGACGCTCAGAAGTTACTACTACAATTTCATCATCTTCATAATAGTAAGCTGGACGAATTCCGGCAGGATCACGTAATACGAATGAATCTCCATGACCTAATAATCCAGCCATCGCGTAACCTCCGTCAAAATTTCTTGAAGCACGTTCTAAAATTCGTTGAATATTTAAACGTTCACCGATAATTGCTGATGCTTCTTGTTTCGAATAGCCTTCATTTTTACAATCTCTATACAAATGAGTTACTTCATCATCTAAGAAATGTCCGATTTTTTCCATTACGGTAACGGTATCAGCCATTTGTTTAGGATGTTGTCCTAAGTCAATTAAGTTTTGAAACAACTCTTTCACATTCGTCATATTGAAATTTCCCGCAATAATTAAATTACGATGCATCCAATTGTTTTGACGTAAGAAAGGATGAACACTTTCGATGCTGTTTTTACCAAAAGTTCCATAACGAACGTGACCTAAAAACAATTCTGCGATATACGGAATGTTTTTCTTTTGAAGTGCCACATCATCTTGATATTCTGGATGTGCTTTTAACTCACCAGCAATACGCTCATTGATTTGCGAAAAAATATCTTTGATCGCGTGCGTGTCGTTTGAACGAACTCTACTAATGTATCTTTCACCCGGATTTACATCTAATTTAATACTTGCTAATCCGGCTCCGTCTTGACCGCGGTTATGTTGTTTTTCTAGAAGCAAATACATTTTTTGTACGCCATAGAAAGCAGTTCCGTATTTTTCCTTATAGAATTCTAACGGTTTTTTTAATCTTAGTAATGCAATTCCACATTCGTGTTGTATAGCGTCACTCATAAGTTGTTGTGTTGTCTAGGTTGTTGTTTTATTTTATAGTTCAAACAAAAATGCCCCGAAAATTCGGGGCACGTTTTATTATTCTTCTAATTCGATTTCAAATTGTGTTAACGCTTTAAATTGTCTTAAACGCGCGTTCACTTCATTCTTCTCTAAGTTTTCCATTCGCTCTGTTCCAAATTTCTCCACACAGAAGGAAGCCAAGTTAGATCCATAAATAATGGCATTTTTCATATTCTCAAAAGAAATGTTTTCCGATTGTGTAATATATCCTGCAAAACCTCCTGCAAAAGTATCACCAGCACCTGTTGGATCAAAAACTTCTTCTAATGGCAGAGCGGGAGCAAAGAAAACTTCTTTTCCTTGGAATAATAACGCACCGTGTTCTCCTTTTTTAATTACAACATATTTTGGCCCCATAGCATGAATCTTAGCTGCAGCTTTCACCAAAGAGTACTCTCCAGATAGTTGACGCGCTTCTTCATCGTTAATAGTGATTACATCTACACGTTTAATTACGTCTAATAATTCAGGCAATGCACAATCCATCCAGAAGTTCATCGTATCTAATACAATTAATTTTGGTTTCGTTGTCATTTGGTCCAAAACACCCGATTGTACCATAGGATGTAAATTTCCTAACAAAACGATGTCTGAATTTTTATAAGCTTCAGGAACTATTGGATTGAAATCTGCTAAAACGTTTAATTCTGTAATTAAAGTATCACGAGAATTTAAATCGTTGTGGTATTTTCCACTCCAAAAGAATGTTTTTCCACCTTTAACTATTTCAATTCCTTCGATATTTACTTTTTTATTTTCTAATAAATTTAAATATTCTTTTGGAAAATCTTCTCCTACAACAGAAACTATTGCTGCATCCACATTAAAAAAGTTAGAAGCTAAACCAATATAAGTTGCAGCCCCACCTAAAATCTTGTCCGTTTTTCCGAAAGGAGTTTCAATAGCATCAAAAGCTACTGTTCCTACTATTAATAATTTGTTCATCAATATTGATTTGAAATAAGGGGCAAAGATAAAACTTTAGTTCCACACTTTAAAGTTTAGCACTTTAAAGTTTTTAGGTAAATTTGTAAAAGTTGCTATTAAAAAAATCCGACATTACTTATATTGAATACTATGAAAAATAAATTAATTTTCAGCTTACTGATTCTTTTTACAACCGTTATTTATTCTCAAAAAACAGTAATTGGCAAATGGAAAACCATTGACGATTCTACAAAGGAAGCAAAATCGATTGTTGAAATCTACAAGTTGAATAATGAATATTTCGGAAAAATTACAAAAATACTTAACGAAGCCGTCAAAGACAAAGTTTGTATTAAATGTAAAGGAGTTGACAAAAACAAACCAATTGAAGGTTTAGTAATTATAAAAAAACTAAGCAAAGACGATACAATGTATGTTGATGGCACCGTTACGGATCCAGAAAACGGAAAAACATATACTTGCAAAATTTGGTTGGACGAGAATAACAACGATGTGCTAAATGTTCGTGGTTATATCGGATTTTTCTACAGAACGCAGCAATGGAAAAGAATCAATTAGATCTAATATAGTTTGAGGGGTACTATTATGTATTCCATTAGTATTCTTACTGTTTATCTTTGCATTTTTCCTCTGATAACGAAATAAGTAATCAAAAGCATTAGAATAAGAAAAAAAATCGTAATATATTCTGTTGCATTGATCCTGCTTCCCACTTCAATATCATTCACATAAATAATTCTCACCTTACTAGACCCTTTATGTTGAACCAAGACCTTAGCTCCTATATCATATTCTGAATTTAAATCTGCTTCTGCCCTAAAAATAGAACTATCAATTGAAACATCATAAATTGTTGTGGTATAACTACTATCATTAAAGTCTTCTGACCTAATATTTACAATTTCACCTTTTTCTAAATTATTCCAATTTTTAAAAGTAAAAAATGTGTTACTGATGCAGTAATAAAATATAAGCAAATAAGTTGAAAACATCACAGCTGAAATAATGAAAATAAAAAGTTTATACAATATTTTACCAACCATAAAGCTATTTGTTTAATTAGAGGAATCTAAACCTTCATAGAAAACATCTCTCGAAAGTTTTTCTTGTTGCGAAGCCATAACTGCTAATTCATCACAACGTTCGTTTTGAGGATGACTGTTATGTCCTTTTACCCATTGAAAATTAACTTGATGTTGGCGGTATATTTTTAAAAACCGAATCCACAAATCGGGATTTTTCTTGGCTTTAAAATTTATTTTTTCCCACTGAAATACCCACCGTTTTTCAACAGCATCAACTACATATTTTGAATCGGAAACTACTAATACTTTAGTTTTTGGTTTTTTTAGCTTTTCCAAACCTACAATTACGGCCAGTAATTCCATTCTGTTATTTGTAGAAAGTCTAAAACCTTCAAAAAACTCTCTTTTATAAGGAGTTCCTACTAACTCCATAACTACTCCATAGCCTGATGGACCCGGATTTCCTTTGGCAGCGCCGTCTGTATAAATGTGTACTTCGTGTGGCAAAATAAGTTTTAGTTTTTTGAATTTAAAATATCAGCAATCACTTCAGGAAAATAGCGGTGTTCTAATATATGTATTTTAGAAGCAATTTCTTTTGCCGATTGACAATCTTCAATATTTACGGATTTTTGGAAAATAAATTCTCCTTCGTCATAATTTTCGTTCACGTAATGAATGGTAATTCCTGTTTCTTGCTCTTTATTATCCAAAACAGCTTGATGCACATTCATTCCATACATTCCTTTTCCGCCATATTTTGGTAAAAGTGCGGGATGAATATTGATCACATTTGGGAATTCTTTTAAGATGCTTTCGGGGAATTTAAGCAGAAATCCGGCTAACACTATTAAGTCCGGTTTAAAATTACGCAACTCTTGTAAGACAAAACCTTCATTTAATTGTATTCTGTTAAAAACCACTGCTGGAATTTCGTGATTTTTAGCTCTATCGAGTACTTTGGCATCTGATTTGTTAGTAAAGATCGCGACCACAGTTCCTTGGCTGTTATTTTTAAAATACCTTATAATTTCTTCGGCATTAGTCCCATTTCCGGAAGCAAAAAGCACAATATTTTTCATTTGATGTAGATTTCTTCCACAAAAAAAAGCATAAAAATTGGTAAAAAATAAAAAAAAGAAGCCTTTGTGAATAATTTTTTTTAAATTCGTGGTCACATTTAGTAACAAAAGGGTGGTTTTAAGATAAAGTTTTTTATTTTTGCCATCAAATTAAATTAAAAATTAAAGATTATGTCAGACATTGCATCAAGAGTAAAAGCGATTATCGTAGACAAATTAGGTGTTGACGAAAACGAAGTTGTAACAGAAGCTAGCTTCACTAACGATTTAGGAGCTGATTCATTAGACACTGTTGAGCTTATTATGGAGTTCGAAAAAGAATTTGACATTCAAATTCCGGACGACCAAGCTGAAAACATTGCTACTGTAGGTCAAGCTATCTCTTACATCGAGGAAGCTAAGAAATAATAAAAAAGCATCCACATCGATTTTCTTTGTGGATGCTATTATTTTTCGTTTTCTGTTTTTAAATCTTTTAGAAGATTTTGCAAACTTTGATTGTATTACAATCATAAAATAAAAAAATATGTAATACCCATTGTTTCTTTTAGTTATTATTAAAAGCACTGTGGGTTTTTTTATATAAATCGAAAATTAAAAACTATGCAATTAAAGCGCGTTGTGGTAACTGGTCTTGGAGCTTTGACTCCAATCGGTAATACTATTCAAGAATATTGGGAAGCGTTGATTAGCGGAAAAAGCGGTGCTGCTCCTATCACTTATTACGATACAGAAAAACATAAAACAAAATTTGCTTGTGAAGTTAAAAACTTCAACATTGAAGATTATATGGATCGTAAAGAATCTCGTAGACTAGATAAGTTTGCTCAGTATGCTATTGCAGCGAGTGACGAAGCTATCAAAGATGCGGGTATTACTAATGATAACGTAAACAAACACAGAGTTGGTGTTATCTGGGGAGCTGGTATTGGTGGTTTACAAACTTTCCAAGATGAAGTAATGTATTATGCAAAAGGAGATGGTACTCCAAAGTTTAATCCATTCTTTATTCCTAAAATGATTGCTGATATTGCTCCTGCTCATATTTCTATGAGAAATGGCTATATGGGTCCAAACTATACTACTGTTTCGGCTTGTGCTTCTTCTGCAAATGCTTTGATTGATGCGTACAACTACATCCGTTTAGGAACGTGTGACGTAATTATTTCTGGTGGTTCTGAAGCGGCTGTTACTATCGCAGGAATGGGTGGTTTCAACTCAATGCATGCTTTATCAACTAGAAACGAAAGTCCAGAAACAGCTTCAAGACCGTTTGACGCTACAAGAGATGGTTTCGTTTTAGGAGAAGGTTCTGGTGCATTAGTTTTAGAAGAATATGAACATGCAAAAGCACGTGGTGCTAAAATATATTGTGAAGTTGGTGGTGGTGGAATGTCTTCTGACGCTTACCATTTAACAGCGCCACATCCGGAAGGACTAGGTGTAATTGCCGTTATGGAAAACACTTTGCGTGATGCAGGAATGACTCCAGATCAGGTAGACCACATTAACACACACGGAACTTCAACACCTCTTGGTGATGTTGCCGAATTGAAAGCAATTAGTCACGTTTTTGGTGATCATGCAAAAAACATCAACATCAATTCAACAAAGTCGATGACAGGCCATTTACTTGGTGCTGCAGGTGCTATTGAAGCAATTGCTTCTATTTTAGCTATGAAATACGGAATTGTTCCTCCAACGATTAACCATACCGTTGTGGATGAAAATATTGACCCATCTTTAAACTTAACTTTAAACAAACCACAAAAAAGAGAAATCAAAGTTGCGATGAGCAATACTTTTGGTTTTGGTGGACATAATGCTTGTGTACTGTTTAAAAAATTAGAGGATTAGTTCGATGCGTCGTTTTTTAAGAAAAATATCAAGAAATTCCCGTTCTCCAGAAGACGGGATTTTTTTTGAAAAACTTGCCAAAATACTAGGCTTTGATCCTAAAGACCTAAAATATTATAGAAAAGCATTCACTCATCGCTCCTCTAATAAGCTAGATGAAAATGGAATTCCATTTAATTATGAGCGTTTAGAATTCTTAGGCGATGCCATGCTTGGAAGTGTCATAGCCGCTCACTTATATAATGAAGTTCCTGGTGGCGACGAAGGCTATTTGACTAAAATGCGTTCAAAAATTGTAAGTCGAGAGCATTTAAATGAATTAGGTAGAGATTTCAACCTAGTCGGCTTTGTCGAAAGTAAAGTTAATTCAAGTCAATTTGGTGAAAATATCCACGGTAATTTATTTGAAGCGTTCATTGGCGCAATATATTTAGACCGAGGTTATACTTATTGCGAGAAATTCCTTCGCACAAAAATCATTAAACAATATGTCGATATTGCCCAACTTGAAGGTAAGGTAATCAGCTACAAAAGTTTAATTATTGAATGGTGTCAAAAAGAAAAAATGCCATTTTCTTTTGATTTTGTGGAAGACAATGGAATTGAAGGACAAAAATATTTTGGAGTAAAACTTCATATTGATCACAAAGTAATATCAAAAGCAAGAGCTACTTCAAAGAAAAAAGCAGAAGAAAAAGCGTCTCAAAGAGCCTATTTTGCGCTACAAGAAAAAATTTCTAAGAAATAATTCGGAACTCTTCTCTTATTAAATTATCGTTAAGAACCTCTAAAAAACTCTTTTTAACAGTTTTTTAATGTTACCTTTGTATTCAAATTATACCCGATGATTACCCATAAAATTCCAATAAACGATTTTATTTCAGAGGATTATGAACTCATTGCAATACATTCTTCACTGGATGATTACAAATTAGCCTACACTATCAACGCTGCTTTGGACATTCGCCTAAAGAAAAATGATTCCAACTTAGAAATTGAAATTGAAGAAGGAAAAAGTGCTTTTAGCAACTATGTTTTTGATGATGAAGAAAACGACGTTGTATGGACCCTGATAGAAAACAAAACTACAATTTTAACATCAAAAAATAAGACTTCTCAACTTTTTGACGCTGTAGATATTACTGTTTTCCTATTACCTGAATTCAGAAAAGCCGATTATCTATTAAAAATAGAAAATATTGATTCCTACTTCAACGAGGAGGAAATCATAGGGAAAATTTTGGCTATAAAAAATATAACTACAGCTTATGCTTTAGACCCAACGAACTTAAAATCAAAAAATAATTTAATTTTTTAATAAAAATGTTAACGAATAAAAAAACTAAGATTGTCGCTACACTAGGCCCTGCATGTAGCACAAAAGAAGTAATAAAGAAAATGATTGATGCGGGAGTAAATGTTTTTAGAATTAACTTCTCTCATGCTGAATATACCGATGTAAAAGAACGCATTGAGATGATTAGAGAGCTTAACGAAGAGTTTGGTTATACAACTTCTATTTTAGGCGACTTACAAGGCCCAAAGCTTCGTGTGGGCGTAATGAAAGAAGATGTCGTTGTAAATAAAGGTGACAAAATCACTTTTACTACTGCAGAAGACATTTTAGGTACGGCTTCAAAAGTTTATATGAACTACAAAGAATTTCCTAAAGATGTAAATCCAGGAGAGCGTATTTTATTAGACGATGGAAAATTAATTTTCGAAGTTACAAAAACAGATAAAAATACAGAAGTTGAAGCAATTGTGATTCAAGGCGGACCACTTCGCTCTAAAAAAGGTGTTAACCTTCCAAACACAGCCGTTTCATTACCAGCTTTAACGCCAAAAGATATAAAAGACGCGATTTTTGCGATAGAAAATAAAGTAGATTGGATTGCTTTATCTTTTGTTAGAACTTCTAAAGATTTAGAAGAACTTCAGGATTTAATCGCAGAACATTCGGATCATAAAATTCCAATTATTGCAAAAATAGAAAAACCAGAAGCGGTTGCTAATATTGATAAAATTGTAGCTTTTTGTGATGGTTTAATGGTAGCCCGTGGTGATTTAGGTGTTGAAGTACCCGCTGAGGAAGTACCCCTGATTCAGAAAAAACTGATACACAGAGCAAAAACAGCAAGAATTCCAGTAATTGTAGCAACACAAATGATGGAAACTATGATTACAAGCTTAACACCAACGCGTGCTGAAGTGAATGACGTAGCGAATTCCGTTATGGATGGAGCAGATGCAGTAATGTTATCTGGAGAAACTTCTGTTGGTAATTATCCTGTTGAAGTTATTGAAACGATGACAAGAATAATTGAAAGCGTTGAAGATTCACCTCTTATTAAAATGCCTTTAACCCAACCAATGATTAAAAACAAACGTTATATTACTAAAACGATTTGTTATCATGCTGCTTTAATGGCTGACACAATTAATGCCAAAGCGATTACAACCTTAACGAATTCAGGATATACGGCATTTCAAATTTCGGCTTGGCGTCCAAAATCACATATATTAGTATTTACTTCTAACAAGAGAATTCTAACACAATTGAACCTTTTATGGGGTGTTAGAGCCTATTTCTATGATAAATTAGTAAGTACAGATGATACGATCGAAGATATAAATACCATTTGTGCAAATAAAAATTACGTTACAAAGGGTGATATGATAGTTAATTTAGCTGCAATGCCAGTTGTAGAAAAAGGAATGGTAAATACACTTCGTGTTTCTGAAATTGAGTAAATGAAAGAATTTAAAATATAGTAAAGCTGTCTGAAAAGGCAGCTTTTTTTTATTAAAATTCAAACTTCAGCTGGATCGAAATGCTTTTTTGAGGCAATTTCAAATGTGGCTTTTCTTCATTATTCAAATTATGCACTGAAATCCCTAATAAACGAACAGAATTACGCAAGCGTTCTTGATACAATAAATCATTTGCAACATCTGCTATAATTGTTTTATCGCTTACAAAATAGGGCAAAGTCTTACTTCGAGTTTGAAGCGTGAAATCTGAATATTTAAGCTTTAACGTAATAGTTTTTCCTGAAATTTTACTACTCTTGAGTCGTTTTTCCAATTCGTTAGCAATATTCAATATACGTTCTTCTAGGTAAATCTCTGATGATAAATTTTCGTTAAACGTCCGCTCTGCACCAACAGATTTAACTTTCCGATTTGGTTTCACTTCACTGTTATGAATGCCTCTAGAAATCTCATAGTAATGCAATCCACTATTGCCGAAATTTTGTTCTAAATATTCTTTCGATTTTTGTCTTAAATCAAATCCTGAAAAAATTCCTAATTGGTACATTTTTTCAGCGGTCACTTTACCAACTCCGTAAAATTTCTTGACATCTAACTTTTCTAAAAAACCTTCAATATCATCTGGATTTACCGTTTTTTGACCGTTTGGCTTATTAAAATCAGATGCGATTTTCGCCACAAATTTGTTAGCGGAAATTCCGGCTGAAGCGGTTAATCCAACTTCATCAAAAATACGTTTTCTAATTTCTTGAGCAATTAATGTTGCGCTTGGGTTTCCCTTTTTGTTTTCGGTTACGTCCAAATATGCTTCATCAAGCGAAAGCGGTTCTACCAAATCAGTATACTCAAAAAATATCTTTCGAATCTGTTTTGAAATTTCTTTATACCGATCAAAACGCGGTGGCACAAAAATTAAATCGGGACATAATTTCTTAGCTTGAATGCTACTTAGCGCACTTCTAACTCCAAATTTTCGCGCTTCATAACTTGCAGCCGCAACAACTCCTCTTAATTCACTTCCGCCAACAGCTAAAGGCTTTCCGATGAATTCGGGATTGTCTAATTGTTCTACCGATGCATAAAACGCATCCATATCGATATGAATTATTTTACGGTAGTTTTCGCTCATAAGTTATTCGGTGGGAAAAAAGAAACTCATTGGTTTTTTAAAAAATCGTTGTTTTATGGATGTAATAATTGGTCGCAATTCGCTCAATGGTATATTTCTAGAACGGAATGCTAAGCCTAATGACAAGCTGAAACTTACTATGAAGTTCACTAATCCAATCATTCCAACACCGAATATCCCCCAAAAGAACAAACTATTTTCTACATGAAATTTCGCACCATATAAAGCTAGTGCTAAATTTCCACTGGCAAAAGTAATATGTCGTATATCTAAATTTAGTCCTAAAAATATTCCAATCGAAGCAGTACTTCCTAGGAATACTCCAAACCAAAAATTTGAAACTAATCCAGCCCATTTCTGATTGTACCAGCTTGCAAATCGTTTTGTCTTATCTTTTCCGAAGGTCATTTTCAACCAGGGATGTTCTTCAATTCTATATTTCACATCAAAATGCTTGTCTCTGTTTGAAATACTTCCGGAGATAATTCCAGATAAAAACAAGAAAAAACCAGCAATAGCAGCATGAAAAAGTAATAATGAACCAATTGGATTTAAATCGACAAGAAATTTATGCCAATTCGTCAATGCAATATTATTTCCAAAAATAGTATCGATTGCCCATATTCCAACTAATGCAACTGGAAATGCCATTACGACGTTTCCTACGAAGGCGATAAACTGCGAACGAAATAATCGGGCAAATAAAATGGCGAAAGCTTTATGTTTTTCATTATCGTTACCTTTATTCTTCAATCCCACTTCAAGTGCAGTAATCAAAGCAGCCGCAGTCATTGCCGGCTGCTTTGTAGCTAACGTAAATCCTAGCAAATAAATAACGATAAAACCAAAGGAATAATTCAAACTATAGAAAAAAGCGTGACCAAAATCACTAGTTTCCATTTTCGAAAGTAATAGTTTAATGATACATAAAAAGCCAACTACTAAACCGCCGCCTAAAGCAGTGTATAGCATTTTAAAGTATTCCGTTTTACTTTCAGTAATATAATGTTCACCTGTTTTTGCAGAATGTTGCGTAATTTCGTAGGATAATAACTGCGTGCTTTCGCTGACTAATTTTCTAACATTAGTCTTTTGACAATTGTATATAATTAGTTTCAACCCCAATTCAATTGACTTTGCTCTTTTATCATCGGGCTTATCAACTATTAAAATAGGTAACAAAACACCTATTCGATGCAATTGTTGTTTAATACGAAGCAAGTTTTGATTCACACGAAGTGAAATTCCGTATTTAGAAGAGTTTTGAAACGCTTTCGCGATAAAGTCATTGCATTGCTTATACAAAACTAATAACTGACGGTAATTGATGTCTTCCGATGTAATAAAACACTCCGTATCTTTTGAAGTAATGGTGGTTTGAATGGCGTCTAATTCTTTTTCGAAAGCTTCAAATGGACTTTCAAATTTATCATATTCTGGCACCATTTTTAAAACTTCGGTTTCCAACGCTTTTCCACTGCTTCTTTGTGACAGCAGATTCATAGCTTGCAAAACTTCATGCATTGGAGAATTTACTTCTGTATCGGTGTAAATTGTTTCAAAACCTATTATTTCAAATAGTTCATCTAATTGATCCATCGGTATTTTCTCTATCCAGATGGGATCAGAAATTAAATAAAAGATTTGATTCAGCACATATTGTAAAGATTCTTTTGGCGCTTGAAATGGTAAAAACTTTGCAAAAATTCGCTTTTTAACTTCGTAAAAGAAATCGGTGTCTTGCAAAATTCCGGCATCCGTGAGAATACTATCAAAACTTCTTTTATCTAACAGTAAATGAAGATATTTAACAAAATGCTCTTTCTCGCTTGGGTTTTGAATAAAAAAATATAAGACATTTCTAATAGAAACTGATTTAACTTCCTTAGGTTTTTTAGGTCTGATTGTATTTACTAATGCAACTAATATATCAATAGCATCTTCATCTTCTCGCCACAGTTGTAAATCGTTAAAATTTCTTTTACAGATTTCTTCAAATGACTCCAAATTTGTCCTTTTAAATATACTCATTTTTTTTATTTTCAAAACGTTGTAAATATACGAAGAGAAACATTTTTTACGTACTTTAGTTACCTAAATAAATATTAAATTTTGGAAGAGATAGAACGTAAATTTTTAGTTACAAATACTGATTTTATTGACGAGAGTAATGTTCAAAATCGTATTGTACAAGGCTACCTAAATTCCAATCCTTCTCGAACAGTTAGAGTAAGAATAAAAGGCGAAAAAGGTTTCTTGACGATTAAAGGAAAAGGAAATAATTCTGGCACTACTAGATTTGAATGGGAGAAAGAAATCCCGGTATCCGAAGCTGAATTACTACTGCAATTGTGCGAAAAAGGAATTATTGATAAAATTCGATACGAAATTCCACTTGGGAAACACACGTTTGAAGTTGATGTTTTTTCGGGTGAAAATCAAGGATTAATCATGGCCGAAGTAGAACTCTCAAATGAACATGAATCATTTGAAAAGCCTCAGTGGTTAGGAAAGGAAGTTACTGGAGATAAAAAATACTATAATTCCTATTTAAGTGAACACTCATTTAAAACTTGGAAGTAATTATTGTATCACTTCAAGATTTACACGCAATAAGCCACGACCACTGTTGTGAGAAATATCTAAAAAAGGTGTTTTAGCAATATCAATTTCTCTGTTTTTAGTAAATGGACCTCTATCCGTAATGGTCACGATGACACTTTTGTTGTTGACAATATTTGTTACTTTTACCTTCGTACCAAACTTTAGAGTTTTGTGCGCGGCCGTGTAGTTTTTGTTGTTAAAAATCTTACCGCTAGCCGTTCTTCTACCATTTAATTTGTCCGAATAATGAGAGGCTTCCACATTACTTTTAAAAATACGAGTCTCTAAAGTAGCAATTGAATCCGTAATCTTAATAGAATCTATTGCGGTCGTTGCATCCAAAATAATTATATTCTTTTTCTTTACCGTATCAGATAAAAAAGCTTTTCTCTCAAAACTCAAATGATTTTTGTGAGAAAAGCTTAATAACATTGTAATAAGCAAAGCAAACGATAGTATTATGACATTTTTCTTCATGTTTTGTTCTTTGTTAATCTTATTACCAAATTTTGTACCAAATATTAATTCAACCAGCTACTCCAAGGTAAACGTAATAAAATTAATAGAAGACCTAATGTATAGAATATGGCGATTTTCTTGAATTTACCATTATTACTTTCTTCTTTTTTATGTTTTGACCAACCGATCGTAATTAACGCTAATGCGATAATATTAATTAACGGATGCTCTAACATAGTCAATCTTAATGCTGGGTTTTTCATAGCACCTTCAATTCCGAAAGCTTGAAAACCTTTTTCAGACACAAAATAAACAATCAAACCTACCAACAATTGAATGTGGCAAATGATCAATGTAAACAAAGACAATCTTAAATCTTTGTCTTTAAAGAACTTTTTAGATGTTAAGCCTACAATTGCATTAATTGAAGCTAAAACTAACAGTATTAATGCGGCATAAGCCAAATACGAGTGTACATTAAGTAGTGCCTGATTCATAGTTTTAATTTATTAGTGATTTACAAATATAAGAAATAAAAAACCTCTTAATCAAAAAAATGAGTAAGAGGTTTTTGTATTAGTATTCTAATTGTGATTAGAAATTATAACGAATCGTAAAATTCCAAGTTCTACCGAAACCTAAGTACACTCTATTTGATTTATCTAAACCATCATAAACTTGTGTATTTTGATATGTTTGATAAGCAGCCACGTTTGGTTGCCCAGCATTTGGATCTCCAACTGGCAATACGAAATCAGCTTGTGTTTTAGTATGAATGTTTGTTCTAGATTCAGCAATATATAACTCGTCTAAAACGTTATTCACATTTAATCTCAAATTAACTGAATTCATTTTATCTTTTCCAACTAACATTTTATATGAAATTCCAGCATCTAAAAGACCGTAACCAGGTAATTGTAAAGAACCTTTATCATTAGCAGCTTGGTTTTTGAAGCTTGTTGGATCGATACTTGCGAATAAATTATCCACATATCTATAGTTACCATCAATTTTAAATCTTTCTAAAATTTCATAAGTTGCCCCGATAGCTGCAGTTGTTTGTGCTGCATCTCCAACTTTAACGTCTTTAATATAAAGCGTTTCTGTAAAAGGAGTTCCTGAAGGGTTCGTAACAACTACGTTGTTGTCATCTTGATAGTTTGCGGTAACACTGCTTCCATATTTCCAATCTCCAACGGATACCATACCATTAATTTGAAGCTTTTGGAATGGTTTATAGTTGAAATCAACTTCCACACCTGTATGAATTTGTTCCACACCTTGTAAAAATGCAGTTCCACGAACAGTAGGAGTTGCAATATTTAAATCGTCATCTATTTCAGTTGAAAGTCTAATAAATCTATCATTCCAAGATGTTCTGTATAAGTTAACGTTTGCGTTAAAAGTTCTTGAACGGAAACCGTAACCTAATTCAACACCTATAATTTTCTCGTTTGTTAAATTTTCATTTAAAACCGATGCATTGTTAGGATAAACCGCATTGAAGAACGGTTGTTTTGAATAATATCCAGCATTTGCAAAAATATTGTGATTATCATCAATATTATAATTTGCTCCACCTTTAATATTACCTCCTAATAAATTTTCGTAATCTGTAGAATACAACGGATCTGATTCTAAGTATTTAAAAAAGTCATCTCTTCTGTATCCTTGATTAGAAAGAGCTCCTTGAACAAAAGCAGTTAAATTTTCACCTGCATATTCCAATTGTGTGAATGCTCCATACCAATTTACAAGACCATCATTGTTATAATTGATTTTTTCTTTTTGATAATCTAAACTAAAAAACGGATTAAGATGTGGTCTCGCAGTGTATTCATAGCTTACAACATTTCCTGGATTATTAATATTTGAATTATCATAAAAATTATCAGCACCCATCAAGTCTGTTAATGTATTATAGTGAATACCTCTATAAGTTCTAGCATCGACTCCAAAATCTATTGTTACTTTGTCATTTAACTTTTTATTCAAGTTAATTACGCCACCGTACCAGTTGTGCGAGTTGATCTGTGCGATTTTAGAAATACCAGTTGTCGCATTATTGCTTGTAGAAGAAGTGTTTTGGTAAAAACCACCTGTTTGAGTTCTGGTTTGAGGAATTCCGTTAATTAGTACAGTTTCTCCTGAATTATAAGCTTGAATTAAATCAATATCAACTAATCCATCAGCTGTTCTTAAGTTATCAGAATCATATCTATTTCCTCTAATTCCCCCTGCTCCAAGTGTTCCTGCACCACGTCCCCAAGAACCGTAGAAAACAGATGAAAGTTTGGTTGTTTCATTAATTTTAAAATCCCAATTCAAAGACATTACTGGTTTGTGATAGTAGTTAGTTCTCATGCTGAATTCTTTTCCATCTGCATAACCCCAGTCAGAATTGTATCTTACATTTGGTTCAACTCCACCACCATATTTAATATACTGAGCAATTGTTGGTGCATTAGATCTTTGATTGTGCCATTGTGGAGCACCCGTAAAAGTTAACTGTACATCATGTTTTTCATTAATTGCGTAACCTAATGCTATGAAATAATTCCCACCTTCAAACTTAGTTCCATCAACATATCCGTCTCCTCTTGTTTGACTAAAAAGAATAGATGTTGAGAGTCCGTTTTTCATTTTTCCGGTAGAATAAGAAACTTGTGTTTTTAAATAATCATCATTTGCAACACCTGCAGATACTGCTCCGCCTTGTTTCATATCAGCACTTCTTGTAACAACATTAACTGTTCCTCCAACAGAAGAAATTGCTAATTTTGAAGAACCTAGACCTCTTTGTACTTGCATCGCCGAAGTAACATCAGATAATCCAGCCCAGTTACTCCAATATACAGAACTATTTTCCATATCATTAACAGGAACACCGTTAATCATTACGGCAATATTTTTTTGATCAAAACCACGGATATTAATTCTTGAATCTCCAAATCCACCTCCAGATTTTGTTACATAAACAGACGGTGTATTAGCTAACATTTCAGGAAACTCTTGGTTCCCTAATTTCTCTTGAATTTCAGCGGCTTTAATCGTAGAAACAGCTACTGGCGTTTTACGATCTTTTGCAATGTCAAGAACTCCTTGCCCTACTAATACCACCTCTTGAAGCTGATTAGCGTCTGGAAATAAAGTTACTCTTCCTAAATCAATCGAACTTCCAGAAACAGTAAACTTAACAGTCTTAGTTTCGAAACCTAAGTAGGAAATAACTATTTCCCCAACTTTAAGCGCAGAAGAAATTTCAAATTTACCATCAAAATCGGTAACAGATCCTGTTGTTGTTCCCTTCACAAGAACACTAGCTCCTGCTAACGGTTGATTCAACTCTTCATCTATCACCACTCCCGTGATTTTTGACTGTGAAAACACAGTTAAGCTCGATAAAAGCAAAAACCCGTAAAACAATACATTTTTAAAAATTTTCATTTGGTGCGTTTTTAAAATATTTTCTGCAAATTTCCTACAACATTTTGTTTCTAATGTTAAGCCAATGTTAACAAAGTGCTTCAAAGTGTTAAAAAACAATCATTTGCGCATTTAACGATATTTTTCGTGTTTAATTCGCAAAATCATAAATAAAAAATAAAATCCTCAGCTTTTCAACTAAGGGTTTAAATTATTTTGAATAACTACATGTTATTTTAAGTATTTTTTCAATAAAAATGAAGTGGAACCGTCATGCATGCCCACATTTTCGCTTTCTATTTCCGCTAAAATTGTACTGGCAGATTGCTTACCAAGCTCTACACCCCATTGATCAAAACTAAATATATTCCAAATAATACCTTGCACAAAAATCTTATGTTCGTACAATGCTAACAATGACCCTAAAGATTCTGGCGTTAATTTATCAATCAAAATTGTATTGGTTGGCTTGTTGCCTGCAAATAATTTAAAAGGTGTTAAAAAAGAGGCTTTTTCACTTGAAATATCCTGCTTTTTGAGATCAGCTTTTACTTGTTCTTCTGTTTTGCCCATTAACAAAGTTTCTGTTTGTGCAAAAAAGTTAGACATCAATATATCATGGTGTGCTTCATTACCGTGCAAACCTTCTTTAAAACCAATAAAATCGGTAGGAATCAATTTTGTTCCTTGATGAATTAATTGAAAAAATGCATGCTGCGAGTTTGACCCAGGTTCTCCCCAAATAATGGTTCCTGTCTGATAATTTACAGGCTTTCCATCTCTTGCAATACTTTTCCCGTTACTTTCCATTATACCTTGCTGCAGGTAAGGAACGAATTTGTCTAAATACTGCGTATATGGAATTATGGCTTCGCTTTCTGATCCAAAGAAATTATTATACCAAATGCTTAAAAAAGCCAAAATGACAGGCATGTTTTTATCGAAAGATTCGTTTTTAAAATGATCATCCATTTTATTTGCACCTTTCAATAAACCATCAAAATTTTCGAATCCTATTGCCAAACTAATGGATAATCCGACAGCACTCCAAAGTGAAAAACGTCCTCCAACCCAATCCCACATCGGAAAAACCGCATTTGCGTCAATCCCAAATTCTGCTACTTTTTCAATATTGGTGGAAACCGCTACAAAGTGCTCTGCAACAGCTTCTTCTGTTCCTGCTTGTAAAAACCAATTTTTAATTGTGGCTGCATTTAAAATTGTTTCTTGAGTACTGAAAGTTTTTGATACCACAACAAAAAGTGTGGTTTCTGGATTTAACTTCTTCAATACTTCAGTCACATGATCACCATCAATGTTTGAAACAAAATGAGTGGTTAAATGATTTTTATAAAACTGCAAAGCTTCTACAGCCATAGCAGGTCCTAAATCAGAACCTCCAATTCCAATGTTGACAATATCTGTAAACTTCTTTCCCGTAAAACCTTTTCTTTTACCTGATATTATTTCATCTGAAAAGACCTTTATTTTATTTTTTACCGTATAAACCTCGGGTATTACATTTACACCATCTACAAGTACGGTCGCATTTTCTGGAGCTCGCAATGCTGTATGTAAAACGCTCCTATTTTCGGTTTGATTGATTAAAGCTCCTTCAAAATATTTAGAAATAGCCTCTTTCAAATGCACTTCATTAGCAAGATCTAAAAACAGTTGCAATGTTTCTTCCGTAACAATATTTTTAGAATAATCCAACAGAAAGTCGCTCCATTCGATATGCATTTTTTCCGCCCTTTGCGAATCTTTTGAAAACAACTCCTTCATTTGAACGCTTTTCATAGCTTCAAAGTGCAATTGTATTTTCTGCCAAGAAGCAGTTTGTGACGGATTTATGTTTTTAAGTGCCATTATTCTTTGAATTTTACCGCAGTTATGCTATCCAATTCTTTTTTAAGAGGTTCGATGTGTTTTAAATATTTTTGTTTGTCGTTAGCTCCCATGGGTTCTGAATTTGGCAACATCATTCGTAAAGGATCTACCTGAACTCCATTTTTCCAAAAGCGATAACAAACGTGTGGTCCAGTTGCTAAACCAGTACTTCCTACTTTTCCAATAACTTGTCCTTGAGAAACACTTTGTCCATTTCGAACTAAAATTTTTGACATGTGAAGATACTGTGTTGAATAGGTTGAATTATGTCTAACCTTCACAAAGTTTCCATTTCCTGCCGTATAACCTGTTCGTTCTACAACACCAGTAGCGGTAGTTTTAATAGGCGTTCCATGTGGCGCCGCGTAATCAGTTCCATTATGTGCTTTGAAACGCATTTGAACCGGATGGAATCTTTTACCTGAAAAGCGAGAAGATATTCTAAAATAATCTAATGGCGCTTTTAAGAACATACTTTTTAATCCGTTTCCGTTTTCATCATAATAATCACCCGTCTTTTGATTTTCGTTTAATTTATATGGAAATGCAAATATCTTTTTTCCTTTATGTTCAAAGTACGAAGCTTCAATGCTTTCCACTCCAACATAAATAGAATCTTCAATATATTTTTCATTCAAAATAACAGCAAATTTATCACCTTTTTGAATTTTAAAAAAGTCAATTGAATACGCATAAACGCTTGCAATTTTTGGCGCTACTGAAGCACTTACACCCGCTTTATTTAAAGTTTCAGAGAAAGAACCATTTATTTCCGTCGCAAGAATTCTTCTTTTGATAGATGTTGGCTTTTGATTGTTTGAAACCTTAATAGAATCTCTAAAATCAACAACTGTGTAATTAATACGGTCTTCAATATAAACAATTGCTTGTACTGTATTTGGCTTTTTTTTATCCAGAAAGAAAAGATAAGGCTTTCCAGCTTTAATCTTTCTAACATTAAAAGAGCTTCTTATTGTTTCAATCACATTGTGAACTTTCAAGCTGTCTTTCAATGGATATTTTGACAAAATAGCACCAAAAGTATCACCAGATTTAATAGTGTCTTTAACTACTTCATAGTCATTAAAAGTAAACCCATATTCCTTTACAATAGGTTCTGGCTTCTCAATTGGTAGTTCGTTTTCTTTTTCTTTCTTATCTTCTTTCGAATTACAAGCTGTAAAAAAGCTTAGAAAAAAGATAGTTAGTATTAAATATCTCAAAGTTGTTGTTTTTATTCAGTGCTATTATTCTCCCCAGTTATCTAATTCTTCTTTTGACCATAGTTCTGGAAAGAAGATTCTTTTTTGATATTTTGGTAACATGTATTTTTTCCAATCACTTCCGCCAGTTGCTTCATGATTTCCTGGTACGCTTTCAATGTATTTTTTAGCTGCATAAAAATGCCCCATAACCCAAGTAATATTTACAGTTTTATCATAATGACGCATCGCTGCAACTAATTCTGGATTTTTCTGGTCATCTTCAGGCAATTGCTTAAATTTTCTCCAAAGATTTATGGTGTTATATTCTTCCATATACTCTAAGAGCTGTTTTTTATATTTCTTTTCGAATTCTAACAATAAATAAGATTTCTCACCTGTTTTATAATCTTTTCCTGCCGCTTGCCAATACAAATGCTCGAAAGCGTGCTCATAAGGCGTATTTCTATCAATCGACCCTCTAAATCTAAGGTCGATTAAGTTGATCAAATCAGTCGATGAAAACTCAATCAAACGGTACTGGGCAGACTGAAAGCCACTAGCTGGTGTCAGCGTATTTCTAAATTTCAAATATTGTTCTGGCTCCATTCCATCTTTCATAATATCGAAAGAAGTGGTAAGCATATCAAAATAACGACTAATTCTTCCTAACTTTTCAGAAAAATAAGCTGTTGATGGTTCTTCGGTATGACAAATTTGCCCCATTTCCCAAAGAATCATTTTAAACAACAATTCATTTACTTGATGATACATTATAAACACCATTTCATCAGGCAGTGTCGTTCGCTGTGTTTGTAAATTTAACACGGCATCAGTTTGAATATAATCCCAATAAGTCATTGGCTTCGCCCAAAGTAATCCTTCTAAATGTGTTGAAGTATTTTGATTGATAGCTTCGAACTTATCGTTTAACTGATTTAACTGCTCTTGAATCTGTGGCGTAACTTCCATTATTTTTTTGCTTTAATTTTAAATGAATGTTTCAATCCTTTAAAAGACTCGATATCTGCTTTTAAAGATCCGACCGCTAAATTAGCTTTTAGACGAATAGGAATTTTATTGTCATCATCTGATATCCAAACGGTTAAACTCTCCTCTTCTTTAAAAACTCTACCTGCTTGAACATATGGACGGAAGATCATACATGAAACTTTTCCAAATTTAGTACTTATATCTTCTCTACCTAAAAATTTTAACTTAAATTTTGTCGTTTCATCGTCAAAAAACATGTCCATTGAGATCGATTCCCCTGGATTCAGTTTGTCAATTTTTGGGTGATTCCTTAAATAGTAAAAAGAAGACATTATATCTTGAATTTCTCCAGGAACATTAAATGATTTTTCAGTATTATGTTTATAATCTTTAACTAAAACAGTATTGTTTGTTTGATTAAAAAATCCTTCTTGATTTTTAAAATGCCCGCCTTCGTCAATTTTTCTAATAAACTGATAAGGTCTACCCGTTTCTTTATCAAAAAAACTTTCATAATTATCTTCTACTTTAAAGAAGAATTTAGTCATACCTACGGTCCAGCCTTTCCCAACAACGTGATGTACTTTTTTATTATTTTTTACAGCTTCTTTAATTTCTAAAGTTGCGTAACCCGCGTTGACTAGTCCGTAATGGATTCTAAGTTTAACCCATTCGCCGGTTGTATAGGAATCTTCTCTCTGAACAAATGAATTTGTCAGGAAAAAAATAGACAGAAGTAATATAATCTTTTTCATAATTTATGCTTTTTTAGAAATGAAAATGCAATTTCCGTTCCAAAAATACAAAAACAAAAAAACCCAGTCAAAAATATGACTGAGTTTTTATGCTATTAACCAACCAAAAAACTATAAATTATGAAAATTTATTACAAAACAAAGCAAACTACCTCTCTGTTTTGCGAGTGCAAAGGTATGTATGTTTTTGAATTATCATCAGTAAAAGATAAACTTTAACTTATTTTCATCAAAATACGTACCGAAACAATACTATAGATTAAAGATTTGTTAATAATTTGTCATTTTTATAACGTTCCTCGCAAAGCTTGTTCTCTCTCAATAGATTCAAAAAGTGCTTTGAAGTTACCTGCACCGAAACCTTTTGCTCCCATTCTTTGAATAATTTCAAAGAAAAGAGTTGGTCTGTCTTCAATTGGCTTTGTAAAAATTTGTAATAAATAACCTTCTTCATCGGCATCAATCATGATACCTAACTTCTGAAGTTCATTAATATCTTCTTTAAATTTAGACATATGGTCTTTTAAACGCTCTGGAATAGCATCGTAATACGATTTTGGCGGTGTGCTTAAGAATTCAATTCCTCTAGCGCGCATTTCAGCAACCGTTTTAAGAATATCATCAGTAGCTACAGCAATATGTTGTACACCAGGACCTTCGTAAAAGTCTAAATATTCTTCAATTTGAGATTTTTTCTTTCCTTCGGCTGGTTCGTTGATTGGGAATTTAATTCTTCCATTACCATTACTCATTACTTTAGACATTAAAGCAGAATAATCTGTTGTAATTTGTTTATCATCAAAAGAAAGGAAGTTTACAAACCCCATAACATCTTCATACCATTTAACCCAAACATTCATTTCGTTCCAACCTACATTTCCAACCATATGGTCAATGTATTTTAGACCTACTGATGTAGGATTATAATCTGATTTCCATTCTTTATAACCTGGTAAGAAAGTTCCTTTGTAGTTTTTACGCTCTACAAACATGTGTACGGTTTCTCCATATGTGTAAATTCCGGCTCTTACTACTTCACCGTGCTCGTCTGTTTCCACAGTTGGCTCCATGTATGATTTAGCACCTCTACTCATAGTTTCTTCGTATGCAGAACGCGCATCTTCTACCCATAAAGCAACGATTTTCACACCATCACCATGTTTTTTAACGTGTTCTCCAATTGGCGAATCACTATTTAAAGCCGTTGTTAAAACTAAACGGATTTTATCTTGCTTTAAAACGTAAGAAGCTCTATCTCTTACACCAGTTTCTAAACCTGAATAAGCTAATGATTCAAATCCAAATGCTGTTTTGTAAAAATGCGCAGCTTGTTTTGCATTTCCAACATAGAATTCAACATAATCAGTTCCTAATAAAGGAAGGAAGTCTTGAGCTCCTTCAAAAATTTTCTCTAATCCGTATTCTACGTTTTTAATTTCTTGTGACATAATTAATTGTATTATTTAAAAGTGTTGTTATGTGTATGTTTTTAAAAACTGAAATAAATCAGCTTAACAAATTTTTATTTTATTTTTCTAACCAAGAAAGATAATAAGTATCATCCGCAATTTTCATCGCTTCTTCTGTCACCATCAAAGGTTTAAAAGTATCGACCATTACTGCTAATTCTAAAGTTTCTTTCTTACCAATACTTCTTTCTGCCGCACCCGGATGTGGTCCGTGCGCAATTCCTGCAGGATGCAATGAAATATTCCCCGGTTTTACATCATTTCTACTCATAAAATCACCATCTACGTAATACAAAACCTCATCGGCATCAATATTACTGTGATTATATGGAGCAGGAATAGACAATGGATGATAATCGTATAATCTAGGTACAAACGAGCAAATTACGAAAGCGCTAGATTCAAATGTTTGGTGAATTGGTGGTGGCAAATGAATTCTACCAGTAATCGGTTCAAAATCGTGAATTGAAAAAGCATAAGGATAATTGAAACCATCGTATCCAATTACATCAAAAGGATGCGAAGCATAAACGATTTCAAAAATTTCGTCTTTCTTTTTCACTTTCACTACAAACTCACCACTTTCATTATACGTCTCTAATTCTTCTGGACGACGAATATCTCTTTCGCAAAAAGGCGAATGTTCTAACAATTGTCCAAACCAGTTTCTGTATTGTTTTGGTGTATAAACAGGTGAATGTGATTCTACAATAAACAAACGATTGTCTTCATCATCAAAATCCATCTTGTAAATCATACCGCGCGGCACCACTAAATAATCGCCATACTGAAAATCTAAATTTCCAAGCATAGTTCTTAATTTTCCCGTTCCTTTGTGAATGAAAATTACTTCATCAGAATCGGTGTTTTTGTAGAAATAATCCGTCATCGATTTTCTAGGTGAAGCTAAAACGATATGACAATCTGAATTAGTCAATACAATTTTTCTACTTTCTAAATAATCATCTTGTGGCGCTACTTCAAACCCTCTAAGTTTATAAGACTTGATGTTATTTTCAATTGCGATTTTAGGCGCAACACTATATTGACTTCTGATTTCTTTGACTTGAGTTGGTCTTTGTTCATGATATGAATTGGTAGACATTCCATCAAATCCAACGGTTCCTATCAATTGTTCATAATACAAGTCTCCATTTGGTTTGCGAAACTGTGTATGACGTTTACGAGGAATTTCTCCTAATTTATGATATATTGGCATATTCTTTTTGTTTTTTAAAGTTTTAAAGCTTCCGGATTTTGCAAGAAACTTTAGGTATTAATCAAAAACAAATTAAACTCACTCAGGATTTCTCTTGATAAGGAATTTTAAATGGGCTAATAATTCGTTCCAATTTTTCATTACTACAAATATCGTAAATTTTTTTCAAACTAGTGTTAAAACCAAAAACCAACTGAAAACCAAGTGTAATGATTTCTAGTTTCTGGCGACCAAGAATGTTTTATTTCAATAGGACCAACAATTGTTTCCATTCCATAACCAACAGCATACCCTGTATAAGAAGGCTTGCTAAACCAACCTTTTGTGCCTTCGAAAATTCGATCACCGACATTAGCAAAATTAGCTGAAAAATTCACATGATGTTTTTTATAAAATTCGTAATCCGCAACAACAGTAGATTTAACATAACTATCGCCAGAAATACTAAGAAAATTATAGCCTAAGAAAGGTCTCAGATTATTTACGGTTTGAAAACCGTAACCTCCTAAAATAAAATCAAAGAACGACACACTTCTTTCCCCAAATGCAAACCCACCTTCTGTATGAGAGCGCAATGTTATTGTTTTATAAAATGTCTTAGCGATTCCAAAATCAGCTTTAGCCACTGAAAAACGCTCAAATGTATTTGTATGATTAGTAGAATATACAAATGATTTTATCTCACTTGTAAAATACAATCCTTTTCTTGGAAAATATTTCTGATCAAACGAATCATACTTCAGATAACCGTAAAGAGAGAAATACCCACTGTTATCAAAAACTGGTTCTGTATTCTCTATTGTTTCCGATTGTATTTTCAGATGCTTATATTCTATTCCAGCCCCGATCGACATTTTTTGAGCAAAAACTGTTTGAAAATAAGCTTGATTACTCACATCTAAAAAATCAATATTTACAGAATTTACACCCAATACTCCGAATAGATCACCACTGCCAAAATCCGTTGATACGTTTTTATTGAATGAAATCAATTTAGAATTAAACCCAAAACTCCAATAGAAGCCATTATCAATATAATAATCAAAATTGTAGCGTGTATTATCACCTAAAACTACATCGAGCGATAGCACATCATTTTTAGCAACGACTTTTTTCTTCGTAAAATTTAATAAAACGCCACTTTTATATAAATCATCATAATGCAAACCAAACTTTAAATAAGTCTTAATTTTATTTTCGCGCAATTCAAGGATTAATTTCTCACCATCGCCTAACTTCTCAAAGGAATAATTAAGGAAACTAAAATTTTGAGTAGCATTTAAATTTAAAATTCCTTTCTGAAATTGCTGAAATGAAATTTTACTATTTTTTTTGAATTTTAATTTTCCAATAATATAAGCTCGTGTATAATTGTCTAATTTATTGAAAGCAATTTCTTTTACATAAATAGAATCTTGATCTTTTATATACGGTTGTTTTATTTTCCCTTTTTGAGCTAACGGAAGTAAATCATCAATAAAAGTTTGTGCTTTTTCCTCTCCTTTTTTTATTATTCCTTGTCCTTTTTGAAAATCAACTACAGAAAAGCCTTTTATTTCAGGCTTGATATAAATAGAAGTCTCTATTCGTTTACCTTCCATCTTTTCAAGCATAGTGAAATTATTGATTTGGGCTAAAACAGAAGTAACATTTTTTAATTCGTCTCTCGTTTTTAAATCGTCTTGCACGTCGACACCAATAATAAAATCAATATTTCTGCTTTTTAATTCTTCAATAGGGTAATTATCAATAACACCGCCATCAATCAAAATACGACCATCAATAACCACGGGACTATACAACGTAGGAAGTGCACCACTTGCAAGCATAGCCTGAGCCAAAACACCTTTATTTAGCACCACTTTTTCACCCGTTTCTACATCCGTTGCAATACACAAAAAAGGAATAGGTAGTTTTGAAAAATCTCTTACATTACTTACGTGATGCGTTAATTTAGATAACAAGTTAAAATTATACAAGCCTTTTGACAAGCCCGAAGGCAAGCCCAATTTAAAATTATTAAACGGCAATGAAAGTGCGTAGATTTCGTCATTACGCTTCTCGTAAAATGTCTTAGATTCTCGAGGCGTATAATCTTGAAGCAACGCGTCAACGTCTATTCTTGAAAAAATGGAATCTAATTGATGTGCATTATATCCCGAAGCATATAAACCACCAATAATTGCACCCATGCTAGTACCGGCAACGTAATCAATTTTAATCCCTAATGAATCTATTACTTTTAGTACTCCTATGTGCGCCAGACCTTTAGCCCCACCGCCACTTAAAACAAGACCCACTTTTGGGCGTTGCTTTTCTTGTCCATAACTAGTTTGGATTAAAAATAGTAAGCACACAAACATGAATAGATTTTTCATTATTTTTTTTCAGGCGGATTTACTTTGTAAAAGTCGGTAATTTTTTTGGCTTTTGAAACTCCTACGACTTCAGCAATTGCCCGTTCATCGGCGATTTGTAACCGTTTAACGCTTTTAAAATGTTTCATTAGTGCAATCATTGTTTTCTCACCAATTCCTGGAATACTTTCTAAACTATTTGTCAGCGCAGCCTTACTTCTTTTATCGCGATGGTGCGTAATTCCAAAACGATGCGCTTCGTTTCGCAAAAACTGAATAATCTTTAAAGTCTCGGATTTTTTATCCAAATAGAGAGGCGCTGAATCACCTGGAAAAAACAGTTCTTCCAGACGTTCTGCAATACTAATAATCGCTATTTTTCCGCGTAAGCCTAAATCATCTAAACTTTTTAAGGCCGAAGACAATTGTCCTTTTCCTCCGTCGATAATAATCAATTGTGGCAAAGATTGCTGTTCGTCTAACATTCGCTTATATCTTCTATAAACAACTTCTTCCATTGAAGCGAAATCATTTGGACCTTCAACGCTTTTTATATTAAAATGGCGATAATCTCTCTTGCTGGGTTTTCCATCTTTAAAAACAACACAAGCAGCAACGGGATTAGTTCCTTGAATGTTAGAGTTGTCAAAACACTCAATATGTCTAGGTTCTACAGAAAGACGCAAATCTTTTTTCATTTGCGAAATAATACGGTTAGTATGGCGCTCTGGATCTACAATTTGAATTTGCTTCAATTGATCCATTCTATAAAACTTCGCATTTCTATGAGAAAGCTCTAAAATTTGCTTTTTATCCCCTAATTGAGGTACCGTTATTTTGATGTTTTCACCCAATTCTATTGGAAAAGGAACCACGACTTCTCTGGCATTTAAGTGGAAACGTTCGCGCAGTTCAACAACAGCTAATTCCAATAATTCTTCGTCCGTTTCATCTAATTTTTTCTTTAATTCTAACGTATGAGAACGCACAATTGCTCCGTGAGAAATCTGTAAGAAATTAACATAAGCCATCGCTTCGTCAGAAACAATTGAAAAAACATCTAAATTCGTGATTTTCGGATTTAAGATGGTGGAGCGTGATTGATAATTTTCTAAAACCTGAATCTTCTCTTTGATTTTCTGCGCTTCTTCAAACTTCATTTCGGAAGCCAAATCATTCATTAGTTTTTTGAAATCCTTCAAACTTTCTTTGAAATTTCCTTTTAAAATATGACGAATTTTATCAATTTGACTTTGATAATTTTCTAAGGTTTCAAATCCCTCACAAGGTCCTTTGCAATTCCCAATATGATATTCCAGACACACTTTAAATTTACCCGAATCTACATTTGCTTTGGACAAATCATAAGTACAAGTTCGTAACGGATATAACTCTTTGATTAAATCCAAAATCGTATGCACAGTTTTAAAACTTGTATAAGGTCCAAAATATTCAGAACCGTCTTTTATCATTTTTCGAGTTGAAAAAACGCGTGAAAAACGTTCGTTCTTAATACAAATCCATGGGTACGTTTTATCATCGCGAAGCAAAACATTATAACGCGGTTGCAGTTTTTTAATCAGATTGTTTTCTAATAACAAAGCATCGGTTTCCGTAGGAACAACAATATGCTTTACAGAAACAATTTTCTTTACTAATACTGAAGTTTTGTAATTATCGTGATTTTTTGTAAAGTACGATTGAACGCGCTTTTTTAGATTTTTTGCTTTTCCAACGTATAGTATTTTCCCTTCCTTATCATAATATTGATAAACACCCGGACTATCGGGTAATGTCTGAATTTGAAGTTCTAATGGTGTTTGCATTTGTATTGGAAAATGAAGAAAGAACAAAGATAATAGATTTGTTTTTGAATTCTTGAAGTTTTAACCACAAAGGCACGAAGCCCACAAAAGTTGTAGCTACTTTGAACAACATTGTGCCACTGATTTAACCTGAAAGCAGAAGAATATTATAGAATTCTAAAATTTCTCTAATCTGTGTTGCTAAACTATTTTTTGTTTTTGTAATTTTAACACATTAAGAAAGAAAAAAATGAAGGTTCCAAAACCCCTTGTTATCCTAAAAGAAACAATTTTAGCTGGTGAAAGCAAAACCCTTAATATGGAAATTGCGAAATTACACACCATGACTAAATTGAAAATTCCAGTTATAATTGAACGTTCTAAGCTAGAAGGTCCAACTATTTTATTTACCGCCTGTTTGCATGGCGACGAAATTAATGGAACTGAAATTGTGCGTCAGTTGATTATTCAGGATATCAACAAACCGAAACGAGGAACAATAATCTGCATTCCAATTGTGAATATCTTCGGATTTATCAATAAAACCCGTGAATTTCCGGATGGCAGAGATTTAAACAGGGTTTTTCCAGGAAGCAAAACTGGTTCTTTAGCGAGTCGGTTCGCTTTTAACTTGGTTACCGAAATTTTACCACATGTTGATTATGCAATTGATTTTCATGCAGGTGGCGCCAGTAGATTTAATGCACCACAAGTTCGAATTGTCCCTGACAACTTAGAATTAAAGCAACTTTCAGATGTATTCAATGCGCCTTTTACATTGTTTTCAAGAAATATCGCAGGTTCTTTCAGAAATTCATGCGATCGATTAGGCGTAAAAATGTTACTTTTCGAAGGAGGAAAGTCACTAGACTTAGACAACGAAATTACACACGAAGCGGTTGAAGGCACAAAGCGTGTTCTAAGTCACTTCGACATGTTAAATCACGAACTGCTTAGTGGCAGTAATGTTTCTTCCACATATTACATAGAAAAATCTAATTGGTTGCGCGCGAAATATTCAGGAATGTTCCATGGCTTAGTTAAGATTGGTTCCTTTGTGAAAAAAGGAGAATTTTTAGCCACAATCTCTGATCCTTATGGAAAAGTGGAACACAACGTAAAAGCACCTCATGCTGGTTATTTAATCAATGTAAATGATGCGCCATTTGTATATGAAGGCGATGCAATCTATCATATTTCAGACAATCCAAAACCTAAAACCTAACATTTATCATGTTTTAGTCCAATAACTTATAGTAATTTCGCTAAAATTTATAAGTATGCAATTCTGGAAGAAACTATCACAAGAAGAACGTAAAGAACGAATTCAATCGGCTTTAAACGAAAATGTAAACTTTTCAAAAGACGCTTCATTGGGTTATCCCGCATCAAAACTAGATGGTCGCGTATTCTATGACGATGCTCCATTTTTAAAAGACGCACCTACTTTACAAACTTATGTAGCGAATCCAAATAATATCGGTTGTCATACTTATGGCACTTCCGAAAAAGCATTTTCTGGAACACAAGAAATTGAGCGTGAAGTCTTAAATGCGCTTGCAATCGATATATTCAAAGCGAAAGAAAATGAATTTGATGGCTACATTGCACCCGGAGGAACAGAAGCGAATATTCAGGCTATTTGGGTTTTCAGAAACGAATTTCTACATAATTACAATGCTAAATTAGAGGAAATTGTAATTTTAACTTCAGAAGACACTCATTATTCTATACCTAAAGCATCAAATTTATTACAAATTGATTGGTTGAAAATTCCTGTTGGATTTGAAAATCGTGAAATTGACACCGTTGCTTTAGACCAAATTATAAAAAAGGCGCTTTCGGACGGAAAAAAATATTTTATCGCCATTTCGAATATGGGAACGACAATGTTTGGTTCTGTTGACAATCCGGACGACTACACTTCTACCTTGGAGCAAAACAACGCAACATATCGATTGCATGTTGATGCCGCCTATGGTGGGTTTGTATATCCTTTTAGCAATCAAAACTCTACTATAAACTTCGACAACCCAAAAATAAGTTCTATTACTATTGACGCGCATAAAATGCTTCAAGCACCTTATGGAACTGGTATTTTCGTTTGCCGCAAAGGTCTTATTGAAAACGTACTGACAAAAGAAGCTGCCTATGTTGAAGGAATGGACTTAACACTTTGTGGTAGCCGTTCTGGAGCAAATGCTGTTGCTGTTTGGATGATTTTATTTACTTATGGTGCCAATGGTTGGTTTGAAAAAGTAAGTATTTTACAAATGCGAACGCAATATTTGTGCACTGAATTAGATAAGTTAGATATTAAGTACTTCCGTGAACCATTTATGAATATAGTAACTATTCATGCGGAATGCATTCCTGCAGCAATTGCTGAAAAATACGATTTGGTACCACAACAACACAATGAAAATAACAGATGGTATAAAATTGTACTAATGGACCATGTGGAGGTAGAACATTTAACTAAATTCATTAATGAACTCAAACTAGTTAGCTCATTCTAAGTAAATTAACAAAAAAATTCAATTAAAGACAAAAACATCATTTTTATCTCTTTAGATGCTAAAAATTATGATGTGTTTTTGTAAATTTGCAAACTTAAATTATTTGATATGAAAAAGATTTTAATCGTACTTTTAGTACTTGTATTTAATTTCTCACATTCGCAAGATGAAAGAGAGTTCGATGGCGTAAAAATAAAAACATCAATTAGAGTTCAGGACGGTGATTCTAAAACTAAACTATACTTAAACGGAGCTGGTATTCGTGAAAAAATGTGGATTAACTTATATGTTCAGGCATTATATCTTACAGAAAGCTCAGATGATGCTCAAAAAATATTAGCTTCTGACGAAACTATTGCTACAAGACTTCATGTTACTTCTTCTCTTGTAACGAAAAAGAAACTGATCCAAGCTATGGAAGATGGAATTGAAAAATCATATAAAGGAGACATGGTTTTAATCAGAGAGCGTCTAGACACTTTTTTATCGTTTTTTGAAGTGACGGTTGCAAAAGATGGCTACGTAGATATGGTTTATTCTGCTAAGACAGAAAAAACAGCCGTTTACGTTAACAATAAATTTGTGGGAGAAGTTCCTGGTAAAGATTTCAGAACAGCTCTTTTTGGCATTTGGCTAGAAGACAAATGTGTTGATAAAACACTTAGAAAAAGACTCTTAGGAATGTAGATAAAAATAAAAACCAGAATTATGTTCTGGTTTTTTTATGCCTTTTGTTTTATACTACAATAGAAAATAGCTTATTTTTTACTAAATTTATAGACCAATAAACACTGCTGTAAATGGACAAGAAAGAATTACGCAAAAAATATAAAACATTACGACAAGCTCTTTCCGACAAGGAAATTGAAGATAAAAGTTTAGCAATCGCAAACCAATTAGTCCGCATGAATATTTGGGACAAATTATATTATCACTTGTTTCTGACTATTGAAGAACAGAAAGAAATTGATACTGAATTTATTCTTCAAGTTTTAGCAGGAAAAGATAAAGAAATCGTTATATCAAAGTGCGAATTTTCGAACTTGAGTATGATTCATTATTTACTAACGGATAATACCAAAATAAAGAAAAATAGTTATAATGTTCCTGAGCCGATTGATGGACTGGAAGTTCCCGACACCAAAATTGATGTGGTTTTCGTACCGCTTTTAGCATATGACAAAGCGGGGAATCGTGTAGGATACGGAAAGGGCTTCTACGATAATTTCTTAAGCAAGTGCAAGCCGGAAACCATCAAAATTGGACTGTCATTCTTTGCTCCCGAAGAAATTATTTACGGGATTTCAGAAAATGATGTGAAATTGGATTATTGCGTTACTCCTACAGAAGTAATTAAATTTTAATTAGTTTTGAATTAGAACTTCTTCCTTTTCTTCTACAACGAAAGCTCTTTTGTTAAATACAATTAAAATTCCGACACCTGTTGAAATAGCGACATCAGCGACGTTAAAAATAGCATTAAAGAAGGTAAAGTGCTTTCCGCCCCAGATAGGCAACCAAGACGGCAGAAAACCTTCCCACATAGGAAAGTAGAACATGTCAACAACTTCACCATGAAACCAAGTCCCGTAAGGATTTTCAGAAAATGCAGTAGCTACTTGATGGTAACTGTCATTAAACACAACTCCATAAAAAACGGAATCAATAATATTTCCTAAAGCACCGGTGAAAATCAAAGCTATAGCTACAATTAAATAATTTGAGCTATTTTTTCTTACAGAATCCCATAACCACCATGCGATACCGCCTACAGCAACAATTCTGAATAAAGTTAAAATTAATTTCCCATACTCACCAGGGATTTCTGCTCCCCAAGCCATTCCTTCATTTTCAATAAAATGAATCCGAAACCAATCAAAAACCTTAACTTCTTCATTAATAAAGAAATTAGTTTTTACATATATTTTTGATATTTGATCAATTAGCAAGATGCTAATAACTAACAAATAGGCTTTCTTTAACGACATTGACAATTAATTTCTGCAAAAATAGCAATTTATCCAACAATTTACGCCCTAAACTGGCCGTTTATGAAATTTTGTAAAAACATTAACTTTATACATCTATTTCAATTATAATCTGATGCAAATTTATTGATTTATAATTAGCTGTAAACACGTTTCAAAATAAAATAAATCCTTAGACTAATTTAATAAAAGGAACTAAAAAGAATTAACGCAACGTATAAAAATATTTCTTTATATTTTTATAATTAAATATGGAAAAATAAAACATACTAATTAAAATAGCTATCCAACAATAGAGTATTTTCACCCGTGTAATGTCATAAATTACATAATATAATAAAACAGTAACCAGCGTACCTATTAAAATTGTTAAGCCAAGTGTTAAAATTAGAATATTTAGTTGACTTCTAAAAAGTGATATTTTAAATTTTCTTAAATAGCCTGTTAGTACCAAAAGAAAAACCTGACTATACATAACTATAGCAAATAATACGAGCAACATTTTATCCTGCATAGTATTGATTTGCTCTTCGTAACCAAAGAAAAGATCAAAATTGAATTCCATCATATGCCTTTTGATTTTCTGAAATAGGAAATAATGTTTTACTAGAATAACCCAACGTTTTCGCAACTATCAAATTCGGAAATTCTTGTATTCCAATGTTGTACAAATTAATACTATCATTAAAAAACTCTCTTCTATCTGCAATTTTATCTTCCAAAACCGAAACCCTTTTTTGTAGTTCTACAAAATTATTATTTGAAGATAAGACTGGATAGTTTTCTGAAACAGCAAATAAAGATTTGATAGCTTTAGAAAACTCAATGGAATTATTGATTTTTTCATCCATAGAACTAGCATTTAAAAAATCGGTTCTGAGTTTAGTCAAATCCGTTAGTAGTGTGGTTTCGTGTTCTAGAAAACGTTGAGCAACTTTGACAATATTTGGAATTTCTTCGGCACGTTGCATCAAAATTACATCGATATTACCAAAAGCTTTTTCATAGTTATTCTTAAGGTTTACTAATTTATTAAAAATCCCTATTAAATAATTTCCGAAAATTAACGCTAATAACGAGCCTACGATTAATACTATATTTGAAGTTGACATAATAAATTAATTTAGTAAAATGAATAATATAAGTAAAGTGGTGATAAATAAAGTTATTAAAAACGAATTCAGCAAAGGAATACCTTTGTTATAATTCTCTATACTATATGGGTTGGCAATTATAAAAACATTCTTTCCTTCTTTCTGAATGATTGTTTTTCCTTCATCAGAACTAGCATATCCCATTAACATCATGTAATCATCCTGAAGCAAATAACCTTCGGAATGACGTATCGTTCCACCTTCATATCGATCTGCTTCTTTGTCATAAAATTCCAAGTCAGCCCCTATTACTTTTACAAAACCGGTTTCATCTAAAATATTGAAATCACCAATATTTTGTTCGAAATGAATAGTATGATAAGTTGTACGACCGTCCTTATCTGGCTTACTTTCTTTTTCAATCCTATAAAAATAACCAATGCAAGATTTACTAAAATAGGGTGAAACTAATGGTTCTATTTGTTCTAAATCACCAACTATTTCAACCATTCCCATAGCCACTGAATTCGCTTTGGAAGAAGGCAATATTGCTTGCATTTTTAAAAACTTCGAATTTTCGCTAGGGAAAAATATCCTTTTGATTATTATAACCACCGGAATTATCAAAAATAATAATTTCCACAAACCATACTCCATGATGTAATAAAAGGAAGAAAAAAACAGAATCATTGCACCAATCCCTAGTATCTTAAAGTACCAAGGTTTCTCTTTGATAACGACAGAATTAGTCCTACCCATATTTAAAAGTTTATCGAAATATTTGGAAATTCTCTTCTTAATCGAACTTTACTAGCTACACTTATGGGATTGTTTCTCAAATATAAATCTTGTAATTTATATAATTGCTTAATTTCAAGAGGAATATCAGTGATATTATTTTGACTAAGTTCTAAGTACTGAAGATTTGGCATTCTTAATACTTCCATTGGAAATTCGGTTAAATTACTCGCTTTTAAATCTAATCTTGTAACAATCTCCGGCTTTTTAAGCGCCTTATTTAAAGCATAGAAAGTACTAGCACCTTTCGGACCTTTTTCTATTAAAGGAAGCGATAACAAAATAAAAGTCAATACAGATGTAAAGAAAACACAAAGAAATCCAGCCCACAATTGAAAATCTGGTTCTTGGTTTGTAAAGATAATCTTGTAAACATAATAAAACATTCCAAAATACAAAATACAAAAAAGAACGAGGACAATTGTAAACAAAAAATATTTTAGAATCGTTAAAATAACACTCCAAAAGCTTTTTGTTTTATTACTAATTTTAGCGACTAAGTAAAATCCTATGAGTAAAATCCATGCAGAAGCAATTCCTATTTTAACTGGTTGTGAACCACTTTCATAAAAACTTATAGAAAATAGAACAGGAAACATTAGGATAAAAAACAGAATAACGGAAGTAATTCCCACAGACAAGCATCCCGGTTTTTTATCTGTATCCCTTTTTAGCCAATTATACGAAAGATAAAAAGAGAGCAGTAATAAACCGAAAACCGCATATCCAGTAAGTGTTATCGATAAAGGAAATATCATTTTAAAATTACAAAAAAACACCTAATAAATTAGGTGTTTTTTGTTTTAACGTTGCATATTCTTAGCTTCGATACTCATAGTAGCATGAGGCACTACTCTTAATCTATCTTTGCTAATTAATTTGCCTGTAACTTTGCAAAGCCCGTAGGTTTTGTTTTCGATACGAACTAAAGCATTTCTTAGATCTCTCATAAACTTTTCTTGACGAATTGCTAGTTGCGAATTCGCTTCTTTGCTCATAGTTTCGCTACCTTCTTCAAATGCTTTAAACGTTGGAGATGTATCATCTGTTCCGTTGTTTAAATCATTCATATATGCGCTTTTGATAAGCTCTAAATCGTTTTTTGCTTTTTCTAATTTTGCATTAATTAATGCTCTGAATTCAGCTAAATCTGCATCTGAATATCTTAATTGTTCTTCTATCATAATTCCCTTATTTTGAAATTAATATACTTGTTTTTATATCATCAAACTCAATTTCCGTACCATTATCTATACTTTCTTCAAAAAGCAATGTTTCAGTTAATGTTTCGGATTTAATATACGACAAATTAGCGGCAACTGCAACTTCTAATTGCTCGTTTTTCGTCATCTTAACTACAATTTTATCGGTAACTTCAAAACCAGAATCTTTTCTTATGTTTTGGATACGATTCACCAATTCTCTTGCAATACCTTCTTTTTTCAACTCTTCCGAGATTGTAATATCTAACGCAACAGTAATTCCATTAGAGTTTGCTACTAACCACCCTTCGATATCTTGAGAAGATATTTCAACATCTTCTAGTGTTAAAGATATACTTTTTTCTGACAATTCAATAGCAAGACTTCCATTCTGCTCTAATTCAGCAATTTGCTCTTGCGTAAAACCCTGTATCTCTTTGGCTATCAACCCCATATCCTTTCCAAAACGAGGACCAAGTGCTTTAAAGTTAGGCTTAATTTGCTTCACCAAAATACCCGAAGCATCGTCTAAAAGTTGTATTTCTTTAACGTTAACCTCAGCCATAATTAGATCAGAAACAGCCTCTATTTCAGCACGTTGATTCGCGTCAAGCACAGGAATCATTACCTTTTGTAACGGCTGACGTACTTTTATCATCTCCTTTTTACGAAGCGATAAAACTAGCGATGAAACTGTTTGCGCTTTCATCATTCTGCTTTCTAGCGATTTATCAACAAAGTTTTCAACCGAAACCGGGAATTCTGACAAGTGAATACTATCAAAATTCTCTTTATTTGTGGCGTTATTTAAATCTTTGTACAATCTGTCCATAAAGAACGGAGCAACCGGAGCAGAAAGCTTGGCAACAGTAACTAAACATGTATAAAGCGTTTGATAAGCTGCTATTTTATCTGTTCCATATTCGCCTTTCCAGAATCTTCTTCTGCACAAACGAACATACCAGTTACTTAAATTTTCTTGTACGAATTCCGAAATAGCACGACTCGCTCTCGTTGGTTCGTAATCGGCATAAGCTTCATCAACAAATTTGATTAACGAATGCAATTCAGATAAAATCCAACGGTCGATTTCTGGTCGTTCATTTAACGGAATTTCCGCTTCAGCATACGTAAATCCATCAATATTTGCATATAAAGAGAAGAACGAATACGTATTATATAAAGTTCCGAAGAATTTTCTTCTTACCTCAGCAACTCCTTCAATATCAAATTTTAAGTTGTCCCAAGGGTTCGCATTAGAAATCATATACCAACGTGTTGCATCTGGACCATATTCTGCCAAAGTAGTAAATGGATCAACTGCGTTTCCTAGACGTTTAGACATTTTTTGTCCGTCTTTATCTAAAACTAATCCGTTTGAAACTACATTTTTGTAGGCTACTTTATCAAAAACTAAAGTTGCGATGGCGTGTAATGTATAAAACCAGCCACGCGTTTGATCAACTCCTTCTGCAATAAAATCAGCTGGAAAGTCTTCATTTCCGTCAATTTTTTCTTTGTTTTCGAAAGGATAATGCCATTGTGCATAAGGCATCGAACCCGAATCAAACCAAACATCAATTAGATCTGATTCACGTTTCATTGGTTTTCCTGTCGGCGAAACTAAAACAATTGCATCGACAACATTCTTATGTAAATCAACCAAATCGTAATTTGATTCTGCCATATTTCCTATTTCGAAACCTTTAAAAGGATTTTCTTCTTGGAAACCAGCTGCGACTGATTTTTCTATTTCATTGTATAATTCTTCTATCGAACCTACTAATATTTCTTCTGTTCCTTCCTCATTTCTCCAAATTGGCAATGGAATTCCCCAATATCTTGAACGCGAAAGATTCCAGTCGTTGGCGTTTTTCAACCAATTTCCAAAACGACCTTCACCTGTTGATTTTGGCTTCCAGTTGATGGTTTCGTTCAAATCGAACATTCTATCTTTAATTTCAGTTACTTTAATGAACCAAGAATCTAATGGATAATATAAAATCGGCTTGTCTGTTCTCCAACAATGTGGATAACTGTGCACGTATTTTTCAACTTTAAAGGCTTTATTTTCTTCTTTTAACTGAATAGCAATTTCAACATCCGCAGAACGTTCTGGTGCTTCTCCGTCGTTGTAATATTCGTTTTTAACGTATTTTCCTGAATAATCGCCTAAACCTTGAATAAATCGTCCTTGTAAATCTACTAAAGGAACTAAATTATCATTCGCATCTAAAACTAACATCGGTGGCACTTCGGGCGTAGCTTCTTTAGCTACTTTTGCATCATCTGCTCCAAATGTTGGTGCGGTGTGAACAATTCCAGTTCCATCTTCCGTAGTAACGAAATCGCCAGAAATTATTCTGAAAGCATTTTCCGCATTTTCACTTGGCAACGCTAATTTCATTAATTGTTCGTAACGAATTCCAAATAAATCAGCACCTTTGAATTCTTTTACAACTTGAAAAGGAATTTTTTTGTCACCTTCTTTGAAATTCTCAAAATCCGATGGTTCAGTGCTTTCAAAAAATCCTTTAGTAAATTGTTTTCCAACTAAATTTTTAGCTAAAATTACTTTTGTTGGACGAAATGTATATTGATTAAACGTGTCAACCAAAACATAATCGATTTTTGGTCCAACTGTTAAAGCTGTGTTTGAAGGCAAAGTCCAAGGAGTTGTCGTCCAAGCTAAAATATGAATGTCTCCAAATCCAGTTAAGAATTCAGGTAAAGATTCATTTATTGCTTTAAATTGAGCTACAACAGTTGTGTCTGTAACATCTCTATAACTTCCTGGTTGATTTACTTCGTGCGAAGACAAACCTGTTCCTGCTTTTGGAGAATACGGTTGAATTGTGTAGCCTTTGTATAACAAACCTTTGTTGTAAATCTGTTTTAGCAACCACCAAACGGTTTCCATATATTTCGACTTATACGTCACATACGGATCTTCCATATCTACCCAATAGCCCATTTTTTCAGTTAAATCATTCCACACATCGGTGTAACGCATCACTGTTTTTTTACAAGCTTCGTTATATTCGGTCACGGAAATAGTTTTTCCGATATCTTCTTTAGTAATACCTAATTCTTTCTCAGTTCCTAATTCTACAGGTAAACCGTGTGTATCCCAACCCGCTTTACGCTTCACTTGGAATCCTTTTTGAGTTTTGTAACGACAAAAAATATCTTTAATTGCACGCGCCATTACGTGGTGAATCCCAGGCAAACCATTCGCAGATGGTGGTCCTTCAAAAAAAACGTAATGCGTAGCTCCTTCACGCGAAGTTACCGATTGTTCAAATATTTTATTTTTTTTCCAGAAATCAAGTACTTCTGATGCAACTGTTGGCAAGTCAAGTCCTTTGTATTCAGTAAATTTTGTGTTCATTTTGTCGCTTTCTTAAATCAATGTGCGAAAGTACTAAATAGTTTTCAGTTTTCAGTTTTCAGTTTTCAGTTTTTGTAGTTGTTTTGAAAAGAAACCGCATTTATTTACATTTAAGAAAAAACCTCCTTCAAAACCTCCAACGATTTTGGTTTTTTGAAGCCATCAAGGTGAATGGTATAATAATCTAAAAGAATTTTTAATAATATTTGACGTTCAATTCCAGCGAAAACCTTCTGATTGGCATCAAATTTCAACTCGATTAATTTTTTAAATAAATGAGTTTCGTGCTCGGTTAACGAATTCACACTTTGAAAAGGCGTAAAAAAACCTTCTTTGGTATCAAAAAATGAGAATTCTATTTCTGTGGTATCGGGATAAAATCCCAAATACTTCGTGACTTCAAGCATTAAAATTAAGTGAAAATTTGAAGTTTCTTGATGCGCATCTAACCATAAAAGTGCAGTTTCTAAAAAGGAAAATAAATTCTCGTTTTTTTCTTCTTCTTTAATTGCATGATGCAATATTTCAGACAGAAAAATCACAATTGTACTTTTAAAAATATCGGTATTAATCGAATGGTAACTGTGCGCTAATCGAATTTCCTTAAAATGTTCTAGTGTTCCTTTATTCTTATGATTCGCTTCGATTTCTATCATAGTCAAAGGTTGGAAGTACGCAATTTTTTGATTTGCTTTTTTGTTAGAATAGGCGCTTTGCACGAAATAACTCTTCAGTCCATCTGATTCAGTGAAGCATTTTACAATTAAGCTTTTCTCTTGAAACTTTAAGGAAGAAAGCACGATGGCTTTTGTTTTTACCAACATTTTAAATTGAAATTTTAGTTGGAAATTACCTGATTATCATTACTTTTTTAACTATAGTATCCGTTCCATCTTCAGACGAAACAAAAATCATATAAACACCCGAGGCTACTTTATGTTTTCCGAAAGCTTTCGTGTCCCATTCAATAGTTCCGCCAGAAGTTGTAGTTTCGTGAACCAAATTCCCTTCAATATCTGTGATTTTTACATTAGCCTTATCAGTCAATCCACTAATTTTAACAGTTCCAGAAAATTCTGGACGCACTGGATTTGGATAGACATAAGCATTTGCTAGATCTGAACTTGGTTTGGTAGAAATTCCTAAGAAAGAAACCATTCCCTTATCAGTAGCAAAGAAAACTTCGCCTGTTACTCCATCAATTTCAATATCATTGATATTATTACTAGGCAATGGCGAATTATTTTTAGCAAACTGATAAATTGTTTGTTGACCGTTTGCAGAAACTAGAAAAACCCCTCCATCTGCAATAGAAACCCATTTTCTATTGGCACCATCAACAGCAATGTCTAAAATTGTTTGCTGGTAAAATAATTCTTGCGCTAAATCGCCTTCTTGAATAATAATAGAATTTGAGGTTAATTGGTTTTCTGTAACAAATCTATCCACACTTGGAAGAACTCTTAAACCGGAATAAGTCCCAATCCATAATTGGTTTCTGTTATCAATGGCAACACAACGGACATCATTATTTGGTAAATTTCCGGTATTTGAATTTACAACAATAAATTTATTACTATAATTTTCGTTAAAAGCTAACAATCCATCATTAATAGTAGGAATCCATTTGGTGTTATTTTTATCAATTGCCATGGGACCATATCTTCCAAAAGGATCATTAGTTACATCCTCTACACTGTAGGATTGCCATTGTCCGTCCGTTCTTAATTTTTTAATAGCCTTTATTCCGTTCGCATTTGACACATTTGTCATCCATAAATTTCCTTCTTTGTCAAAAGCTGGACTATTTACTCGAATGTCTTTAAAAGTTGTCTCAAGTGATTCTAGACCATTTGGTCCCGTGTTTGTATTGTCGAAAATAGTTATATCTTCCCCTTCAAACTTTAGTAGTCCAGATAAATAAGAGGTTGCGAATATCTGATTTTGTTTTTTAGGGTTGAATACGATATCACTTATTGATTTTGCTTCAAAAAGATCTTCGTAAGGAATAAATTTCCATCCGGTTTGGTTTGAAAACTTACTAATTCCATATTCTTCAAGTGGATATGGATTATATTGACGGGAATAATCTCCATAAACAGCCCATAAAAAATTAGGAGCTTTTTTAACTCTAAAAATATAATTTCGAATAGGCCCATTTGGGGATATATTCTCAAAAATAGTTGGATTTGATAAAAGCGTCGAAAACAAACCATCTTTTTCCGTACCAATAAAAATAGAATTACCAACTACAGTTGCCGAAGTAAAATTAGCGCTATAGTCGGGAATAGTTGTAATGTTCGCAACCTGCGAAAAAGTTACATTTAAAACATAAACGTGATTTCGAGTCGTTACAATAAGTTCGGTTCCATTTGTTTTTAGCTTTAGACCAGGTTGCATATGATTCAATACTTCCTGAAAAGCTGCGCCAGTGTATCGGTAAGTTCTAGCATCAGTGTTTGTGGCAACTATTTGATTGTTAAATGTGACAATTGCTGCCCAATAACCACCATCAAAAGTTTGCCATTGGTTGAAATCGTACAAATTAGGATTCGTTAAATTCCCTTTTCTAATTCCGAAGTTTCTCGTTACAGCGAATAGTTCATCGCCTAAAACTGTTGTTTGTAAAACGGCTGTTTCTTCTCCGGAAGTTCCAATAAAATAAGTAGTTATAAATTCTGATGTTGCCAAGTCTAAAACCGAAATTCCGTAATCTGTAGCAACATACAAGCGTCCATTATGTTCGTAAAAATCATTAATTCTTTTTTTATTCGGAGGAACTGGCACATCTTCAATAATATCAACTTTAGTCGTAACAGAACCATCGGCATTTGCGATCAAGATCTGTCCATTTGAACTTCCGGCAATAGTTTTTTTGAAAGCATCCGAATGATGAATTGTAGTAATTGATTCAGGCTTAAAACCCGTTACCGAATTATAAATCGTTAAATCCGACGTGTTGAGTGCTTTAGAAAATATAAGATTTTGCGTTCCTGCAAAGACCTTACCAGTTGCACTTTCTACATCAACAATTTCATTATACGAAAAGTATCCCTTCCATAATTGATTATTTTGTTGCGAAAAAAGCAAGTGGCTAATAAAAAAAACAAGAATGTAAATCGACTTTGTCATTGCAGTTATTTGATACAAATATAGTATAAACGAATTAATTTTTGTTTTTGATATATAATGAAACAAAAAAAGGCTCTTTCAAGTTAATGAAAGAGCCTTCTAAAAAATTTAAATCTTATTAAACTACTCCTTGAGCAATCATTGCATCGGCAACTTTAACAAAGCCGGCAATATTTGCACCTTTTACGTAATTTATATAACCGTCAGAATCAGAACCGTATTTTTTACATTGGTTATGAATACCAACCATAATTTCTTTTAAACGCATATCTACTTCTTCACTTGTCCAATTTAAACGAATTGAATTTTGAGTCATTTCTAAACCAGATGCTGCTACGCCTCCAGCATTTGCCGCTTTTCCTGGCGCAAATAAAATTTTTGAATCTAAGAATAGCTTGATAGCTTCCAATGTACAAGGCATATTTGCTGCCTCGGTCACACATGAAACACCATTCGCAATTAATTGCTTAGCATCGTCTTCGTAAAGTTCGTTTTGTGTAGCTGCCGGAATAGCAATATCAACTTTAGTTTCCCAAGGTCTTTTCCCTTTGTGAAAAACAGCACTTGGAAATTTTTCCGCAAAAGCTTCCACTCTGTTGTCTCCACTCATTCTCATGTCAACCATAAAGTCGATTTTCTCACCAGAAATTCCATCAGCATCATAAACATATCCATCAGGACCCGAGATTGTTACTAATTTACCTCCTAATTCGTTTACTTTTAAAGCAACTCCCCAAGCTACGTTTCCAAAACCTGAAATAGCTACTGTTTTACCAGCAATTTTCTCTCCTTTAGTTTTCAACATTTGTTCTGTGAAGTAAACAACTCCATAACCTGTTGCTTCAGGACGAATTAATGAACCTCCATAAGCCAAACCTTTTCCAGTTAAAACTCCTGTAAATTCGTTTCTAATTCTTTTATATTGACCGAACATATAGCCAATTTCACGTGGTCCAACGCCAATATCTCCAGCTGGAACATCTAAATCTGGACCAATATGACGGCATAATTCTGTCATAAATGATTGACAAAAACGCATGATTTCACCGTCTGTTTTTCCTTGCGGATCAAAATCAGCTCCACCCTTACCACCGCCCATAGGAAGGGTTGTTAAACTGTTTTTAAAAACTTGTTCAAAAGCTAAAAATTTCAAAACGGATAAATTCACCGTTGGATGAAAACGAATTCCTCCTTTGTAAGGTCCAATTGCAGAATTCATCTGAATACGAAAACCTCTATTTACATGGATTTCTCCTTTATCATCAACCCAAGGCACTCTAAAAATAATAGAGCGTTCTGGTTCCGAAACTCTTAACAATAGGTTTTTACCATCATATTTCTTCTGCACAGCAATAAACGGTATAACTGTTTCTGCAAATTCTTTTACAGCTTGTAAAAACTCTGGTTCATTTGGATTTTTGGCTGCAACTTGCGCCATAAAATCATTTATTCTTTGTTCCATCATATAGTAAATCAATTATGAAAAAATTATTTTCTGTTTGAATGTAGCTTTTATTGAATGTTGAATTTATCAATCATACAAATATACATCTTTAATATTATTAGTTATATTTTTAGCATAATTTTATAATTAACCACAGAAATGTTTGAAAAACAGAAATTTTAAAACATTTCAAAAGAAGAAAAAGAATCTTTTCCTCTATGCATCTAGTTAGTTTTTATATATTTGTGAGATATATGCAACGCAATAATGACTAAAAAAATCAAATACCTACTAATTATTCTTCTAGGAGCACATTTCTCCATGCTAGCGCAATTTGGGTTTTCCCATGAAGTTGGAGCTTTTGTGGGTGGAGTTGCTATGCAATCAGATTTTGGAGTAAGACAAGATTTCAAAACAAATAGTGGAAATACTGGTTTTGCTGTTGGATTAGTTCATTATATGAATTTTTCTTACAGAGCAGATTGCAATTGCTATCGTCCAGAAACATATTTCAACGATCACTTTAAAGTTCGTTCAGAATTATCATACAACAGCACTCAATTACAACATTATGGTAAGTATGCTGAAAAAAACTCAATCACTGGTAATCAATTAAAAGCAATGAAAGGTGAGGCTAAAGTAACAGATATTGGAATGCAACTAGAGTATTATCCTCTAAGTATTCGTGAATTCTCAGCTACTGATGGTGCTTTTGCTCCTTTTCTTGGATTAGGTGCACATTTCACATTCTTTCAAAATGGAACATATTCGGAGTTAGGCCCAATGGACTCTGCCATTTCAACACCCACTAAATATATAGGAGCATGGTCTGATGAAGGAGGAAACACTTGGTCAATTGTGTCAAGTATTGGAACACGCTACAAACTAAATAGAATGTCTGATTTATTTCTTGAAGTAAGATGGCAGTACTATTTCACAGACTGGGTAGATGGTTTAAAACCTGATCCAAAAATCTACACTGAAAACAAATCCAATGATTGGAACTTATGGATGAATTTTGGATACATTTATTACTTAGATTAATCTAAAAAATACATCATAAAAAAATCCCGATTCTTTACGAATCGGGATTTTTTAGTTTCTATAATATGCTATTATTTTAAGGCTTGTTCAATATCCGCTAACAAATCTTCGATATCTTCAATTCCTACGCTTAATCGTACTAAATCATCAGTAATACCCACTTCTTTACGTTTATCTTCTGGAATAGAAGCGTGCGTCATTAAAGCCGGATGGTTTGCTAAAGATTCAACGCCTCCTAAAGATTCTGCTAAAGTGAATACCTTTAAATTTTCCAAGAATTTAATAGCATCTTCTTTTTTACCCGATTTGAAAGTAAAAGTTACCATTCCACCAAAACCACTCATTTGCTTTTTAGCAATTTCATGAAAAGGATGAGAAGCTAATCCTGGATAATAAACTCTTTCAACCAAAGGATGATTGTCTAAATATTCCGCTACTTTCCCACCGTTTTCACAATGACGTTGTACGCGTAAATGCAATGTTTTAATTCCTCTTAAAACCAAGAAAGCATCCATTGGTCCTAATGTCGCGCCAGTTGCAAATTGTTTGAAATGCAACTCATCACCTAAAGCTTTGTCTTTTATAACTAAAGCTCCAGCAATAACATCAGAATGGCCTCCCAAATATTTAGTGGCGGAGTGCATCACAATATCTGCCCCTAAATCTAAAGGTTTTTGCAAATATGGTGTTGCAAAAGTATTATCTACTGCGAAAAGAATATTGTGTTTTTTTGTGATTTTAGCGATTTCAGCAATATCTGCTAATTTCATTAATGGATTTGTTGGCGTTTCCACCCAAACCAATTTTGTATTTTCGTTGATTAACGATTGGAATTTTTCCATATCATTCATATCTACGAAATGAAACTTTATACCACTATCTTTATATAATCTGGTGAATAAGCGATACGTTCCTCCGTATAAATCGTCCATTGCAATGATTTCGTCACCCGCTTTGAACATACGTAACAAACAATCTGTTGCCGCTAATCCTGAAGAAAAGGCCAAACCTTTTGCTCCATTTTCGATACTTGCTAAAGATTCTTCTAAAGCGGTTCTTGTTGGGTTTGCTGCTCTACTATATTCATAATCGCCAATTGGTTTCCCAGGGCTGCTTTGAACAAAAGTTGATGTTAAAAAAACGGGAGGCATAACTGCTCCTGTTACTTCTTCATGATGTTGACCACCGTGTATTGTTTTCGTGTTGAATTTCATTGTACTAAGTTTTAAAGCGCAAAGATAAATAAAAGTTATTTGATGCTTCTTTTTGAATCGTTAACAATTATTTAAATATCCCTATTTTTAAACTTTAATCCCAAAAATTTTTATCAAAAAGGTTTTTTTTATAAAATTACTGAATTTTAGAATCCAAAAGGCTGTATTTTTGCACTTGAAAATTTTAATTCGAAAAAAATGAACAAAATATACTACATGGCTTCGTGTGATACTTGTAGAAAAATCATCAAGACATTACCAAATTCAAACAAATTAACATTTATTGATATTCGTGCAAATCCATTATCTGAAACTGATTTAGACGAAATGTATCAACTTTCCGGAAGTTATGAAGCACTTTTCAGTAAAAAAGCGCAACTCTATAAATCCATGGGTTTAAAAGATAAAAATTTGACTGAAGCCGATTTTAAAAAATATCTTTTAGAACATTATACCTTTTTGAGTCGTCCTGTTTTTATTATTGATGGGAAAATTTACATCGGAAACGGACAAAAAAACATTATCGAAGTAATTAATGCTTTAAAGTAATGTCAAAAAGGACTTGGGCTTTACTAGCCGCGACTTTAGTTTCAATAATTTATGGCGTAACATTCACAATTGCAAAAGATGTAATGCCCGAATATATTGACGCCTATGGATTTATTGTCCTTCGTGTTGGTGGTTCGGTAATTTTATTTTGGCTAATTTCCTTTTTTGGACCGACAGAAAAAATCGCTAAAGAAGATTTCCCCCGTATTGTTGCCGCTGCTTTTTTTGGAGTCGCGTTTAACATGTTGACATTTTTTAAAGGATTGAGTTACACTTCGCCTATTATGGGAGCCGTTTTGATGGTAACTACACCAATGATTGTACTTGTTTTATCTGCTTTTATGATGAAAGAGCGTATGGAAAACCGCAAGATTTTAGGGATATTCTTAGGCTTAGCCGGAACTGTAGCTCTGATTTTATACGGAAAATCTTTAGTGAATGCTACCAACGCCACTTTGGGGAATATTTTGGTTTTTGTGAATGCAATTTCTTATGGTTTTTACCTGATAATTGTTAAGAAATTAATGGATAAATACAATGCTTTTACCTTTGTAAAATGGATTTACACCTTTGGTTTCTTGATGGTTTTACCTTTTGGATGGAACGAATTTCAAGCGGTTGATTTTGCAACTTTACCAATCGACATTATTTATAAAGTAGTATTTGTAGTCATATTTTCAACTTTCTTAACCTATTTGCTGAATTTGATTTCAATGCGAGAATTAAAACCTACAACCGTAGCTGTTTTTATTTATTTACAACCATTATTTGCAACGATTTTTGCAATCAGTTTAGGAAAAGACGACTTGAGTTTGGTGAAAATACTTTCTGCCGTATTGATATTTATTGGCGTTTATTTAGTAACACAGAAAAAGAGTACGCAACCGCAGTAATCTGTATTTCAGTAACTGCACACTTTTTATTATCTTTGAAGACATTTATATAATTATATGATACAATCGATGACGGGTTTTGGGAAAGCATCTTTGCAACTACCAACCAAAAAAATTACCGTAGAAATAAAATCGCTAAACAGTAAAGGTTTAGATTTAAATACGCGTATGCCTTCTGTTTTTCGTGAAATGGAATTGGGTTTACGCAATCAAATTTCGCAACGATTAGAGCGTGGAAAAATTGATTTTTCACTTTATATCGAAGTTACAGGTGAAGAAACAACTTCAAAAATCAATGTACCGATTGTAAAAGGATACATCAACCAAATGAAGGCGGTGATTCCAAATGCAGATGAAACGGAATTAATGAAAATGGCAGTTCGTATGCCTGATGCTTTAAAAACAGAGCGCGACGAAATTGATCCAAATGAATGGAAACAAATTCAAACCGTAATTGATGAAGCTTTAAACAATATCGCTACTTTCAGAAAAGACGAAGGTGCTTCTTTAGATAAAGAATTCCAGTTGCGTATTGCAAATATCAAACGCTTGATGGATGAAGCCGTTTCTTATGATGCAGAACGTGTTGAAACTGTAAAAACAAGACTTCGCACCGCTTTAGACGAATTAAAAGCTACTGTAGATGAAAATCGTTTTGAACAAGAATTGATTTTCTATCTAGAGAAATATGATATTACCGAAGAAAAAGTTCGTTTAGGAAATCATTTGAAGTATTTCATTGAAACTGTAAACGGAAACGAAGCAAACGGTAGAAAATTAGGTTTCATTACACAAGAAATGGGTAGAGAAATTAATACGATGGGTTCCAAATCAAATCATACTGAAATGCAAAAACTAGTAGTGATGATGAAGGATGAATTAGAGAAAATTAAGGAACAAGTATTGAATGTATTGTAAGTCAATATTGTGATCCTGAACAGGTTTCAGGATCTGACTAAGTCACTCAAACTAGTTTAGTGTGACAAACCAAATATAATTAAAATGAACAAAGGAAAATTAATTGTTTTCTCAGCGCCTTCAGGATCAGGCAAAACAACTATAGTTAAACACTTATTAGCCCAACCCGATTTAGATTTAGAATTTTCTATTTCATGTACAACTCGCGAAGCTAGAGGCGAAGAAATAAATGGAACCGATTATTATTTCATTTCTTGGAACGAATTCAAAAAGCACATTAAAGCCGAAGAATTTGTCGAATGGGAAGAGGTTTATACCGATAATTTTTACGGAACTTTAAACGCAGAAGTAGAACGCATTTGGGCTTTAGGAAAACACGTTATTTTTGATATTGATGTGGCCGGAGGATTGCGCATTAAAAGTAAATTCCCAAATGAAACCTTAGCTGTTTTTGTGAAACCACCAAGTGTGGACGAATTAAAACGCCGATTGAAACAACGTTCAACTGAAAGTGAAGACAAAATCAATATGCGAATTGCAAAAGCTTCTGTTGAATTAGCAACAGCACCACAATTTGACACAATTATCAAAAATTACGATCTAGATGTTGCCAAAAACGACGCCTATCAATTGGTGAAGAATTTTATAAATAAATAATATGAAAATCGGATTGTATTTCGGAACATTTAATCCTATTCACATTGGCCATTTAATTATTGCCAACCATTTGGCCGAACATTCTGATTTGGATCAAATTTGGATGGTGGTTACGCCTCATAATCCGCTTAAAAAGAAAAGCACCTTGTTAGATGATTACCATCGCTTAGAAATGGTGCATTTAGCAACTGAGAATTATACGAAAATTCAGCCTTCGGACATTGAATTCAAATTACCTCAACCGAATTACACGGTGAATACTTTAGCTCATTTGCAAGAAAAATTCCCAAGCCACGAATTTTCTTTAATTATGGGCGAAGACAATTTGAACTCTTTGCACAAATGGAAAAACTATGATGTAATTCTTGAAAACCACAACATTATTGTTTACCCAAGATTACATTCGGGCGAAATTGATGCCCAATTTGTAAATCACCCAAAAATTCAAAAAATTGATGCACCAATCATCGAATTATCTTCTACTTTTATTCGCGAAAGCATAAAAAACAATAAAAATGTAATTCCGATGTTACCCAATAAAGTCTGGGAATATGTGGAACATAATTTATTTTATAAGAAGTAATAAAGCTTATAAACTTTTTGATGAGAAATTTTATTACTTGGGTTATAGCTTTTCTAATCTTTATTACTATAATTTATAATGAAGAAATTTCCATTTTATATAAAAACCAAGTTTTATCTTACTCATTAAATCTAATTCCTGTTTTTTTAATGATTCTTTCATTCGCTTATATCTTAAATTTAAATGGTATAGAGGAAAATTTGTGGGATGATTTTAAAAAAGGACGAGATTTTCATATCGATAAAATGATGAAATACCTCAAGTTCATTTTTCTTTTAATATTATCCTTTTCTCTTATTTGGTTGTTCCTTATTGTATACAGTTTAAACTACGAAAATTATTTAAAGTCCCTCCTAATAATTTCAATCCCAGTCATTATTATGGTAACATTTTCAAAACATTATTGCAAACTCCAGAAGGAATACAACGCTTAGCGGAAACGTTTACTTTATTTTCGTTATTATATTCACTTTATAAATCTGAAGAATTTTGAACATTTAACTCAAAATTAAACTTCTCAATTCTTCTTTCACCTCTTCTAAAATAGAATTTAAAGTATCATTTTTTCTTGCTAATAAATACACTTCGGTAGTTGGCATTTTTGAACTGTTCCAAACCAATTGAATTTTTTTTTCTTGTAATAATTGCTTGCTATTAATATCCCAAACCACAGCAACTCCTGAATTTTCAACTAAAGTGTTAAGCATATCATATTCAGATGGAATGATGTAATTAGAAACGATAGTTGGTCTTTTTTTATCGAAAACATTTAACCAAAACAACTTCACGTGTGGAATTCCAGCATCATAATTATACCATTTTTGTTGGTTTAGCCAAAGTTCAACATTTGTATAATTTTTATTTTTAATTTCTTTTTTAACTACTTTTAAATCTAAATCGTTACTACCAACAATTACTTGTTTAATCGTACCCAATTCTTTTTGAATCGTATCAAAAGTGTCGTATTTTTTAGAAACTATTGCAAAATCAATCTTCTTATTGTCAACCAAATTAAATAAGGCATCGTTTTCTTCGAAAGTAAAATCAATAAAATCAAATTTCGAAAGTAACTTGGAACCAATACTTCTAAATAGATGTTTAGAAATTCCTACCGAAACCAACTTATTTGCATTAAATGCTTTTTCCCTAAAACCACTTTCCACACTTTCTAATCGGTCAAGCGCTTCTATGATTAAATTATTTAGTAACTTAGCGTATTCTGTTGGTTCCACACCTTTTGATTTTCGTGTAAACAATTTGTAACCTACGTGAGCTTCTAACATTGAAATTTGCTGACTCACTGCAGGTTGACTAATGAATAGTTCTTTTGCAGCTTGCGAAAAATTTCCGTTTTTGTACACCGATTTAAAAGTTCTGTACCATTCTAAATTAACCATTGCTATAAATATATTTATCACAAACATAATTTAAATTATTTTTACTAATATCATTAATGTAGTAATTTTGTAAAAAATAAATTATGAAACACATCGCAATTGCTTTAATGGTTGTATTAAACTTTAGTTGTAAAGAAAATACACCAGAAACAGTTCAAGAAACACAGCTAATAAAAAAAGAAACTATGAAAAAAGTATTATTTGTTTTAACTAGTCACGAAGACTTAGGAAACACAGGAGAAAAAACAGGTTTTTGGATTGAAGAATTTGCGGCTCCTTATTATGAATTGATTGATCAAGGAATTGAAGTTACGATTGCATCACCTTTAGGCGGACAACCTCCAATTGACCCTAAAAGTGCTGATCCGAGTTCGGCAACTGAAGACACCAAGAGATTTGATAATGATAAAGCCTTACAAGAAAAACTAGCAAATTCCGTTAAGTTAGCAACGATTAATCAAGCGGATTTTGATGCTGTATTTTACCCAGGCGGTCACGGTCCTTTATGGGATTTAGCATCCGATGAAAATTCGATTGCTTTAATTGAATCTTTTTACACAAACAATAAACCAGTTGCGTTTGTTTGTCATGCTCCAGGAGCTTTGAAAAACGTGAAAGTAAATGGCGATTTTTTAGTTAAAGGTAAAAAAGTTACTGGTTTTACAAATGAAGAGGAAGAAGCTGTTGGCTTGACTAAAGTTGTTCCGTTTTTATTAGAAGATGCATTAATTGCTAATGGAGCGGTTTATAGCAAAGAAGCAAATTGGGAGCCCTATGCAGTTGAAGATGGTTTACTGATTACAGGTCAAAATCCAGCATCCTCAAAATTAGTAGCTCAAAAGTTAGTACAACATTTAAAAAAATAAAAAATGAATAATTTCGATTTATATAATCCGGTTAATTATGTCTTTGGAAAAGGGCAAATTGCAAAACTTTCAGATTTAACGCCAAAAAACACTAAAATTCTCTTCGCTTATGGTGGTGGAAGTATTTTCAAAAATGGCGTTTACCAACAAGTAAAAGCGGCTCTAGAAAATTATGAAATTGTAGAATTTGGAGGTATCGAACCCAATCCAAAGTATGAAACCTTAATGAAAGCTGTTGAAGTAATTCGATCTGAAAAAATTGAATTTATTTTAGCTGTTGGTGGTGGAAGTGTAATTGATGGTGTGAAATTTATTTCTGCTGCTGTGAATTATGAAGGCGATGCTGCGGATATCTTAAGAAAGAAGATACTTTTCAAAGAAGGTGCAAATGTGATTCCTTTTGGAACCGTTTTAACTTTGCCTGCAACTGGTTCGGAAATGAATTCGGGCGCTGTTGTTACTATTAATGCAACGCAAGAAAAATTGACTTTAGGCGGAAGCGCTCTGTTTCCAAAATTCTCAATTGTAGATCCAACTGTTATTGTTTCTTTACCAAAAAGACAATTGCAAAACGGTGTTGTGGATGCATTTACGCACGTTATGGAGCAATATTTAACTTATCCGCATGATGCTTTATTGCAAGATCGTTTTTCGGAAAGTATTTTACAAACGTTGATTGAAATTGGTCCGGAAGTAGTTGAAAATCCATCAGACTATAAATTGGCTTCGAACTTTGTATGGAGCGCAACAATGGCTTTAAATGGCTTGATTCAAAAAGGAGTTCCTTCGGACTGGGCAACACATATGATTGGTCACGAATTAACAGCTTTATACGAGATTGATCACGCAAGAACGTTGGCAATCATCGCGCCAAGCTTATACCGAGTAATGTTTGAAACCAAAAAAGATAAATTAGCACAATACGGTAAACGTGTTTGGAATTTAACCGGTTCAACGGAAGAAGTGGCTGAAAAAGCTATTGAGAAAACAGTAGAATTCTTCCATACGATGGGAATGAAAACTAAACTTTCAGAAAACGCAGACAATTACGAAAAAACGGCTGATTTTATCGTTAATCGTTTCGAAGAAAGAGGTTGGAAAGCTTTAGGTGAAAAACAAAATATTACTTTAGAAAAAGTAAAAGAAATTGTAGAAATGAGCTATTAAATTAGATATTCAGAAATTCAGATTTTCGATTTTCGGATGAAATCGTTATCGTTTTCTTAATGAATTCAAAAGCGTTCTTGTTTAATTACTTGAACGTTTTTTTTATGTCCTTAAATTATATTTCACCACCAATAAAATTATCTATCCGTATTATAATCAATATACTAGATTTTTAAAAATGGTAATTTTCCGTATAAATTGTACTATTATTAGCTAATTTTAATTCAACAGTTTTCACAATTAGATTTGATAATGTATTTTAAATCGTTAATTTTGACTTTCTAATTAGATTTATAAATGGAAATAAAGCCAAAATTTGCAGTCATAGGAGGAGGAAGCTGGGCAACTGCAATTGCAAAGATGCTTTGTGAAAATCAAGAAGAAATAGCTTGGTACATGCGAAGCACCGCGGCAATTGAGCATTTAAGACTTCAAAAACACAATCCAAACTACTTGAGTTCGGTTGCGTTCGATACTACTAAATTAAAACTTACAAATGATATCAATGAAGCAGTTGCTTATGCTGATTATATCATTTTTGTAGTTCCTTCCGCTTTTTTGAGCAAAGAATTAGAAAGCTTAACCGAAAGTCTAGAAGGAAAGGTTATTTTCTCTGCAATTAAAGGAATTGTTCCTGAATCAAGCTTAATTGTTGGTGAACATTTTCACACAAAATACAATATTCCATTCGAAAATATTGGTGTAATCACCGGACCTTGCCACGCAGAAGAAGTAGCAATGGAGCGTTTGTCATATCTAACGATTGCTTGCAGCGACAAAGCAAAAGCAAAGGTGGTTGCTAAGAACTTGAGCTCACATTACATCAAAGCAAAAACGTCTGATGACATTATTGGAACTGAATATGCTGCCGTCTTAAAGAACATTTACGCAATTGCTGCAGGAATGGCACATGGTTTAGGTTACGGAGATAATTTCCAAGCTGTTTTAATGAGTAATGGAATTCGCGAAATGAAAAAATTCATTAGTAAAGTCCACAAAATGAAACGCAATATTAATAATTCAGCTTATTTAGGTGATTTATTGGTTACTGGCTATTCTCTTTTTTCTAGAAATAGAATGTTTGGGAACATGATTGGAAAAGGCTACACTGTTAAATCAGCACAAATGGAAATGAGTATGGTAGCCGAAGGTTATTATGCGGTGAAAAGTGCTTACAAATTAAATAAAGAATACAAAGCTGACACACCAATTATTGATGCTGTGTATCATATTTTATACGAAAACAAAGACGCAAAGACTGTTTTTAAAGAATTAACAGATAAACTGAATTAATTTTCAAATTTTCTCGTTATTAAAACAACAAGGCGTAAATATTTGATTATCATTTATTTACGCCTTTTTTTATATTACGCATATTTCTACAAAGCGCTAACTGACAATAAGTTGACATCGTTTTCCTTGGTGCAAAATAGAAGTATTATTTTCGCAAACTAAATAAAGAAACAAATGGATCATCTTATCAATCACCCTGTAATTATTACGGTCTTTAGTGTCACAATTTTGGCAATGCTTATTTTAGATTTAGGTGTCTTAAACAAAAAGAGTCATGCTATTTCTAATCGAGAAGCTGCTATTTGGTCGGTTATTTGGATCTCCCTTTCAATGGGATTTAGTGGAATAATTTACAAATTTATGGGAGCCGAAAAATTCATGCAATTTCAAGGCGCCTATTGGATTGAAAAGGCACTTTCGGTTGATAACTTATTTGTATTTATATTAGTTTTTGGTTATTTTAATGTGGCTAAAGAAGCCCAACATAAAGTATTGTTTTGGGGCGTAATTGGCGCTTTGGTATTTAGAGCCATCTTCATCTTTACAGGAGTTTGGTTACTAAACTACACTTATTTACCCGAAATGGAGCTTTTTGGAAGAATGGTTGAAGTCAACTATTTACTAACCATTTTTGGGGTAATCTTAATTGTCGCTGGAATAAAATCAGGCTTTAGCAAAGAAGCAGATGACGGAAGTCAAGACTTCACTAAAAGTCCAGGTGCGCGCTTTGTTCATAAATTCTTTAAGGTCACAGACCAATTTGATGGTGATAAGTTTTTTACTGTTAAAAACGGAATTAAAATGGCTACTCCTTTATTTGTAGTAGTAGCGATTGTAGAATTCACAGATATTTTATTTGCAGTTGATAGCATTCCGGCAATTTTTGCAATTGCTCCAGATGATCCTTTTATTCTTTATACTTCAAACATTTTTGCGATCTTAGGATTGCGTTCCCTTTACTTTTTGCTGGCAAACTTTATGTATATGTTTAGTAAATTAAAGTTTGGCTTGGCATTTATACTAGCTTTTATAGGGATTAAAATGATTATAGCACCTTTTTATCACGTTTCCACTCCTTTATCTTTAGGAGTTGTTGGCGGTGTGCTAATATTGTCCGTAATTGCCTCTTTAGTATTTCCTAGCAAGGATTAATTTAAACAATTATGAAGAAGCCTTTTTTATTACTAGTATTAGTTGCCTTTCAATTCAGCTTTTCTCAAACTGAGACGGGTTCAAAACAATTTTGGGATAAGTTAAAAACCTATTGTGGTCAATCTTTCGAAGGAAAAATAACTGCTGGAGCAACAGCAGACGATCCATTCTCAGGAAAAAAATTAGTAATGCACGTGCGAAGTTGTGAAGAAAATCGAATTCGAATTCCCTTTTTTGTTGGAGATGACAAATCAAGAACTTGGATTTTAACATCTCATGACAATGTAATTACATTAAAACACGACCATAGGTTAGAAGATGGAACTCCTGATAAAGTAACACAATATGGAGGAACTTCAAGTAATTCAGGTTTGTCAGATATTCAGTTCTTTCCTGCTGATCAAGAAACCTGCGATTTGATTGCCTATGCTTCTACAAATGTTTGGTGGATTACAGTTGATGAAAAATCATTCACTTACAACCTGAAACGAATTGGTTCCGACCGAGTTTTTAGCGTAAGTTTTGACACTACAAAGCCAATTAAAACTCCGGAAGCTCCTTGGGGATGGAAACAATAAAAAAGGTGGGTAATGAGTACACAAAATAAATTAAATAATCTACAATTTACACAATCAATTTCTAAGTTAAAAAACATTAATCGTTGATTTACAAACACTTAACAAAAAAACTTCGCTCAAAATTGAACTGGTACGCTTTTTACATATATCATAGTATAACTTTAAAAAACAATATTATGAAAAAGGTAATTTTAATGGCAGTATTTGCTTTTGCAACTTTATCAGCCACAGCTACAACAACAGAGATGAACGCAACAACTATAAGTACTTCAATTGAAAATGAATTCAAAGAAATTGCGGTTACAGAAGTGGCTAAGCCCGTTTTACAAGCTGTGCTAAAAGATTATGAAGGAGCTACAATAAAGCAAGCATTCGTAAACGAAAAGAACGAATACAAATTGGAGTTAACCATTGGTGAAGTTGTAAAAACAGTATATGCTGATGCAGAAGGAAATTGGATTGAAAAATAAAATAATACAGCTGTAAAAAAAAAGACCAAATTGAATTTGATCTTTTTTTTTAGCTTAAAATTAAGACACCTCTTCCAAAAATTATGTATTTTTAGGTCATGAAAAAGAATACTATCTTAATTATTGAAGACGACAATGCTTTCAATACAATGCTGTCTCATTTCCTAAAAAGGAATGAATATGTTGTGCACCAGGCTTTTTCGGCTAAAGAAGGAATGACTTTGTTAGCAGAAAATGAAATTGACATCATTATTTCAGATTTAAGATTGCCGGATATAGATGGAATAACACTGCTGAAAAACCTGCGTTCAGAAGGAAATAATACTGAATTTGTGTTGATGACTGCATATTCTGATGTTCAAACTGCAGTAAGCGCAATGAAAATTGGCGCAGCTGATTATGTTTCTAAACCTTTCGTGCCAGAAGAGGTTTTACTTATTTTGAAAAAAATTAGCAATCAAAAAGTAGGCAAGAAAGAAGAGAAGATTGAAAAGAAAGAAGAAAATTCCTTTCGTCCTAATAACTTTCATTGGGGCAAAAGTACTGCTTCGCTGCAATTAAAAAAACATATCGAACTAGTTGCACCTACACCTCTAACTATATTAATTACAGGTGAAAGTGGAACGGGAAAAGAAGTAGTTGCAAAAACAATTCATGACAATAGCGATCAAAAAAATGGCGTATTTATAGCTGTGGATTGTGGTGCAATTCCAAAAGACATTGCAGGAAGCGAATTTTTCGGACACGTCAAAGGTTCTTTTACGGGCGCAATCAATGATAAAGTCGGCTGTTTTGAAGCGGCGAATGGTGGCACTTTATTTTTAGATGAAGTAGGAAATTTAAGTTATGAAAACCAAATTTTACTATTGAGAGCAATCCAAGAACGCAAAATTAAACGCATTGGTAGTAATAAAGAAATTTCTGTTGATGTTCGAATTGTATCCGCAACGAATGAAGATTTAAAAAAGGCGGTACAAGAAGGAACTTTTAGAGAAGATTTATTTCATCGTTTAAATGAATTTTCTATTATTTCTCCCGCATTAAGAGATCGAAAGGAAGACATTGAAGACTTTGCTTTACTCTTTCTAAAAAACGCCTCTCATCAATTGAAAAAAGACGTTACGGCTATAAGTTCGGAAGTAATGATTGCATTTTTTAAACACAACTGGTCTGGGAATTTAAGAGAATTACAAAACGTCATCAAAAGAGCAACTTTACTAAACAGTTCAGAAAAGCTTGAAATAAGTAGTTTACCTGTAGAGTTTCAAACTGAAAACACTAATGAAAGTCAGAAAAATCTAAAAGGCGAAGCTGAAAAAACAGCCATTTTAGATGCGCTTTCTTTAGCTAAAGGGAATAAATGCAGGGCAGCAGAATTGTTAGGTGTTTCAAGAAAAACACTTTACAATAAAATTAATCTGTTTGAACTAGACGTTTAATCTTTATGTGGAATTCTTTTAATGCGAGCTCTAATTGATTCAGTTCCGTAGAAATTTCATTTATCGTTGCTACACGTTTAGTCTTTTCTTCTAAATCTTTTAGCATCGTTAACAACTCTTGCTCCTGAAACTGACTAATCATCGTCTGCATTTTATGAACTGTACTCCCAATCGATTGTAAATCTGATTGTTCTATGGCTAAATTAAATACCAATTTATCTTGCTCAAAATCAGTTAGATAATTAGCTAAAAATTCATTTATCTTTTGCGTATCATTTCCAATAAAATCCATTAAAAAAGCAGGAATGGAAGTGTTCCTTTTCTCAACAATTTCTAAATCTTGATGCGACAATTCTGAAATAATATCCAATAATTGAGCACTGGAATAAGGTTTTGCTAAAAAGTAATCAAAACGGTCAGAAGTTAAAAATTCTTCATCATTTAACAAAGCGCCAGTGATAGCAACTATTGGGGTTTTGCTAAGATGTGGATTTGACTTGACTGCTTTCAAAAACTCAAAACCGCTTAGAAAAGGCATTTGAATATCAGTAATTAACAATGAAACTTGTTCTTTGTCCAGAAATTGAATTGCTTTTTTTCCATTCGTAAAAGTAAAAATCTCTTTAAAGTGCGGTGCTAAAAGTGATTTAGTAAGGGCCAATTGATTCTCATCGTCATCTAAAAGCAAACAACTTTTTAGATCAATTTTTTGTCTTTTCTCTTTAATTGGTACTAATTTAATTGGCAATGAAATATGAAATTTCGAACCGAAATTGAGCTGACTTTCCAATTCGATCTTACCTCCTAAAAGCTGAATCAAACGGTTACAGATAGACAATCCTAAGCCTGTTCCACCATAAAGCAGTTCAATTTCACTATTGGCTTGTGAGAAAGGTTTAAATAGTTTAGAAATTTCATCTTTAGAAATCCCAATTCCTGTATCTTGAATAATTATTTCTAACTGATTATCAAGAATTGTGGTTTCAATAGTTACACTTCCATTTTCAGTAAATTTAAAAGCATTTCCAATTAAATTGTAAAATATTTGTTGGATTTTACTATAATCTCCATAATACAAAAAGCCCTCAGTAGCATCAATTTTATAGTTTAACTCTACATCCTTTTCCTGATTTAAGTCAGCTATATTTTGTGCAATTTCTTCAATCAAAATGTTTAATTCGAAAGCAGATTCCATTATTGCCACTTTCCCTTTCTCCATTCGCACATAATCTAACAAGCCAGAAACCAATTGTTGAATATAATTAGTGGCTGATTTAATTTTAATTAATGCATCTCTGTTTTCAACTTGACTTTCAGAAGCTAATAATTTCTCGCTATATCCTAATAAAGATTGCAAAGGAGTTTTAATATCATGACTAACCATTGTCATTAACTGCTCGCGTGATTCTAGTAATTGATCAGTCTTTTGCTGTTCTAATTCAAGCCGCTGGCGGTAAGTTTTATTTCTAAAAAAATCAGAAGAAAGCAATATAAAAAAGAACAGTACAACAGCAACGCAAGCAATTGCTCCTTTCTGCAACAATGCCAGAGTTTCTTTTTGATTATTAGTTTTTATAGCATGAATTTTAGCTGCTTCTTGTTCGGCTACATTTCGTAATTGTAAAATGATATCCGATAATTTCTGAGTAATTCGCAACTCATTCTGTAGCAATTCAATTTCCTTGTTTTTTATGGTAACTGAACGTTTGTTGATCTTTTTCTGAGCATCTTCAAGCAACCTTTTTGAAACTGACACAATAGAATCTGCCTCAGCCACAGAAATTGTATTAGAAGAATCCCTGGGCACATTATTATTCAGATAGTTGATGTAATCCTGGGCCACGTTTCTCTCATAAGAAGATAATTCTTTGGGATTTTGAATAAAACTATCAAGTGTTAATTTGCCTTTGACATTTTCAAGATTTCTAATCTTGTTTAAAACTTCGCCAATAGGTGATTCTTCAACATGTGCCTGCAATTTTCTTATATTGAGAACGTTTTGCTCTTTGTCTTTCAAATAGATTTTTAAAGTATCTAAAATATTTTTGTCGGCACTTAATTCAGTGGATTGCAAATTTTCAATTTTGGCAACAACAGATGCGTTTTTAGTTAAAAATAGCTTCTTAGATTTGTCATCATCCATTTGTAATGCCACACGAGCATAATTATCAGATTCATATAAATCACGAATTAACTCGGTGTAAATGAGTTGCTTTTTATCGGTATTTTGCACTGAAATCTGCTTGTCTAAATTAGATTGTTGCTGGAATAAAAACCAAACAGCACCAGCCATCAAGCCCAATAAAAGGAAATAACTAATTAATAATTTTAACGAAGAATACTTAGAAAATTGTGCCATTTTATAAAAATAAAAAAAGGAATTATAAACTTCACAATTTTAACTATTAATTATAATTCTAAAGAAAATTTAAGTTGGTAAAGATTTCTGTTACTCAAAGAAAACCTCTGGATTATCAGTGATTTTCAATTTTAAAATATATTGTTTGAATTTATTTTTCTTAGTAAGATCCCATTTTTTTACATTTGGATCACTTAATTCTTTCAGGACAATCTTTTCTAAACTTAAAATTTCTGTACCAGCTTTTTGACCCGTTTCAAAATCTTTTAACTTATCTACATTATTAATCCAATATTGAAAAAAACCATTGTCTGAAGAATTAACAACTTGTTTAAGAATAACATAACTCTTATTCGTTGGTAATTCTTCTTTTTTAAAGGATTCAAAAAGATCTTGTGCCACTTTAGTAAGCATGATGTCATTTTTATTCACCTTTAACATATCGCAATAAGCGTAAAGCGTACGAACCGAGCGATCTCCTGCATCGTATTTGGCTTTTAAGCCTGATGTGTTATAATCAGGGAGAATTGCTTTCTTAGCTTCGTTAATCACGTGTTCAGAAGTAACCGTTACACCACTATGATGCAAGAAATTTTGATTCTTGTCGAAATATAAAAGTATTGGAACACTTTCAAAATGAAGATTTGCTTTGGTAATGAAATTATTGTCTTCTTCCGAAAGTGACTCGTTTGAATTCATAGCGTAATTGATAAATCGCTTGTTGTAAAAAGTCGAAACTTCTTGATCAGTTCGAAGTAAATCGCCCAAACGCTTACAAACCGAACAATCTGAATTATAATATTCAATAAAAACTTGCTTGTTTTGTTCTTTTGCTTTTTTAAACGCTTCTGAAAGTGAAGATTCAAAGACAACTTGTGCATTTAGAATCACACTCATTAAAACTAAAAAACTAAAATAAACTTTTTTCATGGCTTTAAATTTTTAAACGCAATTATACACGAAAACCCCAAAGTTCTCGTATTACTTAATTAAATTATATGATTAGTTCATCAAAAAGCACACCAACTTTCTAATTTATCGCTCTGTAAAAAATAAAGTGTTGCTTCAAAAAATGTGTTTGTCGAAAAATACTCAGTCAATATAGCGAAAAATTGGTTATTTACCGATTAAACCTTTTTTATTGATAATTGGTAAATCTACAGAAGATTCATCGTTATAAGAATTTGCTTCAAGAACAAAAGTTTTATCGAACATTGTATTGCCAATAAAGTAGGCAACCATAAATTCGTTATTTAATTGCAATACATTATTTTCCAATAATTCCACTTTAGTAGCGGTTCTTGGTTCTACTTTTGCATAGGCATGACGAAAATTACTTGTTTTACGTTCTTCACCATTAATTAAACCATAAGCACGAGAAACAACAGTAGCCATTTCTAGTAAATTATCAGTGTCGTTTACTAAATAAGCGTACCAAGAATTTTCTAAAAAATCATCATTCCATTCTTTAAATGCAACAACGTGAACTCCTTCTACTATTGGGATTATAATGTCTTTTTTCATTTCGCCACTAAGCCACAAAGGCTCTCTGTTTTAGTTAAAAAAGACCTGACAGTTTTTGAAATTTGTCAGGTCTATTACTTATATATTTGATTTAAATTGCTCTAAGAAACGCACATCGTTTTCATAAAACATTCGAATATCACCAATTTGATACAACAACATGGCAATACGTTCTACTCCCATTCCGAAAGCAAAACCAGTATGTTCGTCTGGATTAATTCCACAGTTTTTCAAAACATTTGGATCAACCATTCCGCAACCACCAATTTCTAACCAACCGGTTCCTTTGGTAATACGGTAATCGGTTTCGGTTTTTAAACCCCAATAAATATCAATTTCTGCACTTGGTTCCGTGAAAGGAAAATAAGAAGGTCTTAAACGAATTTTAGACTTTCCGAACATTTCTTTCGTGAAATATAATAGGGTTTGTTTTAAATCGGCAAACGAAACATTTTTATCAATGTACAAACCTTCCACTTGATGGAAAATACAATGAGAACGTGATGAAACGGCTTCATTACGGAAAACTCTTCCTGGAGAAATCGTACGAATCGGTGGTTTATTATTTTCCATATAACGCACCTGAACGGATGAAGTGTGTGTTCTCAACAACACATCAGGATTGGTTTGGATGAAAAATGTATCCTGCATATCTCTTGCCGGATGATATTCTGGTAAATTCAAAGCAGTGAAATTGTGCCAATCGTCTTCGATTTCCGGACCTTCTGATACATTAAATCCGATGGTTGAAAAAATATCAATCATTTGGTTTTTCACAATCGAAATTGGATGACGAGAACCCATATGCATAGTTTCTCCCGGACGCGTTGTATCGCCGTAAATTCCTTTTGCTTCTTCTTTATTTTCTAAAGCGTCTTGAATGGTTTTTACCTTTTCTTCTGCCGTCGTTTTAAGCTCATTTATAATTTGCCCAAATTCTTTCTTTTGTTCGTTAGGAACATTCTTAAATTCGGCAAAAAACTCTTTCAACAAACCTTTGCTTCCCAAATACTTAATTCGGAAAACCTCTAATTGTTCTTTGTTATCAGTTTGAAAAGCTTTTGCTTCTTCAATATGGGCTTTAATCGTTTGTATCATCAGACTTGTTGTAAAGGTGCAAATTTAGTGAATTTATTTGAAGAGACAATTCGATACATTGTCTGAACGATAAATTAATCTATCAATTCTTTTTCTAAAAAATAACTTACAATCGCTTCTTTCATCAATACCGATTGTTCTCCTGCTTTCAAAGGTGGTAATTCTTCCTTAGCGATATAATGAGGCCAACCATCGTTATCAAAATACTCGAATTCGTAATAACCATAAGGTTCTAACAAACGACAAATAGCAATGTGCATTAAGTTTAATTTTTCGTCTTTTTTGAATTCATCGTGAATTTTTCCTAATTCTTGCACACCAATTAAGTAGATGATTCCTTCTAAATCAAGATCTTCACCTTCCGAAAAGCGATTTGATAATTTTGTGACAACGCTTTCCCAACGTTCTTTTAATTGTATATCTCTGGACATTATTTTTAAATGAAAGAAAAAAGAGAAAAGAAAAAAGATTAATCTCAACTTTCTATATTAGTTTTGCAAAGATAATCGATGATTTTGTTATTATACTATCAAATCTTTGTTCTTTAGTCTTTAATCTATTTCTGAAATGAGTTTTATTGATATTATTTTTGCTGTTTTATTGAGTTTTGCCGTTTACAAAGGTTTGAAAAACGGACTTTTCGTGGAAGTTGCCTCGTTTTTCGCTTTGATTGCAGGAATTTACTCAGCTATTAAGTTTTCGCACTTGATGGGAGCAATTCTTGGCGACACTTTTGCATCATGGAATCCAAAATATGTTGAAATTATAGCCTTTGTGATAACATTTTTAATTGTTGTTGTTGGAATTTATTTATCGGCAAAAATATTAACTAAAATAGCCGATTTCGCGTTTTTAGGTTGGATCAATAAATTAGCTGGAGTCGTTTTTAGTTTATTAAAAATGATTTTAATACTAAGCGTAGTGCTTTTTATCTTTGAAAAAATCAACGTAAATAACATGTTACTATCTGAAGAAAAACAGGAAGATTCTATTTTTTACAATCCGATAAAAGAAATTTCTACACTGATTTATCCAAGTATTGAAGAATGGTATTCGAGTATTAAGTCGGAAGTAGTTGGCGAAGAGGAGAATTTAGAAAATTCACCTTCACAACAGAAAACCGACAACTAAGAACAGACAACTATTTTTTCAGTTCCTTAATAGCGTCTTTCGCAATCCAAGCTTTCGTTTTATCTGATAATTCAACTTGTTTCCAATTTCCTAAAGTTTCTAACACCAGTACTTTTGTGCCTTCGTGTAATGTTACGACGTCTTCCGAACTATTTTTAGGTTCTGATTTCAAGGTTGTAGCTTCTGCAAAAACAATTGCTGGATTGTAATTGGCATCGTATTTCTTTTGTAAAAATGCAGAAAAAACGGTAACGCCGATTCCGATTAAAGACAAAAGAAATAGTGTGAAAAATAAGCGTTTCATTAACACTGTATTTCCAAAATAATAGCCTAAAAACGCTAGTAAACTTAAGAAAGCAATTCCAACCGCACTCCAGGCCCAACCATCATAATGTGATTTGGCCGTAAAGTCTTTCACAAGCCTCTTAAACCCAACTTCTGGAACGATTTTAATGTCGTCTATTCGCATCTTTTGAGCAAAAGACAGATTGGTTTGAATGGCTTCGTCGTCAGGGTTTAAAAGCAATGCTTTTTCGTAATTATAAATAGAAGGAGCAATTTTTCCCAACTTATAATAGCAATTTCCAATGTTGAAATACAAATCGGCCGAAACGTTCCCTGCTTTAGCGATTTTTTCAAAACCAATTAATGCTTCTTCGTAGCTTTCTTTGTTGTACGAATCATTTGCTTTTTTAAAAATAGCATCAATTGACTCGTTGGCTAAGACGAATTGAAAGGCTAGTAAAAAAAGTAAAATATATTTTTTCATTTTGTTTTTTGTTTAACCACTAAGGACACAATGAAGGCACAGAGGTCACAAAGCTTTTTATTTCTAAATTGTGTTTTTTATAGTTTTGCTTTGTAACTATTTGCTATTTATAAAAAGCACACAATATATTATATTTCTATAATTGTCCGTTTATTACTCTACGAACTCCATCTTTTAATAGTTTTACGTTGAAATTTATTAAAAAACCCAACTTACAATCTGTCAATTTCAAATAAGTTAATAATTGTGCTAAATGAACTTCATTTAAAGATTCTACAGCTTTAATTTCAACAATAAACTTATCTTCAATAATTATATCAATTCTATAACCGATATCTAATTTTACTTCTTCATAAACTAAAGGCAATGCCTTCTGTTTTTCAACTTTAAGATTTGACTTTTTTAACTCATAAAACAAACATTCTTCATAAGCACTTTCTAACAATCCCGGACCTAATACTTTATGAACCTTTAAAGCACTATCAAATACCAATTTAGAAATTTCTTGCTCCGTCATATTTGAATTTTTGTGTTCTTTGTGCCTTCTTCGTGCCCTTTGTGGTTATTTTATCTGCTTTTCAAGTTCAGTAATTATTTCAATTGCTCGATCAAAATCATTAGTCATTGCTGTGTCGGTTGCTGGTGCATAACGTGCATATTCGCAATCGTTCATTAACGCAATAAAGTGCGAAATACTGTCTTCTGTAGCATTTCTTTGTTGTAACAATTCGATGATATTTTCTTTACTCATTTCCACCGTTTCGATATGTAATTTAGCTTTCAAGAAATTGTGCAATGCTTTTTCCATCGCCATATAAAACGGAACTTTATCGCCCATTTGTCTTTTGGCATCGGAAAGATATTTCTTCACTAATTTGTTGTTTCTTCTTATTTTATTTCCAAAAGCATCGGCATCTTTCGCTTCTTTTTGTTTTTTAGCCACCATTATTACTGGAATTAACAATAATGGTGCAAACAATAAGGAATAGAACATTCCCGAACCTAAGAAATCGTCTTTTGAAGCCGAAACAAAACTTGTTTTCAACTTATTATATTGGAAAACTTCTTTCTTCTGAATGGTATTTTTATTACCAGTTCCTGTAGTTGAAGCTACAACATTATCTCCTTCCGCAACATCAATTGTGATTTCGTCCGAAGCAATAGTTTTATACGATTTACTCGCCAAATCATAATACGAAAATTCAATAGGTTTAATAGTGTACTTTCCTTTAAATTGAGGAATTATCGTGTATTTATCTGAGATATTTCCGACCATTCCGGTTAATGGCGTTTGCACATTTTCGGTATGAGCCGGATCGAACATTTCCAATGAATTTGGTAAAACCGGTTTTGGAAGGGTGAATAATTTTAAATTCCCTTTTCCAGCAACACTAACTTCTAAATCAAAAGATTCGCCAGCTTTCAAACTTGTTTTTGAAGGTTTTACTTTAAAATCAAATTGTCCAACAGCTCCAGAGAAACTAGCTGGTTTACCATTTTCAGGAAGTGGTTTTACATTTATAGTTTGCGTTCCGGTATTCAATGATTTTTCAACCGACTTTAATTCTAATTGTCCGAAAAAGTCACTTCTTCCAGTTGGCAACTCAGCATCAACATCAATTTTAAAAGGTTCGATGATTTTCGCTCCAGCTTCTAACGGATAAAGCGTCACTTTTCGCAACACCACCATACTATAATCTTTACCGTTGTATTTTCCTTTTTCGGCACGAAGTTGTTTTATATCAACGTATTGACTCCAGAAGTTTTCGTATTTTGGAGCTTGAAAATTTCTGAAATTGGAAACCGAACTATTATAAGGAAAATACAATTTATAAACCACCGTAACGGGTTCGTTCACAAAAGGATTTCTTGATGAAACTTCTCCCACCAAATGAATGCCTTCGCCAAAATCATAATTCTGCTGTTGCTGTTGTTGTTGCTGTTGCTGTTGCTGTTGCTGACGCGAATATTGTCCAGGATAAGTTGGCAATTGAACCGGATCTGTAATCGTGATTTTAATAGGTTGCGATTTATAAACCGTTCCATTAAATTCAATCGAAGCTGAACCAATCGTAAAAGTTCCTTTTTTTGTTGGTGTTAAATAGTAAATAACTTGGGTAGAAATCTCTCTTTTCTGCGTCATTCTTCCATTCACAATAGTAATAGAAGTCTGATTTCCTTTATTGATAAAAGGTCCTTCCGTTTTAAAACCAGCAATTTTTGGTGCTTGAAAATTATCACCTTCGTTATTAATAGAAAAAGCTAATGGAAATCGTTCATTTAATCCATAAGAATCTCGTTCAACTTGTGCTTCAAATTTTACTTGAGCAGAAATTGAGCTAGCGAAAAATGAAATAAATAAAACTAAAAATATCTTTTTCATAAATTACCAATCTTTTTCATTTGTAGTAGCTCGAGGCTTTACTTTCTTTTCGTTAATCTTATCTTGTAATTTCTTTTCAGCGTTGTTAACCGCGTCTAAGATATTATCGATTCTTTGCTTATCAGCTCCGGAAGGTTTTGGTGCTTCATTTCTATCTTCTTTTTTCTCCCCTTCGCCTTTCTCTTCTTTTTTATCTTTATCGCCCTTTTCTTTTTCAGGCTCTTTATTCTCGTCTCCTTTATCGTTTTTGTTATTTTCGGGTTGCGGTTGTTTGTCTTTCCCGCCGTCTTTTTTCTTATCGTCGTATCCTTTTGGTGGCGGATTTTCTTTTTTCTTTTTCTTCGCTAAAGCGTAATTATAACGCGTTTCTTCATCTAACGGATTATTGCGTAAAGCATCTTCATAAGCCTTAGTTGCCGAATCATAATTTTTTTCCAACATAAAGGTATTTCCTAAATTATGGAAGATACGGTGTTTTTCTTCTTTCGTTTTAGCTGATTCTAAAGCTTGAATATATTTGATTTGGGCTTCACCAGGCTGATTTTGACGGTAAATACTATTTCCTAAATTATAACCTGCAACGGCTTTTTTAGGCGATTTCTTCGATTCGGTAACGCGATAATCTGCTTCCGCTTTGGTATAACTTTTCTGTTGAAAAGACTGATTTCCTTCAAACAGATTCTTGTCTTTTTCTTGACCAAAAAGCACTCCGCTTACTAACAAAACGATGGTATAAACTATTTTATTCATTTTTCTTCTCGTTAAATAAGTTCAACTTTTGTACCCAAGCCGTTTTTTTCTCTAAAAGGAAAATATCTACTAAAAGCAATAGAAATCCTAAAGCCAAAAACCATTGATATTGGGATTCAAAATCGGCAATTTGTTGCGATTCAAATTCTGTTTTTTCTATTTTATCCAATTGCGATTTTACAGCTTCAACTACTTCTTTCGTATTCGCACCATTGATATACTTAGACTTGGTTTTATCTGAAATACTTTTTAATGTTTTCGGATACATTTTCGTAATGACATTATCGCCATTTTGATCTTTTTTGTACGAAATAATATTGCCTCGATTGTCTTTTATAGGAATCATAGCTCCTTTTTCAGTTCCCATTCCAATACTGAAGATTCGGACACCTTTGTCTTTCGCCAAACCGATTGCTTCATCGGCACCAACACCGTGATCTTCTCCATCGGAAACCAAAATAATCAACTTACTCGTGTCTTTAATGTCAAAATAATCGACTGATAATTTCAAAGCATCGTTAATCGCGGTTCCTTGTGAAGAAACCATATCGGTATTCATACTTTGCAAATACATTTTCGCTAATCCGTAGTCGGTAGTCATTGGCAAAACTGGATAAGCACTTCCGGCATAACCAACAATTCCAACTCTGTCATTTCCCAATTCATTGATGATTTGCGAAACCAATTGCTTCGTTTTTTCCAAACGACTTGGTGCAATATCTTCAGCTAGCATACTTTTTGAAATGTCCACAGCAAATACAATATCAATTCCTTGACGTTTTACCGTTTCCATCTTAGTTCCCATTTTTGGGTTGACCAAAGCAATTACCAAACAAGCAAATGCCAAAGACAAAACCGCAATTTTTAAAACCGGTTTAAACGTTGATTTTTCGGGACTTAGCTTTTTGAACAATTCCAAATCTGAAAATTGGGATTGCTTTTTTCTTTTCCAAACTAAATTGAATAGAAAAAGAACCACAAGAATTGGAATCAGTGCTAATAAATAAAAATATTTCGGGTTTTCTAATTCAAACATTTTTTTTCTTTCTAAACAATTCCTCTAAAAAACGAATTTCGTAATAAAACCTCAACTCCTAATAACAGGAAGGCCATCAATAAAAACGATCTGTATTTTTCATCGTAATTATAGAACTTCTTCTCGTCGATTTCTGTAGTTTCTAACTTATTGATATCGTCGTATATTTCTTTTAATTTCTCTGTCGATGTTGCTCTGTAATATTTTCCATCGGTTGTTTTTGCAATTTCTTGCATTAATTTTTCGTCAATTTCAACTGGCATCATTTTGAAAACTAATTTCCCATTGGCGTCTTTTGCTACTGGAAACATTGCTTTTCCATTCGTACCAATTCCTATCGTGTACACTTTTAAACCATATTGTTTTGCAATATCCGAAGCCATTCTTGGATCAATTGTTCCCGAGTTATTTACTCCATCGGTTAATAGAATAATGATTCTGCTCTTTGCTTTACTGTCTTTAATTCGGTTGATGGCTGTTGCTAATCCGACACCAATTGCGGTTCCATCGGCAATAATTGCATCATTATATTCAATCTTTTTTAGAGATTGCAAAATAATTGCTTTGTCTGACGTAATTGGCGTTAACGTATAACTTTCGGATGCATAAACTACTAATCCAATTCGGTCATTGACTCTTTCTTGCACAAAGGTTGAAGCTACTCGTTTCAAAGCTTCTAATCGATTTGGTTTAAAATCCGTTGCCAACATACTACTCGAAACGTCAATTGCCATTACAATATCAATTCCTTTTGTTGTTTTCGATTTTGAAGTTACATCTACGCTTCTTGGTCGAGCTAAAGCGATAATGATTAAACTCAAAGCCAACAATCTCAATACATATAAAAATGGTTTCGCTTTGGCTAAAAAGGTCTGATTTTGTTTAAACACCGAAACCGAAGGCATTTTTACAGAGGCCGAAAGCTGATTTCGCTTATAAAACAACCAAGCAATTGCGATTGGAATTAGTAAAAACAACCAAAAAAATTCCGGATTTAAAAAGGTTACTTTTCCCATCATTTCTTAGCTTTTCTTAGTTCAATTGAATTCTGAATTTTCTCCATAATTTGTTGGGCATACTCATCATCTTCCCTAGAAATTAAGAAAAATTCTTGAGCTCCTCCTGCTTGTGCAAAAACCACAATTTCATAACTCATCTTTTGGTCTTCCTGTTTGATTTCGTTGAAAGTTGTAAACGTTCCAAATGCTTTTTTACCCGAAAGTCCTTTTACATTTTCAAAATCTACTGTTTTCACGATGATATTTTTCGCACCTAAGCGCTCCAATTCTTTTAAATCCGCTTCAAGAGCAACTTCAATATCAATTTGAGTGGTGTCCTTAAATGCTGTTGTAATTAAAACCGTTGAAAAGTCGTCAATAATGCTTCCGTAAGCAAAGCGATTGATTGCTTTTACGTTTTCCGGAAGGTTATTTTGAATCTTCTCGTCGTTATTTCGAACTAATACTTTTGGTGTTTCGATTACAATTGCGGGTTCTCCGTATTCAGAAGTAATCCATTCTTTTTGTAATAATTCTTTGGTTGAATAACCGATGTAATTTTCTTTCAAATAATCTAATCCGAAGGTAAAAGCGAAAATTCCGACTGAAATCGCAAACAAGATTACGGCAATTCCAACAGAAAAAGCAGTTCTTAAAAATTTCTGTTTTTTCAATTCTTTCAGACGTAATTCTTCCGCAAATAATGCTTCCGATTCTTCTTCAGATCTTGGTAAAGCTTTGTCAATAATTAATAAAAACTTATCAATTACGCCTTTATCTTTTTCAATTTCGAATTGCATCGGTTGTGATTTCGCAAATTTCACTAAATCCGAATTTTCTAAAACGGTTTTAAATTTGGCCAAATCTTCCTTACTAACAAACATTTTCTTCTGGGAAATTGCTTTTCTTAAGGCCGTTAATAATTCGCTCGAAGTACTTTCCATTGCTGGAATATCAACAGATTCTTCGATATAAGTTCGAGCAATATCGGTCATTTCGGAATAGTATTCTTTTACTTCTCCTCTTTGAACCAGTTGTTTTTTATCTAAATTTTGAAGGTAATTAATCGCTTTTTCAATTGGTGATGCAAATAGCTCTTCTTTATTAGCTTTCGCTTTTTGTAAACGTTTAATTATGAAATACGATCCAAAGCCTGAAGCTATAATTAACGCTAGTAAAACTAACAATTTCCACCATTCGCTACTTGGTTCTTCTTCCGTAGCGATGATGTTTTTGATGTCATACATTTGTTGTTTGGTCGTATCAACTTTTACAGCATTCACCAAAATGGAAAGTGAATCGGTAGTAAATTCTTTTTGGTTGATTTTCACAACTAATTTCGGAATCGAATAACGACCCGAATCAAATTGGGTTAACCCATATCTTTTAATTAATTCGTATTGTGAATTGTTTTTTATGGTATCAATTGGATACGATTCCAATACTTCTAAATAACCAAAGTTCTTCGAATTAGGGAAAACTACTTTGTCCTTTTCGTTAACCGAAGCTTTGATGATTAAGTTAAACTGTGATCCAATTTTAATTTCGGTGGAATCAATAGCGGTGGTGATTTTTTGGGCAGAACCCAAAAAACTAAAAAACAATAAAATATATAAGTAAAAATTCTTTTTCATTTGTTTTTCCTTAATTACGAGCTTTAAAATAGCCCAATAATTTGGTTACATAACTTTCATCAACTCTAGCACTAATGGTTCCGGCACCACATTTTGAGAAAATATCTCTGAAGTAAGTTACGTTTTCGCGATAGTCTTTTTCATAAGCCATTCGCACTTTTTTTGATGTGGTATCGACTACTGTGTTTTCGCCTGTTTCGGCATCTACCATATTTACGATTCCTATATTTGGAAGGTGTTCTTCTCTTTGATCAAATACACGAATTCCAGTTACATCATGACGCTTTGACGCAATTTTCAACGTGTGTTCGTATTCCGCAGTCATAAAATCTGAAATCAAAAACACAATTGCTTTCTTTTTCAAAACACTTGATAAATATTTCAAGGCTTGAGCCAAATCAGTTTTGTGACTTTTTGGCTTAAATTCAATTAACTCACGAATAATTCTCAACACGTGTGATTTTCCTTTTTTAGGCGGAATAAACAGTTCGATTTGGTCCGAAAACAATAACAACCCGATTTTATCATTATTTTGAGTCGCTGAGAAAGCCAATGTCGCGGCGATTTCAGTAATCATATCCCGTTTTTGCTGATTTTTTGTACCGAAACTTTCAGATCCCGAAATATCGACTAATAACATCATCGTTAATTCGCGTTCTTCTTCAAAAACCTTTACATAAGGTTCGTTGTAGCGTGCGGTAACATTCCAATCAATTGCTCTAACGTCGTCTCCGTATTGGTATTGACGCACTTCTGAAAATGTCATTCCGCGTCCTTTAAAAGACGTATGATATTCTCCCGAAAAGATATGATCACTCAATCTTCGGGTTTTAATTTCAATTTTACGAACTTTTTTTAGAATTTCTTTGGTATCCATTTTTCTTAGGTTATCAGTTGTCGGTTGGAAAGTTGTCAGTTATCTACGAAACGGATAACAGACAACAGAAAACGTTTCAACTAATTTTTAAGGAACTTCAATTTCGTTTACAATTTTGCTAATGATATCTTCAGACGTTACATTTTCGGCTTCAGCTTCATAAGTGATTCCAATTCTGTGACGCAATACATCATAAACAACTGCACGAACATCTTCAGGAATAACATAACCTCTTCGTTTGATGAAGGCATAACATTTTGCTGCTGTAGCTAAATTGATACTTCCACGAGGCGATGCGCCAAAACTGATTAATGGTTTTAAACTTTCTAGTTTATATTTTTCAGGATAACGTGTTGCGAAAACAATATCTAAAATATATTTTTCGATTTTCTCATCCATATATACTTCACGAACGGCTTCTTGAGCTCTTAAAATTTGCTCTACAGAAACTACTTGATTTACTTTTTCGTAAGCTCCTTTTAAGTTTTGACGAATGATTGCTCGCTCGTCTTCCATTTTTGGATAATCGATAATCGTTTTCAACATAAAACGGTCGACCTGAGCTTCCGGTAACGGATAAGTTCCTTCTTGATCTACTGGATTTTGCGTTGCCATTACTAAGAATGGTTTATCTAATTTGAAGGTTTCATCTCCAATTGTTACTTGTTTTTCTTGCATCGCTTCTAACAAAGCCGATTGCACTTTTGCTGGTGCACGGTTAATCTCATCCGCAAGAACGAAATTAGCGAAAATTGGACCTTTACGAATAGTGAAGTCGTTGTCCTTCATATTGTAAATCATTGTTCCTACAACATCCGCAGGTAATAAATCTGGTGTGAACTGAATTCTGCTAAACGAACCGTGAACAGCTTGTGCTAAAGTATTAATAGCTAAAGTTTTTGCTAAACCAGGAACACCTTCTAGTAAAATGTGTCCTTGCCCTAATAATCCGATAAGCAAACGTTCCACCATATGCTTTTGACCGACAATTACTTTATTCATTTCCATGGTAAGTAGGTCGATAAACGCACTTTCTCTTTCTATCTTTTCGTTGATGGCTCTAATGTCTAAAGTCGAAGTATTTTCTTCCATTTTAAAGTATAATTTGGTGCTGTGAAATTAGTAAGTTTTTTTAACACTGCAAATTGTGATTTTTTTTAGATTTTAGTTGTTAACATAGCGTTAAAAATGATTAAAATTTCCCCATTTTATGAGTGTTTTATGATTCTATTTGCTAATTTTAAGAAATATTTAAAAATCAACAAAATATGTCTATACAACTGTCGCCTATTATTGCTGGAGTTATGAATTGGGGTGTTTGGGATAAAAACCTCAACACAAGAGAAATGAATCACTTAATTCACCTGTTTTATGAAAACGGAATCACCTCTTTTGACCACGCAGATATTTATGGTGGTTATACAACGGAGACTGCTTTTGGAAAAGCTTGGGCCAATTCAAAAATAGCACGTGAAAAAGTGCAATTTATTTCAAAATGTGGGATTCAGTATGTTGCTGAAAGTCGTCCTGAAAATAAAATTAAACATTACGATTATTCAAAAGAGTATATCATTTCTTCGGTTGAAAATTCGTTGAAGAATTTACAAACTGATTATTTAGACGTGTTTTTATTGCACCGTCCAAGTCCGCTAATGCGTGCTAATGAAATTGCAGAAGCTGTTGAAAAATTAAAAGCAGATGGAAAAATATTATCTTTTGGAGTTTCAAATTTTACAGCTTCACAAACGGCTTTAATTCAGAGTAAAACTGAAGTTTCGTTCAATCAAATTCAGTTTTCTGCGACACATCATGAAGCGATGTTAGATGGAAGTTTGGATTATATGGAATTGCATAAAATTCAGCCGATGGCTTGGAATCCTTTAGGCGTTGCTTTTAGAGAAAACACAGATCAAACGTTTAGATTGCGTCAACTTTTGGCAAAATTAGTAGAGAAATATGGCGTTGGTGCTGATATTATTTTATTGGCTTGGGTAAAACAACATCCAGCTAATATTTTACCGGTTGCAGGAACGATTAATGTGAGTAGGATTCAGCAATTAATGAAAGCACAAACTTTAGTTCTAGATACTCAAGATTGGTTTGCAATTTGGGCTGAGCCAATGGGACATAGAGTTCCTTAAAGGCAATATTATTTGCAATCCATTGAAGTTATGAGGAATATGTTATCACTGATTACTATTTTTATCTTTTGTATTTCCTGTAAAGTATCTGAAAAAAGTACCATTACTAAGGAACATTACAGTACTTTGGATCTAAATAGTAATCAAGGATTAATTGGAGATTCATTGAATCCCTACGTCAAATTTGAAGCTCTTAAAGAGGCTGTTAAATTAAAATTGGAAAAAATTTCAAGCGCAGAATCTAATGTGTTATATGAAGAATATCTCAATGAAAATTCTGAATTAGAAGCTCGAATAACCGACTTGGAACAACCTATTTTAGATAAATATCATTCCCAAGAGGAAGTAGACAAAAGTAATCTTGAAAATCTACTTACAAAGCTCTTAGAAAATGAATTAGAATTGAAGGAAGATGAAGACGGAAATTATACAATTAAAACTGTTTTTAACTTTTACTACAATCTCTTTCATAAGTATGTGACAGATGATTACAAAGATTATCTATATTTAAAAAGCGAAGAGAACAAAGAAATTTATGAGGGTGATGCATCATTAAACTTGACTTTCACCGAACTAGGCGATCGCATCATTGATTGGGAAAAATTTATTAAAAAATATCCTGAATCAAAATTAAGTAGTCAAGTAAAAGATCAAATTGCTAGATATCAAATTGATTACTTACTAGGCTTGGATAATACACCTACCACAGAAAAATCAGAGGATCCTGAAAAAAGGTTTATTTACCAAGAAAACATTGAAGAATTTAATCGTTTTATAAAGATTTATCCTAATAGTCCAACGGTTAAATTAATTCTTCTCTATCAAGCTAACTTTAAAAATAGTGATGCAATAGATCTCATAAGGAAAGAACAAGAAAAATAATGAAATCTAAGCTTACCACAAGATTTTGTTTGAAGTAATCTAATGAACATTTCAATCAACTTATATAGTAAGTTCAGACAAATAATATAGTAATAATATAAAAATGATTAACAAGCGCTTACTTATCAAAAATTTACTGGCTCACAATGATGAAAACAGTTTTTATGATAAGAAACGCTTATTAAATTTACATACACGAGAAGGAAAAGCAAAATTCTTAAAACACATTTGTGCGCTATCTAATTCCAACCCTGGTAACAATTCTTATATTGTTGTGGGCGTTGAAGATGAATCTAATGAAATTGTAGGTGATGACTTTTTTGACGACAGTCGCATTCAGAATTTAGTTAATGCTTTTTTAGAAAATCCACCTAAAATTCAGTACGAAAACGTCCCTTTTCCAAACTTGCCTAAAGATAAAGTTGTTGGTTTGGTAACTATTAAGCCAAAATCTAAGACTTCTTACTTTAAGAAGGGAATTCACACCATTGAAGCAAATAGTGCATTTGTTAGAAAAGGAAGCAACACGTCTCCTACAGCTGAGAAAATTCCGTATTCTAAACAAAATATTGAAACTGTAATTAGTTTAGAAAACAATTCTAGAAATAGTATTTCGCATACACTAGAAAGTGTTTTAGACTTTATCAACAACCGACACAAGGACTTGCCTTCACATTACAAGGTATTTAAAGAATTGTTTGTGGTTTGCTGGGCCGGAAATAAAAAGAAAATTAGAGATGAAGTTTTTTACTCTAGAGTTGATATTGAATTGATCAATGAACAAATAAAATTATTTTATTCGGCTTTAGATGAAGTTTCTATTACTTATGATGATTCTAGTTTTTCAATTACCGAATATGTTTGTTTGGGATTAAATGACAAAACCAGTTTTTACCCGTTGGAAAAAGTAACTATTGAATTTTTTGACAATGGTTATTATAAAATGGACTCCGAAATGTTATTTGAACCGCCGCAGTACAATAAAAAAGTATTGCATCACATTTACAATTCGAACAACGCTATTTTAGCAAAACTTCAAAAGGGTATTTCTTTACAAGAATCTGAAAAAAGAGATTTAATCAATCTACCACACACTCTAATGATCTGTTATTTGAATGGTTTTGAGGAAGCCATTCAAAAGCTTATCGAAGCGAAGCCCGATTTAAAAGCATTTGAAAACCCATTGGTTTATGTTTCTTTTAAAGAAGTGATGCGCATCTTAAGGAAAATGAAGTACAATTAATAAAAACTATCTTTTTTTTTTGAAAAAATAAGCATCAGATAAGATACTACAAGTAATGTTCCTAGTATATACACAACATTGTATTGTACACTGTAGTCTATAACGACAAACCTAGAAAAACGTTCCTGAAAAAGTGTGTAATAACTCAAATCAACAACAGCATAAATCCATATCAAACTTAAGATTAGTAAAGCAATTACTAGTCGTGTATATAACTTCATTTATTGATCATTTAAAAAATAAATTTACAAAATCACGAAAGATAAACTGCTACAGATTTTCTGTACATTTTATCTTTTTTTTAGCAATGTTTACTCACATTTCTGCAAAAATTAAATCAATCCATGATTTTTTGCCAAACGAATAATGTCTTCGTCGTTTCCTTTCTCAATTTTGAAGTAATAACGTATTTGGGCTTTCCTCTTATCAATTGCACTTATTGATAAATTCATGTGTTGTGGTAAATTTTTTGTTTTTACGCCTTCTGCTAAAAGTGTAATGAGTTTTCTGTTGCTTTCATCTAAGAAAGAGTTTTTCTCTTGAAGTTCAGTTATATTATCTACAACAGTTTTACTAGTATATATTTGATTGTTATAAATCTGTTCAAATGCCAATAAAAATTCTTCTGCAGTAAAATCACTTTTAACTAACAATCCGTTTGGCTCTATGCTTTTTTGGATGTTATCTAAAATAAAAGCCTCTGCATGAGACGTTAAAATTACAACTTTACATTTGGTGAATTTCTTTTTAATCAGCAAAGCTAAATCTTCACCACCCTTCATATTTTTCTCAAGATAGGGAGGTAAACTCAAATCTACAAAAGCCATATCAAACGCTTCTAAGTTTTGTTCAGAAGCAATAATATTATAGGCTGTTTCACAATTATAAGCTGGTGTTGTATTAATTTTTAATCCTAAATCATTGAAAGATAATATACTTTTATAACCCTCAATCATAGAAGGATGATCATCAATCATTAAAATATTCAAACTTTTCTTTGCCATTTTTGCTTCTTTTACTTCAAACCTACAATTATTTTCTAGTTAAGCTTTACTTTGAGATTTATTCGAGTTCCTTTACTCTTTTCCGACTCCACAATTAGCTCGCCTTTGATTGTCTCAGCTCTACTTTTCATGTTTTTAAGTCCAATTCCTTCTCTTATCTTTTTTACATTGAAACCAACTCCATTATCATAAATATCTAAATGCAAGACTCCTTCACTATCGGCATCAAGCTTTAGATCAATTTTTGTAGCGTTGGCATATTTATTAATATTATTAAATGCTTCTTGGATAATTCGATAAACATTCATTTTGATTTCGGGGCTCATGTTGTTAATCGCATCGCTGAAATTAACGCTAAAACGACATACTGGATCGTAAGTATCGCTTTGACTTTTTAATAATTCTTCTATTATATTTTTAAAATTACTCTTATTCATCGTTGAATCATTGTATAACTCATGAGAAAAAGCACGTATTTCTTGTTCAATAACGCGAATTGCATCAATATGTTGTATAGCAGTCTTTATTGTTTCTTCATCTTGTTTTCTAGATATTGCAAAGAGATTCAATCTTGTACTTGCTAATCTGTTTAAAATATTATCGTGAAGATCAAGTGAAATGTTTCGTTTAACTTTATTACGCACCTCATTTATATCATCCTGATTACTTAACATCAATCTATAAATCTCTTCATTTGATTCTTGCTGGCGCTGTTTAAACGCTAAACCTTTGTGCTTTCCGCGTTGATAAAGTATGATATAAAATAAAAGGCCGAAACAAAAAACAAGTAGTGAAGTACTTAATATTACTTTTTGTTGACCAGATATTTTTTCTTTTTCAGATATGATTTCATCTGTTTCAAATTCAATTCGAGCCAGTTTATTTCTAGTGGCTCGCTCTTGTTTTTGCAGTTCGTCGTTTAATTTAATGTATTCTTGAGCGTAAGACAAGCCTTCATTTGGAATTAATTTTGTAAAAAATTCTAAAGTGGATAGTAATTCCTTGTTATATTTAGATTCTTTAGCAAGATTATAAGCTTCTTTATTATTCTCAATTGCTAGAAGAGTATCTTTCTGTGCTAAATAGTATTCTGTTAGATGAAGGCGACTATTTACTTTCCCATAAGCATGATCAATTTTTTCATTAACCTTTAATGCCTTCTTAAAATCTTCTAAACCTTCTTTTGGGTTAATCTTAAAGCGAGAAAAACTGTAATTATCAAGTAGAGACGCGTACAATATCGGTTGAATGCTTTCTAGATTTTTTATTTTCAAGCCTTCTATGAAAATCTGCGTGGCTTCTTCGTGCTTATTAATGCTTTGGTAAACAAACCCGATGTTATTTAAAGTTTGAGCTTGTAAAATTGGTTTGTAGTTTTCATTTTCCAATTTTTTTATTTGTAGTAGGGATTTTTGATGATATTCTAAAGCTTTCTCATAATCACCTAATCCAGATAGCGAACTTCCAAGATGAGTATAACATTCATATATCAAGTAATCATCTTTTAATTCGATGGCTAAATTTAAAGCTTTAACCGTTTCTGACTCACTTCCCACAAAATCCTTTTCATAATGTAGAATATAAGCTTTATGAAGAATTGTACTTGCTAGATTATGCCTATCATTTAGGTTTCTATACTTTTTTCCGGATGTAACATAATAGTAATATGCACTGTCCTGCTTAGAAAGAGAAAAATAATAATCTCCCAAATAGTATTCGGCCTTTGCTATATTTAAAGAATCTCTGTTGGATTGTGTAAATTTTAAAACCTTATCTGTTATAGTTTTATATTTTTCATATTCTAATAAAGAAAAATATCGGTTGGCTATCTTAAAGTAATTGTCGGTTTTAAGCGAGTCATTACCATAAATATTTTCGATAAAAACAGCTGCAGAGTCAACAAAACTTAATCTCTCTATATTACTCAAATTGACGTCAGCACCTTTATCGAAATAAAGATCTAACTTTTCTTGACTAACTGACTTGTCCTCCTCAGGCTTACATCCTAAAAGCAGGAATATGCTAAATATAATTATTATCTGTTTCAATTATTGAATTTGCTTTTTAACAAATTTACTATTTATAGACAATAATTAATCTCTTTTTATAATTATTATTGGAATTCGAGCACTACTTCCTTTATCACTACTATTTATTAAGGGGAATTCTCTTTCTTATTTCGTAACTTTATCAAGAGATACACTGTCGTTTTTATTTGGAATATTTAAAACAACAAGAAACTAATTACAAGCAGTATAAGTATTTTCATAGAATTTGGGTTAATAAAATTATTCTTTTTTGATTATTATTACAGGAGTACCCTCTTCTCTTGCACTACTATCATTTTCGGTTTTCGACTCCATAGTATTTAATTGAATCATTTCAGACAATTTTATAGCTCTGTCCAAATCTGCATCTTGCTCATCTGCAGAACATGAAAACAAGAAAAAACTAACGGCAAACAGTCCAAGTAATTTTGTAGAATTTTTCATAATAATAATTTTTATAAAAGTTTGTAGTTTGTAATAGAGTATATTAAGAATATTATATCGATTTTTGTATTTATTAAAAATAACAAATCATTTTTAAAGTCTGTTGCAGATTTTCTGTACATTTTTACTTTCTATTCCCAATGTTTACTGAGATTATATGAAAAAATTTGTAATAGGAGACATCCATGGAGGTCTAAAAGCTTTGGTTCAAGTTTTAAACAAAATAAAATTTACGTCGGATGACACCCTAATTTTTCTAGGTGACTATGTCGATGGATGGAGTGAATCTCCCGCTGTTTTAGATTATCTAATTGAGTTGCAAAAACGTCAAAAATGTATTTTTATTCGTGGAAATCATGATGAACTAGTACTTGATTGGTTAACCGAAAACAACCAAAACATTGACAAATCATTATGGTATCAACATGGAGGAGAAGCAACCGTTTTATCCTACCAATACATTGATAACGAAACTAAAGCAAAACATATTGTGTTTTTGAAGTCACTTCAGAACTATCATTTAGACGAAAACAATAGATTGTATCTTCATGCAGGATTTTCTAATCTAAAAGGTGTAGCGCACGAGCACTTTAAACCTCTATTTTATTGGGATAGAACACTTTGGGAAATGGCAATGGCTCTGGACAGAAACCTTTCGAGCGAAAGCATCTATTATCCTAAAAGACTGAAGATATACCACGAAATTTTCATTGGCCATACACCCGTTACATACATCAATGAGGAGGTGCCGGTAAATTTTGCTAATGTTTGGAATGTAGATACTGGAGCTGCTTTCAAAGGTAAATTGACTATCATGGATGTGGTGTCAAAAGAATTTGAACAAAGTGATCCTTTGCCTGATTTATATCCAAATGAAAAGGGAAGAAACTAAAATTATCTTATATTTGTACTTTATTTAAAACTTATAGCGCTATGAAAAGAATTTTATCTATAATTATGTTATTTGCAGCAGTTCAAATGTCGAACGCGCAAGCCTTTCAAGGAAAAGGTGATACTAAGTTTCAAGTTGGTCTAAATATGCAAGATGGAGCAACTGGAATTACATCTACGGTTGATTTTGGACTTGGCGAGAACATGTCTTTTGGATTTGTGGCAACCTATTTACTAGGTGCAAATGATATTGATGGAGTCAAAGCGAAGTTTGAAGATAGAGCTGATTTAAAAGTACGCTTTAATGCGAATATTGGAAATGTATTAGGATTAGATCCAAAAATGGATGTTTATCCGGGATTACATTTAGGAACACGTAATTTTGGTGCTCACTTAGGTGCGCGTTATTTCTTTACTGATGGATTTGGTCTATATGTTGAAGGATCTGCTCCTTTAGCTAGATACGATTCTGAAGTAAGAGGTTTTGAACATTACAACAACCAATTTGTATTGCAAATTGGAGCTTCCTTTAACCTATAGTATTATTTTTGGTATACCTATTAAAGCAACTCTTCAAAAAAGTTGCTTTTTTTTATGCCATCCTATAACAATTTATACCTTTACCCGAAATATCATAACGTAAAATCCATATAAAATGAGTGTAATAGAAAAAAAACTAAAAGACCGCAGTGGTTCAGTTTGCGAAATCAGCGGCGCCGAACATGATTTAGTAGTTTATACTTTACCGCCACATACTGCGGAAAGCTTAGAACATTCGGTTTTATTGTCAAAAAACTTGAAAGACCAAGTTGAAAATCCAGAAACAACCGATGAAAAAGATTGGAGAGGATTATCTGATAGCATGTGGAACGAAAATTTACCCGTTCAAATTTTATCTTGGCGAATGTTAGCGCGTTTGAAAAACAACGACTTGCTAGAAATGATGTATTTAGATGAAGAAGCTTTAGAATGGGCAAAAGCAACTGCTGAAGATGAAGAAGAAGATGAAAATAAAATCGTTCACAAAGACAGTAATGGCGTAACTTTATTCGATGGTGATTCTGTGGTTTTAGTAAAAGATTTAGATGTAAAAGGAGCAACATTTACAGCTAAACGTGGTGCGGCGGTTCATAATATTAAATTGGTTTGGGATGATGCTACTCTTATTGAAGGTAGAGTTGAAAGCCAAACTATTTATATATTGACGCAGTATGTGAAGAAAACGAAGTAAAACATTGCGCAACATATAAGTCAAATAAGATTTAAAAAAGTAAAGGCGTTCAAAATATTGAACGCCTTTTTTGTATAAGTTTTACCTTATTACTTATCTTATTAAATGCTCTACAAATCAAATTTAATTCCTTGTGCTAAAGGCAATTCGTCTGAGTAGTTTACAGTATTTGTTTGTCTTCTCATGTATATTTTCCAAGCATCAGATCCTGATTCACGACCACCACCTGTTTCTTTTTCTCCACCAAAAGCTCCACCAATTTCAGCGCCAGATGTTCCGATGTTTACGTTTGCGATACCACAATCTGAACCAGAGAATGATAAGAATTTTTCAGCTTCTTTCAAGTCATTCGTCATAATTGCAGAAGATAATCCTTGTGCCACTCCGTTTTGAAGATCGATTGCATTTTCTACATCTCCTGAATATTTCATTAAATATAAAACTGGAGCAAAAGTTTCGTGTTGTACGATTTCGAAATGATTCTCCGCTTCAATGATTGCTGGTTTCACGTAGCAACCTGATTCGTATCCTTCACCAGAAAGAACGCCACCATCAACTAATACTTTTCCACCTTCAGCTTTTGCTTTCTCAATTGCAGCTAAATAAGTGTTTACAGCATCTTTATCGATAAGTGGACCGATATGATTTTTTTGATCTAATGGATTTCCAATAGTTAATTGTTTGTATGCACCAACGATTGCATCTCTTACTTTATCGTAAACTGATTCGTGAATGATTAATCTTCTTGTAGAAGTACATCTTTGACCAGCAGTTCCTACAGCACCAAATACAGCACCGGGAACAACTACTTTTAAGTCGGCAGTTGGTGTGATGATAATTGCGTTATTTCCACCTAATTCTAATAATGATTTTCCGAAACGTTGTGCAACTGTTGTTCCAACGATTCTTCCCATTCTTGTTGAACCTGTAGCAGAAATTAATGGAATTCTAACATCTGTTGTCATCATTTCACCTACTTTGTAATCTCCGTTGATGATACAAGAAATACCTTCTGGTAAATTGTTATCTTTTAAGATTCCAGCAATAATGTTTTGACAAGCGATTGAACATAAAGGTGCTTTTTCCGAAGCTTTCCACACACATACATCCCCACAAATCCAAGCTAAAGCGGTGTTCCAAGACCAAACGGCAACTGGAAAGTTAAAAGCAGAAATAATTCCGACAACTCCTATTGAATGCCATTGTTCTCTCATTACGTGTTTAGGACGCTCTGAAGGAATTGTTTGACCGTTTAATTGACGTGATAAACCTACAGCAAAATCACAGATATCGATCATTTCTTGAACTTCTCCGTAACCTTCTTGTAGTGATTTCCCCATTTCGTAAGAAACTAATTTCCCTAATGGTTCTTTTAATTCTCTTAATTTGTTTCCAAATTGACGAACGATTTCTCCTCGTTGTGGCGCAGGCATTGTTCTAAAAGTTTTAAAAGCTTTCGTTGCGCTTTCCATTACTCGCTCGTAATCGGCAGCAGTTGTTGCTCTTACTTTTCCTATTAATTGACCATCAACAGGTGAATAACTTTCGATTAATTCTCCGTTAGAGAACCATTCATTTCCTGTTGAAGTTCCGTCATTTATAGCTTTTACACCTAATTGTGCTAAAGCTTCTTCCATTCCAAATTGTTGAGCTATTGTTGGCATTGTAACTTTATTTAATGATTTTGTTATATTTTACACAAAAATAGTGCTTTTTTTTGACTTTTTTAGTGATTATTGTTACACAAGAATTATGCTTTTAAGGATATTGCCCTAGCCCAGATGGGAACGGCATCCTTTTTGTTTTTTCTTTAAAAAATAAAAAGATAGAGTGGACAGCTGGAAATAGCTCCTAAAAATTATTTTACAAATCTTGGATCTGCTTCCATTACTGTTCCGCAATTATCGCAAGTTCTTAATTCCTCTGAACCATAAAAGTCTTTAAAATGGGCTAAAAAATCCACTTCAATGTCTTCTAATTCAAAATAAACTTCGTGTAATTTGTGGTTGCAATTGTCGCAATACCATAATAATCCATCTGGAATATCTTTTCCTTCGCGTTTCTTTTCTACTACTAATCCGATTGAATTTTCTTCGCGAACAGGAGAATGTGGTGTTTTTGCAGGCAATAAAAACATATCGCCAGGACCAAGTTGCATTGCTTCTTTCTTGCCTTCGTCTTGCACGTAAACGGTGATATTTCCTTCTAACTGATAGAATAATTCTTCGCTTCCGCTGTAGTGGTAATCTTTACGAGCGTTTGGTCCGGCTACAATCATAACGATATAATCGCCTGAGCTGACGTATAAATTTTTGTTTCCAACCGGCGGTTTTAGTAAAGCTCGGTTTTCTTCAACCCATTTCGTGAGATTGAATGGTTTTTGAATTGCCATAGATTATAGTTTTGTGACTACGAAGTTACTAAAAAGAAAAAAGGTTAGTCATAATTTTCATTACAAACTAACCTTTTTATAAAATTTTTAAGAATTATCTAACCTCTTTCACTAAGTAAATATATACCGGAAAGTGATCAGAGAATCCTGGAACATTGTTTTGATTTCTCAAAGGATACCCTTTATACTGGCCAGTTCTTTGAATTAAGAAGGGTTTGTTATAAATACCCGCCTTCCAATATTTAAATGATCCGTAATCGTTTTTATCTTTTGAAATAAATTGCTCACTTATCATGATTTGGTCAAAAATATCACCTGAATCTCTATAAAACAGGGTTGCGTGGCCATCTTTTGCCATTTGCTCAAAAGGATTAAAAATATCTGCTGGTTTTTTTAATTCTTCTTTTTTAAGTTTGGCGCCAATTCCTTCTTTTACACTTTTGTTATATGTGCCGTCATTAAGATCGCCCATTGTAATCATTTTAGCATTTGGGTTAATTTTAATAAGAGAATCCATAATTTTTCTATTTAACCTTCCGGCAGCTTCTCTATAAGGACTACTTCTTTTTTCACCACCTGAACGCGATGGCCAGTGATTTACAATTACATTTATCTCTTCACCATCTAACATACCCGTAACTAAAAGTTGGTCACGTGTATAGATTCTTTTCGTTTTTGTGTCATAGTTTTTATTGTTTTCTATTTCTTCGTCTTGATCATCAGTCTTCTTAGACTTCTTTGTTTTAGTCTCTTCGTTTTGATAAACATAAAGCGGCACATTGATATAGCTAGTAGGTTGAAAATACTTTTCTTGATATAAAAATCCAACGTCAATTCCACGTTTGTCTGGCGAATCAAAGTGAACTACTTTGTATCCTTTGTCAATTAATCGTGGATGTTTAACTAAGTCTTCTAAAACTCTTCTATTTTCTACTTCACAAACACCAATGATTACAGGTGAATTTTTCTGCATGTCACTAGTCCCTAATTCAATTAGCACTCTACTTAAGTTATCTAATTTTTTTTCGTAATTTTTCTTAGTCCATCCATTAACTGGCGTATATTCTTCATCATAAGTATCCGGATCATTGATGGTATCAAATAAGTTTTCTACATTGTAGAATGCAACGGTGTGCACTTTGAACTTTTTGTCTTGGGCTAAATTTTGGTTTATTGCGAATATCACAACAAAAGCAGTAATACAGTTTTTAATTTTCATAAAACGAATGTTATATAATTATCAAGTTGAATACAAATTGGATGCCAAAGGTAAATAATATTATTAAAAGTTATACCTTTGTAGGCTGCCAAGTTTTTTTTAAGCCCCTAGCAATCAATTAGTATTAACTATAATATTCTTTATGAAAAAACTTGTTTTAAGTACTATTCTAGTACTACAAGCTGTTTTTGTTTTTGCACAGCAAAATCCAGCCTTAAAAGGTAAGGTTATCGATGCTAAAAGCCAAAAACCATTACAAAACGTTGTTGCTACGATTCAAAGTACTAACCAATCTGCTTTAACTGATTTTGATGGAAACTTTGTTTTTCAAACGGTTCCACCAGGTAGTCAAGTGTTATTGGTTAAGACTAATGGATATAGTCAACAAACATATTTGTTAGAACCAGCTACCGAAGAGACTGTTGATTTAGGAACAATTGTTTTAGAGGAAGATATTACTTCTGAACAACAATTAAGCCTTGTAACAATTACAGAAAATGATTTAGGTGATGACAACAGTGGATCTGAAAGTACTGCGGGTTTATTACAAGCTACTCGCGATACGTATCAACAAGCTGCCGCATTTAATTGGGGTCAAGCTCGTTTCAGAATCAGAGGTTTAGACAACGAATATGGTACCACTATGATTAATGGTATTGTAATGAATAAGATTTATGACGGAAGACCACAATGGAGTAACTGGGGTGGTTTAAACGATGCAACAAGAAATCAAGAATTCTCAATGGGTTCAGCTCCTTCAGACTACAATTTTGGTGGTGCTTTAGGAACGCAGCAAATTAACACAAGAGCTTCATTCTACCGTCCAGGTACAAGAATTTCTATGTCTGGAACAAACACAAATTACAACTTTAGAACAATGGGAACTCATGCTTCTGGCATGAACCAAGACGGTTGGGCATTTGTAGTTTCTGCTTCTAGAAGATGGGCAGAAGAAGGTTATTTTGAAGGAACAGATTATGCTGCAAACTCATTATTTGCAAGTGTTGAAAAAAGAATAAATGATAACCATAGCTTAAATTTAACTGCGATTTATTCTCAAAACAGTAGAGGAAAAACTTCTCCAAATACTGACGAAGTTACTGATTTAATGGGAATTGAATACAATTCTTATTGGGGTTATCAAAACGGTAAAAAACGTAATTCAAGAGATAAAGATATTGAAGAGCCAATTGTAATGTTATCCCACTATTGGAAATTATCTAATAGAACTAACTTAAATACTAATGTTGCTTTTCAAACCGGAACTATTGGCAACTCTAGATTAGACTATCAGTTAGGAAACAACCCTGATAAAACATACTACAAAAACTTACCAAGTTATTTCAATAACTTAGGCGGTTACTCACCAGCACAATTGACTTCAATTGGTGAAACCTTTCAATCTAATGCTCAGTTAGATTGGAATGCGATGTATGCTGCAAATAACACAAGTGCTTACACAGGAAGAAGTGTTTATGTATTGTATGAGGACAGAACTGATGACAACTTATTAAATGCTAACACGCTATTACACTCAAGTTTATCTGACAATATCACTTTAAACGCAGGAGTCAACTTCAGAAAATTACGTTCTCACAATCATCAAAATCTTCTAGATTTAATGGGTGGACAGTACTTTTTAGATGTAGACACATTCTTTAGTGGAGATGGTGCGCAATCAAATTTAAACAATCCTAACAGACAGGTTGGCGAAAACGAATCTTACGGTTATAACTATTTGTTACATGCCTTAACTTTTGACGGTTTTACTCAATTTAAATTTACGTATGACAAAGCTGATTTCTATTTAGCACAATCTTTTTCTAGAACAGAGTATCAGAGAGAAGGTATATATAAAAACGGAATTTATGCTAACAATTCTTTCGGAAAAGGGGAAAGCATCACTTTCGAAAACTTCGGATTCAAAGGTGGTTTAACTTATAAATTATCAGGAAGACACTATTTAGACTTTAATGGTTTATACCAAACTAAAGCGCCTGGCTTAAGAAACACATTCTCAAATGCTAGATTAAATAACGTAATTACACCAGATATTAAAAGTGAATCAATCACAAGTGCAGATGCTAGTTATATTGTAAGAATGCCGAAATTTAAAGCAAGATTAACTGGTTTCTATGCTAAGATCAAAGACGCTTCTAAAATCTCTTTCTATTATGGAGAATTTGATGATGCTGCAGGCGATTCTGATACTTTTGTAAGTGAAATTACAACAGGAATTGACAAACAAAATATGGGAGCAGAACTTGGTTTAGAGTATAATATTACGTCTACTGTTAAAGCTACTCTTGCTGCATCATACGGTCAATACATTTATTCTAACAATGCGAAATTAAAAATTAATGACGATGCTTTAGCTCAAACCAACTCAAACACATTGATTGATTTAGGAAAAACATACATTAAAGATTACTTCCAACCGGGAATGCCACAAAAAGCAGCTTCTTTTGGCTTGGAATATAGAGCGCCGAAATTTTGGTGGATTGGAGCTAACGTAAATTACTTAGCCGATAGCTATATTGATGTTTCAAGCGTTTTAAGAACGAATAACTTTGCAGTTAATTCAAACGGTGATGGTTACTCAGGAGCAACTCCAGAAGCAGTTAGAGCCATTCTAAAACAGGAAAAATTTGACGACTTTACATTGGTAAACTTAACAGGAGGGAAATCTTGGAGAATAAGTAAAGCAAATAGAAACACTGTTGGATTCTTTGCTTCTATAAACAATGTATTCGATGTAAGATATAAAACAGGTGGTTTTGAACAATCTAGAAAAGCTAATTTTGCAGACTTACAAGCAGATAACGCAAACGGAACGCCTTCTTTCGGTTCAAAATATTTCTATGGTTATGGAAGAACAGCATTTGTTAACTTCTATATTAACTTCTAATAAAAAAGACTATGAAAATTAATTATTTAAAAATATTTTTCGTTTTAGCTCTTTCAACAAGTGTATTAACTAGTTGCGTAAGCGAAGACGATTACTCAATCCCTAAAACAGTAGATTACGCTTTATCAGAAAGTTTTAATGATATTGGAACTGGAGCTGGATCAACTGAAGTGGCAATTGAATTAGATGGATGGGTGAACTTTAATACCTCAAACTCACGCCTATGGGTTGGTAAACTTTTTAGCAATAATAAATTTGCTGAGTTTTCCTCAAACTTTTCGGCTTCTGGCACATCAGATCAAACTTGGTTAATTACTCCTGCAATTGATTTAACAGCTACTACATCTCCAAAATTATCATTTTCTACTTTAACTAGATATGGTAATGGATATCCATTAAAAGCAATGGTATCCACAGATTATGATGGTACAACAGCTGGAATTGCAACGGCTACATGGACCGAACTAAATTTCGTTAAACCAACTGCAGATGACGTATCTGTAAGAAGTGGCGCTATCAGCTTAAGCAGTTATACAACGAGTGATAATGTGAGAATAGCTTTCAAATACACTGGAAGCAAGTCAGGAGTAAAAACAACTTTACAGCTAGATAATATTAAGATTGCTAAAAACTAAAGATATGAAGAATCTAAAAATAATTGCAACAATTGCATTTATAGCAACACTTTCAAGTTGTGTAAATGGAGATGATTATGGAGGGCCAGATGAAATTTGTGTATCTATAGACAAAACAAAAGAAGTTAGTGCAATAACAAATATTGCAACGGGTACACCAGAACAATATACAACAGATTTAGAACTAGTTGATTACATTGAAGCTTACGTTACATCAAGTGATGAAGGTGGTAATATCTACAAATCTATCTCTATGATGTCTTTAGACGGATTAAAAGGATTTAGTATGCCAGTTGATAATTACAACTTATATACAGAATTTGAACCAGGCAGAAAAGTTACTATAAAACTGGACAATAGCGTTTATTATAACAAACAACAAGGTTCAACTGTAATTGGAGCATTATTCAGTGGCAACGTTGGAAGATTATCTGGAATTCAATATAAAGATGTAATTCTGCGCTCGTGCGAAAAAGTTGATGAAGAATCAATCGTTAAACACCTAACAATTGCGCAGGCTAAAAACGATCAATACTTAAACATGTTGATTGAATTTGACGCTGTTCAATTTGCAGATGCATCAGTAGGAAAAACTTATTTCGATAAAACCCTAAATCCAGTTCCTACTTTTACTGCTACAAATCATAATATACGTGACGCCTCTGGCAACACAATTACTGTAAGAATAAGTGAATTTGCAAATTTTGCTACCAAAAAAGTTGCTACAGGAAATGGTAAAATTAGAGGAGTTTTAACAAAATTCAGCGGTGCATATCAATTTATGGTTAGAACTGAAAAAGACATCCAGTTAACAGGAGACAGAATTGACACCACTATTCCAACAGATCCCATAGATCCAACAGCGCCTACTAACTTATTATTTGCAGGTTCTGATTTTGAAAATTTTACAACTTTGAACACATCTCTTAACAGCTTCGGACTTCAACCATATGCAACGCAAGGCATAGGAACTGGTGCTTTAGGTACAAATTCACTTTATTTAAATGGAACTGCACCAATTAATGAATATGTGTTTACTGCTTTAGCTGCTTCACATGGCACTATTCCTGCAAATCCAACAAAAATTACTTTTTGGGTAAAAGGAACTTCAGCAAAATCACTATCAATCAATATAACTCGATCTACTGGCGGTTATGATGTATTTAATCTAGATAACTTATCAACCACTGCTGTCGTTTTAAACAAGACAGCATTAAATACTAATGGAAACGGAAACGGAGTTAACTCATACACTGGAAATATTAACACCAACGGACAATGGGTAAAAATCACGTTAAATATAACTGGCATTACAATTAACTCATCTAATACAGGAGATATGTTTGCATTGAAAGTTGGAAAAGATGCTTTATATAATTTACATATTGACAATATAGAAATTCAGTAAAACGATATTTATTCTACTGTTAAAGGCTATTCTTAATTGAGTAGCCTTTTTTTATACAATTAAAATAAAATTTCTAATAAATGCCATAATAAGAGTCGGTTTATTTTTACTTCAAATTCCGTATCTTTGTAATCTTAAAGATAATATATGTTAGAGAAAGAAGTAATTGACTTTGAAAAATCAATAGTTGTAGGAGTTGTAACGCAAAACCAAAATGAAGAGAAACTGAACGAGTATCTTGACGAATTGGAGTTTCTTATATTCACTGCAGGCGGCCAAGTGATCAAACGCTTTTCGCAAAAAATGGAAAAACCGAATCCAAAAACATTTGTTGGAACAGGAAAACTAGAAGAAATAAAATATTACATCAGAGACAACGATATTAAAACCGTTATTTTTGATGATGAACTCTCGCCATCGCAATCAAAAAATATTACACGCGAATTAGAGTGTAAAGTACTAGACAGAACAAATCTTATCTTAGATATTTTTGCACAACGTGCCGAAACTTCTTACGCAAGAACCCAAGTGGAATTAGCTCAATGCCAATATTTACTTCCAAGACTGACAGGAATGTGGACGCATTTAGAACGTCAAAAAGGGGGAATTGGAATGCGTGGACCTGGAGAAACAGAAATTGAAACCGACAGACGTATTGTTCGTGATCGAATTGCATTATTGAAAGATAAAATTAAAGCAATCGACAAGCAAATGAACACGCAGCGAAGTAATCGTGGTGCAATGGTAAGAGTTGCAATTGTAGGGTATACGAATGTTGGAAAATCAACATTGATGAATGCTGTTGGAAAAAGTGAAGTTTTTGTAGAAAACAAACTATTCGCTACACTTGATACGACTGTTAGAAAAACCGTAATTAAGAATTTACCATTCCTTTTAACCGACACGGTTGGGTTTATTAGAAAACTACCAACACAGCTTGTTGATTCGTTTAAAAGCACATTGGATGAGGTTAGAGAAGCTGATTTGCTACTTCACGTTGTAGATATTACCCATCCTGAATTTGAAGAGCATATTGCTTCGGTAAATCAAATTTTGCAAGATATTAAATGTGCGGATAAACCTGTGATTATGGTTTTCAATAAAATTGATATCTATAATCCCGTTCAGTTTGACGAAAATGACTTGAACGTAGAAAAAACTTCTAAACATTATACCTTAGAAGAATGGAAATCTACGTGGATGAGTAAAATGGGTGAGAACAACACTTTATTTATTTCGGCAACGGAGAAAGACAATTTTGAAGAATTTAGAGAAAAAGTATACGAAGCCGTTAGGGAAATTCATATTACAAGATTTCCATACAATAAGTTTTTGTATCCAGATTATAAAGACGCTGTAGAAAATGAAAAAGACCTCGATTGAGGTCTTTTTCATTTATATAAAATGGGTTAGATTAGAAACCATAATTTAGTCCTACACCAATAACTTGTTTTGTTTGAAATCCTCGAAAAGCATTATCGTCGTAAATCGTTTGAAACGCTAAATTAGTCGATAAATACTTGTTGATTTTCATTACAATATTTAGTTGGTAGTCGATATCAACATTTTTTGCATCTTCTAAATAGTTAGAATATAAGTTCAATGTATTTTCAACAGAAACGTTTTCCATAATGTTGAACTTGTAATAGCCATTGATCGCAGCTCCTAATTCATATCTTGATGTATCGCCTTGTTCCACACCAAAAGAAGAACCTAAATCTGTGAAATGTTTGTGAACCATAATTAATTTTGAAGTTGCCGGAGCAAAATTCACTTTTAAATTATCGCTTTTTTTCCATAACATACCTGGTCCAAATTGAAAGTAAGCAGGTGAAAAGAAATGTGAAATTTTGAAACTTTGAGTCGCTGGATCTAAACCAGTATCCATTTGTGTTTTAAAATTGAAAAAAGCAGAATAAAACCATTCGCCAGTAGCTCTTTTTCCTAATAAAGAATTCAATTCAATTCTATCATCTGTTTTTTGAGTGTCAGCTCCTTTTATTTTTGTTAAACCGTAAGAAACAATCCATTTGTTATCCCAGTTCCAATCACCATTTTTGTAATTAAAATCATAATTAATTCCTAAGTTTCCAGCGAAGTTATTTTGACCTCCCGCTTGCCAGTTACTAAAAGAAGATTGATTGGCTAAAAGTGTAAAAACTCCTTTTCTTGTCCAATGCTTAACAGTATCATTCGAAGTTTCTTGCGCGAAACCTAATGTACTTACAGCTACTAAAAGCAATAAAACTCTCTTCATTTGTTCTTTATTTTAAATTTTGAAAGTGCAAAAGTACCAAAATTACCAAAAACAAAAAAATTAAAGCGCAAAAGCCTAGAATCGACCTCGTATTTTTACTTCTTGAAAAGCGGAACAGCCGAACAAGCCTCACCAAACATAATACTTCGCGCTACTTTGATTAACTTTTGAATCGCTAAAGTATATACCTGATTCGGAACTTCTTTTTTTGAACAACCTTTCAAAATTACTGGTTTTTGAAAATAGTCAGTATAATCTAATTTGTTCAAAACATCTTGATACCAATCGATAATACCTAATTCTTTAGTTCCGTGAATTACTTTTAAAGCATAAGGAGCTAAGTGAACTGTAACCAAAGCATAAGTCCAAGCCGGAAGAATCGCATCTGTAGCGCAATAAATTGCAACGTATTTATCTTGATAAGCCGACCAATCTGTGTCTTTCAAATGAGCTCTAAAATCTGATTCTTTCAGAAGAAAACCTTCCAACAACCATTGGGAAATATCTAAATCAACCACGTGTTCATCAGGATAGTAATCTTCTAAATCGAAAACCAACAACGAACTTTGTGCTACCTTATTTATAATTTCTTTTTCCATATTATTTTATTGATATCCTTCCGCCTGAAGCGTGAATAATTTCGAATATAACTTATTATTTTCCATCAATTCTTCGTGCGTGCCTGATTCTAAAATTCTTCCTTCTTCCAGCACGATAATGCGATCTGCTTGACGAACCGTACTAAATCGGTGTGAGATAATTACACTAGTTTTATTTTTAATTAAATGAATGAAACGTTCAAAAACTTCGCTTTCTGCTTTTGCATCTAAGGCTGATGTTGGTTCGTCTAAAATCATCACCTCAGCACTTTTCATATAAGCTCTCGCCAAAGCAATTTTTTGCCATTGACCACCTGATAATTCTTGACCTTTTATAAATCTCTTTCCAAGTTGTTGTTCGTAACCCAAAGATAATTCTGCAACTACTTCATCGGCCAAACTTAATTGTGCCGCTTTTTCAATGCGTTCTTGATTGTCTATTTCTTCTATTTTTCCAATAGCAATGTTTTCTTTAACTGTAAATTCATATCTAAAGAAATCTTGAAACAGCACTCCGAAATAAGCTTGATAATCCTTTTTATTATACCGATTTATATTAACGCCGTCTAAAAGGATTTCTCCTGCAGTTGGTTCATAAAACCGAAGTAATAATTTAGTCAAAGTCGTTTTTCCAGCTCCATTTTGCCCGACGAAGGCAATTTTTTCTCCTGCTTTAATTGAAAAACTAACTCCTTTTAGGATTTGATTATCAGATTCGGGATAAGAGAAATACACCTCTTTAAATTCGAAGCCTTTCAGAATTACTTTTGGCAACGGAACATCTTCTTTTGTTTTCGGCTCGACCGAAATATCAATAAAGTCGAAATAATCTTTTAAGTAAAGAGAACTTTCAGAAATTCGTGTAAATCTTGAGAAAAAATCTTGCAAATTCTTCATCAATCGATTAAAACTTCCCGAAAGGAAAGTCAATTCACCTAAAGTAATTACACCAGATAAAACGCGATAAATAATGAAAACGTAAGCTGCATAATAACTTAAAGAACCCAGTAAGTTAAATAAAAAGCCATAGCTCGAACGTTTAATTACCAACGATTTATTCAGTTTGAAATACTTAGTTGCTAAACTTTGAAAACGATCCACAATAAAATCGGTCAAGCCGAAAAGCTTAATTTCTTTTGCGGTTTTATCATTAGCTCCGATGTATCTTAAGTAATCTAATTCTCTTCTTTCGGCTGTCCAACTTCTCGCTAAAGAATATTGTTGTTGGCTGAAGCGTACTTCATTTATAAAAGATGGGATAATACTTAAAACCAAAAGAATAATCAGATAAGGTTCGAAGTAAATTAATCCTGCAACTAGAGTTAATATCGAAATAGTATTTTGGGCTTGACCCAGAACATTTGACATTAAATCCACACGACCAGCAGTTTGTGTCCGCGCACGATCTAATTTATCATAAAACTCAGAATTTTCAAGCAGACTAATATCGATCTCATTGGTTTTTTCAATGATTTTAACAGAAGTTTTGATGTTGTATTGATCACCTAATATTCCATCGGTAAGCGAAATAGCTCTACTTACTAAATCAGAAAGGACAACTAAAATAAATTCAATTAAAACATACTTCCAAAGTTCCGAAAAATCCTTTCCTCCTTCTGTAGTAATACGAATAATTTCATCAATAATAATTTTTCCAATCCATAGAATTACCACGGGTAAAAAAGCTGCTATTAATCTGCAAAACGAAGCAATTAAAAACAGCTTTTTATTGGTTTGCCAAATTTCCCTAAAGAAACGAGGGACATAACTTAGCGAATTAAAAGAATCTTTTAATCCTATTTTTTTTGAATCATTTAATGATTTCGGTTGAAAACGTGCCATATTTATAGTGTTCAGTGTTCAGGTATTAGTGTTCAGTAGTAAAACTGCTTACTAATTACTGAACACTGCCAACTGGTTTTATAGCATTCCCAATTCTAATTTTGCTTCTTCGCTCATCAAATCTTTACTCCAAGGCGGATCAAATGTAATTTCTACTTCGCACGATTTCACTACATCAATAGATTTTACTTTTTCTTCCACTTCCATAGGCAATGTTTCTGCCACAGGACAATTTGGTGAAGTCAAAGTCATTAAGATTTTAACATCGTTGTCTTCATTGATCATTACATCATAAATTAAACCTAATTCGTAGATGTCTACAGGGATTTCTGGATCAAAAATTCCTTTTAAAACTTTAACTACGTTTTCTCCTAAATTGCTTGTATCGTTATATTCTTCCATTTTTTGTTTTTAAACATATAAGTCATATAAGTTACTATGATTTATATTATAATTAATTATTCCGTTATCTCTATTTTAAATACTTCTTAATCCCATAATGCTTGATATAATTTATTTACATAGGTTTGTTGACCTTCGTAAAATATATTTTTCACATTAAAATTTATCATTAAACCTATTGGAACTTCTAATAAGTTCATATAAGTTAAAATTTGAGCTTCAAAAACGGGATTCATTTCTGAAACTGCTTTTAATTCAACTACTAAAATGTTTTCAACCAATAAATCGCATCTAAGTTTGGTTTCCAAATCAAAACCTTTATAAATGATTGGAACAGCACATTCAGAAACAAATTTAATACTTCTTAATTCCAATTCCTTCATAAAGCATTGATGATAAACTGATTCTAACAAACCTGGTCCAATACATTTATGCACTTCAATTGCAGCACCGTTAATTTGATAAATTAAATCTTTTAATTCCGACTTTGTTACTTTTTTCATGGCTTATATTATATTTATTCATACTATTATTTTGGCTTATAATTAATCTTACTATTTACTCTTATAAAACTTTAATGTGTGGTAGTTATAATTTTAAAACTTATCTGACTTATATGTTTTTAAAATTAAACCCTATTGCTGTCTTGTTTGAAATGCCAAAGCATACAATTTAATCTGTTTAATCATCGAAACCAAACCGTTTGCTCTTGTTGGTGATAAATGTTCTTTTAATCCGATCTCGTCAATAAAATCGGTATTAGCGTCTAAAATAGCTACCGCAGATTGATTTGAAAAAGCACGAATTAAAATTGCAATAATTCCTTTGGTTAAAATAGCATCACTATCTGCCGTGAAAATCACTTTTCCATCTTGCTCTTCTCCGTGCACCCAAACTTTTGACTGACAGCCGCGGATGATATTTTCATCAACTTTATAGTTTTCATCAATCATTGGGAGTGTTTTTCCTAATTCGATAATGTACTCGTAACGTTGCATCCAATCATCAAACATTGAAAATTCATCAACTATTTCGTTTTGTATTTCTTTAATTGTCATTCTTAATCTCTTATTTTTTTGTTGCTTTTAAAAGCAATTTGTTGTCACTGTCAAAAAGTGATATGGTTTTATCTTCTAATTGAAAATTGTTCACTTCAGAGGCAATTTTCATCCATGTGGATTCATAGTCCATTTCATTCTGACAATATTTTCTAGTCGCTGCTAATGCACCAATTGAAATTGAACTATCGTTTACTTCATAAGTCCCTGAATATAAGTTACAACCCATAAAACCTGAAATTTTATCTTGCTCGAAGCTAATAAAATAGTCTTTATCTTTTATATCTTTCGATAACAATGATTCTACAGAATAGCTTCCTGCAATTGGATTTTTAACTACTGAATTATCTGCTAATTCATTAATATAATCAACAAATTCCTTAATCTGTGCTGGCGGAATGGTGTGGTCAAAACCTTTTGTAGTATATTTTTTATCTTTTACTGTAATTGTCATGTCAGCGTGCGCTTTCCCATCGTGAGCTCTTTCCATCGTTGCTCCTTCTAAATCATTAAAAGTTTTCAAATCAATTTTAGCATACAGATCCGCAATTTTATTCCACTGTTCCTCACTCAAAGTAACCGCCGCTGGATTTTCATCTCTGTTACTAACCACCGTAAACTTGCCGTTCTCAATTTCAATAACTCTGTTGTATCCCCTTGAATTAGCACCATAAGTGATTTTAACATCCTTTAAATCCTGTTCCTGCGCACAGCCATTCGATAAGAATACTGCTAAAAAAATTGTAATCATTGCTTTCATAATTTTGCTTTTTTTAAGATAACATCATGTGTGCTTTTTTAACCGCTTCTACAAAGATATCAATTTCTTCCTTTGTATTATAAAAAGCAAAACTTGCTCTTATTGTTCCAGGAATATTGAAAAAATTCATAATAGGTTGGGCACAATGATGGCCGGTTCTAACCGCTATTCCTAACTTATCTATAATTGTGCCAATGTCATATGGATGAATTCCTTCGATATTAAATGAAATTACCGATGCCTTATTTTCACTGGTTCCATAAATAGTTAACCCTTCAATTTCTAACAGACGCTTGGTCCCATAATCTAATAATTCTTGTTCATAAGACGCGATATTTTCAAAACCAATCGAATTCATATAATCAAGGGCTGTTCCTAAAACAATTCCACCTGAAATATTTGGCGTTCCTGCTTCAAATTTATGCGGTAAGTCAGCATAAGTTGTTTTTTCGAACGTCACTTCTGCGATCATTTCGCCTCCGCCTTGATAAGGTGGCAATTTTCGCAACCATTCTTCTTTTCCATATAAAATTCCAACACCGGTTGGTGCACAGATTTTATGACCAGAAAAAACGTAGAAATCGCAATCCAAAGCTTGAACGTCTGGTTTTAAATGCGGTGTTGCTTGTGCTCCATCAATCAAAACGGCCGCACCAACTTCATGAGCTTTTTTAATAATATATTCTATCGGGTTAACCGTTCCTAAAGCATTAGAAATATGGTTAACCGCAACAATTTTAGTTTTATCGGAAAGTAATTTGTCATATTCTGCCATAATTAATTCCCCTTTTTGATTCATTGGAATAACTACTAATTTCGCACCCGTTCTTTCACATAGAAATTGCCAAGGCACAATATTACTGTGGTGTTCCAAAGCAGAAACCATAACCTCATCGCCTGCTTTTAATAAACTTCCAAAACCACTGGCCACCAAATTTATTCCGAAAGTAGTTCCCGAACAAAAGATGATTTCATGATTGTGTTTTGCATTAATGTGATTTTGAATCGTATTTCTAGAATTTTCGTACGCATCCGTCGCCAATTGACTCAATTTATGAACACCACGATGTATATTAGCGTTAATTTCGGAGTAATATTTAGAAATGGCATCAATGACCACTTGAGGTTTTTGCGAAGTAGCTCCATTATCAAAATACACCAAAGGTTTTCCATTCACTTTTTGTGAAAGAATAGGGAAATCGGCTCTTATTTTTTGAACATCAAACATATCTAATCAATTTGATTACAAATTTACGATATCATTGTTTATAATTGGAATAAATAAAGGTTAAAATGGTATTAAAACATGTAAATACACTTTGTAAAACAAAACCCTTATCCTTTAAATCAGCTTAGATTTACTTTTATAAAAATAAAATCAAAAAGTTAGTAAGTGAAATTATGTTTTAATAACTATTTTTGAAGATAATTTAATTAAAATTAAGATGATTAAAATCAATTTAAAAGTTGTAGCTTTATTCTTTTTTGCTGTTATTACGTTGTATTCGTGTAGCACCGATGACAAAGAAACACCCGTGGATTATGGTATTTCAACAGGGAATTATTTTCCTTTGGTGGAGAACAATAAATGGTGGTATACAGAAAATAATGAGATGAGTCTTCTATACATAGGAGGAGTGTTAAATTTCAACAATGTCCCTTATCACCGTTTATTAAATAGTGATAGTGATTATCCAGAGTGGATAAGTAAACAAGGAGCGTCTTATTTTAAAAAAACGGGACAAGTATTAGTGCCTGCTCCCAATGGAGCAACTGTTGAAATTGGCGAATACGAAATAAAAATATTAAAAGATGATGTTGATGTTGGTGCATCGTGGATGGGTTCGCCCCAATATAGTGTGCGTGTTTATAACGGCGGATCTCCGCAATCTGTTCCTGCAACGTTACGCTACACTGGCACTATTTTAGAGCGAGATGTAATAGAAAATATTAATGGTGTTACTTATAGTAATGTTATAAAAGCGAATCTAAATATTGTACAAGTAGTAAATTCGCAGACCACAACTATTGAAACCAACTATTGGTTTGCAAAAGATATTGGTATAATTAAACAAAGTTTAAGAAGCAGTACAGATAACATAACCCGAACTATGATTTTAGACAATTATGAACTCAATTAAGTTGAAAAAATTAATTAGTAAAGTATATTCATATTAGAAAAAATTGTGTTAAGTATCTTGACACAATCTTTTTTATTAGAAAACTAAAACTTCTCTCCTGCTCCACCACCACTAAATCCACCACCACCAAAATCCATTGGACTCGAATTTGCAGGCGGAGGAGTCGTTGCATTTGCGACTGTCAGTAAAACTTGAGCATTTAAAAGAAACGAATTATTAGTATCTCTATCCGGTTTAAATGTTACACCTTCCGTTTTATTTTTTAATATTTGAATGCTGAAATACGCTAATCCAAAGAGTAAAATTCCACCTATTACCATCACATATTCTAGAGGTAAAATGGAGTAATAATACCGAATAGACGAATATCCAAGAACTAAAGTAATTAGTCCAGCGTATAAAATTATTTTGTCCTTTCTTTTTATACCGAAGAAGAAATAAACCAATGGAATTAAAAACGTTAAGCAATAAAAAATAACTGCAAAAGGAATATCAGACTCAAGACTGACGTCTAAATCCATTAATTCTGAAGCAATTTCTCTTACTACTAAGTAATTTACGGCTAAGTAACCCAATAACAAAGTTAGCATACGAATGACGTCCAAAGTTTTAAAATAAGGATATAAATTTTGATTCTTTCGAAAATAAACTGCTGTAAGATATACTACCACTGCAATGATGAAACAAAAAAATGAAAGATAAAACTTTGGTAGTAAATCGTTTTCAAGTATTGCAAACACAAATAATCCTAACAAACCAATATAAGCGAAAACGGCAGAAATAGTATGCATAAATCGGATAGCGAAAAACAAACCAAGTATGATCATAAAGACGAATACAGGGAAAGGTGATTCTGAAGCAATTCCAACTCCGATTAAAAAAGCAATTTGTGCAATTATAATAAAAGAATCGTCTAATCCGTGTCGGAAAAATTTCATTTTTACTAAAATTTCCAATCCCACATAAGCGACTATAGCATAGAAAAAAGCCATAATTTCAAAACGTTCGGTTCCCATCGAAAATAGTACAACAGAAAAAGCACCGATTACAGTTGAAAAGAGAAAGATTCCCAATAAGAAGAATAAAAAACGAAACAAAATATTATTGTTGAATTTCAGCTGGTTCAATTTCTTTTTTAATTCTTCCAAACGTTCTTTTGACAAAAATTTCTTAACGTACAATTTTTCAGCTTCTTCTGCTAAAAAATAGTTTTCTAATTCAGTTTTATTATACGCTTGCATCTTTCTCTTTATTAAATTTTCGGACTAATCTGATGAACATAAAAATACTGGCAATTACATAGAATGGTGCTAACACAAAAAGCAACTCATAAAACATATCAAAAGGTAACTCTTCCAACAATTGACCGCCAATAATGTTGAACCCAAAATAAGAATAGAGCAACATAAAGGCAAAAATGGAAGTAGCATAGATGCGATGACTTAATTTGTAAAAATAGTAGGTAAATCCAACAAGAATTGGTATAAACACAAACCAATATTCTGACAATAAACCAGATAATAGACACAATCCCGTCAAATGCAAAGCAAAAGAAGCGAAGACAAAATGAAAGTGTGCTTTGATTTTTTCCTTGAGCGAATATTCCATCCAAACCAACAACAAAATTCCTAAAGCTAATCCAGAGTAGGTTAGATTTAAACTCGAATAGATTTCATTATTTAACATACGTTGTGGCGTAATACTAATCCCGATGAAGGCTGTTAAACTTGTAATCGCCATAGAAAGCACAATCCGATTGTCAAAATAATAAGCTACACCAAAGCACAAGACAGCAGAAATTAAGGAAACATAAGCATAAGATTCATCAAACAAAGCAAATTGATAATTCGCGTAGCCTAGAAAAATACAGGCTAATAAACTTCCGGTTAAAACAACATAATCGTATAGTGGATTGTCGAAAAAAACTTCTGAATTATGATATCCTTTAGCGTTTTTAAATGCGAAGTAAAAACAAACCAACATCAGAATTAAATTCAACGAAATAATTGCGATATGCCCTATGGAGTCAATATTATTGTACACCATTATTCCAATTCCCGAAGTAAAAGAAATTACTGCAAAATAAACCAGCAACAACAATTCACTTCGTAAAGAAAAAATATTCTTTTGCTGATAAGCCGCAACCTCATCTAATTGGTCTTGACTCAAAAGATCTTTTTGATGCAGTTTTTTCAACAATAAGTTGGAGAAATGGTGTGTTTCCATAAGCTTTAATTTGATTAAAGATAACAAAACTAGCTTACCAATAATATATAAATAATAAAAACCGCTCAAAAAGCAGTTTTCGATTCAAATACTGTACTAAATCTATAAAAAAGTAAAGGCATATCCTAAGTTAAGTGTTAAAGCCCGAACTCCATCTGGAAATGAGAAACCATGATTATTAATTTCAATAAACACACTTTGCATATTATCCTTTTGAGTAGTATTTCCTAGCGATTGTATATTTTCTTAAAAATCCTTTATAATTTTCGGGACCAACTTGAAAGCTTTTACCATACCCAAAGGAAAAAATTAGTTTCGTATTTTCTCCAATGTCAAAAGCCACTTTACTATCGAAATAAATGGGAAGTATTCCGGTTTTATGTCTAAAATTACCTTCTATACCCGTATGTAATCCAAAAAACAAAGATTCTTCTTCATTGTGAATTCCTAATCCGCCTCTAAAACTCAATCCTCCAAGAGAAATAATCTTAGAATTACCATCTTCGTCTTTAACTAAAAAAGAAGTAATAGCTCCAACTTCACCTTCGTAATATACATTATCTTTAAAAAACTGTGCATGAACAAATTCAGTAGTTAATACCAATATAAAAACTAAATAAAATTTCTTCATGCACGGTAATTTCTATAAATCAAATCCCATATTAACGCCTAATTTATTAGCGATAATACGTGCGATTTTAGATCTTAATTCTGGTATTTTAATGCTTGATGTTACCTCGTTTGTAAAAGCATACATCAATAACGCTTTCGCTTCTTTCTGTGGAATTCCACGTTGTTGCATATAGAACATAGCATTTTCGTCTAATTGCCCTATAGTACAACCGTGTGAACATTTTACATCATCAGCAAAAATTTCCAATTGTGGTTTTGCGTTGATTGTAGCTTTATCGCCTAATAAAATGTTATTATTTTGTTGGAAAGCATCCGTTTTTTGTGCTTCTCTTTCCACGTAAATTTTCCCGTTGAAAACACCTGTTGATTGACCATCTAAAATTGTTTTATAATTCTGATGACTTTCACAATTTGGCGTTGCATGCTGCACTAAAGTATGATGATCGACGTGTTGTTTATCGCCAATAATGGTAATTCCCTTCATCGTAGAATCAATTCGTTCGCCTTGATGATAGAAGTTTAAGTTGTTTCTTGTAATATTTCCACCAAATGAAAACGTATGAACTATAACTCTACTTTCTTGCTTTTGAGCGATGTAAGTATTGTCAATTAAATTCGCTGTTTGTACATCGTTTTGGATCTTATAATAATCAACGATAGCACGTTTTTGAGCAAAAATTTCAGTAACTGAATTCGTCAAAACTGGATTCGAATTCAAGCTTTGGTGGCGTTCCATAATTTGAACGTGTGCATTTTCACCCACGATAATCAAGTTACGAGGTTGCACCATTAAAGCAGCTTCCGTTCCTGTAGAGAAATAAATAATTTCAATTGGTTTTTCAACCACTTTGCTTTTTGGAATGTTAATATAAGCTCCTTCTAATGAAAATGCGGTGTTTAAAGACGTTAAACTGTCGTCCTTATCAGCAATTTGATTGAAATAAGTATCGATTATCATTTTGTATTTTGGTTTTGTCAAGGCCGAAGCCATCAAACAAACATCCAAACCTTCGTGGGTCGTTGAAGACAAGAACGAACTAAAAATTCCGTCAATGAAAACAACTTTATAAGTGTCTATTTCGTGTAAAAAGTATTTTTTAACTTCTTTAAATTCAATTGCATTTTCTTTCTTCGGGAAAACCGAAAAATCATTTTTTAAAATTGAATTTAGTGAAGTATATTTCCAAGATTCCTCTTTTTTAGTAGGGAAACCTTTATTTTCAAAGTTTTTTATGGCTTCGCTTCTAACATCGTGAAGTTCAGAATGTGCATCAATCTTTTCTTCAAAAGCCATAAACGAGGCAATCATTTTATCTCTTAATTCCATAATTATTGTTATCGGTTATTAGTTATTAGTTGTCCGGAAATACCGGAAAACAGAGAACTGACAACAGTTTAAACCAACTCGTTTTTAATCCAGTCGTATCCTTTTTCTTCTAACTCTAAAGCTAATTCAGCTCCACCACTTTTCACGATTTTTCCGTCCATTAAAACGTGAACAAAATCTGGAACGATATATTCTAACAAACGTTGGTAATGCGTAATAATTAACACCGCGTTGTTTTTACTTTTTAATAAATTTACTCCGTTGGCAACAATTCGAAGTGCATCGATATCCAAACCTGAATCTGTTTCATCTAAAATAGCAAGTTTTGGTTCTAACATCGCCATTTGGAAAATCTCATTACGTTTCTTTTCACCACCCGAAAAACCTTCGTTTAATGAACGGGATAAAAATTTTCTATCCATTTCTAACATTTCCGATTTTTCACGGATCAATTTCAACATTTCGTTAGCCGGCATATCATCCTGACTGTTTGCCTTACGTTTTTCGTTGATTGCTGTTTTGATGAAGTTTGTTACCGAAACTCCTGGGATTTCAACTGGATATTGGAATGATAAAAAGACACCTTTATGTGCTCTTTCTTCTGGCTTTAACTCAGAAATTTCTTCGCCTTCTAAAAAGATTTCTCCTTGGCTCACGTCGTAATTTTCATTTCCAGCTACGATTGATGCTAATGTACTTTTTCCGGCACCGTTTGGTCCCATTATAGCGTGTACTTCACCCGCTTTAATTTCAAGGTTTAATCCTTTTAATATTTCTTTATCGGCAACACTTGCGTGTAAGTTTTTTATTTGTAACATATTAATTGTAATGTCCTTTTAATGACAATATATTTAAGATTTGTATTGTGTTCTCGTCTGTTATTTCATAAATCAATCTGTGTTCTTTGTCAATTCTTCTCGACCAAATTCCAGATAGATCGTGTTTTAATGCTTCTGGTTTTCCAATTCCTTCAAAAGGATGTAATTGAATGTCTTCAATCAAAGCATATATTTTTTTCACTATACCCTTATTTCCCGATTTTAACCAAAAAACTAAATCTGCTTTCGCTTTATTGGAAAAATCTATTTGCATAATTCTTTCAACTCGTCCATTGTCATTCTAACCCCTTTTCCATCCTTAATGCTTTGCTGAGCCTCTAAAATTTCTTTTACAAATTCGGGATTGTATGGTTTTTCTGGTTTTTCAACAATTTCAAAACCAAGTGATTTCGCCAGTGATTTTAACACAGGATAATCTTTTTTCTTTACGTTTTTTAAAATTATATCCATAATTATTATAATTTATCGTTCTTTCAAATTTACAAAAAAATTATCCTACTGAACCTTCCAACGAAATTTCTAACAATTTCTGTGCTTCTACAGCAAATTCCATTGGTAATTTATTCAACACTTCTTTACTAAATCCGTTTACGATTAAGGCAATTGCTTTTTCGGTTGGAATTCCACGTTGGTTGCAATAAAACACTTGATCTTCACCAATTTTTGAAGTGGTTGCTTCGTGTTCAATTTTCGCCGAAGCATTTTTACTTTCGATGTATGGGAAGGTATGTGCTCCACAATTGTTACCCATTAATAATGAGTCGCACTGTGAGAAGTTACGTGCATTTTCTGCTCTAGCACCAATTTGTACTAAACCTCTATAACTGTTTTGTGATTTTCCAGCTGAAATACCTTTTGAAATAATGGTTGACCTAGTGTTTTTACCTAAGTGAATCATTTTTGTTCCGGTATCAGCTTGTTGGTAATTATTGGTAACTGCAATTGAGTAAAATTCACCTATTGAGTTATCACCTTTTAAAATACAAGAAGGATATTTCCAAGTTACTGCAGATCCTGTTTCTACTTGTGTCCAAGAAATTTTTGCGTTTTTCTCGCACAATCCTCTTTTCGTTACGAAGTTATAAACTCCACCTTTTCCGGCTGCGTTTCCTGGATACCAGTTTTGAACCGTAGAATATTTAATTTCTGCACCTTCCATCGCAATTAATTCAACAACCGCTGCGTGTAATTGATTTTCGTCACGACTTGGAGCCGTACAACCTTCTAAGTATGAAACATAACTATCTTCATCTGCAATTAAAAGTGTGCGTTCAAACTGACCCGTTCCACCTTGATTGATTCTGAAATAAGTTGATAATTCCATCGGACAACGAACACCTTTAGGAATATAGCAGAAACTTCCATCTGAAAATACTGCCGAATTCAATGCTGCGTAATAATTGTCTTTTTGTGGAACGATTGTTCCTAGATATTTTTTAACTAATTCTGGATGTTCTCTAATTGCTTCCGAAATAGGACAGAAAATAATTCCTCTTTCGTTTAATGTTTTCTTGAATGTCGTTGCTACTGAAACCGAGTCAACTACAATATCAATGGCCACATTATTCATTTTCTTTTGTTCGTCCACCGAAATACCTAACTTTTTATACATCTCTAAAAGTTCTGGGTCAACATCTGATAATTTCTTATTTGGATCCGCTTGTTTTGGTGCCGAATAATAAGAAATCGCTTGAAAATCCGGTTTTTCATAATGAACGTTTGCCCATTCTGGTTCTTCCATTAGTTCCCAAGCTCTGAAGGCTTCTAATCGCCATTCGGTCATCCATTCTGGTTCTTCTTTCTTTTGAGAAATAGCACGAACCACGTCTTCATTCAAACCAATTGGAAAAGTTTCAGCCTCTAATTCGGTATAAAACCCGTATTCGTACTCTTTATTTTCTAATTCGACTTTTAAATCGTCTTCTGTATATTTTGCCATAGTATTATAATCAAATTAACCCGAGTTTTTAACTTTTCAGGTTATTAAACATTTACATTGAGAAACTCTCTCCGCAACCACACGTTCGGGAAGCATTTGGATTGTTAAATACAAATCCCTTTCCGTTTAAACCGCCCGAAAATTCTAAAATTGTTCCTGCTAAGTACAAGAACGATTTTTTTTCTACGGCTATTTTTACATTATTATCTTCAAAAACCTTATCGTTTTCACCAATTCCTTTGTCAAATTTCAAGTCATAAGACAATCCGGAACAACCGCCGCTTTTTACACCAACCCTTACGAAGTCAACGGAAGCATCAAAACCATCTTCTTGCATCATAGCAATAATTTTCTTGCTTGCTGTGTCAGAAACTTTTATCATCCTTATTTTGATTTTGTCTAAATTAACGACAAAGATATGTTATAAATTGCTTTTTACAAAAGTTGCTAACAAATTTATAACTTATAGAATCATAGTTTCTGTTTATAGGATTTTTTGTAATTTAGCTGAAAATATATTTATAATGAAATTACATCCTATAGAAGCAGGAAATTTTAAATTAGACGGTGGTGCGATGTTTGGCGTTGTTCCGAAGACGCTTTGGAACAGAACCAATCCGGCTGATGAAAACAACCTAATTGATATTGCGGCAAGATGTTTGCTAATTGAAGATGGAAATCGTTTAACGCTTATTGATACAGGAATGGGTAATAAGCAGTCTGATAAGTTTTTTGGACATTATTCGCTTTGGGGTGAACATTCTTTAGATAAATCACTTAAAAACGCAGGCTTTCATAGAGATGATATTACCGATGTTTTTATGACGCATTTGCATTTTGACCATTGTGGTGGAAGTGTCAATTGGAACGCCGGAAAAACAGGTTTTGAAGTAGCTTTTAAAAATGCTAAATTCTGGACAAACGAGAATCATTGGAAATGGGCAACCGAACCGAATTCAAGAGAAAAGGCATCATTTTTACACGAGAATTTAATTCCGATGCAAGAAAGTGGTCAGTTAAATTTCATTAATAGACCAGAAGGCGATTTTGGATTTGCAGACGAAATGGGATTTGATGTTTTTTATGCCGACGGTCATACCGAAAAACAAATGATTCCACATTTGAATTATAACGGGAAAACAATCGTTTTTTGTGCAGACTTATTAGCAACTTCTGGTCATATTCCAATTCCATATGTAATGGGTTATGATACAAGACCACTTTTAACAATGGACGAAAAAACAAAATTCATGAACACCGCCGCTGAAAACAACTATTATCTTTTTTTAGAGCACGATGCGCATAACGAAATCATCACGGTCGAAAAAACAGAAAAAGGTGTAAGGTTAAAGGAAGTTTTTACTTGTGCCGATGTTTTAAAATAAAGTTAAAAAGACAATATAGTTGTAACAAATAGAAATCCATCCGACTTATAAATAGAAAATTAATTGTAATCATGAAAAAAAATTTCAGACCACTTTATTTAAGCTTAGCTTTTGCATTCGCACTTGCTAGTTGTGGAACACAAAAAATGGTTTCAACTCAGGTTGAAAACATTGACAACTTACCTCTAAAAATTACCCCTTTAGCTGAAACAGACTTACAACGTTGGAGTCACTTAGATTTAGTAAAAGACACTGTTCCTGGAATGAGTGTTGATAAAGCTTATAAGGAACTACTGAAAGGAAAAAAAGGAATTAAAGTAATTGTAGGAATCGTAGATTCTGGCGTAGATATTAATCACGAAGATTTAAAAGGAGTTATCTGGACCAATAAAAAGGAAATTCCTGGAAATGGAATTGATGATGACAACAACGGATTTATTGACGATGTGCACGGTTGGAATTTCTTAGGAGAAAGTAATAATGAGCAGTTAGAAATGACTCGTATTGTTAAAAAAGGTCCTGGAACCCCAGATTATGACAGAGCAAAAGCAAAGTTAGACGAAGAAATAGCAGCAATGCAACCTAAAAAACAGCAAGTAGATTTTATTTTAAATGCTGACAAAACGCTAACAAATCATTTTAAGAAGAGCAACTATTCTTTAGAAGAAGTAAAGGCAATTAAAACGGAAGATACAGGTCTTAATCAGGCGAAAACATTGCTTACTCAAATTTTGAGTACTGCAACAAAAGCTGAGTTTGAAAAAGAAATTGAAGGATATAAGGATTATGTTTATGGTCAATTAAACTACAATTTGAATGTTGAGTATGATGGTCGTTCTATTGTTGGAGATAATCCAAACGATATCACGGACACAAAATACGGAAATAACAATGTAATAGGATCTGATCCTAAAGATGCAAAGCATGGAACGCATGTAGCTGGAATTGTTGCGCAAGTTAGAGGCAATAAAAAAGGTGGTGATGGTGTTACAAACAATGCTGAAATCATGACTATTAGAGCAGTTCCAAATGGTGATGAATACGATAAAGACATCGCATTAGGAATTCGCTATGCGGTTGATAATGGAGCTAAAGTAATCAACGGTTCTTTTGGAAAATATTTCTCTCAAAACAAAGAATGGGTTATAGACGCTATGAAATACGCTGCTTCTAAAGATGTTTTGATTGTTATTGCTGCTGGAAATGATTCTGAAGACTTAGATGTAACCAACAAATATCCAAACGATACATATGACGGAAGTCCTGAGTTTACTAATAATGTATTAATGGTTGGAGCACTTTCTCCAAGTTATGGTACGAAAATGGTAGCTGGTTTTTCAAATTACGGTAAAAATAATGTAGACGTTTTTGCTCCAGGTGAGAAAATTTACGCTACAACTCCTTTAAACACTTATGAGTATTTAGCTGGAACATCAATGGCTTCACCGAATGCGGCTGGAGTAGCAACCTTAATTCGTTCTTACTATCCTAAATTGTCTGCCGTACAAGTAAAACAAATTATTATGGAAAGTGGAACGCCTTTAAAAAACACAGTTACAGTTGGAGAAGACAAGCACAAAGCAAACTTTGCCGATGTATCTAAATCAGGTAAAATTGTTAATGCTTACAACGCTTTAATTTTAGCTGAAATAATGTCGAAAAAATAACATTTTCACAGATTACTATAAATCCAAAACCTACAGGTTGTAAAATTCTTGTAGGTTTTTCTTTTAAAAAAATTGATATGAAAAAAATACTTTTTGTTTTAATTACTACGATGGGCTTCGCGCAAAACAATCCGAATCCAGGTTATTGGCAACAACACGTTGACTATAAGATGGATGTGAAGATGGACGTGAAAAAATTCCAATATACCGGAAAACAAGAAATTGTTTACACCAACAACTCTAACGACACGTTGCGAAAAGTATATTATCATTTATTCAACAATGCTTTTCAGCCGGGAAGCGAAATGGACGCACGTTTACAATCAATCAGCGATCCGGACAAAAGAATGGTGAGAACCTTCAAAAAGGAAGGAAAAGACATCAAAGAAAGTAGAATTAGCACTTTAAAACCAAATGAAATTGGCTATTTAAATATCGCTAACTTCAAACAAGATGGTGCTGTAGCTACAACCAAAGTAGTGGGAACAATTTTAGAAGTTACTTTAGCGAAAGCCATTTTACCAAAACAAAAAACTACGTTATCATTGGATTTTGAAGGACAAGTTCCTTTACAAATTCGTCGTTCGGGACGTATTTCTGAAGAAGGCGTAGCTTTATCAATGACACAATGGTATCCAAAATTATGTGAATATGATTTTGAAGGTTGGCAAGCTGATCCTTACATCGGTAGAGAATTTCACGGTGTTTGGGGCGATTTTGATGTGAAAATCACTTTAGACAAAGAGTACACAATCGGTGGAACTGGTTATTTACAGAATAAAAACGAAATTGGTCACGGTTATGAAGATGAAGGCGTAAAAGTGGAACATCCGAAGAAAACAAAAACTTTAACTTGGCATTTTGTAGCACCAAATGTGCACGACTTTGCTTGGGGAGCGGATAATGAATACGTTCACGATATTTTAATTGGTGAAAACGGAGTGGAATTGCATTTCTTCTACAAAAACAAGGAAGATAATTTAGAAAATTGGAAAAAAATGCAACCTAAAACAGCTGCTCTTTTATCTTTCTTCAATGAGAAAATCGGACCTTATCCTTATAAGCAATATTCAGTAATTCAAGGTGGTGATGGTGGAATGGAATATGGAATGAGTACTTTAATTACTGGAAATCGTTCGTTTGGAAGTTTAGTTGGAGTTACCGCGCACGAAATGGCACATTCTTGGTTTCAATTTGTGTTAGCGACTAACGAAACCAAACACGAATGGATGGATGAAGGATTTACATCTTATATTTCTGATTTAGCGATGGACAAAGTATTGCCTCCAAAAACACCAAAAAACACATTTGAAGATGCTTATAAAAATTACATTTATTTAGCGAAATCTGGGAAAGAACAACCTTTATCAACACATTCTGATCGTTATGATTTGAATATGGCTTACGGAATCTCGGCTTATAGTAAAGGAGAAGTGTTTTTAGCACAATTAGGTTATATCATTGGACAAGAAAACTTGGATAAAACCATCAAACGTTATTATCAAGATTTCAAATTTACTCATCCAACACCAAATGACTTCAAAAGAACGGCTGAACGTGTTTCGGGTGCGAATTTAGATTGGTATTTAGTAGACTGGACCTTGACAACAAATACAATTGATTACAGTATTAAAAGTGTAGCAGAAAATAAAAAGAAAACTGCTGTTGTGTTAGGACGTAAAGGAAGGATTCCGATGCCTTTAGATATTATGGTAGAATATACTGATGGATCTAAAGAATTATTCTATGTGCCACACACAATGATGCGATGGGAAAAACCAAATCCATACAAAGAAGTAAAAAGTACGACTTTGAAAGATTGGGGTTGGGCACATCCAACATTTACTTTTGAAATTGGAAAACCAAAATCAGACATTAAATCGATTGTTATTGATCCAAGTGGTTTGATGGCCGATGTGAATAGAGAAGACAACACCTATTCTAAATAATTATTTTTAAAAGCCGATTCTCAGAGTCGGCTTTTTTTATACCTTTGCAGCATGAATTTTACTTATCCCAATCACGAAAAATTAAAAAGCAAAACCACTATTGATTCGCTCTTTTCTGAAGGCAAATCGGTTTCAAAATATCCGTTGCGATTGGTCTATGTGGAAAACACTGAACCCAATGCCGAAGTAATAAAAATGGGCGTTTCGGTCTCTAAAAAATACTTCAAAAAAGCAGTAGATAGAAATTATTTCAAACGCATTCTTCGTGAAACTTATCGTTTGAATAAAGCTATTTTATTAGAAGAGAACGAGAAGAAATATGCCTTGATGTTTTTCTATCAAACCAAAGACCGCCTTTCGTATGAAGAAATCGAACTAAAAACAAAACAACTTTTTCAAAAATTCATTGATTTACCAAAGTAAATTGGAACAATAGTTCCCTTTTTGTTTAATATTATTTACTTTCGTAACATAGTATTAATCAACAAGTAAATTTATGAACCGTTTTTTCAGCAAAAAAATAATTATTCCCGTTATAGCTCTTACATTTCTATTTATTGGAGTAAGTTTCAAGAACGATTTTTTTGAAATTGCGAAGCAAATAGAGATTTTTACTGGCGTTTTCAAAACTGTAAATCAGAATTACGTGGATGAAACTAATCCGGGTGAAATGATGGACAATGCTATAAAAAGTATGTTGAAAGAATTGGATCCTTACACTACTTTTTTCAACGAACAAGATGTTCTGAAATTTAAAATCAACAATACTGGCGAATACACCGGAATTGGTGCTATGGTACAACGCAAAGATGGAAAGGTAATTTTAAAAGAAATTTACAAAGGATTTCCTGCCGATAAAGCCGGGTTTAAAGCAGGTGATGAAATTACACAAATTGGTGATATCAATTTGAAAGAATATACGGAAGATGCTTCTCAGTTATTTCGTGGTGCTAAAAACACAAATATTATTATAAAATTTATCCGTCAAGGAAAAGTGCAAACTGCCACTATTATTTTAGATGAAGTTGAAATCAAAGCGGTTCCTTATTATTCTCTTTTGAAAGATAATGTAGGTTATATCGTATTGACAAAATTTACGGAAAAAGCGAGTGCCGAAACCAAAACTGCTTTATTAGATTTGAAAAAACAAGGAGCTACAAAAATCATATTGGATTTAAGAGGAAATCCAGGTGGCTTATTGCATGAAGCTGTAAATATTTGTAATTTATTTGTCCCAAAAGACGAATTGATTGTAACCACTAAATCTAAAAACCCAAAACACAATCACATTTATAAAACTAAAAACGAACCCGTTGATTTAGAAATTCCGTTAGTAGTTCTTGTGGATGGAAAAAGCGCTTCGGCATCTGAAATTGTATCAGGCGCTATTCAAGATTTAGACCGTGGTGTAGTTATGGGAAGTAGAAGTTTTGGAAAAGGATTAGTACAACGACCTCTTAATTTATCGTATGGTACGCAAGTAAAAGTAACTATTTCTAGATATTATACCCCTTCTGGAAGATGTATTCAAGCTCTAGACTATGCTAAAAAAGACGAAAATGGTAAAGCAATTAAAAAAGCACAAAGCGAATTCAATGCATTTAAAACAAAAATAGGGAGAACCGTTTATGATGGCGGCGGTGTTCTGCCAGACGTAGAAATCCAAGAAAGTAAAACCGCAAACATCACCGATGCCGTAGTGCAAAAAGACATCGTTTTTAACTTTGCAACCCAACTCTATTATAAAAATCCGAATGCAGCAGGAATTCCAGCGGTTTCTGATGCTGATTTTGCCAATTTTAAATCGTACTTAAAACAAGAGAAAATTAGTTTAGACACAGAAACTAACAAGGCCTTGAAAAATGTCTTAGAAAGTGCTAAAAAGGAGCATATCGACACACAGATTGCCACTGAATACAAACAATTAGAGAAAGCCTTGGATCGCAATCAAGAAATTGAATTAGAAGCTAACAAAAATCAAATTAAAAAATTACTTCAAGAAGAATTGATTATTCGCTATCAATATCGCGAAGGGTTATATGATTTTTATACAAAAAACAATATTGAGATTGAAAAAGCAATTGCACTTTTAAATAACTTCACTGAGTATAAAACGGTTTTAAAAAAATAAAATGAAACCCTTTATTTCCCTTCTATGTATCGTTTTAACCAGCCTTACTTTTGCGCAAGAAGGGGAAGAAATCCATTCCTTATTTTTTGATTTTGACAAGTATATTTTAAAAGACTTGCAAGCGGATGCTGTTGTGGAATTCGTTAGTAAAATAGATACTTCGCGCATTGCTTCTGTTGAAATTTATGGCTATTGTGATGATCGTGGTAAAGACGAATATAACTTCGTGCTTTCGACAAATAGAGCAAATGCTGTCAAAGATAAATTAGTTGAGAAAGGAATTAGGAGTAAAATCATCATCTCGCTACAAGGAAAAGGCCGTATTATGCTAGATGAAGATATGCAAACCAATGTGCCAGAAGCCCGTTCTAAAAACCGACGTGTTGATGTAGTTATAAACCTAAAGCCTATTGAAATTGAGGACTTAAAGATTCCGGGTGTTTATAATTCCGTACATAGCGAAGCAATAATAGGCGATAGAATTTACTTAGATAAAGTGCTTTTTGAACGCGGTAGTAGTATTTTGACTAATGAAGCTAAAAAAGAACTGGACCGCATTGCTGTCCAATTGCATAAAAACAAAAACATCCATTTTGAGATTCAAGGACACGTTTGTTGCACGCCTACATTTCAGAAAGAAGCGGTTGACCGAGATACTAAAAAACGAGAACTTTCAATCAACAGGGCAAAGCGAGTTTATAAATACCTCTTATTGAAGCAAATAAGCAAATCACGCATGACTTTTAAGGGATATGGCAACACACAATCGTTGAAAAAAACAAGTTCTTTAGACCGAAGAGTAGAGCTTTTGATTACTAAAAACGAAGCTCCGGTTAAGAAGAAATAGTTTATTATCTCATAGTTTTTATAGTATATTAGCGTTTTAAACATTAGCCTTCTATTTCCTATGTATGAAAAAAATTACACCCATTATTGCTATACTTGCTTTGAGTTTTAGCTCAATTTCAATATCACAAACTAACAATATTAACATCGTTAATTACAAAATTGTGGAAATGAATGGTAAAAGTAGTCAGCGTTTCAATTCTGAGAACCTAGAATTTGAATTGCTTTATGATGCTGATAAAAGTCTGTTTCAATTAGTGGATAAGCTAGATGAAAAAGAAAACATTATCGATTCGAAAATCATAAAAGTTATTTATGGCGGACACATCAAATATTATAAAGATAATTTGAAGCAAGAAAAATTAATGACGGTAGATGACGAAGGAATAATTTATAATGTTGTAACCGATTTTAACGAATATACTTGGGAAATTGATCCGAATGAAACCAAAGAAATTTCAGGATTTAAATGTTACAAAGCCACAACCAGAAAAGAACGAAAACACAACGGAATTATTAAAGAAACCTTTCAGCCTTTTGCTTGGTTTACTTATGAAATTCCAACATCCTATGGACCAGTAGGCTTAGATGGTTTACCAGGTTTGGTTTTAGAAGGATCTTTTGATGGAAAGAAAATATTTTATGCAACACATACGAGTAAAGCCAACCGAGACATTCAAAAGCCAAAAACGAACAAGACAGTCTCATTTGATGCTTACAGTAATAAAATGTACGACCAAACCGATGATAGAAATAAATTTCAGGAAGAAAATAAACAAGAAATTGAACGTGGTAAAACGCAATTGAAAAGATAATTTATGAAAAGATATCATATGAAACACATTATTCTCTTTTTTCTATTAGTACAATCATTTTTAGTCTTTTCACAATATAAATCGGGAAGGATTGAATATAATCTTGTAATTGGTCATGATGAAAAACTAGCCAATGATGAAAAATTTAAGTTCGTTTTAGAAAGTGCTATAGAAGGTGCAAAACTTATAAGTTTTGATTTAGTTTTTAATAACGAATCCTCATTTTTTAAGAAAAAAGAATCCTTAGAAAACGAAAATACCGGATACGCAGAAGCAATGTCTGGAGCAAAAGACTGCTATTACAATATTAAAAATGGAATTGAAAAAATTAAACAAATAGATAATTATACGGGACATTTTGTTATAAAATACAACGATGAAACAAAGTGGGAACTTTCTGAAGAAACAAAAATTATAGATAATTACATTTGTTATAAAGCTATTTCAACACAAATTGTAATTAATTCAAAGAGCACTTTTACACATCCAGTAATTGCTTGGTACTGCCCAAGTATTCCTTTTAGTTATGGACCGAAAGGATATACTGGCTTGCCCGGCTTAATTTTAGAACTTCAAGTGCGTCACATTAAATGGGGTGCAACAAAAATATCTTTGAGCACAGAAAATAAAATAATTGACGAACCCACTAAAGGAAAGGTTGTAACTGAGGAAGAATACAAAAACATTGTTATTAAAGGATCTCCAACTTTTTAAAATTTAAATTCAAAAATACTTGATTCTAGTATTACTCTATACTCTAAAAAAAATACCAGAAGAAAATAAATTGTATAACATCAAATAATAATAAAATGAAAAAAATTATATTCCTTTTTATATTAGCGCAATCATTGGCATCTTTCTCACAATATAACTCTGGAACGATTGAGTATAATCTCATAATTGGCCCTGATGAAAAATTAGAAAGTAATGATAATATTAAATTAATTTTAGAAAGTGCTACAGAAGGAGCTAAACTTATAAGCTTTGATTTAGTATTTAATGACAACGCTTCGTTTTTTAAAAAAAAAGAGTCACTAGATACTAAAAACACTAGACTCGCCGAAGTATTCGCTGGTGCACAAGGGAGCTATTATACGCTTAAAAATTCTGCGGACAAAATAAAACAAATAGATAATTATAGGGGACAATTTATTATAAATTACAGTGATGAAACAAAATGGGAATTTTCTGAAGAAACAAAAATCATAGATAATTACGTTTGTTATAAAGCTACTTCAGTCAAGGTTTTAAACAATTCAGTAGGCACTTTTACACATCCAATAATCGCTTGGTACTGTCCAAGTATCCCTTTTAGTTATGGCCCCAAAGGCTATAATGGATTACCTGGTTTAATTTTGGAACTTCAAGTCAACAACGTTAAATGGGGTGCAACAAAAATATCTTTGAGCAAAGAAAATAAGAAAATCGAAAAACCAACTAAAGGAAAAGTTGTAACTGAGGAAGAATATATAAATATTATTTCTACACCTCCAAGTTTTTAATTTTTAAATGCCGAAATATCTAATGCTACTATTATTCCCATTGTTCTCTTTCTCGCAAACCTAATTAGCAATCTTAAAAAGTCGCTAACAAAATCTAATACTTTCGATTTAAAAGTTTACATAATCGGCATGTGTATTATTACTAAAACACATTTTTAAAAGCAAAAAGCCAGCAAACACGATGATAATAATTGAAAATGTATAGAAAATCTGTAACAGTAATGAGCTAAATATATTTCATATTGCAATTGTTATAACAAACAGTTTATTAATTTTAAAAATAAACAAAATCAAAAAATGTATTATTAGCGCAGTAGCGCTTATGGTATTTTCTTTCGCAGGAATAGCGAATGAGGTTAAAGAAAAAAACGTTGAACTTGAAGAACTTTCAAATTGCGGCAATTGTTACGCTCATGCAGATTCTTTAGACGATCGTAGCGATAGGACAAATCAAAAATGGATGAAAAATGTAGATGCTTGCAGCACATCAAATGATTGTAAAGCAGAATTTTAGGAATCTGATAAAAAAGAAAACACCACGTATAAATTAACAACAAAAAAACTACCCTAGGATAGCTTAAAATTATAAAAATATGAAAATAATTATAATCTTTTTTTCTTCAATAACATTTTCATTTGCTCAATATAGTGGTAGAGTAACATATAAATCCTTTTTTTCTGAATCCGAAGCAACAGAAGAATTAAAGACAAATAATAGAATGCTATATCAAGAAAAACTTGATGAAGAAATGATGGCAAAAATGTTACGTTTTTCATTAGATTTTAACCAAGATGAATCTTTGTTTTACTTGTCTGAAAGTATGATTTCTGATGCTGAGGAAATAGCAACAAAAAAATACGTTACAGGATTATTTTATGGATATGACAAATTTTATATAAACAAAACAACTAATGAATTGATAGAACAGCTTTATTACACTTTTGGAGTAATTTTAAAGAAAAAAGAATCAAATTTTATTCACTGGGAACTAAAAAATGAAACGAAAATAATTAATGGTTATTTGTGCTATAAAGCTAATTACACGTACATCCAAAAATGGAAAGGGAATGAATTTCCCTGGAAAGTTGTCGCTTGGTATTGTCCTTCTATTCCTTTTAACTATGGCCCTATACGCTATAGCGGACTTCCTGGAATGATTTTAGAACTAACTGAAAAAAAAGTAGGATATATTGTAGAAAAAATCGAATTTTTTGATAAAAAGTTACAAATAAAAAAACCTATTGAAGGTGAAGACCTGACTGACCAACAAATAATTAAGAGACAAAATATAACAAGAGAAACAGATTAGCATCCAAAAAAAAGAATAGCGAGAATTAAAGAAAAATCTATTCAAAATAGAAAAATTAGTCATAAAATTTTATGCTTTGAAAATTCGCTGAATGTAGAATAAGTGTAAATCAGTACCAAACCCATTATTCTTACTATTGTTTTTATGACAAAATTTGCAAGCAATCTTAAAGAACTCGCTGACAAAATCTACTACTTTCGATTTAAAAGTTTACATAATCGGCATGTGTATTATTACTAAAACACATTTTTAAAAGCAAAAGCCAGCAAACACAATGAAAATAATTAAAAATGTATAGAAAATCTGTAACAATAATGAGCTAAATATATTGCAATTGTAATAACAAACAATTTATTAATTTTAAGAGATCAAACAAAATGAAAAAATTTATTTTTAGTGCAGTAGCACTTATGGCATTTTCTTTCGCTGGTATGGCTAAAGAAAAAGTAAAAGAAATCTTACTATTGGAAGAGAATTGTAGTGCAACATATGTATCTGAAAAAGCATGTTGGATTTCAGTGGGAAAAACAGATAAAGAAGCAACATTATTAGCTAGGACAGCATATTATGATTGTGGAAGAAGAAATTATAACGAAAGGCAACAGCTGAAAATAGATGCTTTTAATACGCTATAATTAATTCACTTCTTATATTCGATGCTGAATTTTATTTCAGCACCTTTAAAAACAAATTATGTATAAAATTTTAATACCATTTTTTCTGTTCTCTTTCTATTTATCTCACGGTCAAACTACTAAAATCGAATATTCTTTAGAAATTATTATGGATAAGGAGAAAACTATCAATCCAACTAAAATTGATCTTTATAATCAACTTAATGAATCCTTAAAACTCATAAGTTTTAATCTCGTATTTAATGATACTATTTCAAAGTTTTATATCCCTGAGACCAATGCTATTAGAACAGAACAAATAGCTCAAGCAATCAGTTTTTCAGGTTTAGAAAAACCTATGTATTATTTTGCGGGAAATACCTACGCATTTGGAGAAAAAAGTCTTTTAAAAGAACTAACTTATTTAGTCAAAAACGAAATAAATAAAAATTGGATTGTTCATAACGACACAATTAGAGTAAATGGATACAAATGCTACAAAGCTACATCTTCTTACACAAATAGTTCTGAAAAAATATTTACAGACATTGTTTGGTTTGCACCAAGTATTCCAACTAATTTTGGTCCAAACGGTACAGGTAGCTTGCCAGGTGCTATATTAATATTTCAGCACGCCTCAAATGTTTATAAAGCGAAGAAGATTGTTCTAAATTCCGACGAAAAAATTGATTTTAAACTAACTAATAAAGTAATTTCTGAAAAGGAGTACTTAGACTTATGGAGAAAATGGGAGGAAGACGAATTTGGAACTAATTAAGTTTTAATAGAAATTATTTATTTGTTTTTTAACAAGGTAAAAAACATCTGAAGGAATTAAAAGAATAAAAACACTTTAAAAATGCCAAAATACCTAATTCTACTATTACTTTTTCCATTGTTCTCTTTCTCGCAAACCTTACTAGGAACCGTAAAAGACTCGCTAGGAAAACCTTTGCAAAATGCCAATGTAATTGCCAAACCTTTAGTTGAAAAACAAGGGCTGAAATTCGCTATTGCCGATTATTTGGGCAGATATAAATTAGAATTAGAAAAAGAAGTACCTTATGAAGTTCGGGTTTCCTATTTGGGCTATAAAGAGGAAGTTGTAAATCTTCCGGCTAGTTTTTCACAGAAAGAACATCATTTTAAACTAAAAGAAACAGGACAAGAACTCAAAGAAATCATTATTACACACGAATACACACCCGTAATCGTTAAAAAAGATACGCTAATTTATGATGTAAAAGCTTTTACCACAGGAAACGAACGAAAACTTAGAGACCAATTAGAAAAATTGCCAGGCGTAGAAGTGGATAAAAATGGGGGTGTAACAGTTCAAGGTAAAAAAGTTACTAAATTTTATGTCGAAAACAAACCCTTTTTTGGCGGTGGTACGAAATTAGGTGTCGAAAATATTCCGGCTGACGCGGTAGATAAAGTAGAAGTAATTGATAATTTCAACGAAGTTGGCTTTTTAAAACAAGTGTCGGATTCTGATGATTTGGCAATGAACATCAAGCTCAAAGAATATAAAAAGAAATTCGTTTTTGGCGATGTAGAAGCGGGTGCCGAAGTAGCAGACGACAATGGTTTCTATTTGGGTCACGCGGCTTTGTTTTATTATGCTCCCAAAACTAATGTAAGTTTCATTGGCGATATCAACAACATTGGCAAACGCACTTTTTCGTTTCAGGATATGATGCGTTTTCAAGGCGGTGCGAGTAGTTTTATTTCGGGTCGAAAACAATTGACGGATTTATATGCTTTTGCAATGGATAACACCGATGTTTTGGAAAATAAATCCCGCTTTAGTGCGATTAACTTCCGCCAAGAAATCAATACAAAATTAGATATTGACGGATATGGTATTTTCTCGAGTCTTTTTTCAAGAACGGCTTCGGAAAGTAGTATCGAGTACCTTCAAAATAGTGCTGTTACCTTTGAAGAACGCAATTCTTCCGGCAAAAACAGCTCAGTTTTAGGCATTGGCAACATCAAATTAAATTATACGCCAAATACTAGAGAAAAATGGTATTACAATGGCCAATTTCAATCGAGCACAAACGATATAAATTCCGTGCTGAATTCGGCTCGTGACGGCCAATTGAGTTCGTTTGAAACACTAAATGCTGCCGACAACGTGCAAATTAAGCAATTTGTAGAATGGCACAAACAAGTCAATAAAAAGCACACTACAACTTTAGTGGTAAACCAAAGTTATGACAACCAAAAACCCATCAACACGTGGCTAACTGATACCGAATTTTTAACAGGTTTAATTCCGTTAGAAAACGATACTTTTTACAACATTCAGCAAGTAAAAAAAGTAAAAAACAATAGTGTTGACGCCTTATTTAAACATTATTGGATTCTGAATAACTTCAATCATTTGTATACGAATGTTGGAAACAATTTGGGTTCAACCCAACTCCAAATAACCGAAAAGCAATTTCTAACCGATGGATCGATCAATGATTTTGCTTCGAATGGTTTCGGAAATGATTTAGATTATTTGTTGAATGATTTATTTTTAGGTTTTGAATATAAATTCAAATTGGGCAAATGGATTAATAAACCGGCACTTTACGGACATTATTTTCATTTGAAAACCAAGCAAATTGCATCTGACTATACGATAAACGCCACTTTTTTACAACCTAGTTGGTTGAGTGAATACGAATTTAATCAGTCCGAAAATTTGAAATTCAATTATAAATTAGTCAATGAATTTCCGGAAGCTACGCGGTTGTTAGAGCGTTATACGTTACAAAGTTACAATTCGGTTTTTAGAGGAAATGCGTTGTTGCGTAATGAGCGTTTTCAAAATGCAACCTTAAATTATACCAAAACCAGTATGTATCGCGGTTTGATGCTTTTTGCCAATGCGAGTTATACCAAAAAGATCAAAACCATCAGAAACGAGATTGGTTTAGACGGCATCAACCAATTTACCACGCCAACGATTACCGATAATCCAGAAACTTCGTATCGTGTATCGGGAAATATTGATAAGAAGATTCATCGCTTTAGAATCAATTTTAATGCGAATTTATCTTGGTTTAATTATCTGCAAACCATCAACAATCAGGCGGTTTCAAATGATAGAAACAACCAATCTTTAGGTATAAAACTTCGGACAGCTACTAAAAAATGGCCGAGTGCAAGCGTTAGTTATAATAAATCGTTTAGTCAGTTTTCGGGGTTGACCAAATCTTCATTGACTTCTGATCGTTTGGGATTTGATTTAGATATTGATTTTTTAAAACATTTCAATTTCAAAACGGACTATCAGGTAACATTTAACGAAAACAGTAATAATGTTGCTACCGATTACAGAATCGCGAATGCCTATTTGAGTTTCCAAAAGAAAAACAATCCGTTTCGTTTTGAACTTTCGGCACAAAATTACTTGAATAATGGTTCTGAAATCAACAATTCCTTTTCTGATTTTATGATTTCGAGTTCCACTACTTATATTTTACCACGAGTGGTACTGTTGAGTGTGAGTTATAAATTATAAGAAGTAAATTCCAAAAGAAACTATTTCCAAAATTAATACTTCAAGTGTTATAATTTTCACCAAATCATTTTTTTAAAACAAAAAACCTAGCAAACACAGAAAAAAACATTGAAAATGTATAGAAAATCTGTAATTGGAATAAGAAAATATGCTTTAAATTGACCATAGTGAAAAGTATTGAAAAATAAGCCGAATTGCAATTGCATAAATATTTTGTTTCAAACAGTTAAAAGCAACCATTTACGAATTTTTAATTTTTTAAGGTTTTTTTATGTACTATTAATGTCAAATAAACATAATAATCAAAACGGACTCACCACCAAAATTTCATAAAAAAAACACAAAGAGTATAACAACAATTTAAAATATCAAAAAATGAAAAAAAACTTTACCATTTTAGCTTTTATTTTTCTTACCGTTACTCTTTTCTCTTGTGGTAACTCTGAAGAAAATACCTCTAATCTAGAATTAAAAAATATGTCATTTGAAAATTTAAGAATTGATTTTAATGACGACACAGTTTTAAAATTTTCTAAAAACAACATCAATGATTTCGACGATAAAATAATTGAAATAAATGACTTGTTTTATAGAGCTTACGAAGAAGACTCAAACTTAAAAATGGTAACATATCAAATAATCATGTCAGACAATGCTGTTGAAATTAAAAATTTTAACTTACTATCTCCAGAGTCAGAAAGAAATGGTGATCTTAAAGTTGAAGATGCGTTGCTTGCTAAATGGAATTGCCCTGAAGGAAGGAGTCAGGTAGGCGATAGTTGTCTTACAAAAGAATGTGTCAAAGAAAATATTGCAACTGCTTTTGAAGGAATGAGTTCGGGTCATCCGATAATCGTTACGGTGCATCATGGAGGTTCTTTAGGTGGTGGAGTTAAAGTGTGTTTAGAGACTATGCAACATTAATCGGAGGAACTCCTTAATTAAGAGTAAACTTATTATTTAAAACACTATTTTTAAGCCAGTATATCTGCCTTAAAATACTTACACAAATATGAAATTATTATTATTAATACCATTGTTTACTATTTCATCTTTTTCTCAGACACTAGGAAAAAAGATGATATATCAAGTTAATTACGAATTAGTTTCAGCTGTCTACGGCAATAAAATAATAACAGATTATATTTTACTTTCATCTGAAAGTGAATCAATTTATTTAACACAAGAAAGTTTTTCGAAAATAAATAACAAAGAAAATTTTAATATTATTGCAGACACTATTAACAATAAAGGTGAAATAACTAATATTGTAAAAGTAGATACTAAAAATCATTTATTTTATACTTATAAAGACTTTGAAAAAGACAGTTTAACATTTACTAATTTCGCAAATGAAAAAAGTTATAAGGTTTCTGAAAAAAATATAAGTTTTGATTGGGTCATTACAGATGAGGAAAAAATAATTAGCTCATACAAATGCAAGAAAGCAGTAACACACTTTAGAGGTAGAGATTATATTGCTTGGTTTTCTGAAGAAATACCTATATTTAATGGCCCTTTTAAATTCAATGATTTACCTGGTCTAATAGTTGAAATTTATGATTCTGAATTAAAATATTCATGGATAGCAAAATCGATACAATTAAATAAAGATCTATTAAAAATTGAAGAACCTAATCTAAAATACAAACTTATAGATATCAAAACGAGTGTGATTTTTTCAGATAAAGAGTTAATAAACCTAGTGAGTCTCAATCAAAGTAGACTACCTCAAAATGTTACAAGCGAAGGGTTAAAAATTAAAAGAGGTACGATTGAACTAAAATACGAATGGGAAGAATAAAAAAAATTTTATTTATTATTTCAATACTATTTTCAACATTAAGCTTAGCTCAATACAAGATAAAAGGCAATGTAAAAGATAATCTAGGAAAAATACTTAATTCGGCGAGTATTATACTTAAGGATAATAATAACAAAATCATAAAATTTACATACACTGATAATGTTGGTGATTATATTATTCAAAATGAGATAGAAGGAACATTTACAATTTCTGTAAACTCTATGGGTTTTGAACAAAAAAGTGTTGAAATTATTTTAGAAAACGGCATCACAATTAAAACATTAGATTTTATTTTAAATGCAAAAACCACAGAACTCAAAGAAATAATACTTGAAACAACACGACCCATAACAATCGAAGGAGACAAAATCATTTTTGATGCCAAATCATTTGCGCAAGGTAACGAGCAAGTTGTAGAGGATTTGTTAAAAAAAATTCCTGGCTTAAACATAGATGCAAACGGAACTATAAAAGTGGGCAATCAAGAAGTTGAAAAAGTAATGATTGATGGCGATGATATGTTTGAAAAAGGGTATAAAATATTAACCAAAAATATGCCTGTTACTCCAATTGACAAAGTTGAACTTTTACAAAATTATTCTAATAACAAACATTTAAAAGATATTGAGAACAGTAATAAAGTCGCTTTAAATTTAACTTTGAAAGAAGATGCTAAAAGGGTTTGGTTTGGAAATATGCAATTAGGTTTTAGTTTAATTTCAGAAAATCGTTATGAAGTAAAAAGTAACTTAATGAATTTTGGTAAAAAAAATAAATACTATTTCTTAACCAATTTAAACAATCTAGGTTATGATGCGGTTGGAGATATTAATCACCTCATTAGACCTTACCGTAGTAATGAAGCCGGCAGTTTGGGTGACGATCAAACAGTAAATAATTTATTAGGGTTGGGTTCGGCGCACCCAAACTTAAAGCAAAAAAGAGTTAATTTCAACAATGCCGAAATACTTTCTTTGAATAGCATTTTTACGCTTTCAGACAAAGTAAAGCTTAAAGCTTTAGGGTTTTTGAACACCGACGAAAATGATTATTTCAGAAATAGTATACAAACATTTTCTGTTAGTAACACCACTTTTACCAATAGTGAAGATTTTGTGGGTAGAAAAACCACAATTACAGGTTTTGGAAAAATGGATTTAACGTACGATATTTCAAAAAATAAAACTCTAGAATATACTGGAAAATTTAATAAAACCAACGAAAAAAACAGAAGTGATTTATTGTTTAATACTGATTTATTAAACGAAAGATTTTCAAGTAACAACCAACTTTTTGACCAAAAAATAGTTTTTACTAATAAATTTAAAGACAACAAAGTATTCTTGATTTCAAGTAGGTACATTAACGAAAAAACCCCGCAAAATTATTCCGTAAATCAATTTATTTTTGACGATTTATTTACTGATAACGCAAATAACACCAAACAGTTTAGTGAAAACCAAATGCAATTTGCAGGTGTTGAAGCTCATTTATTGGATAAAAAGAAAAATGGTGATTTGTTAGAAGTAAAAGTAGGTAATCAATTAAGATTTGATAATTTAAATACTCGTTTTGAGTTATTGCAAAATGAAAATAATCTCAGTTTTCCAAATGGATATCAAAACAATTTAAGTTATTCCACTAATGATATCTATTTATCGGCTAAATATCGTTTTAAGTTAAAAAATTTTACTCTTTTAACACAAGCTGACGCGCATCAATTATTTAATAAATTAGAAAATATTAACAATCAGTCAAATCAAAATCCTTTTTTTTTAATTCCAAAAGTAGGTTTAGATTGGAAAATAGACGGTAAAAATAAAATCCTAACTTCTTATTCCTATAACACTACAAATGCAGGTATTTTAGATGTTTATTCAGGATTTGTGCAAACTGGTTTTCGTTCTTTTTCTAAGGGTTTAGACGAATTTAACCAGCTTACTTCTTCATCTGCAATTTTAAATTACACTTATGGAAGCTGGGGCGACAAATTCTTTGCGAATACGTTTATTTTATACTCCAAAAACAATGATTTTTTTAGTAACAATTCAATCATAACGCAAAATTTTTCACAATCTGAAAAAATAATTATAAAAGACAGGGAATTTTTATCTCTTTCATCAAATATTGACCGTTATTTTAAACCTATAAAAACTAATTTAAAAATTAACTTAGGGGCAACCAAAACTAATTTTAAAAACATAGTAAACAATTCCAACTTAAGAGAGGTAAAAAATTTCAGTGCTGATTATGGTTTTGAGTTGCGTTCGGGTTTTAGAGGGTTTTTTAATTATCACATCGGCTCAAAATGGAACTATAACGAAGTTGAAACCACTATTAAAAACAACTTTACAGACAATATGAGTTTTTTAGATTTATCCTTTATGTTTAGTAATAAATTTAATATTCAATTACAATCAGAACGTTACTTTTTTGGTAATTTAGATAACCAAAACAACAAATATTATTTTTTAGATTTAGAAACTCGTTATGTAATCAAGGAAAATAAGCTAACGCTTTCTTTATCAGGTAATAATCTTTTTAATACTGAAACTTTTAGAAGTTATAGCATTTCAGACATCAATATTTCAAAAACCGAGTACAGATTACAACCAAGATATGTTCTTTTGAAAATGGAATATCGGTTTTAAAATATAAAGAAAGATCAGTTTGAAGAAAGAATTGTTTTCAGACCTAGAAATTATAGTAGCGCTTCAGATTTTGCAGTTGTACAAGAACACTCTAAGGGTTTTTAGTTTTTGAATATTTTAAAATTTAAAAACTCCAACACAAATTCGTGCGTCAACTATTATTGCATCTTAAAGCAAGCCCAAAACGCTGGTTTTAATAATTTAAAAAAAGTGGTTTAATTCGTATCTTTTTTAACACCTAAATACATTTCAAGTTCCACTACTTATATTTTACCACGAGTGGTACTATTGAATGTGAGTTATAAATTATAAGAAGTAAGCTATAGAATAAACTATTTTCAAAAACACTACTGCTAGCGTTTTTATTTTGACTAAATCCCTTTATTAAAACAAAAACCCTAGCAAACACAGGAAAGAATAAATCAGAATTAACAGAAAATCTGTAATTCAAATGAGAAAATATGTTATAAATTGCGATTGCCAAAGAGATGTAAATCTATATGGAACATTTGCAATTGTTGGATGTTTTACATGTCCATAGACAAGTGCATCAAGCACTCTAATGATTGAGGCCGAACATGAAAATTGTATGAGTGATGCAATCGAAGATTATAATGAATGCTTAAATGATGAATAGAGTTCAAATATATTCCATAGTAGTTTTGCTGTTTTATTTTTTACCAAAGTTGCTAAGAGTAAAACGATTTATAGAAAGTATATGGTATGACGTTATTTGCTTTATCGCAATTATTTCTTTAGCATTTTTTGAATTAAAAAAGGTTTTAAAATTTTGACAAATTAAATAATACAAATAAATTTAAGCAAAGAATATCATTAGTAATTATTGCATTAATCGTCTTTATGTTTGTTAAAATTTACACCGTAAACTAAAACATGTGGGTTAGGGCTTGCATTTAGGCGGAACAATAACAAATAATTTCACATGGATAGAAAATATAAATTTTTAAAATTATTATTTATGATTATAGTTTTTACTATATTCATAAACTGTTTAGAAAAAGATACTCAAGAATCTATTTTAGATTTACAAGATTATAAGCCGACTTTAGCAGAGGCTGTTGGGAGATTCTATTTTGTTCCTATTAAAGATGAATTTAGAGATGATTATAAATACTTTGGATTAAAGAATGGTGACACTTTGTTTTTAGAAATAAAAAAAGATTCGAATTTTACATTTAATAAATTTTATTATAATCGTGCAAACAATGGTGTTTTCTATGATAAAGCAAGATTAAAAAACAATTTAACCGGAAAATTAGAAATAGGAAACAACTCTATAAGCATTTCTAAAAATTTAAATATAACGGATTCCCAAATATTTTTCTCGGGTTTCAAAAAATCTGAAAAGACTGGTCTATATTATTATTATGCCATAAACTCACCAACATAACCCTCATATTTCGAATATTACATAATGTATAGAAAATTGCAAAAATAACAAACACGTGGTCAATTTTCGGAAAGCTTTGTAATAATTGGAATGGTTATTCTTCAATCTTTGTGACTTCACCTAGCTACGAAATTATATTTTTTATCTTTGTTGAATTATAGAAATATTATCCAAAATATAATTTCGCTTCATCTGAATATGAGGAATATCATCTTCTAAATACATTTCGGAAGTTTTTGTAAATCCGTGTGATTCGTAGAATTTCTTTAAATATTCTTGTGCCGAGATGGTGATTTTAGTTTCGTTGAAATGTTCTTTAACGGTTGCAATTGAAACCTTCATTAAATCGTGACCCAGTTTTTTATCGCGATGCTTCGGGCTAACCACAACTCTTCCTATCGAAGCTTCTTCAAAATAAATACCTTTGTCAAATAATCGGGAATAAGAGGCTAATTCGTTGTCTAAATAACCAAGAACATGAATTGCTTTGTCGTCTTTACCATCTACATCCTGATAAACGCAATTTTGCTCCACCACAAACACTTCAGACCGAAGTTGCAGTAAAGAATATAATTCAGAAGTAGAAAGTTCGTTAAATCGCTTTATTTTGAATTCTGTTTGCATTGGTATTAAAATTAAAAAATTAATTGGTCTAGTCGAAAGCCGGGAAATCAAAGATAGTATTTAGAAATAAAATTCTACTTGATGAATCGAAAAACAATCTTTTGAATTTGTTCGAAAAACACAACAGAAAAAAGCTACAAGTTATTTTTATATTTTGACGTATTTACCACTGCTCCCGCTTGATTTGTAACGGTTACATATTTATAATCGCTTCGTTGCTCTATTTCAAAATTTAAAGTATTTTCTTGTATTTGAATGGTGCTAACTAAACTCACACTAATCATATTATCAATCACTTTAAGCTCAAATTTTACTGGAAATGAATTTGTATTTCTTATTCTCAAATCTTTATAACCGTAGACCAACGTAGCATCACTTCCCAAGGGACAAAATCGCGTTTCTTCGTTATAAATATCAACAGAATGATTATGACGCTCCACAATTTCCAAGCCCGCTAATAAACTAACGTGGTAAATAATTCCTGAAACTTGGCACAAACCGCCTCCAACTTCTTCGATAATCTTTCCATTCTGAATCGTTCTACCTTTTTTAAATTGTTTATTGGGATTTCCCACTACATTCCAAAACGAAAATATTTCATTCGGCCTGATAATGTGTTTATCAATCTTCTGAGTTGCTACAGAAAAATTATATAATTTGCTTTCAAAAGTGGCATTAACCTTAATTTCTTGCTTCAAGTTTATTGCGTATACAAAACTAGGTCTTTCGGTCGTTTTTTTGGTAAACCGAAAGAAATCGCCTTTTACAATATCATTCGTAAATCGAAACGTAATTTTACCATATAGTTTAAGTGTCTTCCAATAACTCATTTCTTCACCAATTCTATAATTTGATAAGAGCTGTATTCTTTAAGAAAAGAATTAGAAAGTAGTGCGTCTAGTTTTAAAAATAATTTTCTTATGCCCTTCGGAATTCTATGAATTGGAATAAATAATATCCCAAAAGACTGTCTGATTTCGAAGTTGAGATTTAACTGTTTTATTTCTCTGTTGGTTAAACTAAAACTACCATGCCAATTGTTCTTCTTGAAATTAAGTAACTTTCTTCTCTTCGATGAAGGAATGTCGAAAATAATTCGCCCGTTGTTCGTAAGTATTCTATCCCATTCCATCAGAATATTTTTAACTTTTACATCACTCAAATGCATGAAAAAATGAAAACTTATAATCGTATCAACAGTGTTATCCTCAAAATCTGTATTTTCAGCATCGCACAAGAATATCGTTTTATCTGGAAATTTTAGTTTAGAAATTTTTACCATTTCACTACTTCCGTCAACTCCAAAGTTTGCAAAATTTAAAAATCGTCCACTACCGCAAGCCATATCAACAATAACTTCTTGCTTATTATAAAGTAAGCGATTTAATACTTTTCTTTCTTGTTTGTCGATAAACGTTCCGTAGGTATTGTCGAATCTATCCTTCTCGTAAATGGAAGCAATCTTATCGTAATAGTTTATAATTTCATCCATTTCAATTGGCTCTTAAAGGCTGTAAATATAGCAATACTTCAAAAGTAAATTAAAAATATAGAATTATTTTGTTAGCACTTTCAAACCAGCTTTCGCGATTCTAACATCTTCGCTATCATGAGCGCCACCCACTCCAATGCCACCAACAACTTTCCCATTGATAAAAATAGGAACGCCACCATCTAAAATTAATATGTTCTCATCTAAAAAACGCACATCTTCTGGAATAGTACCGCTTTTAATTCCTTTTGCAATTTCGGCTGTTTCTCTTTTTTGGGAATTTGCTGTGTACGCTTTTTTATAACTTGCTCTGATGGTGTGAACTCCCGCGTTATGATGTCGCAAAACAGCAAGTGTTTGTCCTGATTTATCAACTACTGTTACTGTGATAAATAATCCGTCTTTTTCCGCTTGCGCGAAGGCTTCCTGTGCTATTTTTAACGCCATTTTTCCTGTAAGGATAGGTTCTTGTACAAATTCGTCTTGTGCATTTGTCATAATCGTAAAAATTAGAGCTAAGAATAGCAATGGTTTCATATCGTATTATTTTTTTATCGTAAATCCTAAACTCTCCACTGCTTTCTTAGCGATGTTGTGATCGTTTTCGCCACCTCCACCACCAGAAACACCAATACTTCCTACTAACTCACCATCTTTAAAAACAGGAACACCGCCGCCTAAAAGTAATAATTCAGGAAGTGTGTTTAAGTTATTAGCGGTTGGATCTTTTGCGGCTTTTTCCATCAATTCAAAACTAGGTGTTTTAGTAGAAACGGAAGTATATGCTTTTCTTCGCGAAGCTTCGGTATTATGCGGTCCTACATTATCACCTTTCAGCAATAATAATGTTACGCCCGAAGCATTAAGAACTGCCACGGAAACATTTTTATCTAATTTCTGAGCTTCGATCTTAACTTGCTCGGCTAATTTCAGAGCACCCATTTGGTTCAAATCACCTGATTTTACAACATACTGAGCCGGTGCAGAAAACGCTAGTATCAAAAATAAAGCGCTACATACTGTTTTAAATTTTGTTATCATTCGGATGCCATTTTTAAAGCTAAATGTAAAAGTAAAAAAAAAGTTCCCTTAAAAAGGGAACTTAACATTATTTTAAAAATTTAACCGATTGGATGATGGCTTCTAATTCGAAAACCAAATCTCGTTTTGATTTGGAAGGATTATAAGTAAATCCTTCTAAAATTAAATAACGGTTATTATTAACATCTTTAATAGCATAATTTACAAAAGGACCGGCCATGAAATCATTTTTCAATTCCCAAGTTCCCTTTGTCAAATAGGTTTTTTTACCTGCCACTTGAACGTCAAATAAATAAGGAGCATAAGCTTCCTCTGTGATCATCCAAGTATTTGGTAATGTTCCATGAATATTTTCTTTTCCTACTGCATCACGCATTTGAATAATGTTTGCAATAACATTGCTGTCTTTTTCTACTTGCTCAATAGGAACTTCATAAATTAAGATACTGTTGTAGCCCGAACTAAATTCTTTTCTAAGCCAGATGAAATTATCTTTCACCATATCGTACTTATACCCGAAGCCAATTTTTAAACTAACACCGAACATCTTTTGTACTTGCGAATCAGATATCAAAGATTTAGCAATTCGAACTTGATTCTCAATTATTTCAGAAGCTTTAATCGTTTGGATAATTTCCGCCGTTTTTTCTTCTAAAACTTTTAAAACATCTTCCGTTGATTTTCCTGAAACAAAAAACACATTTTGCGGTTTTGCATAAGCGTCTTTGTTGGATGAAAATCCTGTTTTATCTCCCTTTTTAATAATGATAATGTTGCGACTTTTTCTAACAAATCCTTCAAAAACTTTAGTTGGATACTGATTCAGAGTAAACAAAGGCTCTTCTTGTGGCAAACCGTCAACTGGTGCAGCAAATTTCTTTCTTATGCTATCTCCTATTTCTCCATTCCAATAATTATCATCAATAATAATGGAAACGTTACTCATTTTACCATTTGACTCTGATAAAATGGCTTTAGCATCCTCTGTAGAGTCTTTGCAAGAAATCAAACTTAAAGCTGTTAAAAAAAGAAAGGCTAGTTGTTTCATAAAAAAATATTATCCGTTAATTTTCAGTTTCATACCTGGTTGGATATTATTACCGCTAATATCGTTCCACTTTTTTATGTCATCAGCAGAAATACCTGGAAACTGCTTCGCAATAGAGTATAATGAATCACCTGAACGAACCGTGTAACTCGCGCCACTACTAGTTTTAGGCGCTGTTTTAACTGCTACACTTTGTGTTGAATAAATTTTTAATTTTTTTCCTGCTATTATGTTATTTCCCTTAATGTTATTCCAAGCTTTTAAATTCGCAACCGAGACTTTATACTTACTAGCAATTAACCCCACACTTTCACCTGATCTTATTGTGTGATACTGCAGTTGCTTTTGTGAACCAGAGGTACTTGAAGTAGTAGCAGAACGTTCCACTGTTGAAGCGTAATATGCTTTTTCTTTGAACGTATCTAAATGTTCTAAATAGGCGTAAACTTTTTCTTCGTTAGATACAAAAAGACCCATTTTATTTTTTGGCAAACGCAAATAATGCGCCTTATCATACATGTAAGGAATAATGTTTAATTTGTAAATTGGGTTTAAAAACTCAATTTGTTCTACAGGAATATCTAATAGTTCCGATATGTGAGTAAAGGACATTTGTTTCTTTACCATAATGGTGTCCGTTTCAAAATAAGTCAAGGCTGCTTTTTTAGGTTGCATTCCATGTTCTTTCTTGAATTCGTAAATATACATTGTAGCTAAAAATGCTGGAACGTAGTTTGCGGTTTCACGCGGTAAATTGTGACGAATATTCCAATAATTTTGGCTCCCGCCTGAACGACGAATTGCTTTTGAAACGTTTCCTGGACCTGCATTATAAGATGCTAAAACCATACTCCAATCGCCAAATATCTTGTATAAACTAGATAAATACTGACAAGCTGCTTCTGTCGCTTTTAAGGGATCATGACGTTCATCTACATATGAATTGACCTCTAGGTTGAAATGCTTTCCTGTTGGGTACATAAACTGCCATAAACCGGATGCGCCTACTCTTGACTTCGCTCTTGGATTTAAAGCTGATTCTACAATTGCTAAATATTTAATTTCTAAAGGAATGTTATATTTTGCCAAATGCTCTTCAAACATTGGAAAATAATATTCCGAAATGGCCATTAATCGTTCAAAGGATTTAGTTCTATGTTTTAAAAAAGACTTAATCGTATTTTCTAATGCCGGATTGTACTCAATATTAAAAGGAGATTTCGAATTTAATATTTTTAGTCTTTGTTTTAATAACTCTGGAGATAAATCATAAGCAACAGAATCGTCAATATCGATATTCGCTATATCGGCAAACATTGCTTCAGATAAATCACTATTTGCAAGTTCCGTTAACCATCGCTCATCGATGCAGTTACTTGTGGAGTGTTGAACAAAAGTCGTTTTTAAAGAATCTAAATAGGTTAATTTAGGAAAGCTTAAAGTATGTTGTTCAAGGCTTTCTTGCGCAAAACTAAATGTTGAAACTAAAAGGGATAGGTATACTAATTTTTTCATTATTGTTTTTTTATGAGGCTTATTTCAAACTAATAACTTAATTATCAGGTTTATATTATATAATTATTCCAAAATTGCTGCAATTCCAGGTAGGTTCTTTCCTTCCAGCATTTCTAACATCGCTCCACCACCGGTAGAAACGTAACTCATCTTTGATTCCAATCCAAATTGTTTCACCGCTGCAACACTATCACCACCGCCAACTAAAGAGAAAGCTCCATTCGCTGTTGATTCTGCAATATATTCGCCTAATGAAATAGTACCATGTGCAAAATTTTCCATTTCAAAAACACCTAATGGACCGTTCCATAGTATAGTTTTTGAATCTAAAATAATTCTTTTTATGATTTCTAACGATTTTGGACCTGAATCTAAACCTTGCCATCCATCAGGAATTTGGTTTACATCTACAACCTGAGTATTGGCGTCGTTTGAAAAGGCATCTGCTGCCACAACGTCTACAGGTAAATGTATCTGAACTCCTTTTTCTTTGGCTTGTTTTAATATCTCAATGGCTAATTCCAATTTGTCATCCTCACAAATAGAATTGCCAATTTTTCCGCCTAATGCTTTTATGAAAGTAAAAGTCATACCACCACCAATAATGATGTGGTTTACCTTATCTAAAATGTTTTCAATCACAGTAATTTTTGAAGAAACTTTACTTCCGCCTAAAATAGCTACTACTGGTTTTTCAGAATTTTTCAATACTTTTTCGATGCTTTCAATCTCCTTTGCTAATAAATAACCGAAGCATTTTGCATTTGGAAAATATTGAGCAATTATTGTTGTAGAAGCGTGCGCTCTGTGTGCTGTTCCAAAGGCATCATTTACATAAATATCACCTAAAGAGGCTAATTTTTTTGCAAAGTCAATATCACCTTTTTCTTCTTCTGGATGAAAACGTAGGTTTTCTAAAAGCAAGATTTCACCTGATTGTAAGTTTTTACCAGCCGTTTCAGCTTCCTGACCAATACAGTCCGATGCGAACTTTACTTTCTTACCAAGGATTTCTTCAGTCTTAGCAAGAATATGTTGCAGTGAATATTTCGATTCAACACCTTTTGGCCTGCCTAAGTGACTCATTAAAATTACACTACCTCCATCTTTCAATATTTTATCAATTGTAGGCTTTGCGGCTTCAATACGAGTGGCATCAGTTACTTTAAAATTTTCATCTAAAGGGACATTGAAGTCTACTCTGATTATAGCTTTTTTAGCATTGAAATTGAAGTCATTGAGTGTTTTCATGTACTGGATTTTTAATTCGTATAATTGCAAATATATATTATTGTATTCTAAATCAGGGTAACAAATATCATATTTAGCAAATTTTTAAAAGTTTATGGAATTATGTGCATTATCATTTGCAAAAGCAATTATTCGTTATATCTTTTAATAAATGGGGTTGATCTCAATGAAGTTTTATATGAGTAAAAAGTAAAATTTTGGCTTACGAAATTAAAATTACGAAAATTTTAAAAAGAAAAAGGACTTTTCTAAATGAGATCTGTTTTTAAAACTATCTCACTATTCAATTAGAATTAATAAAAAAAACCAGTTAATATAAGCATATTAACTGGTTTTAAAATTTTCTAATAAATGATACGATGTTGCGTACATGGGCAATTGCTCAGCCCTTGCAAGAAGTCGAATCCTAACGTGACCATGTGGGTTCCTGAGTTATAAGGAAGCAGGTCGTTAGTGTTAATTTGGTACGAATAACCAAAGTAAAAATTGTTATGTTTTAAACCAAGCATTGGACCTATTGTAGCTGGTGTAAAAGACTGATCGTTGAAAACTCTTGCTGTAATTCCAGCCCAATAGTAGTTTTCGTACTGATGGTATTTAATCTTAAAGTTTAAATCGGTAGTAGATCGACCATCACTTTGAAAATACTGAAAAAGTGCAGATGGTTCTAATTCTATATCTGATTGTCTACTTCTGATGCTAATCCCTGAATATAATTGATAATTAGCAAGCAAATTAGGCTCAATTCTATTAAAGTCATCAATATTCTTTGGTAAGATATTTGATGCGTTAAAAGCTAAGAAATAGCCTTTGTTACGATATAGAAAACCAACGTCAAAGTTATAATTTTGATTAAATCTATTACCATTAACAGACGGATCTATATTGGCGTCAAAATTTTCAATTTCAATTTTAAATTGATTTAAGTTAAAAGACAACCCCAGCGACAGATACTGTTCAGAACTTTCATCCAATATTAAGTGATGTGCGTAAGAAAACTTTGCACCATACTGTCTTGTGTTTCCGTTTTTATCGTTATAAAGTTGCACACCAACACCTGTGGTGTTAGCGATTCTAAAATCCGCTGATAAAGCTTGATTCATAGGCGCATCTTTTACTCCAACCCATTGCGTTAATCCGTTTAAACGAATTCGAACGTTATCTCCAATTCCAGCATAGGTTGCTGAAACTAGAAAAGGATTATCGGCCAAATATTGGGTTTGGGCAGGAACCGTTAGTTCCTGTCCAAAACCCTTTATAAAGGATAATAAAATAATTGTTAGGCTAAATATATTTTTCATGAGATACTTTTAAATGATGATTTGGTTTACAACCTTAAAATAAATTATGTGGCTCTGCTTTTATCTGTATAATGTGAAATTACCAATAAATTCTCTTGTATCAGAATCGCCGTTTAATTTAATAACATACCAGTAATCACCTGTAGGCAATGGTTTGTTATTATACGTTCCATCCCAAGAATCTCCTTGTTTAAGTGAAGCTACTTTTCTGCTATATCTATCAAAAATGTAAACCACTAAATTAGGGAAGTTATCAGTATATATCGGAGACCAACCATCATTATTTCCATCACCATCTGGTGTGAAGAAGTTTGGAATTGTTACATCATAGAACTTCATGAAGATCACTTTAGTATCTGTACAACCATTAGCGTCTGTAACCGTTACCGTATAATTTCCAGTTTGATTAATCATGTAAACAGTAGTTGTACCAACATCTTGTCCGTTAAGCGTATACTGATTATCTCCTGCTCCTCCAACTGTTATAGCTGTGAATTGATTTAAACCTGTTTGAGCTAATGTTAATTCCGGTGAAGAATAAGCCACTACTGTGAATGGAAGTGTCTCAATACATCCTGAAATATGATTAATAACTATCTGATGATTTCCTGCTGGTCCAACTCCGTAGAATACGTTTGATGAAACAGGCGCTGCACCATCTAAGCTGAAAGTAAATTCACTTAAAGGAACATCTGGATTTACAAAAACAGTAACAATATTCGTAGGACTGTTTCCTGTACATAAATAGTCAACATCTACAATTCCTTGAATATCAACTCCTGGATTTAAAATTTCTTCAAATTGTAAATCAGCACATCCGTTAGCGTCTTTAACTATGAAATTATATAATCCCGCAGGTAAATTTGTAAAATTAAAGTCACCTGTTAAAGAAGTTTGAGTATAAGCTCCTCCGTTAACAACAACAGTATAACCAACAGTAGCCGTTACCGTACCTCCTGTTAAACTGAAAGAAATACTTCCTCCATCGACATAACAAACCTCTTCTTGAACTGGGCCGAAAGACACAAAAGAGATTGGCTCAGGTTGAGTTATAGTAACCGTAATAGGTGCTAAAAAGCATCCTGCCTGATCTTGAACAGAGATAGTATATGTACCTGCTGCTAAGTTTGTAAACAAACCACTATTAACAGTTTCAAGCGGATTAGATGAAATAGAATATTGAATTATTCCTGTTCCTCCTGTTGCTATAACTTCAATGATACCGTTATCTAAACCGTTACATGTAACATTAGTAGAACTAACGGTAGCTACAATTGGCTCTGGTTGGTTGATTACAAATGGTACTGAAGCACCAGAACAATCACCACTCGTAACGTCAATTGTATAAGTACCAGCTGGGACATTTTCAAAAACACCATTATTTTCAGTAACTCCAGCGGTTGCCGGGTTAAGCGTATAAGTATATCCTCCCAAACCATCAGTGGCTGTAGCTGTTACAGTAGCTGTACCTCCGTTACAATAAATTATTGCATTCGCAGTATTAACTGTTACCGAAACAGGAACAACTGGTGAAACAGTGATTTCTGTAGATTCAGCCTCTGTACAGTTATTTGCATCTACAACAAAGTATTTGTAAATACCTGCAGGTGCGTTGAAAGTCACAGAACCAGTAAAAGCAGTATAAGGACCTCCAGTTGTGGTGCTATATCTGTACGGCGCAGTTCCTCCCGATGCAGACAATGTAATTGTCGCGTCAATTTCACAAGTTGCAGTTGTTGCAGTTGCCAATTGTGCTTGAACTAAATCAGCTGGTTGCGTAATAACAATAGGCGCAGATATAAATTCACAAGTGAATGAATCTGATACAATAACCTGATAAGTTCCCGCACCTAAGTTTGCGAACACATTGCTCGTTTGTGGAGCAGATGTAAGACCTGTTGTTACATTTAGCAAACTATATAAATAACCAGAACCAGAACCACCTGTAACACCTGTAACAATAATTTCGCCATTGTTATCATTAAAACATAAAAGACTTGTAGCAGTAGCACTTGCAGAGGCATTTATAGGTGTAGGAACATTCAAAGTAATCGTTGTTGAAAGGGGGCATCCTAAAGCATCTCTAACACTTGCTGTGTAAGTACCCGGAGTAAGCCCCGTAAAATAGCTACTAGTTGACCAAGCGCTAACAACTGTAGCACCAAGTTCTAGTTGGAATTCATAAGGAGCACCCCAACCATTCAATGCAGAAACACTAATTGTACCATCGTCTGAAGTAGCAACACAAGTTATAGGTGTGCTATTTGCGAATATTTCCAAAACTGCAGCCGGTTGTGTAATCGTAAAGTTTGTAGTTACTGTACAGAACGGAGTGTTGACTAAAGTAGCCTGCAATTGATAAATACCACTTGCTAAACCATTTATTATTTCTGGACCTGCCGAAGTAGTAGTTCCGTTTGCTACTTGATTACCTAATTGATTAGTAACAACATAAGTAAACGGACCAGCATCATTCGTAGATGTAAGATCATTGTCAATGAAATTAACAACAATACTTCCTTCCGAAGCTCCAAAACAAGTTACATTATTGCTTACTGTCACATTTACATTAAATGTATTTGGACTAAAGACATAATGAATAGTTTTAACACTACATCCAGTGTCAACATTTAAAACAGTTATCTCGTAATTACCAACCGTCAATCCAGTAAAGTTCGGATTATTAGATTGTGTAACGTTATATGGATTACTAGCTAATCCTACAACCGTATAAGTTAGATTAGCAGGAATACCTCCAGTGCTAACCACGTTAATTGTGATTGCTTCATCAGTAGTACAAGTAATTGCACTTGTAACAGTAACAGAAGGAGTAGCAATGGATACGAATGGAGTAATAATAACAGCAGTAGCTGTAGTCCCCATACACCCATTATTATCATAAACATTAACAGTATATGCTCCACCTAATAAATTAGATTCTGTATAAACGTTGCTAGTACCGCTTTGTACAATTGTACCGCCCAAAACAAACTCATAATTAATATAAGTTGAAGATCCGCCAGTTACACCAGTAACAGTAATAGTAGCAAAATTAGTAGCATTTGTTCCAGAATTACAATCAAACTGTGAAACAGCTATAGATAAGACGGGTACTAAAATTTCAGCTGGTTGATTAACAACAACAGCTTGCGAAAGTGAACATCCTCTCGCCGATAAAACTGTAACAGAATATGTACCAGTTGGTAAGCCGTTAAATACATTCGAAGTTTGAGGTCCAACTGTTACAGGTCCAGTAATCTGATAAGTATAAACCGGATCAGTACTTGCTGGATCTAAAATAACTTCAATACTACCATCACTTCCCGCGTAACAAGTTACATCTGTAACTGTCGATGTAAACAACACAGGTGCTGGAGTTGCCAGATCAACTGTCACTACAGAAGTACAAAGAGATGTTAAATCAGTAATAGTAACTTGGTAATTACCTGAAGGAATATTAGTGAAAACATTTGCTGTCAAGGTAATTCCTGCTGGGTTCGGTAAAATGCTGTAAGAATAGCTTCCTGAGCCACCAACTGCATTTACTGTAATTATACCGTCACTAGCACCGCAATCTGTAGCAGCAGCAATACTTGCAACTGCATTACCAACGATAGGTGCATTTATAATAATATTTTTAGTATCTAAACAACCATTGGCGTCTTTTATCACAATAGTATGTGTTCCAGAATTTAACCCAGAAATTACAAATGAGAATAAAGCATCTTCTGTATAAGAGTTAAAAGCACTACCGTCTACGCTGTACGTAAAAGGAGCAATCCCTACTGTGTTATCTCTAAAAACTGTTATTGAATAACTTCCTTCATTCGCATTACAAGTTGTGGTTGCATCTTGACTAATTGCGATTTGAGGAGATGAGTCTGTTGGTAAATTAATAGTAACCGTCTTAATACAGTTGTTACGATCTTTTACATATACATCATAACTTCCACCTTCAGCATTAAATAATGGAGAAGTTTGACCCGCCCAAGTAGTAGCAGTTGGAGGAGTTCCTCCTGCTGTAACCAATTGATATTGATAAGGAGCAGTTCCGAAAGAACCAATAGCATTTATTTGTCCTGCGTTAATTCCACAATTATCATTTTTAACAACACTTGCATTTAATTCTAATCCTACTGCAGATTGAAAAATTGAGAAATTGGCAGATGCTTGAGAACATCCGATATAAGTTCCATCAACTTCAGTAAATAATACGTAATAAACTCCCGGAGGCAAAGCTCCGAAATTTGATACTGTAGTAGGACCTCCTGTCAAACCATTTGAAACCCCAATAGGCCCAACTGGAACATTATTTAAAGCTGTGAATATTTGGTAAGAAACGCTTGTTCCAGAATAACCTTCGAAAGTGAATGAAACGCTACCATCAGCAAATCCAGTACATGTAACGTTATTAGGAGTTACAGTCGAAGTAACAGATGATGGTGTTGGAACTGGTCCTGAAGCTGTTTCAAAATAATGACATTTCGTTGTTTCGTCATACACAATAAAACTATATGTTACACCAGGAAGCAGACCTATAAATGTAGCTGTTAATCCTCCAGGTACATCTGCATCAACGTAAAGACCTGGATTAGTAATATACTCAGGATAAGGAGGGTTTGCCGGTGTTAAATCTTGATAAATGGCAAAATGATATGGTCCACCTGCAATAGGAGAATTAACTGTAACCTGTACAGTTCCTCCAATAGTACAATCAACTGTAGCAGTTGTTAAATCAATTGTTAAACTATCAGGTGGTGATGAAATAATAATACCGTTAATAGCCATTTGACATCCATTAGCATCAACAACAGTAACATCATAAATTCCAAAATTTAAAATAATGAAAGAATGATCCTGACCAGTTGCAGAAGTAAAAGTGTCATAGTAACCGAAACTATTAGTAACATAGTAATTGAAAGGAGCCGTTCCACCAACGACATTGACTACTTCAATTGCACCAGGCGCAGTTACCCCACCACTGCATAAAATATCTGTTTTAATAGTAGTGTAATTAATTGAAGCAGGCTCCGTAATTGTAATGCTGGTTGAAGCTGTACATGAATTAGCATCAGTAACTGTAATTACATACACTCCAGCTTCTAATCCAGAAGTTTGCGTTCCGTAATTAAAACCAGTGGTAGTATTTAAAACATTAATAACGTAAGGTGACAAGCCACCAGAAGCATTTACCGCTATAGCTGCGTTGCTATCGCCATGACATAAAATTGCATTAGTTTGAACTACAGTAGGAGCTGGTAAAACTGGCAAAGGTTTAACTACTATTGTGTTTGAAACAAAAGTACATCCACTTGCATCTGTAATTGTAAACTGATAATTACCAGTTACTGTAGCATTATAATTATATGTAGTACCAATAACATTAGTTACAGGTGTGCTTAAAGCGCCACCGTTAAATGAAACTTGGTAAGTATACGGAGCTAATCCACCCGAAATTGTTCCTGAAAGTGTTGCGTCTGGAGATGCGCCACAATTAAGATTATTTGCAATTAAAATGTTTGCAGTTAATTGCGGTGAAATAGTTACAGCTGCTAAAGTAACTTCACAACCATAAGCATCACGAACTGTAACCGTATAAGATCCAGGTAATAAACCGCTAAAAGTATTACTGTTTTGGAAGACACCACCATTAATACTGAATTTATATGGAAGCACTCCGTTTATAGCATCAACAACAATTGTTGCTGCGTTTACAGTATCATAACATAAATCCGATGTTAGCGAAATAGTTGCCGTTGGCGTAACCGCTGCTGGCACGTTAATTGAAACTCCTATAGGATTTGAACAACCATTTGCATCTTTAACTATTACAACATAGTCACCAGCTACAACATTTGTAAATACTGCGCTGTTTTGAAATGGTCGTACAATATTTCCTAAATTATCTAATAATTGATATTGATAATTAGCAGTACCACCCGTTACAACAGCTGTAATCGTACCACCAACTAAACAAGTCGCTGGAGTAGTAAGGCTTGCATTAACAACTAAAGGAGTTGGTTCTGCTATTACTTGTGTGAAAGGGAATGAACACGTAGTTGCAGTATTATCATATCGCACTAAAACATTGTACGAATTAGCGCCTAAGCTTGTTACAATTACAGGAGATGTTGTAGAGTTTACCCAATTAGTTCCACCATCGATTGAATAGTCAAAACCATATGGAAGAGCAAAGTTTTGCACTGCAATAGTAAGCTTACCATCAGCTCCACCATTACACGCTACATCAGTATGACCTGTTATAGATGCACTAAAAGCTTGATTACATGCAATAGTAACAGGGAAATCAACTTCTGTTATACAAGATTTTGGAATCTGATAAACGTTAATGTCGTCAATAACCACATCATTACCTTGCGTTTCAGTAATATTAGATCTGATAACAAAATTTAAATTTGTATTATTTCCAGGATTTAAGGCTAGTGTATAATTTTGCCAATTTGAAATCTTTGGAATATCTCCAGTTTCTTGCGAGGCGATTATAACTTGCGTAGGAAGACCTAAATCTTTAACTAACTGTATTGTTAAATTAGGATTGAATCCTGTTGTTCCACTCATTAATAAATTCATGGCCCAAACAGAAACCTGAACATCTTGATTTGGAATAATATCTACAATAGGTTTGCTGTATAGGATTCCTCCTACGCCAGCAACCCCACCAATGTTAACACATAAAAATCTACCATTTGGATTAGTTCCATTTGAGGTATGATCTTTAGCATCAGCCCATGTCCCAAATCTAGGATCGATTCTATTTAAAACTGCATAATCTCCATCGTTTATTTGAGTACTTCCATTACATTGAGTTGCTGCTACTTGTCTTTCAAAACAGTATGCTGGATTAATCCCAGGCGATGTTGTATGAATTCCTTGTCCAAAATCTTCGTTTAAAAGATTACTAAAAGTAGGAATATTTAAATTTTTGTACTGCACTTTGATAGTGTGATCACCACAAGGTACATCTAGAAAAACATTATTAGGAACGTTTGTATTAGGAACACCATCCAATAAGTAAGTGTATTCAAAACTTCCACCGTTATCATTAACCGTAATTGTAGATGTGGCTGTACCATCACAATTGAAATCAGGGTTATTCACAACAATTGTTGGAGGTGTTGGAATTGGATCAATTGTAATATTCATTGGATATACACACAGGTTAGCATCTCTAATATAAAGAGTATAAGTACCTGCTGGCAAAAATTTAGTATTTGCAGTTCCGTATGTAATACCATTGTCAAAACTATATTCATATGCCTGAACTCCTCCTTGCGGATTTGTGATTCTAACTTCTCCTTCTCCTGACGGGCCACAACCTGCAAGTTGCGAAACACCACCCGAAGCCGTTAAAGCTGTTGCTGGTTCTGTTATAGTTATAGCTTGTGCAACAGTAGTACAAATTGTACTTCCTAAAACATATTGAACAACTGTTTGATATGTTCCTGCTGGTAGACCCGTAAAACTTGGGTTTGCAGTAAATGTCGTTCCATTGTCAATACTATACGAAAGTGTGTAACCATTATTATTAGTTACATTAAATAAAATACTTCCACTATCGCTTCCGTAACAAGCCGAATTTGTTTGCGTAACTGTAAATTCTGGCATTGGAATTTCATTTACAACTATTGTAGTTGTTGCTACGCAGTTATTAAAATCTGTAACAGTTATATTATAAGTACCAGGTGCCGTAATTTCAAAATTTGGAGTGGATTGAAATGCAGGTGGGTTCAGCTGATAAATGTACGGCCCTGTTCCACCAACAGGATATATCGTAATTTCACCAGGACTACATGTCAAAGGAATCGTAACATTAGCTGTCACAGTAATAGCATCGGGAGCAATTATAGCAGCATTTTGAGTACTAGTACAACCATCTGCTGTACTGGCTATAATAGTATAAGCTCCAGGATTTAATCCAGAAAAAATATGGTCATTACTATTTATTGGTCCTGCAGAAGCTACTAATGTGGCTCCTAAAAATAATTGATAAGTATATTGTGGCTCAGCATCATTTATCTGAACTCGTATACTACCTTTTGAATCATTACACAATGGTTGCGTTGGGATTACATCGACTGTAAAGTTTCTTTCACGAATAGAAATGTTAGGTAATTCGAAAACGCAGTTTCCAACTCCTGTTCCTATTTGTCTAATGTAAACCGTATAATTATTAGCTGTAGGAATTGAAAAAACATTTGTTGTAACCCATGGTCCAGCAGCATTCAAACTATATTCATATCCAGGCGGAACTCCGTTAACTGTAATTGAACCATTTTTACCACAAATGATATCTTTATGTACTTCTGTTGGCGTGAATAAATTTTGGAAGACATTAAAATGGTAGGTTCTAAAACATCCGTTTTGGAAAACAATTTTAACTCTATATTGTCCAGCTACGTTTGCAGTAAAATTTGGTCCCGTACCCACCTGACTCCATACACAAGATGAATTTGTGTTAGGACAATCTACAATTGTAGATGCAGCACAACTAGCTTCATTTAATTTTTCCCATATAATACTTGTAGCATTTAATATGTTTGTTTGTATTAAACGAGTGTCTCCTGCTCCACATAGAAAGATCTTAGGCAAAATCGAACCGTCGTTTGTACAAATGGCATCAACATCTCCAGCTCCAATTAAAGGATTAGGGACAAGAGCATCGAAATTAATTACTGTAATTGTTTCTGTAATTGTTAGACAAGGTGCAGGAGCAGTATTCACAACTGAATATACGCCCGCCACTGTTGTTGTATATGATTGACTTGTTGCTCCTGGTATAGCATTAGCTGCAGTAGCGGGAGATCCATTATGCCACTGATATGACGTGTAATTTGCGCCTGCAGTTAAAGTTACATTCGCTCCACATAATACCTCTTCCCTCGCATAAATACAACCGTCTATACCTACAAGAAAATTTGTAGTACCTGGTTCTGGAATTAAACATCCACTTATACTAGAGGCGCTCGGTTGTTCATTTTCAACTATATTGTTATTAGTTTGGCTTGAATAAGTTTTAAAAGCTTGGTTTTTAATTTCGTTTGAACACGCATCTCTTAACTTATCGCAAGTTTCAACTACTTTAACTTTAATTCTAATTTTGTACTTCGCTCCTCCAGTAGTTACTAATGCATTAGGAATGGTAAAAGTAACCTTATTCGTAGCTGCATCAAAAACATGGGTAACACCAGGAGGTAAAATCAAATCAGCTGGCAAGAAATTTACGTTAACCGGAAGAATATCTGTAATGGTAAAAAATGTCGCATTGTCATTACCAATGTTCTGAAATTCTAAATCGTAATACAATTGTTGTCCAAGATTGACATTGCCGTTTCCAATATTAATATTAGTTAAGTCTGTAACTGTCTTAATAAGATTAATTTGTGGCTGAATTATTTCTACGGCAAAGGCGTTGAAATAGTAAAAATACTGGTCTCCATCGGTTACTAAAGTAACTGTTGCAGAAGTAGCATTATTTGGTATTATGGAAGCTGGGAGGACTTCAAAAATTCCTGCATCAAATCCTAGAAGATTTTTACTTGCCGGCAACCTATTTAAAAAAGAACCATTTATATCATTAATTGAACTATTAAAAAAGTTATTTGTACCTCTCGTCCCCGTTGACATATCAACACTGTTGATTTGTAGTCTATCACCTGTTATTCCGAAATCTCCTTCAAGTGCAGAAAAAGCAACTTTTGCTCTTACCGGTCCGAATGGGATTGTAGTAAACCCCGATATCGGAATATTCAAACTTTGTCCGCCCTTTACACCGCTAAAACCATCGAAACTCGTAATGTTTTTTGCAGTAGCTAATGGGTCTTCATATACTATAAAAAGTGACCATCCGCCTGAACTTCGCTTACCTTTTCCAGCAATTAAATTAGCAACAGTATAAGTTCCATTCGCATCTGGAAGTCCTTGTAATAAACTAGTTACGTTAGCAAATCCAGCATAAGAATAAGTGGCATTTGTAGCGTCAGTTGCCACATAAGGTGAGTCATATAATATTGTTCCAGTTATATCAGTATAGGTTCCTCCCGGTAATTTAAATTTAACTTTGTTAAAATTTGCTTTAACAACATCGCCTGAGGCCGTCCCTGCTGCATCTACATTTGCTTTACTGTAAACTCCTCCCCAATACAACGCTGCATACGCAATTTTATAGCAATTGCCTGCACCTAATGTCGGGATTGTTAGATTCGCACTACTGGAAGAAAAGGTAGAAGTATCACCATCGATATCAATATATTGCATATCTAAATTATCGTTTAGATCTGTTCCATTGTAAGCAACGTTTGGATTATCTGTGGTTGTTTTTCTGTTAAGTATTCCATTTCCTATCAATAACATATCTCCTTTAAGAGATGCATTATACTTTGCTGTGAAAGGAACAGCGTTTTGCGCCACAATAGTGTTAGTCACCAGCACAAAGAATGACAGTAGGAATAAGAATTTTTGGGTAGTTCTTTTCATTATGTTACTAGAATTAAGTTTCTATTTATTTAATTGTCTTATTTTAATTATAATCTATTATTCAACCTTGGCAATAAACATGTTCTTGTTATATGTTTTACTTCCTTTAGCTTTTAACTCTTCATTTGCATCGCCCATACCGTCTGTTTTTCCAATATAAACGTAATATGTACTATTGTGTAAGTTGTAAAAGAAATTAACATTTGAGCCACCACCTTCTTTAATTACAGTTGCTAAATATATTTTTGTTTCCTCTAAATTACTAAAAGTTTCTAGCACTAAATAGTAACCCGCACTTACATCCGTTAATTTTTTAATAATTGGAATTTCAGTAACAGCGTTTGTGTTTGCGTTTGACTCACCATCTTTATTTTTAGTAGTTGTTTGATTACCACTAACAGCTTCCTGATTTTTCTTCAAACTTTCTAAATATTGCTGATTTCTTAAATTTCTTTCACTTTCACTATCATAGTCTGCTCTCTTAATCCTTCTCAATCTTTCAGCTTCTTTCTCGTCTTTTATTCTTTGGATTTTGATGTCCGCTTCTTTTTCCAGTTTGTTAAATGTTTCTCTTTTTAATTTTAAATCATTTAACATTTTTAAATAATAATCATTTAAAGGTTTTGCGTCAATGTCAGAAATTCCTTTTTGTTTTATTTCTTTCTGTCTTTGATTATTTGAAGCCTCAAAATCTCTAATAAGTTTATCAAACTCAACTTTATTTACATTTATTTCTGATTTTAAACTTTGAAGTTTTGCGTTTGATTCTGATGTACTGACAAAACCTTTGGCAGCTCTAGGAGTACCATCTGCATTCAATGTGTTTTCTAATAAAAATTCTTTTAAGTCCTCGTCTCTTTCCTTAACGATAGATTCTAAACTCTTAGTTAATTTATCTGATGTTGCTGTTTTTAATTCAATGTCTTTCTTAAATGCCTCAACAACTTTGTTAGATTCATCAGATTCTAATTTCTTTCTAAGAGCTGCCTCATCAGCTGCTAATCTATCTTTATCTGCCTGAGCTTTGTCTGAAGCTGCTTTTGCACGAGCTGCCTCTTCTGCAGCTAATCTGTCTTTTTCTGCTGCTGCGTTAGCTTTATCTTTTGCGGCCTTTACACGAGCTGCTTCTTCTGCTGCTAATCTATCTTTTTCTGCTTGAGCTTTTGACGCTGCATCTGCCTGTGCTTTATCTGCTAATGCTTTTACACGAGCTGCTTCTTCTGCTGCTAATCTGTCTTTTTCTGCTTGAGCTCTAGAAGATGCATCTGCCTGAGCTTTGTCTGCTACTGCTTTTGCACGAGCTGCTTCTTCCGCAGCTAATCTGTCTTTTTCTGCTTGAGCTTTTGACGCTGCATCTGCCTGTGCTTTATTTGCTAATGCTTTTGCACGAGCTGCTTCTTCTGCAGCTAATCTGTCTTTTTCTGCTTGAGCTTTTGACGCTGCATCTGCCTGTGCTTTGTCTGCTGCTGCTTTTGCACGAGCTGCTTCTTCCGCTGCTAATCTGTCTTTTTCTGCTTGAGCTTTTGACGCTGCATCTGCCTGTGCTTTGTCTGCTAATACTCTTGCACGAGCTGCTTCTTCCGCTGCTAATCTGTCTTTTTCTGCTTGAGCTCTAGAAGCTGCATCTGCCTGAGATTTGTCTGCTGCTGCTTTTGCACGAGCTACTTCTGCTGCTGCTAATCTGTCTTTTTCTGCTTGAGCTCTAGAAGCTGCATCTGCCTGTGCTTTGTCTGCTGCTGCTTTTGCACGAGCTGCTTCTTCTGCAGCTAATCTGTCTTTTTCTGCCTTCGTTTTAGCCACTGCTAGCGCTTTCGCTCTGTCTGCAGCCGCTTTTGCACGAGCCGCTTTTGCACGAGCCGCTTCATCTGCTGCTAATTTATCCTTTTCTGCTTGCGCTTTTGCCGACGCTTTTGCCGACGCTTCTGCCTTAGCTTTATCCGCTGCTGCTTTTGCACGAGCTGCCTCTTCTGCAGCTAATCTATCTTTTTCTGCTTGTGATATGTCTGTAGTTGATTTTGTACGAGCTGCTTCTTCAGCATCTAACCTGTCTTGTTCTGCTTGTGCTTTTTTATTCGCTACTTCCTCAGCTTTAAGACGAGCTGCTTCCTCTAAAGCAAGTCTATTTTTCTCCGCATTTGCAGCCGCTTCTAAAGCTAATCTTTCTCGTTCTAATTTTGCATTAGCTAATTTTTCGGCATTTTCTTTAGCTATCTCGGCTGCAGATTTAGCAGGAGTACCAGGTGCTTTCTTAGCATTATTCTTAGATTTATTTGTAATAGGTACGTACGTTTTGTTCGATTCACCGTACTCTTCAAAAGTATACGCAAGCAAAAATTGATGACTTGACCCTAACTGAGAAATATCACCAAGTCCTAAATCATAATTATAACCTATCGAAAACTTTTCTGAAATTGTAACTCCAACTCCTGCAGAAAAACCCGCAAGAGTATTATATCCACCTTGCACCCATCCTTTGTTTGGAATATCTAACATAAAGTTAGCTGCCAAACCAGTAGCATCTTTCTTTTTTTCAACAAAAAACAATGTAGAAAACTTAGCTTCATCAAGAAAACTTCTATAACTACTAAGATAACCAGTATACATAATATGTCCTAAATAACTATTTTCTTGATTATCCTTAACCATTTCACTAGTTGCAATATTAAATAAAACCATATTATTTACTGCAATTCCAAAGTCAAAAAATTCGGTTCCGAAGTTGATACCCGGTTTAATAGCTATAAGTGAATTCGCTTTCTGATTTTCCAACAAAGGCTCATTTTCAATAGTTATAACTTTTGCAACATCAAAAGCAGAATTGTAGAAATAAGTATTTAAACCAAATGTAAGATTAGACTCATATCCAACTGGCACATTATAAGAATAGTTTAAAACACCTCCGAAGTTTTTCAAAACACCAACACTTTGTTGATATAATCCAACTCCAAATCGAGACCTATCACTTAAACTTCCTAAATAATTCCCAAAATAAAATTGAGGTGCATTTTCGAAATTTACCCATTGACGTCTGTTAACTATTGTTATCGTTGGAGCAGTTTCTCGCGCAAAACTAAAAGCAGGATTAAGTAGGTGCTTATTGAATTTTATCGAATTCTTTAAATTTATATCAAAAGAACTGTAAGCATTATCCTGTGAAAACAGAGTAATGCTAAAAAGTAGTGAAGTTAATAATAAGAAGTATCTATGTTTCAAATCGTAATTACTTTATAACTGTTATTGTTCCTTGCTTGATTTTATCCCCACCTTTCGATAGTATATAATAAAATACAGCGTTTGAATTTTTATAATCTGATTCTTCTGTTGGCCAATCATTTAGATAGTTATTTGTTGATAACACCATCTTTCCAGAAGAATTAAAAATTTTTATATTTATATCTGATTGAGAAGTAATTGCACTTGGCAACACCCATGTATCGTTGAATCCATCGTTGTTTGGACTTATAAGATTCGGAACATCATCAATTTCCGGCTTTTTAACTATTATTTCTATTTCCTCACTAGCAGCGCAACCTAATGTTTGCGTGATAACAACTTTATAAGTTCCTATATCGCTTACAACTAATGAACTAGAAGTTTCTGTTAATAATACTCCATTTCTAAACCACTGAAAAACTGGATTTACTGCTGTCGTCGTAGCAACTATAGTGGAGGTCTGTCCTTCATATATCATTATCGTATTCGAAGGACTTACACTAGAGTTAAAGGTAATAGGGCTTAACAAAATTGTTGCTTCAGAAACACAAATTCCGTTATCTACAACTAATTTATATTCACCTGCATACGTAGTTACATAACTACTACCATTTGCTCCTGTAATTAATACTAGATCTTTGTACCACTTGTAAGTATTGCCTCCACCGGTTAAACTTCCTGTTAAAGTTACAGGTGTTCCTTCACATATTTGGTTACCATCGCTACTAGTAATCGTTAAAGGTGAAGATGCTTGAGAAGAAACTGTAACGATTCTGGATTTAGAATCAAAAGAAGGGCTACAAACTCCATAATTAGTTTCCACATAATATTCGCCAGGTTGAGTAACTGCTAAAGAACTACCTGTTCCCACCACAATATCATTTGGCGTCTGTCTTTTCTTCCACACATAAGTTAATTGCGGGTAAAAAAGAGGAGATGAGCTAGTTCCTGAATCGTAAATAAAGAGCGTAAAACTTGTTGCCCCTGAACAAAATGAAACGTTATCAATCCCTACAGGTGTATTTAACACTATTTCTTGATTATGTGGTATAAAGTAAGCATCAAACGCTACAGAAGGCACACTTAATTTTGCAGGACTAGAACTTCTTACTCTTAATTTATAATTTAATCCAAACGTTTCTTGAGGAAAGCTGAAAGTCATGGTAAAATTTGCACCAGACTGGGTAATGGAAGTTGGAGTAATTACAGTATATGTAGCAAACTCATCATTAGATAATTCTAAAGAAAAAATATTACCAGGATTAATAGCACTGGTAGGTGAAGCGGAAAATGTAACTGTATGTGATGTGTTGATAAATTCTGTTTGACACTTAAATTGAAAACCGAGCTGTTGCAGACTAATCTGAATTTGGCCACTAACTGTCGACGATACCGCAAGGATAATCGTCAATACCAGATATTTAATAGAAACTTGTGACGCGTACATACTTAATTTTTTTTATATAATATTTCTTAAACTTATCCTTAAAAGAAAAATTTACTTTTCTACTTTAAAACTTTGTTGCTGTTTAAGAAGTGGTGACAAAACCAAATCTAAAATACAATACCTAATTCTAAAAAAATAATCTCTATCAAAATACAGAACTTAACTCATACGATCTATTTCTTAAAAAGATTAGATCCTAAAAATTTTTAGATAATTGGCATTGTGCAATATTGCGAATCCTTCAGAAGTACTATTTTAAAGATTTATACAACTGAATTACGAAGATTACAGATGATTGGTTTTTGTCATTGTGTTAAATTAAAAGTTTATTTTATTATAGTTTTGGGTATTCTTTTTGTTTATTTTACAACTTGAATAACAAAAGTTTGAAGAGTTTTAGTCGATTCTAACCTCAAGTTAAATTCGAACATTTAAACAAACTAATTTATTTTACTGTAATTTTATAATAATCTTAACAAATATAATTTTTTTTTCGTTCTAATCATTACAGATTTTCTATACTTTTTTATCTTTTTATCTTAGCATTTAAAGGCCTTTTCATTCAAATGAAGCTTCTTTCAGTAATAAGATTAAAAGTAGAATCTACTTATGATAAGATTATTTGGGGCAAATATAGTATAAAATAGTACTGATTTTATAAAATAACTTTTAATATTTTTTAACATTTGCACAATGTGAAAATATTAAGCGTTATAATTAAGTAAATTTAATGGTACACAATTTGAAATAAGATGCTTAAAATCATTTTTTTTTTATCATTTTAGTCGATTATTGTTTTAGCGATTTACATGCTTGGAGATCATACGCATAGGGATATTGTACCTATTTCAATAATACTAGATAATTATAGCAAACAATTATCAAATAATATTAAGTTCAAATTGAATATATACAAATTTAACAATACGCATAACTTCTTACAGTATATTACTCGTTTTCTATTGTTAGACAAATAATTTTATAAGTAAGTTATTATGTACTAAAATGAGTTAAAATTTAATTTCCTTTTTGATGAACTAAATCTAAATAGTTTATGTAGAAACAATTTAGGAATTTAAATTACATTATTATAATGTCTTTATTTGTATTAATATTTTAATATTGAGATACATTTAAAATGACAACGAGTAAGGAGCAGATTTGATTTTAAAGTAAAAAAGGATGTTTTTAATGATTTATAAATCATTAAAAACATCCTTTTTTACTATTATTTAAGAAGCATTACCTATTAAATCAAACCGTTTACAAAAATTAATATTTTGTATGGTTAACTTTATTCATCAAATTGGTGTGAAGCAATTTTACAGATCCGACTGCATTACAGAAAAAAACTACTTAACACCGCTAATCTTGATTCTATAATCTGGCGTTCTATCGTTATTAGGATCATTAAAAATATCCGTTGCCTTGGCCTTATAATAAACATTACCATAAATTGCTGCGGCATACATTGATTCTAAATCCTGGCTTTCTGTTGCTCCTAATTCAGAAGTAATGTTATTTTCACAATTATTGAAGAATATCTTCTTTAATTTTATTTTATTAATATTTTCCGGCTTTAATTCTAAATTTGAACTTAATAAAAGTGCTGTTTCAAAACCTGATATGATACTCTTGTTAAGCGAGAAAAAACAACCATCATTGATTAGCACTGCTTCCTTAATTAATCCTGCAGTAACTGCCTCTCCATCACTTTCATTAATCATTGAAAAGTTAGTCATCAAAACATTAGTAGGAGGCTTTGTCATATCAGTCATATCCTTATTCTCGTATTGTTTGATAGTTACAGCTCTAAAACTTGTACTCGCTGAAAAGAATGCATAACGTATAATTAAGCCATTGCTTAAATCACATGAAACGCCCTGCGTCAACTCAAAGTCACTATTTTTTGAACGATAAGCGATCAACTTGGTCCCTTTAACGTTACCGCCTACAAACTTAAATGAATTTCCGTTTGAAAAACTAGATTGGATACCTTCAATCACTGTACCAGTCCCAACGCCTATAAAAGTTAGAGCATCATAGATACCATTTCTATTTTTACCTTTTCCAGCAAATTCAACTCTAATGTTCTTTATAGAACCCGAATTGTCTGCAGGGTTTGTTCCACCACCTATAATTAAATTAGGATCTATTGACGACTCAATTTTATACACGCCACCATAAATGTTTATGGGTGCACTTCCTAATATATAAATCCCACCCCAATCTCCAGGTTTTCTTTCCTGTGCAGATCTTGACGAAGTGAAAACTATAGGATTATTTGGCAATCCTTCCGCAATAAGTTTTGATCCTTTTGTTATTATTAATGTGCTATACTCATCAGCGCTTGCGCGAATAGTTGTCCCTGCTTCTATTGTTAACGTCGCATTGTTAGTAACATAAACTTCACCGATTAGACTATATGTCTCGAAAGCAGACAACTTAAAATCAGCCGAAATCACATTTGGCAATATCTTTGTGGTTTGCGGATAATCGTTCGTTAGGGGCTTGAACGAAGTCCAACCATACAGCCAATTATTTGGTCCAACGATTCCCAAATCTTGTTGTGCAAAAGCAAATGAGCAACTAAACATAACAATAATTAAAAATCTAAAATTTCTCATAAAATTGGGTTAAAAAAATTACTTCTGAGTCGAGTTACTCACCATTTTCAATACTTCTTCGTAAAAAAGGATCGCGTCGATAATGTTTTTTGTATCAGAATAAGGTAGAATCGCATCTAAGAACTTCTCGTTATTATCGATAAACTGTGATCTATTTACAATTTCTTGATCTAAGGCTGAAACGTTTTCTTTACTAGCAGGAATTCCAAGATCTGCAAATGAAACACCTGGCTGAGGAGTAACGCCAATATAAGGGAAAACATTGTATAAAATCTTAACTCTTTCCTTGTATAAAGGAATAAGTTGACCTTTAGACATATCTTGAAGTTCTTTTAAATTATGGAATTTAGATATTCCTCTTACGTTGATGATAATTTTTTGCGGTACAACTTTTCCTCCTTTTTGAGCAACAACTTCAACCGATGCTAATAAAAAAATTGATAAAATTCCTAAGTAAATTCCTTTCATAATGTAGGGGTTTTTTAAAATTTAAAGTTTCATTTTCTCATTTGTATTAATACAAATATATATTATTTAATAAAAACAAACAAAATAAAATCTAGTTTTAAGCGTTTCTGTCGCATTTACATTAATTTAACATTTAATTAAGAATTATAAAGCGAAAAATTTAGCGCCCTACAACTTCCTCATTTGTACTAAATTATAATCTTATACTGTTGTTCAAAACAATGATTCCAAAAAACGTGCCAAAAAATAATTTGTAGTATTTAAAAACCAGCCCATTACTACTTATAAAAATTATTAACCTTACAATTATACGGATTTGATTCACAAAATTGTTTTATATTTGGCACATGCTTTTTAAAGATATTTTAGGACAAGAACACATTAAAAACCATCTTACAAAAAGTGCTGAAGCGGGGAGAATACCGCATGCACAATTGTTTGCGGGCCCAGAAGGTTGTGGTATTTTACCCATGGCAATTGCTTATGCGCAGTATATTTTGTGCGGTAATGTTGGTGGAGAAAATCAAGGTACGAATAACGTTTGTAATTTGAAATTTGAACATTTTTCCCATCCCGATATGCATTTTGCATTTCCTGTTGCAACAACTGATAGCATAAAAAGTCATCCGGTTAGTGATAATTTTTTAACGGAATGGCGCCAGTTTTTAACCGAAACTCCTTATGGCAATTTATTCGACTGGTTGAAAAAAATTGGTATTCAAAATAAACAAGGATTAATAAATGTTGATGAAGCTTCAGAAATTAATAAAAAATTAGCTTTAAAATCCTATGAAGGTGGTTATAAGGTGATGATTATTTGGATGGCAGACAAAATGAATACTTCTTCAGCGAATAAATTATTAAAACTTTTAGAAGAACCGCCTGCTAAAACTGTCTTTATTTTAATTACTGAAAATGTAAACGACATACTACAGACTATTCTTTCACGATGTCAATTAATTGATTTCATGGGTTTAAGTGAAACTGTTATTGCGGATGCATTGGTTTCAAGTGAAAATTGTGATTTGGCACAAGCGAAAAAAATAGCATTACAATGTGAGGGGAATTATAACAAGGCACTTCACATTTTTAAAAAAGAAGAAGATGAATTTCCGTTTGACGAATGGTTTATAGAGTGGGTAAGGAGTGCTTTCAGAGCCAAAGGAAATGCGGCTGCTATTTTAGACTTGATTGCTTGGAGTGAAAAAATTTCCAAAACAGGAAGAGAAACTCAAAAGCAATTTTTACATTATTGCATTCAGTTTTTTAGACAAGCATTACTTTTAAACTACAATGCAAATAATTTAGTATTTCTAGAAACAAATGTGCCAAAATTTGAATTGAAAAACTTTGCGCCTTTTGTGAATGGTTCTAATATAAATGAAATTTACAAAGAATTAGAAGACGCCATTTACCATATCGAGCGTAACGGAAGCAGTAGAATTATTTTAACCGATCTCTCTATAAAATTAACGCGATTAATACATAAAAAAGAATAAATATGATACAAGTAGCCCCCCTTTTAATTTTAGCTTTATTAGCAGTAACTTTCTTACAATCAGGATATGACAAAATAAAAGATTGGAAAGGAAACACAGAGTGGTTAACGGGCCATTTTGCAAATACAGTTTTAGCAAAACAAGTTCCTTTTGCGCTAGGAATTATTCTACTGTTAGAAATTGCTTCGGGTGCTTTATGTATTTCTGGAATTATCCAACATTTAATGCAAGATGTTGTAATCAGAGGATTAGGTTTCTATGGCGCAATTTTATCTAGTATTACCTTGTTGTTTCTTTTGCTGGGTCAACGATTAGCTAAAGATTACGATGGTGCAAGAACTATTGTCATTTACTTTATTCCAGCTATTATGGCCGTGAATTGGTTAAGCTAAACTCGCTTTAAACATTCGCAATTCATCCCACGAGAATTTATCACCGTGGATTTCTTTTAATTCGCCTAAACTTTCGCCTTTAAAATCTTTAAAAGCAGCGGTTAATTCGGTAATTTTATCAGTAGGTAAAATGTCGGAAAGTTGTACTATTTCCATTTGAATCAACTTAGTAAAGTGATTATAAATGGTCTGAGGCGTAAGTTTTCGCTGTTTCGCTATTTCGAAAATAGTCATGTTCTGCTTCCATAATTCTAACGTATCTTCATATGTAGATTTCTTGGGGCCAGCAGTTTTTTTCTTTTTCGAATCCGTATAATAAGAAACATCATCGTCATCTTCAACCAAAGCAATGTTAAGCTTTTTAAAGCGTTCAGAAACAACGACTAACTTATTGATTTTGTATACATTAATATCTTCGGAAACTAGATTTTGTTTCGAAATTTCTTTTCCCTCTACAATCGTCTGTGTAAGTAATTTTACTTTTTTAAGTTGGATAATCGTTCGTATTTGAAGTTCTTCTAACTCTACTAATTCATCATGAAAAGCTTTTACTTTTTTAGTACGTTTGATTTCTTCAATCTTCAACAAAAGCTCCTCAGCTATATCATCTAAGATTTTAAAAAAATAATCATACGCAGCGTCACAACGTTCTTTAACAAATTCGGGTTGTAGATTATCTGAAGTAAATATCTTTTGCAATTGCACTAAAAAATTAGCAGAAGGTCCTAAAATCGGCGCTAATTTATCATGTTGATTTTGCGCCCATTTTTCGTGATTACCTTTTGGTGATTTTGGTGCTTCGGACTTATAACTAAACAAATGATTGCGCCATTCTTGTACTAATTGCTTGAAATCAAACGCAATAATCAATGAATGCAACCAAAAACTTGATGTTTCTTTTGCTAACGAATGTTTTAATATTTCTTCAGAAGCTTTATTTTCGGCATAATTCAATACATCTTCATCGCTAGAAATACCGTTCATTCGCAAAGGAGACAGTAAAACAAGCCCTTTTAAAGAACGTAAACGCGATAAAGCCACGTAAGCTTGTCCAGGCGCAAAAACTTGCGATACATCCAATGCAGCTTTTTCAAACGTTAAGCCTTGGCTTTTATGAACCGTAATTGCCCAAGCCAACTTAATAGGGTAGTGGACAAACGTTCCAATTACTTCTTCCTGAATTTCTTTAGTGTTTTCGTTAATCTTATAACGAATATTCTGCCATTCATAACGTTCAACTTCAATCATTTTCTTTTCTTCCGGAAAATAAACAAAAATTTCTTTTTCAGTTAACGACTTGATAACGCCCATCTTACCATTGTAAAATTGTTTGTCCGCATTTAAATCGTTCTTGACAAACATTACTTGCGCACCAACCTTTAACTGTAGCTTCTCATCAAGCGGATAAATTTTTTCAGGGAAATCATCTGTGATTTCAGTCGCATACGTAAACTGTTTTCCTTCTAAATCTTTTAAGGATTGTGCATTAATGGTATCGGCCTTCGCGTTATGCGTAGTTAAGGTAATAAAACCTTTATTTTTCTTTAGATCAAAAGTAGGTTGTACGAATTGATTCAAAATCTGTACATCTGCAGCAGTAATTTTATTGTGCCTTAAATTGTTCAAAACATCAATAAACTCAGCATCTGTCTGACGAAAAATCTTATCTAATTCGATATATAAAGGGGGATATTGTTGAATAATATGCGAATGGAAAAAGAACATACCGCGGTAATAATTCTTCAACATACTCCATTCTTCATTCTTCACAACTGGTGGTAATTGTAATAAATCTCCTATAAACAGCACTTGTACTCCTCCAAATGGTCTTTCGATTCTACGCACTCTTCGCATCATAAAATCCATAGCATCAAGCACATCCGCTCTTAACATTGAAACTTCATCAATAACTAAAAGTTCCATGTTTCGGATTACTGCACGTTTCAAGTTATTCATCTTAAAGTGACGTCCTAGTGAATCGCGATTCTCGAATTTTACAGTATCAGAAAAGTGGGGGAGTTGTTTGTTGTCAGGAATAAAAGCACCAAATGGCAACTGAAACATCGAATGGATTGTAACACCATTTGCATTCAAAGCGGCGATTCCTGTGGGCGCCACAACTACTGTATTCTTGTGCGTAGTAGCGATTATCTCTTTTAAAAGAGTAGTTTTTCCGGTGCCGGCTTTACCGGTAAGAAAAATAGATTTATTGGTTTGGTTAATAAATCGAAGTGCGTAAGATGCTGCGGCTGATAATGGTTCCATGTGGCTTATAATTTTGAGCTACAAATATATAGAAACGATGTTAAATATAAAAGTCCCGTTAAACGGGACTTTCAATTATTTTTTCTCTTCAGTTTTCACTTCCGGTTTGTCGTCTTTCTTAGTTGACTTATAAGAATCGTTTAATTCTTTTAAAACATCTTTTGTTATGTCATATTGGTCTTTAGCGTAAAGAACTGTAGCAGCGTCTCCTGTTCCATATACATAATCGTATCCTTTCTTCTTACCATAAGTTTTGATAAACTGTTTTACCTCACTAATTAAAGTATCTTTCAAAACCGCACCTTCTTGTTGCAATTGCTGTAATAAAGCATTTTGCTCCATTCCTAATTGTTGTTCACGTTGTTGTAATTCAGCACCTTTTTGTTGAGCCCACTGTTGTCCTTTTGCTTGTGCATTTTGTTGGAAACCTTGTGCTTCATTTTGGAATGCTTTTACTTTCGCTTCTAATGGTCTTCCTAACTCTTGAGATTTAACTTTGAACTTATCATCTTCGTCTTTGAATTTTTCATATTTCTCAATCAACTCAGATGTATTAATATAGGCTGTTTTAAAACTTTCAGATTTTTCATCATTTTTGTTACAAGCTAAAACGCTTAACGCAACTCCTAAAATTAAAATGGCTTTTTTCATTTGGTATAAATAATTATTTTTTTGTAAAAGTAATAATAAGTTCGCAACATGCAAATTTGTTCCTTTTTTATTTATTTTTTAGTTATCAATATTTCTTATCGTTACATCATTCATCATATAAAGAACCTATCAAAAGTGGATTACATATCTTAAATCTCTTCCGTTTTCAAAAATTATTGGCTAATAGATATCGAAAAGACCCAAAAAGTGTCTAAAAACGATCTAAAATGGTTTTTATTTGTTTTTTAAGATGTAAATGTGCGATGAGAATTCTCTTTTAAAGATTCCTGACACATTTGATGCTAAGCCAATAAAAAAACCAGAAATGTAATTCATCTTTCCTGTTTTATGCTTCTCCGATAAAAGTGACACATAAAAACTATCAAACCACATGGGCTTCACCTCTTCTAAAATCATATTTTGTTTATCGAATAATTTATCAATTGCTGTTTTTGAAAAATGCCACAAATGTCTTGGCACATCAAAAGCTGCCCAAAATTCTTTATAGTGTTTTGCATCGTATGATTTAAAATTTGGAACAGCGATAATTATTGTTCCTGTCGGTTTTAATAAACGCTTCAATTCGGCAACTTGATGTTCGACATCTGGAACGTGTTCTAAAACATGCCACATGGTAATTACATCGAAAGAGTTGCTTTCTAACTTTTCAATGGTATCACCAAATTTTATTCCTTTCCCAATTGCAATTCCTTTGGCTTTATCGTTAGGTTCAATTCCTAAGATTTCCCAATTCTGATTTTTACATTCCAAAAGAAAATCGCCTGTTCCAGCACCAACATCTAAAATCCTACCTTTTACAGCATGGTGCGAATTAATCAAACTTACTTTATCGCGAATTGCTTTGCGTTTGATGAAATGATACATCTTTTCAAACAACGTACGTTTTCCATCGGTATGGGAAATATAATCATCAAATTCATAATAAGATCCCAACTTATCTAAAGCAGGTTGAGGATGCGTTTTTAAAAGCTGATATTCCTCATTTAATAACAACGAAAAAGATTCTCCTGAAACAGAAAAATCTTTAACTTTAATAAAACTTTTATCTTCTAAAAAATTCATTTTATTTTATTTTTATGCGAACGGCATATTTTAATAGGGTTGACGTGATTGTTTCACGTGAAACATTTTTATTAGTATTCAGTGTTTAGTCGCAGTTTGCAGTTGAATTACTTGTTCGTAATTTGCACGATATCAGTTTAGAAATAAAAAATGATTCCTAAATCTGAACACTGTAAACTGAACGCTGAACACTTCCTTATCTTCCCATATAGATTAATAACACAGAAACATCACTTGGAGAAACACCGCTAATACGAGATGCCTGAGCAATTGTTTTTGGACGAATCTTATTTAGTTTTTGTTTGGCTTCTATAGATAATGATTTGATCTTGTCAAAGTCGAAATTATCCGGAATTATTACATCTTCTAAACGTGTTAATTTGTCTGCATGATTTTTTTCCTTCTCAATATATCCAGAATACTTAACTTGTATTTCTGCTTGTTCTACGATTTCTCTATCTAAATCGTGCTCATCAATGTAAGCAGCAACCTTTTTAAATTTCCTAAAATCTTCTAAATCCAATTGCGGACGTGAGAAAACTTTAAACATTTTATCAGGCTGGCTCATTGGTGAAGAACCTTTACTTTCTAGAATTGGATTTGCTTCTTCAGGTTTCAAACTAGTTTCTTTGAAAAACGTTACCATAGCATCCGACTTTGAAAACTTTTGTTCCATACGGATTAGACGGTCTTCTTTTGCTAATCCTAATTCGAAAGCTTTAGGAGTTAATCTAAAATCGGCATTATCTTGACGCAATAATGTTCTGTATTCGGCACGAGAAGTAAACATACGATAAGGCTCTTCCGTTCCTTTAGTAATTAAATCATCAATCAACACTCCGATGTAAGCTTCATCTCTTCTTAAAATAAAGGGAGCTCTTTCTTGCACTTTTAAGGCTGCATTAATTCCGGCCATTAATCCTTGAGAAGCTGCTTCTTCGTATCCAGTTGTTCCATTAATTTGTCCTGCGAAATACAAACCTTCCACTAATTTAGTTTCTAAAGTGTGTTGCAATTGCGTAGGAGGGAAGTAATCGTATTCGATTGCGTAACCTGGACGGAAGAATTTCACATTCTCAAATCCAACCACTGAACGCAAAGCTTTAAACTGTACTTCTTCAGGTAATGAAGTTGAAAATCCGTTAATGTAATATTCGCACGTTGTCCAACCTTCCGGTTCAACAAACAATTGATGTCTTTCTTTATCAGCAAAACGATTAATTTTATCTTCAATCGAAGGACAATATCTTGGCCCTAAACTTTTAATTCTACCGTTGAACATCGGACTTCTGTCAAAACCTTCGCGTAAAATATCATGCACTTCTAACGAAGTATACGACATCCAACAAGAGCGTTGGGTTTTTAAAGGAGCTGTTATATCTGAATATGAAAACTTTTCCGGAACTTCATCTCCGGCTTGTTCTGTCATTTTAGAAAAATCTAAAGAACGACCATCTACTCTTGGAGGAGTTCCTGTTTTCATTCTTCCTGATTCAAAACCTAGCTTTAATAAATCTTCTGTAATTCCAAAGGACGCACCTTCGCCAGCACGACCTCCGCCAAACTGTTTGTCTCCAATATGGATTAAACCGTTTAAGAAAGTTCCATTCGTAAGGATAACCGTCTTACCTTTTATCTCGATTCCAAGTGAAGTTTTAACCCCGACAATCTTACCATTCTCAGCTAAAATTCCAGAAACCATTTCTTGGTAGAAATCTACATTGGGTGTGTTTTCCAACATCGTTCGCCACTCTTCAGAGAAACGCATTCGATCAGATTGTACTCTTGGCGACCACATGGCAGGTCCTTTCGACTTGTTCAACATCTTAAACTGAATAGCAGTTCGGTCTGAAATGATTCCGGAGTAACCACCCAAAGCGTCAATCTCGCGTACAATTTGTCCTTTTGCAATTCCACCCATGGCAGGATTACAAGACATTTGTGCTATGTTCTGAAGATTCATTGTTACCAATAGGGTAGAACAACCCATATTAGCAGCGGCAGCAGCGGCTTCACAACCGGCGTGCCCAGCACCAACAACAATTACATCATATTGATTTGAAAACATCTATTATATATATTATGTTCCACGTGAAACATTTTAAAAATTCTTGGTTTTTAATCCTTATTGTTCCACGTGAAACATCTGGATTTTTTCGTCTTCTTTCACACGCATTAGTAGTTCGTCTTCGGGAGATTTATCTTTGTATCCACAGTAATGAAGAATACCGTGAGACAATACGCGTTTGATTTCATCCTCAAAAGGAACCTTGAAATCTAAAGCATTTTCTTTAACACGTTCTACAGAAACAAAAATATCACCTTGTAATAAATTTCCTTCCGTATAATCGAAACTGATAATGTCAGTTAAAGTATCGTGATCTAAATAGTCTACATTGATTTTATGAAGGTATTCATCATCGCAAAATATGTAGTTAATTTCACCTTCATCAAAACCTTCTGAATCAATAATACGAGAAATCCATTCCTCATAATGTGCTTCGTTTGATAAAGTAAAATCGGTTTCGTAATTAAAACTAATCATTGTTTTTAAAATAGTGTTGTACCTTTTGATTAAAATTCGGTTGCAAAGGTAAGCTTTGTCGGTTTAATATTTCTACACTATTCATATATTCTTTAAATTCTTTAGAGAGTGGAGTAGTGGAACCATTGAAGTCTTTAGCGTTCGATTTCGATTGGCGTTTTGTGTCTTCTCCTTGTTGTTGAATCGCGTTTTCTAATTTCAAAAGTTCGTGTTTTAAATTCAGCATCTTTTGAAGCGTTTCGTTTTTAAAACCTTTGTTGATTAATTGCTTTTCAATATCTTTCATTTGGTTCAAAGCATTCTGACCTTGACCCGACATTCCTTCTTTTTCTAATGCCTTTTGAAGAGCATCTCTAAGCTGTCTTTGTTCTTTTAAAATCTCTAACACTTTACCCGCATTTCCTTCTGGACCGTTTTCGCCTCCTTCACCGCTTTCCCCAGATTGTCCTTCTTTACCCTCTTTACCTTTTTGTTTTCCTTGTCCTGGTTTGTCTCCCGGATTATCTCCGGGCTTATCACCAGGTGTTTCTCCGGGCTTCATTCCGTCTTTCATTTTCTCTCCTAAACCATCTTGCTTTTTAATAATGTCTGGCAATTGCATTCCTGAACCTTGACCTTTTCCAGGTTTTGGCTTTCCTTGTCCTTGACCTTGCATTTCCATATTCATATCACTTTGGACATTACTTAAAAAGTCAGCCAAGCGGTTTGCAGATGTTAATACATATTGTTGATGCGAAGCTCCTTTTGAAATGTTATTATCCGCCAACGTCTCTAAAGATTTATCTAAGTTGTAATGGATTTCTCCAATTTCTTTTAGGATGATTTCTGTGATTTGAGGATTACGCATAGAGATTGCAAACAAACTATCGTCAACGTGTTTGAATTGTAGCTTCAAATTTTGTTGTTGTTTCAAAACTTTATTTAATTCCAACGAACGAATCTGAGAACGACTTGTGGTCTTAATCAAAGCTTCTTCTGAAAAAGAAAACGCTAGTAAATTATCTAATATCTGACGCAACAATTTCACATCTTCTTCCATTTCTTTCTTGTCTCCTGACGCCATCGCCGAAGCCATTTTCTGACTCATCTCTTTCATCTTGGCAGCAGCACTTTTTTGTTTTGGCTTTGCTTTCGACTGATTTTCCTTTTTTAATTCCTCCGAAGATTTATCTAAATCTTTCTTGATCTCCTCTTGTTCATTCTTGTCATTTGGAATGTCCATTGGTGATTTCAAATCTTTATTTTCTTTATCTAAATCTTGTAACTCTTTTTGAATCGCATCAAATTCCTTGTTAATTTGTTCTTGATTCTTCTCCGTGTTTTCTTTAGCGTTTTCCGATAACTTATCTTGCTTGTCCGCTAACTTTTCTAATTTATCGGCAATTTGTTCCGCCTTTTTTTCCACATAAAAACGCTTGGTTAACTCTACCAATTGCTCTAAGTTTTGTTTTTGATTTTTAGCGTTTTGTTTTAACTTATCTGCCTTGTCAAAAAGTTCGTCCTTTTGTAATTTCTTAGAAAGCTCTTCTAATTCTTTTAACAGTTTTTCATTCTTTTCGGACTGCTTTTCAGTTTCTTCTAAACGACGCAATAATTCCTCCTTGTCTTTATCTTGAGCTTTCGGATTGAAATCTTCTAAATTATCAGAAAGCTTTTTTGTAAACTCTTTCATCATTTCATCTTGTTGTTTTTGACGCTTGATGAAATCTTCCACTTTCTTCTGATCTTTGAAATCTAGAGTTGTTTTCTCTTTGTTTAACTTTTGTAATTTATCTAATTCAGAAATTTGCTTTTCCTGATTTTGTAACGAGTTTTTTAAACTATTAATATTTTCATTCTGCTCTTGCAGTTGTTTATCGTCTTTTTGATCTTCTGTTAACTCATAATGAAGAAAAACGGAAGATTTAGTGCTTTTATAACTGTTAACTACATCATTATCAAACACTTCAAAGAAATATTCGTAGTTTATACCTTCATCAATTGTAATTCCGGTTGGAAACGAATAAATAAATTGATCAACGGCCTGTTTATTTATGGATAAATTCGCTTTACGAGAAGCTGAAGGATTTCCTTTCGGATAATATACCACTTGTAATTTGGTTAAACCATAATCATCTGAAACTTGACCGATCATCATTTTTGATTTCAACTTTAAAGAATCTGGAGCAATTTGAACATTAATTGTTGGATATTGATCTTTGATAATTGCAATTTGGTAAGCCAGTTTTTCAAACTCAGCTAAATTCTTATTTGATGTAATTACTTCATAATTCAAATTATCAGAGATGCTTCGCGAAAGCGTAAATATGGAATTATTCGAAGAAAACTCTTTTTGTTGATTGTTCGATTTGAAAGCAACTTTATCGGTTGCTAAAGCGTTAATTCTCCAATTTACAACTGTGCCTTCCGGAACAACTGCATTTCCTGTTCCTTGAATAATTTCCGATTTCTTTCCTAAATACGAAGGATAATTCAAAACCATTTCGAAATTAGCAATCGTAGGCACATCGACTACATCAATTACATAACTCTTGGAATTTAAACCATTCGCCTGAAGCGAAAATTCAATATCCTTAGAAAGTTTAGCAAACGTATATTCGAAAATTCCTGGCTTTGTGCTTTGTAGAAAATATTCTTCCTCACCAATTTGAATCGCAATATTTTCAGGCATCACTTTTCCTTGGGTTTTCACCTGAAGTATAAAATCAGCATTTTGTTGTGCCGTTAAAGAATTATTTAAAATTACAAATTCAAACGGAGCAGGAGGAGCATATTTGGTTTCATAATTCACCACGCGATCAAAACTGTTTGAAATCACAGCGGAATTTCCGGTAACGAAAAATAAAATTAATAATAAGACAGGAACAATCGCATACGGTAAAAACTTTTTGTTCTTTGAAAAATTCACCGCATTTGAAAATGGAATAGGTTGTAAGGTCGAAGCTTTTTGTTCAATCGAGGCCAACAATAATTCCGAGGTTTGATCTTGATTTGTCAATTGTAGAAAATTCAACAACTTGTCTTGAACTTCTGTAAAATGATTCCCGATAATTTGAGAAGCTTCTTCGTAATTGATTCCTTTCTGTAATTTGAATAATTTAAACAACGGAAAAGCTATAAATCGAATCAATAAAAAAGATTCTACAGCAATAAACAACCAAAACAAAATAGTTCTTCCACTTGTTGACAACCACAGGAAATATTCAATTAATAAGGTAAAAATGAAATACAACAAGCCCAAACCGATAAAAAGAATGATTCCTTTTATCAATTCATTGGTGTAAAACTTCTTAATAAATCCTTCGAGTTTCTCGAAAATTATGCCTTTTGCGTTCAAAATTGTTGATATCTTGTTTATAACCGATAAAAATACAACATCTAACAAGATAAGTCAATATGTTTTTATTGAAATTTAACGTTTGATAAAGCAGATTGTTAATAACCTAAATATTTTCCGAATTGTAAATTCTTACTTCAAAATTGTAATTGTATCTTTGCAAACACATCGACAAGCTCAGTGTGACAATAAGGATAAAAACTATATAACAATGTCTAAACAAGTTCGTGTGCGTTTTGCACCAAGTCCAACAGGACCTTTACATATTGGTGGTGTTAGAACCGCTTTATTTAATTATTTATTTGCCAAAAAACATAATGGTGTTTTCTATATTCGTATAGAAGATACTGATCAAACGCGATTTGTTCCTGAAGCAGAAGCTTATATTTTTGAAGCTTTAGAATGGTTGGGAATTGCACCCGATGAAACTATTGGAAAGAATGAAAAATTTGGACCATATCGTCAAAGCGAAAGAAAAGAAATGTACAAAGAATATGCGGACCAATTAATAAATTCGGGTTGGGCTTATTATGCATTTGATACGGCAGAAGCTTTAGATGCTCATAGAAAACAACACGAAGAACAAGGTAAAACGTTTATTTACAATTGGCATAATCGTGAAAAATTAGATACTTCCTTAGTACTTTCGAATGAAGAAACAGAGCAAAGAATTGCTAATGGCGAAACTTATGTAATCCGTTTTAAAACTCCAGTAAATGAAATTTTAGAATTAAAAGATATTGTTCGTGGTGATATAAAGTTTGACACGAATTTACTAGATGATAAAGTTTTATTCAAGTCAGACGGAATGCCAACGTATCATTTAGCGAATATTGTGGATGATCATTTGATGGAAACTTCGCACGTTATTCGTGGTGAAGAATGGTTGCCAAGTATGCCGTTGCATCATTTATTATACAAAGCATTTGGATGGGAAGCACCAGAATTTGCTCATTTACCATTGATTTTAAAACCTGTAGGAAACGGTAAATTATCAAAACGCGATGGTGATAAATTAGGATTTCCGGTATTTCCTTTGGAATGGAAAACAGCAGAAGGAATTTCATCTGGTTATAGAGAAAAGGGGTTTTTCCCAGAAGCGGTGATCAACTTTTTAGCTTTATTAGGTTGGAACGACGGAACAGAACAAGAAATATTTACGTTAGAAGAATTAGTTGAAAAATTTGATTTAAACCGAATTCATAAAGCAGGAGCGAAGTTTGATCCAGATAAAAACAAATGGTTCAATCACCAATATTTACAAAAACAAAGTGATGCCAGTTTAGCGGAATCGTTTAAAAAGGATTTAGCGGACAGAAATATCTCGACTTCACTCGATTTGACAAAAATCGTTGGAATGATTAAAGAAAGAGCCCATTTTGTAAATGAATTTTGGGATTTAGCCGATTATTTCTTTGAAGCACCAACTTCATACGACGAGAAAGCTTCGAAAAACTGGAAAGAAGAAACACCAGCATTGATGGAACAAGTGATTTCGGAATTAAATAAGATGGAAGACTTCACGTCAATGAACATTGAAACGCTTTTAAAAGAGTGGATGACAACAAAGGAAATAGGAATGGGTAAAGTGATGCAACCGCTACGATTGAGTTTAGTAGGAGCTTTAAAAGGACCACATTTATTCGATATTATAGAAATGATAGGAAAAGAAGAAACAGTGAAACGAATTGAAAAAGCAATTGAAACATTATAAAAAACCAAATCCCGATACTCTCGGGATTTTTTATTGTAACTTTTCGAGACTTTCTGCGTATAATAACTATAACTAATAAAAAAACAAACTATGTTTCCAATTTACATTATCATCTTTTTAGTGGTGATCCTTCTATTTTCATCTTTCTATACGGTGAAACAGCAGACTTCTGCAGTTGTTGAACGTTTTGGTAAATATGCCAGTACCCGTACTTCTGGCTTACAATGGAAAGTTCCCGTTATTGATAGAATTGCAGGAAGAGTAAATCTTCGTATTCAACAATTAGATGTAATGATTGAAACGAAAACTAAAGATAACGTATTCGTTAAGCTTAAAGTTTCTGTTCAATTTAAAGTATTACAAGAGAAAGTGTATGAAGCGTTCTACAAATTAGAATATCCACACGATCAAATTACTTCTTATGTCTTCGACGTTGTGCGTGCTGAAGTTCCAAAATTAAAATTAGATGACGTTTTTGAACGTAAAGATGACGTTGCTGTTGCGGTAAAACGTGAATTAAACGAAGCTATGTCGGCTTATGGTTACGATATCATCAATACCTTAATTACTGATATTGACCCAGATATTCAAGTTAAAAATGCGATGAACCGTATTAATGCTGCAGACAGAGAAAAAACAGCAGCAGAATATGAAGCAGAAGCAGGAAGAATTAGAATTGTAGCTAAAGCAAAAGCGGAAGCAGAAAGTAAAAGATTACAAGGTCAAGGTATTGCGGACCAAAGAAGAGAAATTGCTCGTGGATTAGTAGAATCTGTTGATGTATTGAATAGAGTTGGAATTAACTCGCAAGAAGCTTCGGCTTTGATTGTAGTTACTCAACATTATGATACGTTACAAGCGATTGGTGCGGATTCAAATAGTAACTTAATCTTATTACCAAATTCACCACAAGCGGGAAGCGAAATGTTGAACAATATGGTAGCAAGTTTCACAGCAAGTAATCAAGTGGGAGAAGCAATGAAAAAAGCGAATTCTACGAAGAGAAAAAAGCAAGGTGAATCTAATAATGATGACGAAGATTCAGAATAATAAATTTTTTTTATTGATACAAAAAGAGAGGCTAATTGCCTCTCTTTTTATTTACAAACCATTTGATTACAAACGGAACTGCTATTTTTAAGATTGTTCCGTAAGGACCAGATATAAAATTGGAATACATATTTCCAACCTTAGCAATAGCCTGAAATGGTACAACACTTTCCTTAGTTCTTTCAAAGTTTAGCTTAATTCTATTGTAGTTAATTTCTTTTTCTAGCTTAAGAACTGCTAACTCTTGTTCAATTTCAGCATATGAAGTATATTTTTTAGTTCCCATAATTAATCATTAAAAAATATTTCTGAGAAGCGTTCTAAAATTGGACCTTCAATTATTCTATCTTTTACAAAAGATAAAAGAATAGCTAATACCAAATGAATTCCACCAACGATTAGAAATCCTAATGCAGTACTTCCGACTAAATCGCCTAAAGCATAAGAACCTGCTATAGAAATAAAAAGCAGAAAAATCAATATAAAAATGCCTATTAAAGCAAATTTAATAATCATCGTTGTTGACTTCATTGCTACTTTAAAACCCCAAAGTTTATAATAAGCAAGTGAACTATCAATATAAGCTTTTGTGCTTTCTTGAATGTCTTCTATATTTTCTTTAAGTTCATCAAAAGCCATTAGCGTTGTAGTTTGGCGTTTTGTTTTTTAAGTTCAACCAATTTCTCTTCTAAAAACGTAATTGTTTCTTCTGCTTTATAACTTGTTTTCGAAATTAGATTTTCGATCGTTCCTTTCAAGTCTTCTTTGGTTTCTGTATATTTTTCCATCGCATCTTCTTCAAAAGAATTAAATCGATCTGTTGCTTGATCCTTTAAATCATCAAAACCATCTTTAATTTTTTCTCTCGTTACCGAACCTTTATGTGGTGCAAATAAAATTCCTAATCCTGCTCCAATCACAGCACCTAATAAAAGGGCTGAGGCATTATCACTTCTGTTTGACATAATTTCTAGATTTTTATTAAAGTTACGAAAAATATATGTGCTATGATTGGATTTATGATAAAATTAGTAAGAAAACGCTTTAGAAACGAAATAAGAAATGCTTGATTAGCTCAGCATACAATAAGCGCAATACTCCGAAAAAGTCGCTAAAATCGAATTTATGAAGGTCAGTTTTAAAGGAGAAAATGATGTAAATTTGAATTAAAATAGATAAATCTTATAATCAGAAAATGTAATAAATAATGTAAAAATAATAAGTAAAAACTATTCTATAAAAAGCATAAAAAAAATCTCTAATAAAGTTTTCACCTTACTAGAGATTTTAAATATTTTTTGGATAAAAACTTATTGAACGCTAACTTTTGCCCATGTATCTCTTAAACCGACCGTTTTGTTAAAAACTAATTTTTCAGCGGTTGAATCTCTGTCGACACAGAAATAACCCAAACGTTGAAATTGTAAATGATCTAATTCTTTTGAACTAGTTAAACTAGGTTCTACATATCCAGTAATTACTTTTAAAGAATCTGGATTGATGAATTCTTTGAAATCTACTTCTTTATTTCCATCTGGATTTTCGTGTGTGAATAAACGATCGTACATTCTAACTTCCGCTTCTTTTGCGTGCGGAATAGAAACCCAGTGAATTGTTCCTTTTACTTTTCTTTGACTGGCTTCTGAACCACTTCCTGATTTAGAATCTTCGTCATAAGTTACGTGAATTTCAGTAATATTCCCGTTTTCATCTTTTACAACTGATTCACCCTTAATGATATATCCGTTTTTTAAGCGAACTTCAGTTCCTAAAGTCAAACGGAAAAATTTCTTGTGTGCTTCTTCTTGAAAGTCTTCTCTTTCAATATATAATTCTTTAGAAAAAGGCAACTGACGGTAAGTCATTACTTCTTCTTCTGGATTATTTTCAGCTTCTAACCATTCTTCTTTTCCTTCCGGATAATTTGTAATTACCAATTTCACAGGATCTAAAACCGCCATTACACGAGGTGCAATCTTGTTTAAATCTTCACGAACACAAAATTCTAAAAGCGAAACATCGATTAAATTATCACGTTTTGCAATTCCGATAGTATTGGCAAAATTCACGATAGCGTTCGGTGTATAACCACGTCTTCTCATTCCTGAAATCGTACTCATTCTTGGATCATCCCAAGCGGTAACGTGCTTTTCTTCAACTAATTGTAATAATTTACGCTTAGAAACTACGGTATGCGATAAATTTCTGCGTGCAAATTCTCTTTGTTTTGGACGCACTTTAGTTTCATCATAAATTTGGTTTAAAAACCAATCGTATAATTCTCTATGAGGCAAAAATTCTAACGTACAAAAAGAGTGCGAAATTTGTTCTAAATAATCACTTTCACCGTGAGCCCAGTCATACATTGGATAAATACACCAATCGTTTCCTGTTCTGTGATGATGAGCGTGCATAATGCGATAAATAATAGGATCACGCATCAACATATTGTTAGCACGCATACTAATTTTAGCACGTAAAACGTGAGTTCCTTTTTCGAATTCACCGTTTTTCATACGTGTAAATAAGTCCAAATTCTCTTCAATAGAACGTGTTCTAAAGGGTGAATCTGTTCCAGCAGTTGTTGGCGTTCCTTTTTGAATAGCCATTTCTTCAGAAGAAATACTATCCACATAGGCTTTATCTTTTTTGATTAATTCAATGGCCCAATCATATAATTGTTGGAAATAATCCGAAGCATAACATTCTTTATCCCATTTAAAACCAAGCCATTCAACATCGCGTTTGATAGCATCCACGAATTCTTGTTCTTCTTTTGAAGGATTAGTATCGTCGAAACGAAGATTTACCGGTGCTTTATAATCTAATCCCAATCCGAAATTTAAACAAATGGCACTTGCGTGACCAACGTGTAAATAGCCATTAGGTTCTGGTGGAAAACGAAAACGTAATTTATCTTGTGTCAAACCATTTTTTAAATCTTCTTCAATGATCTGCTCTATAAAATTCAATGATTTTTCTTCTGTTGACATACTATTTTTTCTAACTTTAATGCAAAGATAGAAAATGTTTAAAGTTTAAAGTTTAAAAGTTGCCTAAAAAAATTGTGGTTTAAGCCACTTGAAATTTAAATTTTGTAACTTTGGTATAAACAATTAAAAATGAAACAGCTAACCGTAACCTTACCCGATGAGTTTTATGATTCATTTATCGCCTTTTTTAAGCATATTCCAGATGTGACAATTGCTGAAAAAAAAGAAAGCGAAGTTCCTTTATGGCAACAAGAATTGGTTTTAGAACGCATTAAAAATGCAAAACCAGAAGATTATATAAGTTGGGAAGAATCAAAAAAGATATTGGATGCAAAATGGCTCAAATAATTTTGACATCGAAATTCTAAAAAGAGCAATCTTAGAAATTGATGAAATATCAGAATATTATGAATCGTTAGTCGATGGATTAGGAACTAAATTTTATATCGAATTAAGTTTTTATATTGAAACATTGTATCACATTCCTTTTTTTGAACAAAAATACAATTCAATTAGAGTTTTACCATTAAAGAAATTTCCATATTCTATTCATTTTTCAGTAAATGAAACTGAAAAAATTGTAGTAATACACGCAGTAACTTGCGATTATCAAAATCCAGAAACAATAAAAATAAAATAACAAATTGGGAACAATCAAATTAAATACAATCCGCACTTATTCTTATCACGGTTGTTTGATCGAAGAAGGAAAAATAGGATCTGACTATACAGTAGACTTAGAAATTAAAACTGATTTACGAAAATCATCACAGACTGATGAATTATCAGATACCGTAGATTATGTGCTTTTAAATCAAATAGTTGTCGATGAAATGGCGATTCGTTCTAAATTATTAGAAAATGTAGCTCATCGAATTATCACCAGATGCTTCGCTGAAATACCTTCAATATCTCGAATTAAATTAGCCGTTTCAAAGATAAATCCACCACTTGGAGGCGATGTAGCTTCGGTTACTATTGAATTGGAAGAATTTAGAAATTAAGAATAAAAAAAATCTTCCTGAATTTACTTTAAATAATTAAGGTAAATTCAGGAAGATTATTAAAAATATCAAGAGCTATCTATTCTAAACGATACGCTCTATTTTTATACAAATTACTTGAAGCAATAATATGTGCCAAAGCGTCTTTAGCTAATTCTTCATCTAAAGTTGCAGGAACTAATTCGGTATCACTTTTCACTTTAAATTGTAATGGTTTTGCATTTGGATTCATAATAATGATATCATCTTCCACTCTAAAAGCGTAAGTTTCGTGAAATAACATAATGGTTCTACCTTTCGTTTCTTTAGGCAATTTCATAAGATTTCTTCCTGGCATTGTTGAGTTGGTAGTAATTCCCGAAAGGGCTAAAACCGTAGAAGGAATATCCATCTGGCTTGCTAAATTATCATAAGTAGTTCCAGGTTTCACATTCGGCGCAATAATTAATCCTGGAATGTGAAATTTATTTACAGGAACTAGGTTTTTTCCGTAAGTTCTAGTGTTATGATCCGCAATTACGATAAAAATAGTGTTTTTATAATATGCTTCTTTCTTCGCTAAATCGAAGAATTTACCAATAGAGAAATCGGCATATTTCATAGCATTGTTAACCGTGTTCTTTTGTTTGTCGTATAATTCAATTCGTCCGTCAGGAAACTCGAAAGGCTCATGATTAGAAGTTGAAAACATTAAGGAAAAGAATGATTTATCACCTAAAGATTTAAAATACTCGTTGGCTTTTGTAGCTAAATCTTCATCCGAATAGCCCCAAGTTCCTTTAAAAGCATATTTTTTACCATCTGAATCGAAATCCGTTTCATCAATGATATTTTTGAAACCATTTCCATTGAAAAATGATGCCATATTATCAAAATTTGCCATTCCACCATAAATGAAACTCGTGTCATAATTTTGCTTTCCAAAAACTTCTGCTAAAGTGAAAAATCCTTGTTGCGAACCTCCAAGCTTAACAACGCTTTCAGATGGATTTGGTAAAAATCCTGAAACTACTTGTTCAATTCCTCTTACACTTCTAGTTCCTGTACAATATAAATTGGTAAATAATAAACCTTCTTTTGATAATTTATCTAATTCTGGAGTTAAAGGCAAACCATTTAAAATTCCAACATATTCAGCTCCTAAGCTTTCTTGCAAGAAGATAACCACATTGTATTTTGGTTGAACTGAATCTGGTTGTACTTTATGTAATAATGGAATTTCATTGTTTATGAATTCTGTAACGTCCATATATTTTTTAACTCTCGTATACGCCTCTAATTCGTCCATTTTACCGTACTTCTTCACGTCACCTTCATTCTTCAACGAGTAAGCAGCAAAAGCTACCGTGTAAAGCGAATTCAATCCTAATGAATTGGTCATTTGATCTGAACAGAAAATAGCATTACTAGCATTGATTGGACGCTTCGAAGTTAAACTCCCACGAGCACCAAAAAATAGTAGGAAAGCCATAAATGGTAATAGGACTAATTTAGGTAGGTAATTATTTGCTACAGGATAAAATACTTTTTTCCCGTTTTTGAAAGCAAAAAACAAAGCTATTCCAAGTAAAATAGTAGTTATGATTAATGAAGGTAAATAACTTTTAATAAGCGTTCCAAGAACTTCTTTAGGATAGATTAAATAATCTAAAAACAAACGATTAGGTCTTGTATCGTATTGATTAATAAAATCTAAAGTTGCTAATTCCATTAATAATAATAGAAAAAGGAAGAATATAAAGTAAATATTAAAGAACTTTTTCATCCGATCTAAAACACTACTTGGTAAAAAAGTAAGCAGCGCAAAAGGAATAATCGCTAAATAGCACAGAATTATTAAATCAAAACGAAGTCCTATACCAAAAAGTTGTAGATAATTATCTGCCTCAGTAACACGTTCTTTAAAAATAAAAAATAAAAATAACCTACTTAAAGTGGTGATTATTAATCCTATTAGAAAAAAACTAAGTAATGGTTTTAGGTAACGTAAATTCTTCATAATTAATTAACTGTTTGTTTGTTGCAAAAGTAATCTTTAAAACTAACTATAAATACTTAATAATTGCTTAATATTTTTTGGTAAAGAGGAAATAAAATGTAAATTTGCAGTCCGTTCAACAAAGGGCGTCGTGGCCGAGCGGCTAGGCACCGGTCTGCAAAACCGTCTACTCCGGTTCGAATCCGGACGATGCCTCTAAAACCTTCTAAGCAATTAGGAGGTTTTTTTATGCCTAATTTTTTTTATAGTAAGATAAAAATGCATTCTTGCGTGATTAGAGCTCTTGTAGATAATTCAACAAATTGTTTCAGTAGTAAGAGATTCTGAAATAAATTCAGAATGACAAAAAAATAACTATAAAGTAATTAATTATTCTACAACAGTTGTTTTAGGTAACAACTTATTAGTAATCATTTCTTTTTCCTTTGGAAAGAAACCTTGAAGAATGAAAAATAATCCGAAAATTAAAATTATAATACTAATTACTCTTTTAATTTTATAAATATTTGATGGTGTTAATTTATTTTTCAATTGTTTAGCTAATAGTATTTTAGCAATATCAAAAAGCAAATAAAAGAATAGAATAGCTGCAAAGAATATAGTAATTCGTGAAGTATCCATTTCCATTTGTGGTCCATAAGTAATGATAATCATCATCCAAAAGCCAAGCACACCAATGTTAATAAAATTCAGAAAAAAGCCTTTAAAAAATAAACCTAAATAATTTTTCTTAGGAATATTTTCGTCATCAAGTTCTATTTCTTGTTGCTTTTTAAAGTTCCTCTTCAGTATAATAAAGGAAATCAAACCGTAGCTCAACATAATGATTCCGCCAATTACAAACAGTGTTGGGTTATCTTTTAATTGCTCTAACAATTGATTTGTTGTTAAGTACGCAATTAAAATAAAGATAATGTCGCTGAAAACAATTCCAAAATCGAATACTAGTGCGGCTCTAAAACCCTTTAATATACTGGTTTCGAGTAACACAAAAAAACCGGGTCCAATTGAAAATGCCAATAGAAGTCCCCAAGGAATTGCAGTAAGTATATCGTGTAAATGCAAAGGTTAAATGTTCAGTTATTAGTGTTCAGTGCGTTTAATAAAATACGAATTTACAAAAAAATCTGCCAACTAAAAACTGAACACTAAATACTATTATTTGACTTGTATAATAGTTCCACCAGCAATCTTCTTTTCATTGATTTGCTTTGGTTTTCCGTAGATCTTAATTTCACCACCAGCTCTTGTTTTAGCATCTACCAATTCTGTAGCATGAACATGTGCTATTCCACCAGCGTTTACGGTTACCACAGTTTGTTCCGTAGTACAATCTTGACCATCGTATTTTCCTCCTGAATTTGATAAAATATCTTGATTTTTAACCGTTCCATTTACAGTTACAATACTTCCTTGCGAAACCTTTACTTGCAATCTACTAGCTTGTAAATTAGGTATTTTAACTTCAGAACCTTCTTTACAAATGATATCAAAATTAATTGCTTTGATTTCGTCTTTTGTTGCAATTCTACTTCCTTCATTTGCTTCAACAGCGTCTATCTTTTTAAAATAAACCGTAACTGAAATAGCATCACCTTGCATAATTTTTGTAAAAGGCATTCTAATTTTTAATTCGCCATTTTTATTAACTAATTCAACTTCTTGCGAGTTAGAACCATTTAACACTACTTTGTTTTCTGTCGATGCTATTAATGTAACATCAATCTTATCAAAAGAAGTCACTTTATCAAAATCACCAACTTTTTTTTCGGTTTGAGCAAAAGCCATTGAACTACATAATGCTACTATAAATGCTATTTTTTTCATTGTACTGTATATTTAAAAATTATCCTACAAGAATTTATACTCTTGTAGGATATAGATTAATCAAAAACTGTTCCTGTTATAATAAAAAATAAAACTTACATTCTGAAACGACTTCAGAATGACAAAATCGGAGCTATAATAATTTCTTATTAATTTTATTCTTTCTTTCTTAAGTAATTGAAGTCTAATTGTTTTTTTACTAAATCTGCATTTTTTACTTTTACGTAAACTTCATCTCCAAGTTGTAAAATATTTTTAGAAACTTCACCCACTAAAGCATACTGTTTTTCATCAAATGTGTAATAATCATCTCTAATTTCACGGATTCTAACCATTCCTTCGCATTTATTTTCGATAATTTCTACATAAATTCCCCATTCAGTTACACCTGAAATTACAGCTAAGAATTCTTCATCTTTATGATTTTGCATAAACTTAACCTGCATATATTTCACAGAATCTCTTTCGGCATGAGCCGATAAACCTTCCATTTGGGAACAATGCACACATTTTTCTTCATATACATCTTCATCGACACTTTTGCCACCATCAATATAATATTGCAATAATCGATGTGCCATAACATCTGGATAACGACGAATTGGCGACGTAAAATGACTGTAATAATCAAAAGCAAGTCCGTAATGACCGATATTTTCTGTCGAATAAGCGGCTTTACTCATACTTCTAATCGTTAAAGTATCTACTAAATTTTGTTCTTTTTTACCTTGAACATCAGCTAATAAATTGTTCAAAGAACTCGAAATATCTTGTTTAGAACGTAAGTTTAGCTTATAACCAAACTTAGCAATTACGGTTTGAAGATTGATTAATTTATCTTCATTAGGTTCATCGTGAATTCTGTAAATGAACGTTTTCTTCTGTTTTCCGAGAAATTCTGCGACTTTTCTATTGGCAAGCAACATAAATTCTTCAATCAAATGATTGGCATCTTTACTCTGTTTGAAATACACACCAATTGGTTCTGCATTTTCATCCAAATTAAATTTTACTTCAACTTTATCAAACGAAATTGCTCCAGCTGCCATTCTTTTTTGACGAAGAATTTTAGCTAAATCATTCATTTTTAAAGTCGCTTCAACTATAGGTTTTGGCACTTCATAAGCACTTCCTGTAATTGAAATTTCAGCTGGAATACTAGCTGATTTCGTTTCAATGATACTTTGTGCCTCTTCATAAGCAAAACGTTGATCTGAATACGTTACGGTTCTTCCAAACCACGAATTAAGTATTTCCGCTTTATCGTTCAATTCGAAAACTGCCGAAAAAGTATATTTTTCTTCATTTGGTCTTAAAGAACAAGCAAAATTTGATAATACCTCCGGAAGCATTGGAACCACACGATCTACTAAATAAACAGAAGTTGCTCTGTTATAAGCTTCTTGATCTAAAATACTTCCTTCGGTTACATAATGCGAAACATCGGCAATATGAATTCCTATTTCGTAATTTCCATTTTCTAACACTTGATACGATAAAGCATCATCAAAATCTTTCGCGTCTTTTGGATCAATCGTGAACGTTAAAACATCACGCATATCGCGACGCTTTTTAATTTCTTCATCCGTAATTGACGTATCAATTTTATTCGTATAAGCTTCCACTTCAATCGGAAAATCATACGGTAAACCATATTCGGCTAAAATTGCATGAATCTCCGTATTATGTTCGCCTGGTTTTCCTAATACTTTTACGACAGATCCAAACGGAGAATCGGCTTTTTTAGGCCAATCTTCAAGTGTTACTAAAACGACATCGCCATTTTCAGCTTCTCCAATTTTATTTTTTGGAATGAAAATATCTGTATACATTTTCGCATTAGCGGTAGAAACAAATGCAAAGTTTTTTTGAATGTCAATAACTCCTACGAAGTCATTTTTCTTACGTTCTAGAATTTCTAAAACTTCTGCTTCTGGTTTTCTTGAACTTCTTCTGTTGTAGATATATGCTTTTACTTTATCACCATCTAAAGCGTGATTTAAGTTTATAAACGGTATAAATACATCATCTTCTAATTCATCACAAACGAAGTAACCAGTCTTACGAGAAGTCATATCTACTTTTCCTTCATAGTATTCTGCTTTGGAAATAATTTGATATTTACCTACTTCCGTTTCATGAATTTTATCTTGTGCTTTTAATATTTTTAAATCTCTAATAATTTCATTTCTGCTTTTTGTATCATTTAATTCTAATACAGCGGCAATTTGTTTATAATTATAAGACTTAGAAGGCTCTTTAGCCAGTATTTTAAATATTTGTGCGGTAAAGTCTTTTAATTTTTTACCTAAATTTTTTGGTTTCTTACTCATTTATCAATTCTATTTATTGCTGAAAGTTACGAAATAGTTGGGTTGAAAAGCAATTTAGCACTCAGATTTAATGAAAAAATAACTTTTCGTATATTTGTATTCTAACGAAAAATGTAAAAGATATGAATGATTTTGTAGTAGTTGCTATTTTTAACAACCAAAGAGAAACGATTAAAGTAAGAAGTGTATTGGAACGTAAAAACATTCGATACATCATCCAGGATGAAGCAATAGTTTCTGTCGATCCATTGCAAAGTATTGGTTTTGGGGATATTAAATTAAAAGTGGAAGAGAAAGAAGAGGAAAATGTAAAAAACATTTTAAAAGAAATTAAAAAGGAAAAGTTTATAATTTAATGACTAATTTTAAGGGTTTACAATTACGTAAGCCTTTTTTTATGACGTCTTATGAAAGATTTTATCACAGTAGCTACTTTTAATTTCCAACACGAAATATTTAGCTTAAAAAACATTTTAGAACAAGAAGGTATTGTATATTTTTTTGAAAACGAAACTCTGATTGGTATTGATCCTTTTGGTTCGATTGCTTATGGAGGCATAAAACTAAAAGTGCATACAAACGATGAAGAATTAGTGAGAGGAATTCTAAAAGGTTTGAATGAAAACGATCCTTTAAAAATTGTTTAATTTATAAAAGTTGAAAGTTATCAACATATATTAAATACAACAAAATATTTTTTTAATTAATTTTAAATTAATGATGGTTATTATAGTGTGTTAATAGCTGCTATAAGTTTTCGAAAATAAGGTGTGATTTAAAGTTATGGTTAGTTATACAATGTAATTAACAATTTGAAAAAGGAGTAATGATTTGAAGATTAGCTTCAATGAAAATTATTTTACGAAGTTATGAACAACTGTTAAAATCTGATTTCACTATACAATTGTAAATAACTTTAGTATTCAATTTCTATTGATAACTAGGTGAAAAGTGTTGATAAGTATTCAACAAATCACCCAAACTAAATTAGCTTTTTATAATTAAGATTTGGATTACAATTTATTTACTTACAACCAAAAAAAACTTCTTATTTTCTATCTAAAGTTGTTAACAAAAGTTATCATTTTAGGTTTCTTTGATTATCAAGGCTTTAAGAAAAGCTATTAACAATTGTTAATATCGAAATTCCATAACTACTTAATCAATTGATTTTCAATATAATAATAAAATTAGTTATATTTTAAGATGCTGAATAAGAATTCTGTTTTTAACTTTAGTATTTTTGTAGTAACAAAAACGCAACTTATGAAAATTTCAATCGGAAACGATCACGCTGGACCAGCGTACAAAAAAGCAATTGTCACTTATTTAGAAGAAAAAGGATATACCGTTTTCAATCACGGAACCGATACTTTTGACAGTGTTGATTATCCAGATTTTGGACACGCAGTTGCTTATGATGTGCAATCTAAAAAAGCCGATTTAGGAATTGTAATTTGTGGTTCAGGAAATGGAATTGCAATGACAGCGAATAAACATCAAGATGTTCGTGCTGCTTTGTGCTGGACAAAAGAAATTGCCGCTTTAGCACGCCAACATAATGATGCTAATATTATAAGTATTCCTGCACGATATACTTCAATTGAACAAGCCGTTGAAATGGTAGATACTTTCTTAAATACAAAATTCGAAGGCGGAAGACACGCCAATAGAGTGAATAAAATCGCTTGTAAATAAATTTAGATAAAAGATACTTAGACATTAGATTTTCAGACCTAAAACCTTGCTGATCTATTCATTGAATATACGAATATCCCAAAATCTAAAAAATGAGCCACGTTCAAATTCACAAGCACGAAGTAAAAGGAACTAATTTATTAATTTCTATTTTACTGAATGTTGTTATTACGGTGGCCCAACTCATAGGTGGAATTATATCAGGAAGTTTAGCATTGATTTCCGATGCTTTGCATAATTTTTCTGATGTAATTTCATTGATTTTTAGTTTAGTCGCTCATAAATTATCCAGAAGAAAAGCTTCTTTAGACCAAACTTTTGGCTTAAAAAGAGCGGAGTTAATAGCTGCTTTTGTAAATGCTGCTACTTTGATTATTGTAGCTTTTATTTTAATTTATGGTGCTATCGGACGTTTCTTCAATCCGCAAGATATAAAGTCTAATCTTGTTATTTGGTTGGCTTTACTAGGAATTTTAGTGAATGGTTTTTCGGTAATCTTACTTAAAAAAGATGCTGATCATAATTTAAATATGAAATCGGCTTATTTGCATTTACTAACTGATATGTTGGCTTCCGTAGCAGTATTAATTGGTGGTTTGTTAATGAAATTTTACGATTGGTTTTGGGTAGATAGTGTTATGACCATCTTAATCGCTGTCTATTTAATAATCGTAGGATTCGATTTAATTATAAAGTCGACCAAAATGCTAATGCTTTTTACACCCGAACATATTGATATAAAAGAAATTGTTCGCGAAGTGCATAAAATTCCCGGTGCCGGAAGATTGCATCACATTCACGTTTGGCATTTAAATGAAGAAGAAATTCATTTAGAAGCCCATTTAGAATGTACATCTGATATTTCTTTAACCGAGTTTAACAGCTTACTACATGAAATTGAAGTATTAGTTTTTGATAAATTCGGAATCAATCACATCACCATACAACCCGAATTTAAAAAAGAAGATCCAAAAGACTTCATCGTTCAAGACTGATTTCTAAAAAATTAAATATATTATAAAGTATGAAAAATTATTATGCATGCATAGTATTTTTTTATACATTTACGTTCTATAACTAGAACAAAACAACTATGTCAACTACTTTAACTATTAAAAAACTCCTTGTTGCAAACAGAGGAGAAATTGCTATTCGTGTATTTCGTGCGGCTACCGAATTAAGAATTCAAACCGTTGCGGTCTATACTTTTGAAGATCGCTATTCTTTACATCGCTACAAAGCCGATCAAAGTTTTCAAATTGGCGATGATACAGAATCCATCAAACCTTATTTAGATATTGAAGAAATCATTAAAGTAGCTAAAGAAAATCAGGTCGATGCCATTCATCCTGGTTATGGTTTTTTATCTGAAAATGTTTCTTTAGCCAAACGATGTTTAGAAGAAGGAATTGTTTTCGTTGGTCCACGAATTGAAGCAATGTTGCAATTAGGCGATAAAGTTGAAGCAAAAAAAGTTGCCAGAGCAATTGGTGTTCCGTTAATTCAAGATTCAAAAATAAAATTAGAAACGGTTGAAGATGCAATAAGTGAAGCAATAGCAATAGGATTTCCAATTATGTTAAAAGCTGCTGCTGGTGGTGGTGGAAGAGGAATGCGAGTAATTCGCAATGCCGAAGAAATGAAAACAGCTTTTGTAAATGCAAAAAGTGAAGCTTTAAAATCATTTGGAGATGATACTGTTTTTATTGAAAAATTCATTGACAATCCAAAACATATTGAAGTTCAAATATTAGGTGATAATCACGGAAATGTGGTTCATTTATACGAAAGAGATTGCTCGGTTCAAAGGCGTTTTCAGAAAGTAATTGAAATTGCACCTTCGATTTTAAAACAAGAAACCAAGCAAAAATTATATGACTATGCGATTAAAATTGCAAAATATGTCAATTACAACAATGCTGGAACGGTTGAGTTTTTAGTTGACCAAGAAGAAAATATTTACTTTATCGAAGTAAATCCGAGAATTCAAGTCGAACACACTATTACTGAAGAAATTACAGGAATTGATATTGTTCGTTCGCAACTTATTATTGCGGCGGGTCATCCTTTATCGCACAGTCAAATATTTATACATAATCAAGAAGATATTCCTTGTAAAGGTTGGGCAATTCAATGTAGAATCACCACGGAAGATACAGAAAACGACTTCAAACCTGATTACGGAACAATTATAGCTTATCGAAATGCAGGAGGTTACGGAATTCGTTTAGACGAAGGAAGTTGTTATTCGGGCGTTACGATTTCGCCATTTTTCGATTCGATGTTGGTAAAAGTTTCATCTAGTGGTCGAACTTTAAAAGGAGCTTCAGACCGATTGAGAAGAACTTTAGAAGAATTTAGAATTAGAGGTGTAAAAACAAATATTCCGTTTTTGACTAATGTAATGTCCAATGAAACCTTTAGAAACGGAGAAGCAACGGTTAATTTTATTCCAGAAAATCAACATTTATTAAAACCTCGTCAAGGATATTCGCAAGACAGAGGAACCAAATTAATAAAATATTTAGCAGAGGTTAAAGTAAATGGTCATCCTGATGTTAAAAAAGTAGATACCGATAAAGTATTTAGAAAACCATTAGTGCCACAAGTTCCACAAGGTAAATTTCCTAAAGGAACAAAGGATTTATTAAATGAAATGGGTAGAGAAAAATTTATCCAATACATTAAAAACGAAAAGAAAATTTTCTATACCGATACCACTTTGCGTGATGCACATCAATCGCTTTTCGCAACGCGTTTACGTAATTATGATATTTTAAAAGTTACGGAAGGAATGGCTAAAAATTTCCCACAACTTTTTTCATTAGAAGTTTGGGGCGGAGCTACATTTGATGTTACGATGCGATTTCTTCACGAAGATCCGTGGGAGCGTTTAAGAGCGATCCGAAAAGCAGCTCCAAATGTATTGCTTCAAATGTTATTTAGAGGAAGTAATGCCGTGGGATATTCCGCTTATCCAGATAATGTTTTAGAACAATTTATCATTAAAAGTGCCGAAAACGGTATCGATGTGTTCCGAATTTTCGATTCTCTAAACTGGATTGAAGGAATGAAACACAGTATAAAAATCGTTAACGAGAAAACTAATGCTATTGCAGAAGCTTGTATTTGCTATACCGGAGACATTTTAAATCCTGAACGCCAGAAATTCAACTTAGACTATTATGTCAATTTGGCGAAGGAATTAGAAGCTGCCGGAGCAAATATGTTGGCGATTAAAGATATGGCGGGTTTATTAAAACCTTATGCAGCTCAAGTGTTGATTACCGAGTTGAAAAAGCACATTTCAATTCCTATTCACTTGCATACGCACGATACTTCTTCGATTCAATCGACAACTTATTTAAAAGCAATTGAAGCTGGTGTAGATGTTGTAGACGTAGCTTTAGCATCAATGAGTGGCTTAACTTCGCAACCAAATTTCAATTCATTAGTTGCGGCTTTAGAAGGTTCGGAAAGAGAAAATCCGATTGACCTGAAAAAATTAAACGAATATTCGAATTATTTTGAAGTCGTTCGTGAATATTATTATCCATTTGAAAGTGAATTAAAAGCTGGAACAGCCGAAGTGTACGATCACGAAATTCCAGGCGGTCAATATTCAAATTTATTACCACAAGCAAGAGGTTTAGGCTTAGAAGATAAATTTGAAACCATTAAAGAAAATTACAAAGTGGTCAATCAATTGTTTGGCGATATTGTAAAAGTAACGCCGTCTTCAAAAGTGGTTGGCGATATGGCTTTATTTATGACTTCTAACAATTTAACAGCTCAAGATGTGATCGAAAAAGGTGATACTTTGGCCTTTCCAGAATCGGTAAAACAACTTTTTAGAGGTGATTTGGGTCAACCCTATTTAGGTTTTCCAAAAGAATTGCAAAAATTAATCTTGAAAAAAGAGCAACCTTATACCGAAAAACCAAACGCACATTTAAAACCAATTGATTTTGAAGTCCAATTAAAAGAGCTTCACGAAAAATTCGATGATAAGTTAACTACCGAAGATTTACTGTCTTATATAATGTTTCCAAAGGTTTTCGAAGATTTTTATAACTTTAGAAAGCATTTCGGAAGAGTTGAAAAGTTACCAACAAAAAGTTTTTATTATCCATTAAAACCAAATGAAGAGATACTTGTAAACTTAGATTTAGGAAAAAACATAATCATCAAATTACGCTATATGGGCGAACCGAATGAAGATGGTTTTAGAGAAGTATTTTTCCAAATGAATGGTCAAACTCGAAATGTATTAGTGAAAGACAATTCGGTAAAATCAGTGAAAGTTACCAATGCAAAAGCAAGCGGTCCTAATGATATTGGAGCTCCATTACAAGGAAGTTTACTTAAAATTCTCGTAAAAGAAGGTGATAAAATAGAAAAAGATACACCATTATTTATTATTGAAGCGATGAAAATGGAAACTACGATTTGTGCACCAAAAGCAGGTACAATTTACAAAGTAGTGCTTAAAGAAAAAGCAATGATCGAACAAGATGATTGCGTAATTGAAATTCAATAAGCATTCAAAATAATAATAAAGCTGTTTCATTTTTATGGGACAGCTTTATTCGTTAAATTTACCTATTAATAGCAAAAACTTTAATGAGCGAAATTAAACCACAGTTTAAAAAAGAATATTATCCGATTAACGATGAACTAAGAACATATCTTGAAAAGTATAAAAGAGTTACAAAAACCAATGTTTTTTATGACGATTTATTGCGTTTTCAAGGAGCAATCGATGTTTTTGATAAAAACGGAAAGGATACTTTATGGATTAGAGTTTATTATAATGAATATGAAAGAGTTGAAATAGATCGTTCTTTAAAAAAGATTTATACACTGTTACATTCCGATGGAAATGAGAGTAATTTCGATTTCTTAAATGTAGATGAAATTGATTTTTGCACTTTTGGAAATTCGAAGCCTTTTCGTATTAAAGTCAGAAATATTCTAAACGACAATTACACCCATTTTTACATCAAAAAAGCAGATGCTTCTCGTGTATTTGGTTTGGAATTAGAACATATTTTATCGCCCAATCGAATCAATTATTTAGTATTTAAAGATACTTTAATTGAAGAACATATTTTAGGAATTCCAGGCGATGCTTTTCTTGAAAATAACTTAAAAAATTGTACCGAACACGAAAAAGCACAAATAGCAAAACAATTCGTGAAGTTCAATGAACGCTGTATGATTGGCTTGCTTGGCGATATGCGATCTTATAATTTTGTGATTATTCCGATTTATGATTTTGATCAATTGGTGTATAAAATTAGAGCAATTGACTTCGATCAACAGTGTTATGAAGGCAGTTTTAAATTGTATAAACCGTTCCTGTTCAAAGAAAATTATTTGTATAGTAAATTAGTTCAAGACAAATTAAATCAGAATGCGATTGAGCAATATCAAAACGAAGAACGTTCGGTATTAGTTAAAAGATTAAGCGATTCAGAAACCCGAATTGACGATTTACTTCTTGCAATGAAAAACACCCAATTAGCACCAAAAGAACACGTAGAACAACTGAAAGAAGAAGTATACCAATATTCTTTAGATATTGAATTTAAGAAAGCAAATTCGATGGGCGAAGTTGTAGAAGCAGCATTAAATTTTATGAAGAGAAATTATAAATTCGAAGAGTAAAACGTTCAATTCCTTCCTATGGAAAAATTAGAAATTGATAACATAAGCAAACTTTTAAAAATTAGAAATCCGAATTCCCACAAAGGCGATTTCGGTCACGCCTTACTTATTGCGGGAAGTCAGCAAAAAATGGGAGCTGCGATTATTTCTGCAAAAGCTTGTTTAAGAAGTGGTGCTGGATTATTAACGGTTGCTATTCCAAAAGAAGAACGCAATGCATTATTTAGTACAATTCCCGAAGCAATGTTGCATTTTAGAGAAGAACCGATTGAATTTTCAAAATATAATTGTCTCGCTATTGGACCAGGATTAGCACAAGATGAAGTGGCGAATAAATTACTTCAATCCGTACTTTCAGCAGTAAAATATCCAATAATTTTAGATGCGGATGCTATAAATATGTTAGCATCTAACAAAGATTTAATACTTCAATTACCAATAAATTCAATTTTAACGCCTCATCCCAAAGAATTTGATCGATTATTTGGAAATCATTCTTCAACCGAGGAAAGAATAAAAACGGCAATTCAAAAAGCAAAGGAATACAATTGCATCATTGTTTTAAAAGGACACGAAACTTTGATTACAGATGGAAAACAAAGTTTCAAAAATACAACTGGAAACTCAGGATTAGCAAAAGGAGGTTCGGGCGATGCATTAACTGGAATCATTTTAGCCTTTCTTGCTCAAGGATACGAACCGATAAATGCTTCCAAACTAGCGGTTTTTCTCCATGGACTTTCAGCAGATCTCACTTTAGAAAATCAAAGTGAAGAAAGTATGTTAATTACAGATGTTATTGGAAATTTAGGAAAAGCGTTTAAAAAAATCCAATCCAAAATAAAGTAATGCTAGTTGAAGGATTACAATACCAAAAACCACCAATTTAAAAGAATTTTTATTCGTTTTGTGTCGAAACACCAGCATTCCTAGAATTCCACCGATTATTCCACCAAATACCATTAAAAGAAATAAACTTCGTTCTGAAATTCTATTTGTTCTATTTTTAGCCAATTGTTTATCATAGCCGAAAATTATAAATGTTATTAGATTTAGTAGAAGAATTAGAATTATTACAAAAGGCATTTCGGTTTTTTTTCAAATATACCGCTTTAATTTGCTTAATTCTATTGTATTTATTTAGGGTTTAATATACTTAATTTTGCTAAATTGCATCAGTAAATTACAATTTAATGACAACGATTCAATTCATTCAAAACCAAACCAATATTGCTGTTAAAAGCATTGAAAATACGTTACAATTACTTTCAGAAGATTGTACAATTCCCTTTATTTCTCGCTATCGAAAAGACTTTACTGGAAATTTAGATGAAGTTCAAATTGAAACAATTGCCAAATTAAACAAGCAATTTGAAGAAATCAACAAGCGAAAAGAAAGCATTTTAAAATCGATTTCAGAGCAAAATGCGTTGTCACCCGAATTGAAATCGAAAATTGAAAACAGTTACGATTTACAAGAATTGGAAGACTTTTATTTACCTTATAAAAAAACCAGAAAAACTAAAGCGGATACTGCTCGTGAAAACGGATTAGAACCTTTGGCAAAAATAATAATGGCTCAAAATGCCGATGATGTCGATTATATTGCTTCGAAATATTTGAACGAAAAAGTAGTAAATGAAGATGATGCATTACAAGGAGCAAGAGACATTATTGCCGAATGGATTAATGAAAATATTTACATCAGAAAAAGTTTACGTCGTATGTTTCAACGTCAAGCGGAAGTGACTACCAAAGTGGTGAAAGCTAAAAAAGACGATGAAAATGCACAGAAATTTGTACAATATTTCGATTGGGCAGAACCGATTTCAAAAACGCCTTCACACCGATTATTAGCGATGCTTCGTGCTGAAAACGAGGGATTTGTGAAATTAAATGTGGCTATCGATAAAGAAGAAGCACTTACTTTCATTGAAGAAAATATCATCAAAAACAAAAAAACTGATACTACTTCGCATTTAGAATTAGCTATAAAAGACAGTTACAAACGCTTATTAGAACCCGCAATTTCAAACGAAACGTTGCAAGAAGCGAAAGCGAAAGCGGATATCAAAGCAATTGATGTCTTTTCAGAAAATTTGCGTCAGTTGTTGTTGGCACCGCCATTAGGTGAAAAGCGAATTTTAGCGATTGATCCTGGTTATCGTTCGGGTTGTAAAGTGGTTTGTTTGGATGAAAAAGGCGATTTATTGAACAACGAAACGATTTATCCGCACGCACCTCAAAACGAAAGTGCTATGGCGATGAAAAAAATTCGTTCGATGGTGAATGCCTATAATATTGAAGCCATTTCGATTGGAAACGGAACCGCTTCACGCGAAACCGAATTTTTCATTAAGAAAATCGCATTTGATAAACCGGTTCAAGTTTTTGTGGTTTCGGAAGCAGGAGCTTCGGTATATTCGGCGAGTAAAATTGCCCGTGAAGAATTTTCTAATTACGATGTTACGGTTAGAGGTTCAGTTTCTATCGGACGTAGATTATCAGATCCGTTAGCCGAATTGGTAAAAATCGATCCAAAATCAATTGGAGTAGGGCAATATCAACACGATGTTGATCAAACGAAATTACAAACCGCTTTAGATAGCACGGTAATTAGTTGTGTGAACTCTGTTGGAATTAACATTAACACAGCGAGTAAATCGTTATTGAGTTATGTTTCTGGAATCGGTGAAAAAATGGCCGAAAACATCGTAGCTTATCGTTCAGAAAACGGTCCGTTTGAAGACCGAAAGGAATTGAAAAAAGTACCGCGTTTGGGCGAAAAAGCATTTCAACAAGCGGCTGCATTTATTAGAATTAAAGATGGTAAAAATCCGTTAGATAATTCGGCAGTCCATCCAGAAGCTTATAAAATTGTGGAAAAAATGGCAAAAGATTTGGGTATCAAAACCACAGAGTTAATTGCTAACAAAGAATCAATCGCTAAAGTAAAACCAGAAAATTATATTACACCCGAAATTGGAATATTAGGTTTAAAAGACATTCTTAAAGAATTAGAAAAACCAGGATTAGATCCAAGAAAAGTAGCTAAAATATTTGAATTTGATCCCAATGTTCGTTCTATCAAAGATTTAAAAACAGGTCAAATTTTACCGGGAATTGTTAATAATATCACTGCTTTCGGATGTTTCGTGGATTTAGGAATCAAAGAAAGTGGTTTGGTTCACATATCCCAATTGAAAGAAGGTTTTGTGTCTGATGTCAACGAAGTAGTAAAAATGCATCAACACGTTCAAGTAAAAGTTGTTGAGGTGGATGAAGCGAGAAAGAGAATTCAGCTGACTATGGTACTTTAAGAAGAAGGCCGAATTTCTAAGATGAAATTCGGCCTTTTTGCAATATATTTTGAAACTATTTTTTGACAATTAAATTTGGATAGATTTCAATAATCTTATTGTAGAATGTTTCACCTACCACTTGATTTTTTGTTAGCATTAGAGAATAGTTATTTCCAAACATTGAAGTAACGTCACTGTTAAAAGCAATCCTATCGTGAACTTCAATTGCAGTACTTTGACCATCTATATTAAAAGTAAAAATATACTTTTTGGCAAGAATTTCTGTAGATTTGGAAGTTGCACCTTCAGAATTGTTTTTTTCTACTTCAGAAGTAACAATAGCATTAGATAACCGATCAGCGTTAAATATTAAATGTTCTTTAAGATCACCTTCAACAGTAGTACTAAAGTAATGCATTTTTCCTTCACTTAAAACTACAAAACTTGGTGTTTCTACAGTTCTAAATTTTACGGTTCCTAAAGTTAATGCAGATTTTAGCAGATCTTTACCTACATCTTTTGCTTTATCCATTCCAGTATAAGGAATTGTTGCAGATGTAAAAGCATCGATAGGAGCATTTCGCATCCAATCTTTAATATAGTTATATTCAGAATCTAAATATTCTTTTTGGTAAACAGCACTACTTAATCTTTCAGTTGCCAAATCTTGCGAAGTCACATGTTTTTTGTTTTTATTCATCATATAAAACATCAGCGCAAAACCTAGTGAAAGTACAATCGCGGGTATTATAAAGAGGCTAAAATCCATAATTAAACTTCTCTAGCTTCAACGCTATCTTTTTTACCTATACTTCCCCAGATAAACAAACCAATCAATAAAGCTAGAATAATTTTACCACCATATTTATTATAGAAGGGCACTTTCAAAACGTCGTCTTTTGATATTTTATTTTCAGCTAGTAATTCGTCCATTTCAGCTTCAGGAACGTCATAATAAACTTCACCTTTTTCATTATATAAAACTAACTTTGGCTCTTTCGTAATCCATAAAGGCAAGATCCAAGCGATATTAAACTCTTCATGAAGCGTTGCTAATTCAAGATATTCTTTGCTTCCTTCAGTACTTTCATACATTTCATTGTCAGGTAATTCTGCTACGATCGTAATGACTTCTCTATTTCCAAAAGGAATTTTTGCTTTAGCAAAAGTGGTATTTAATCCAAATGCTACAAATAGAATAACTAAAATTTTTTTGTAATTTCTCATTTTTTTAAGTTGATTTCGAGCAAAAATATATTTTTATTTACAATTAAAAAATATTAATGTAAATAAATGGCATAATTTAAATCATGAGATTCTAATAAATTACATACAGAAAAATCAAAATATTTGATTATCCATTGAAGGTCAGAATGTTAAACAGTTGTTAAAGAAGAGATTGCACAAATATTTAATAAATGGAATTAATTGATTGTCGGGTTTGTGAATTTAATAATTAAAAAGAAAGAATTGATTCATCTGTTCAAAACTGAAAAGATGTTATATTTAAGAAGTAATAACAGTTTTAAAAAGTTTTAAAGATTATCAGTAATTGAGATTGAAAAGATGATCAGTTGTTACTTATAATAAAAAACAAAAAAATTCCAAATTTCAAAACTTACCTAAGTAGCTTTTGAAATTTGGAATTTTAAAATTCAGAGTCTAAAAAAGTTAATTTCCAGCTTTCTCTTCTTCTCTTCTTTTTGAATAACCTGCTTTTTTACCCAAATAATAGCCAATATAAAATAATGCTACCGGAAGTACTAGAGAGAAAAATAAAATTATAAACTGAACGATAAAAGGAGAACCTAAAAATATCATAAGTTTTATTCTTTAAGTTTTTCTTCTGCTTCTTTCTTAGAATTAGCTGGTTGATCGTCTTCTTTAGCAGCGTTTTTAAACTCTTTAATTCCAGATCCAATTCCTTTCATTAATTCAGGAATTTTTTTCCCACCAAAAAGCAACACAATAAGAGCAATTACTACAATAACTTGCATTGGACCAATAGCTCCTAAAAATATAGATAATGCGTTCATAATTACATATAATTTAAAGTACAAAGATATAAAGAAATAAACAAATGATTATTTTTTAACTAATTATTATGTCGTTTCAAATTACAAACACGTTGTATTTAGTATATTTGTGGTATAAACCCCTTTTCAAATGGCTAAAAAAAAGGTGAAACGCCAATTACTTCAACGAAAATTATTTAACAAGCGAAGATTAATAATTCTTAATGAAGACACTTTTGAGGAAACTTTTTCATTAAAATTAAACTTAATGAATGTGTTTGTTGTGGGAACAATTGGTGCTATTCTAATCATTATTACAACTACCTATATTATTGCTTTTACCACACTTCGCGAATATATTCCGGGTTATGCTTCTACAAAACTGAAGCAAGAAGCTATGGAAATGGCCATTAAATCAGATTCTTTAGAAAAAATGGTACATGTCAATAACGCTTACATCGCTTCCATTAAAAAAGTATTAACAGGTGATTTAGAATATGCGAAACTTAATAAAGATTCGATAGCTGCAACGGATGTTTCTAAGAAAGATGAAAGTGGACTTTTAGCCACTACTAAAGAGCGAGAATTAATAAATCAGGTTATTAAAGAAGATAAATACAATGTGTTTGAATCTTCTAAACCTAAAGTTAGTTTTGTCATGTTTGCACCAGCTCAAGGTACAATTTTGCAAAATTATGACGCTTTAAATAAACACTTAGCTGTAAAAATTGCACTGACCAGTAATACGCCTATAAAAGCTGTGGCAGCAGGAACTGTAATATTTTCTGCTTGGACACCGAGTTCAGGATATGTGATTATTGTGCACCACAAAGATGATATTTTATCGGTTTACAAAAATGCAGCTTCTACAACCAAGAAACAAGGAAATATTGTAAAATCAGGCGAAGTTATTGCGCTGGCAGGAAATGCAAATACAGTTCAAAATATTGGTGTAACGCTATTATTTGAATTATGGAAAGACGGTTTCCCTATTGATCCTACTCAATTTATCAATTTCAATTAAGATGTCAATTAAAACTTTTGCTGCAAAGTTATTTGCGAAGAGAATCCATACGAAAACTCAGAAATGGGTTACTAATCCGGTTGAAACCCAACAAAAAGTTTTTGAATCGTTACTTCTTGAAGCATCTCAAACTGAATTTGGGAAAGACCACGATTTTCAGAATATTAAAACATTTACTGATTTTGCTAAAAAAGTGCCTGTTCGTGATTATGAAGGTCTGAAGGCTTATGTGGATCGAGTAGTAGGTGGAGAAGCAAATGTACTCTGGAAAGGAAAACCACTTTATTTTGCTAAAACTTCAGGAACTACTTCAGGCGCCAAATATATCCCACTAACAGCTGAATCGATGCCTTTTCATATTGAAGCCGCTCGAAATGCTATTTTAGGTTACATTCACGAAACAGGTAAAGCTGATTTCGTAACAGGAAAAATGATCTTTTTGCAAGGAAGTCCACTTTTAGAAGAAAAAAACGGAATTAAATTGGGAAGATTGTCAGGTATTGTAGCACATTTTGTTCCAAAATATCTGCAAAAAAATAGAATGCCGAGCTGGGAAACCAATTGTATTGAAGATTGGGAAACTAAAATCAATGCGGTCGTTGCCGAAACCATCAATGAAAATATGACTGTGATTTCGGGAATTCCATCTTGGGTACAAATGTATTTTGAAAAATTGAGAGAAAAAGCGAATAAACCAGTTGGTGAAATTTTTAAAAACTTCAATTTATTCATTTATGGCGGTGTTAATTACGAACCTTATCGGGCTAAGTTTGAAAATTTAATTGGTAGAAAAGTTGACTCTATCGAGTTATTTCCAGCCTCCGAAGGATTTTTTGCTTATCAGGATTCTCAAAAAGAAAAAGGAATGTTATTGTTGTTAAATTCTGGAATTTTCTACGAATTTATCAAAACATCCGAATTTTTCGATGGAAATCCGAGACGCTATACAATTGGTGAAGTTGAATTAGGTGTGAATTACGTTTTAATCATTTCAACCAATGCAGGACTTTGGGCTTATAATATTGGTGATACAGTTCAATTTACAAGTTTAAAACCTTATCGCATCATCGTTTCTGGTCGAATTAAACATTATATTTCTGCTTTTGGCGAACATGTTATTGGCAAAGAAGTCGAAGCGGCATTGCAAGAAGCGATGCAAGAAACAGAAGTTCGTGTGAATGAATTTACGGTGGCGCCACAAATCAATCCCAATTCTGGATTGCCTTATCACGAGTGGTTCATCGAATTTGAAAATGAACCTAATGATTTGGAAGATTTCGCTTTAAGAATCGACAATGCTATGCGAAAACAAAACGCCTATTACGATGATTTAATTGTTGGAAATGTATTGCGTACGCTTGTCATCAATAAAGTTTCGAAAAACGGCTTTCAAGATTATATGAAATCCATCGGGAAATTAGGCGGACAAAATAAATTGCCACGACTTTCCAACGATAGAAATATTGCAAATTTTTTCAATAAAACTAAATAACCCGTTGTCATTCTGAACTCGTTTCATAATCTAAAAATAGAAGTTGAAACTATTCCGAAGTTTCGGAACAGCTTTACAGGATTACACTTACTTTATGTATAAATATATTTTCCTTTATTTTGTCTCATTTTCTCTTTCCGCACAAATAAAAGGCGTGGTAAAAGATAGTATTTCGGGTGAACCGATATCGTATGTAAATATTTGGGTGGAAAACGAAACTATTGGAACAACTTCAGAAGTGAATGGTGGTTTTTCTTTAGATGTTAAAAAGGATAAAACTATTATTTTTTCAGTTTTAGGCTATGAAAAAAAGAAGTTAAAAGGAACCGATGTTGGAATAGTTCAATTAAATCCGATAGCTTATGAATTGGATGAAGTGATCGTTTTAGACAAAAAACAATCCAAACAAGTTGAAATTGGCAATATCAAAAACGCTATTTTTGAATCTTTTGATAACGGTCCAAAAGTCGAAGCCAAGTATTTTCCTTATCAAGATTCTTACACCAAAACCAAATACATAAAAGAAGTTACTATTTTCACGGATAGCCGCATCGATAATGCAACCATCAAACTTCACTTTTATAGTGTGGATGAAAATGGAGCTCCAGGTCCGGAATTATTAGCCAAAGATTTGATCGTCAATCTAAATAAAGGAGTTATAAAACATCGTTTTTCAGTAGCAGATTATGATTTGGTTTTCCCGAAAAACGGCCTTTTTGTAGCTTATGAGAAATTGTTAATTGAAAGTAATAAAACTGGAAATAAATACCAACCTTATGTATTGTATAATTTCGTCGAAAGAGACTATTTTTATACCTATGCTTATGGAAAGTGGACTAAGTTAAATGGAGATGAAGAAGGAAAGTTATTAATATACGAACCTTCAATAAACCTAATTTTAAGTAACTAAAAATAAATTGTACTTTTGCCGGTTAGATAAACATACTATAATGAAAGACACAAAAAACATTTCGCGTTCTAGAGCGCAAGAGTCCTCGGCAGCTATTGAGCGACTGTACATTACGATGAGGCATTTATTCAACAGAGGTTTTTACAAACCAATGGGTGTTTCAGGAGAAACTTTAAGAGAAGCTTTATTAGCACTTCGACCAGAAATTTACGGCTCTATTGCCGAAGAAAAAGTAGAATTAAACGGATTATTATACGTTATTGAACGTTTACCCATAGGAATTGAAGAATGCCGTTACATCAATTTAACGTCAGATGAAGGCTATTCTAATTCGCACTTTAAAGCGATTGTTCCACCAAAAAGAAGAAGAAATTGCTACCGAATTGACGATGAGCAAATGAACGTTGAAATCACCAGAGGTCGTTCAGATATTTATGATATTTTAACGCATTTGACATTCATTTTCATCGAATCCCATAAAATAAAAGATAAAGTTTTAATTGATGATGAAGGCGCCGTTTCTCGCGATTGGCAAAAACTAGAAGCAGCTGTTAAACAAACTAAGAAATTAAGTTTAATAGAACGTGAAAAAGCGATTTCTCACGCAGCCAATGTATTGGGAAGGACCTTCGCTAAAGTTCAAGATATTTATGATGACTTCGCTACTCCAGAAGCACCAGATCGTTTTTTACACGTGGTGTATTGGTTAGGGAAATTAGCGATTGAAGAAGTTGTGGACAATAATAAAAGAACTATAACTTTTAGTCCGATTTTAAGAGAGCGTTTAGGACATCACATTTACGGAGATATTTGGGCAACTAAAATCAAAGAAGTTTTACAACAAAATAATTTATTACACAGACCAATTCACATTATCAGTGCGAATATGCACAGTGTGATGAATTCGATATTTGCAGAACCTGTTTTAGGAAAAAAATATAAAAATACGCCTCAATTTCAAATATTTGAGGATTTAAGTAGTTCGGCAAACAAAGACTTGCGCAAGAAAGTAGAAGATGTTGCGTTACAACAAGGTATGATTTCCTTGCCAGATACATCGGGAACCAATATTGATGTTCAGATTTTTGATACCGCTAAGATTGATTTAAGTAAAACTATTTTTGCTTCGTCAACAATAACAACTGAAAAACCAGTACTTATTGTGATGGATTATGCGTTTGGAGAACAAGCGTTTGAAACCATTGATGAGTTATTGAAACCTTACAAAGAAGAGAAGAAAGACAAAGTATTCTTAAATGTAGAATCGGTTTCGATAATGGGAAAGGCTGGAATTCTACAAGGAGGAAAAGGCGACATTATGATTCCGTCTGCGCACGTGAACGAAGGAACAGCTGATAATTATCCGTTTGAAAACGAGTTAACAAAAGAAATGTTTGAAGGAAATGATATTCCAGTTTTTTCAGGTCCGATGATTACAGTTTTAGGAACGTCGCTTCAAAATAGAGATTTGTTGAAGTTTTTCCACGAATCGACTTGGTTAGCGATCGGATTAGAAATGGAAGGCGCTTATTATCAAAAAGCAATTCAGTCCGCTTCTAAAATCAGAAAAAGCATTCATCCAAATGTAAAAGTAAGATATGCTTATTATGCTTCAGATAATCCATTAGAAACTGGAAGTACTCTAGCTTCAGGCGGATTAGGAACAACGGGTGTAAAGCCGACTTATTTGATTACTATAAAAATATTAGAACAAATCTTCAACGTAAAATAAGCACGAATGAGTACAAACGCGCACGATCAAGAAATCGATTTAGGTCAAATAGGAAGAGGAATTATTAACTTTTTTAATAGAATGGTTAATGCTTTCTTTGATTTCCTTTTTTTTATCAAAAGGAAAATAATTATAATTGCTATTTTGTTCATTATTGGAGTTGTTGCAGCTTTTGCATTTGATACAAAAGTTTATAATCATGAAGTTGCTGTTATTCCAAATTTTGGAAGTAATGAGTATTTATATAAAAAAATCGAACAAGTTGATACAAAACTTAGGGAAGATGATGACGTTTTTTTTGAAGCTTTAGGAATCAAAAATTATAAAGATATTGTAGAGGTAAAGATTGAAGCTTATCCTGCGATTTATACCTTTGTAAACAATAAAGACTCAGAAAATAATTTTGAGCTGATTAAATTGATGGCGGAAGATGGTAACATTGATAAGATCATGAAAGATGAGATAACTAGTAAAAACTATTATCACCATAAAATATCAATTCAAACTAAGGGAATGTATAAAAAAGAAGAATTTATTATACCTTTATTAAAATACTTAAATTCAAACTCTTACTACGAAATACAACGAAAAATTACGCAAAAGAACTTAGCTGATAAATTATCATTAAATGATTCTTTAATAGTTCAAATTGATAAATTAATTATTTTGTTATCCTCTAATAATTCATCAGGAACTATTACAATATCTGAAAAAAATAGTATTCCTGAATTAATTGAAAAGAAAGATAAACTGATTTTAGAAAATCAATATTTGTTAAAGAATCAAGCAGTAGTTGATACAATTATAAAAGAAGAAAGTAGTATTATTAATATCAGACACTACAAGCCTTTGTTGCTGAATAATAAGATTTTATTTCCAGTACTATTGATTTTGTGTTACTTTTTATTTTATTCTTCTTCAAAGATTTACAAAAAACAATACTTAAGAATTAGCGCATAATGAAAAATATATTAGTAACAGGTGGAGCTGGATTTATTGGAGCCAATTTTGTACCCTATTTTATCAAAAATAATCCTGAATATCATGTAGTGAATCTAGATTTGCTTACATATGCAGGAAATTTAGACAACGTAAAAGAAGTTGAAAATCATGCTAGATATACTTTTGTACAAGGTGATATTTGTGATAGCGAGTTTATAAAAGAACTGTTTAACAAGTATCAATTTCACGATGTAATTCACTTTGCAGCAGAAAGTCATGTAGATAATTCTATTTCTGGTCCAGAAGCATTTATTAAAACTAATGTTTTAGGAACTTTTAATTTATTAGAAACGGCAAGAAAGCTGTGGATGAGTGCTCCAAATCAGTATAATGCAGGTTTTGAAAACACTCGTTTTCATCACGTTTCTACGGATGAGGTTTATGGAACATTAGGTGAGACAGGATTGTTTGAAGAAACAACTCCTTACGCACCAAACAGTCCTTATTCAGCATCTAAAGCGGGTTCGGATATGATTGTTCGCAGTTATTTCCATACGTATGGAATGAATGTAGTAACTTCAAATTGCTCTAATAATTATGGACCAAAGCAACACGATGAAAAATTGATTCCAACGATCATTCGTAAAGCAATTGCAGGTCAACCGATTCCTATTTATGGTGACGGAAAAAATGTACGCGATTGGTTGTATGTTTTAGATCACTGCACAGGAATTGAATTGGCATTCAAAAAAGGAAGATCTGGAGAAACCTATAATATTGGTGGTAGAAATGAAAGAAATAATCTACAGATTGTATATACGATTTGTGAAATATTAAATTATAAACAACCTAAAAAAGAAGGAAAATATCAAGATTTAATCACTTTCGTAAAAGACCGACCAGGACACGATTTGCGTTATGCCATTGATGCAACAAAAATCGAAAATGAACTAGGTTGGAAAGCCGGTGAAAATTTTGAAACTGGAATCCTTAAAACAGTTGAATGGTATTTACAAAAGTTTCAATTATAAGCTGGATTTTTCAGTTTGTAATTTCTAACTTCTAACTTAAAAAAATATGAAAGGAATTATATTAGCAGGAGGCTCAGGAACCCGTTTACATCCGTTGACTTTGGCGGTTAGTAAGCAATTGATGCCAATATATGATAAACCGATGATTTATTATCCTTTATCAACATTAATGTGGGCAGGAATTAATGAAATTTTAATTATTTCAACGCCACAAGATCTGCCTTTATTCGAAAAATTACTTGGCGATGGAAGTCGTTTAGGATGTAAATTCGAATACGCGGTTCAAGAAAACCCTAATGGATTAGCCGAAGCATTTATTATTGGTAAAGAATTCGTAGGAACTGATAAAGTAGCCTTAGTACTAGGCGATAATATATTTTACGGAACTGGTTTAGCCGAATTACTACAAGCAAATAACAATCCAGAAGGCGGAATTGTATATGCTTATCACGTAAATGATCCGGAACGATATGGTGTAGTTGATTTTGATGCTAACGGAAAAGTTCTATCTATTGAAGAAAAGCCAGAAGCTCCAAAATCAAATTATGCAGTTCCAGGGATTTATTTCTACGACAATGAAGTTTTGGAAATTGCAGCTAATATTAAGCCGAGTCATCGCGGTGAATTAGAAATTACAGACATTAATAAAGTATATTTAGAAAAAGGGAAGCTAAAAGTTTCAATTCTAGACCGAGGAACCGCTTGGTTGGATACAGGAACTTTTCAGTCCTTAATGCAAGCAGGTCAATTTGTGCAAGTTATTGAAGAGCGTCAAGGATTAAAAATTGGTGCTATTGAAGAAGCTGCGTACAAGATGGGCTTCATCGATGCAACACAATTAGAAAAATTAGCCCAACCTCTATTAAAAAGTGGTTATGGAACGCATTTAATGAGTTTGATTAAAAAGTAAGTATGAATTTTATTGCCACTAAATTACAAGATTGTTATATAATTGAACCTAAAATAATTGCTGATGAAAGAGGTTATTTTATGGAAAGTTTTAACGAAAAGACATTTGCAAATGGAGTAGGACAGCATGTTCACTTCGTACAAGATAATCAGTCTTTTTCTACTAAAGGCGTATTGCGAGGTTTGCATTATCAATGTGGAGACCACGCACAAGCGAAATTGGTTCGTGTTTTACAAGGAGAAGTTTTAGATGTTGCAGTAGATATTCGTCCTAACTCGCCAACTTATGGTCAGTATGAAGCCGTTTTACTATCCGCTGAAAATCAAAAGCAATTTTTTGTACCAAGAGGTTTTGCACATGGATTTTTAGTTTTATCAGCAACTGCAACTTTTTTTTATAAGTGTGATAATTTTTACAATAAAGAATCAGAAGGTGGTTTGTTATTTAATGATGATGCCTTAGATATTGACTGGAATTTCCCCTTAGATCAATTGATTATTTCAGAAAAAGACACAATTTTACCCACTTTAAATAATGCCAAAAAAGTATGGTAGTTTTAGTAACAGGTGCTAACGGCCAGCTGGGTCAAGCTATACAATCGGTTGTGGAACGATATCATGCAATCGATTTTGTATTTTGCAGTTCTTCCGATTTAGATATTACGAATCAAGTAAATTGTGAAGAAGTTTTTAAAAAGCATAAACCTGATTTTTGCATCAATTCTGCAGCTTATACCGCAGTTGATAAAGCAGAAAGTGAACCCCAAAAAGCATTTGATATAAATGCAAATGGGCCCGAAAATTTGGCCCTAGTTTGTAAAAAATACGACACTATTTTAGTGCACGTTTCTACTGATTTTGTTTTTGACGCTTATTTTTCTGAAGGTACAGCTTTTTATGACAGAGAATTGAGGTTGCCTTTAAAAAGTAATTTAGGACTACAAGAAAGTGATGTGCCATTTCCTAACGGAATATATGGTTTAACGAAATTACAAGGTGAACAAGCCATTCAGGCTGTTTGGGAAAAGCATTTTATCATCAGAACCTCGTGGGTATATTCGCAATTTGGAAATAACTTCCTGAAAACGATGTTGCGCTTAGCTTCCGAAAGAGATAATTTATCGGTTGTTTCGGATCAGATTGGCACCCCAACATATGCTGTTGATTTAGCGGAAGCTTTATTAAAAATTATTGAGTCTTGTCGTACGCCACTTGTTTCAGCATCTAATTATGGAATTTACAACTTCAGCAACGAAGGTTCTTGTTCTTGGTATGAATTCGCCAAAGAAATATTTCTTCAAAAAGGAGTAATTATTGATTTACAACCAATTCCTACATCGGCCTATCCAACGCCTGCAAAAAGACCAATGTATAGTGTTTTAGATAAAACGAAAATAAAGAACAAGTTTGGTATCGTTTTGAACGATTGGAAAACTAGTTTAAAAGCTTGTTTAAAACAAGCGTAGTATAATGAAAAAAGCGTTACTCCTAATCTGTTTTTCGGCAGCATTTTCTTTTGGACAAGAAACTTCCAAAGGTTATTTTGATGCTCAACTTTTCAGAGGTAACGTATACAAACATACTAACGATGTTGGCCATCTAATTACCGGTCATCCCGATGGATTTTTAATTAGTTATAACTGGAAAACCTGTGGAAAGAAGGAGTGGGAGCAAGTTTATAATTATCCGGATTATGGAGTTTCTTATCATTATTTAGATTTTAAGAATCATTATTTAGGCGTTAATCATGCTGTTGGAATTCATTATAATTTCTATTTCTTTAATCGAAATTTGATGTTTCGAATTTCGCAAGGAATTGGAATGACTTCAAACCCTTATGATAAAGAATCGAACAATAAAAATAATGCATTTGGTACTAAAATAATGGATAATAATTATTTTCTTTTACAATACAAAAAGGAACATATTATTGACCGAATAGGCTTCCAAGCAGGAATTATGCTAACGCACTTTTCAAACGGTAGATTCAAAGCACCAAATAGCGGTATCAACACTATTGCATTAAACATCGGGCTGAATTATAGTTTTGACGAAAAGCAAGAATTTATCAAGGATTCATTACCTTCGAACGAAACATATAAAGAAAGAATTAAATACAATATTGCTTTAAGAACAGGAATTTCAGAAGGACCTGTTCCACATCTTGGACAAAGACAATTTTATCACATTGGACTTTATGCGGATAAAAGAATAGGCAGAAAAAGCGCTTTACAACTAGGAACTGATGTTTTCTTTTCCCGATATTTAAGAGATTACATCGAATTTGCCTCGGTAGCTTTTCCAGTAGGACATAAAAGTTATACCGATCCTGATGTCGATTTTAAACGAGTTGGTTTCTTTGTTGGTCACGAATTGTTCATCAATAAATTATCTATTGAAGCACAGGTTGGTTATTATATTTACAAACCTTTAGATTATGAAATTGATTTATATCAAAGAATTGGTTCTAAATATTATATTTGTGAAAATATCTTTGCTGGTGTTGGTTTAAAAACTCACGGAGCAAGAGCAGAAGCCATTGAAGCTACTTTAGGAATTCGATTATAATGAAAAACTATATCTACATATTCATCATAAGTTTGTTATTTACAGTAACAAGTTGCGGTATTTCCGAAGATTGTTTCAAAGGAAATGGTAAACAAATCACACAAAGCTTCCCCTTAGAAAACTTTACGAAAATTAAAGTGTATGATGGTGTAGGATTAGTGGTCAAAGAAGGTGCAAATTATGAAGTAAAAATAACTACTTCAGATAACATTATTGATAATTTAGACGTGAAATTAGATGGCGATATGCTGGTTGTGAAAGATAATTCAACTTGTAATATTGCAAGAGATTATGGATTAACAACAGTTTATGTAACCGTGCCGGATGGAACTAATTTTCCTTTAATTCAAGAATTAGAATTACATAGTAAAACGGATCAACAAATTAAATCAGAAGGAATATTGCATTCAACAATTGTACGATTATTTTCAATTGATTTATCAGATGGAGCAGGAACGGGAGATTTTCATATCAATGTTGAAAACAGTCAGCTTGTAGTGGAAAGCAACAATGTATCGAATTTTTATATTTCAGGAAATTGTGACGAGCTGTTAATTAATTTTTATTTTGGCAACGGTCGTTGCTATGGTGCTGATTTAAATGCGGAAAACGTCAAGGTTTATCACAGAGGTTCTAATGACATGTTTGTTTATCCCATTCAAAAAATTGAAGGTACCATTTCCGCAACAGGAAATGTTGTTTTGAAAAATGTGCCCCCAATTGTTAATGTGGAAGAAGTGTTTAGAGGACGATTAATTTATTAATTGGTTTTGTAGTTTAAAAAAGAAGTAGGTATGAATAGTTTTAAAGATATAGATATTTCAATAGTTGTTCCACTTTATAATGAAGAGGCTGTTTTTGATAAATTAATACAACGTATAAAATCTGTAATTAATGATACAAAATTTTCTTGCGAAGTAATATTGGTAAACGACGGAAGCTATGATACAACAGACACTTTAATACAAAAAATTTGTAAAGAAGACATTAGATTTACAGGTGTATTATTATCTAGAAATCATGGTCATCAACTAGCAGTTAGTGCTGGTTTGCAATACGTAAGAGGAAAAAAAGGCGCTATGATTATTGATGGTGATTTACAAGATCCACCAGAATTAGTCAATCAATTTTATGATTTATTACTAACGGGTTATGATGTGATTTATGCAGTTCGAAAAAACAGAAAAGAAAGTTTTATAAAAAAGTTAGCATACTCTAGCTATTATAGATTACAAAAAAAAGTTTCAAACTTTAATATCCCTATAGATAGTGGTGATTTTTCTATGTTGAGCCGAAGAGTTGTTGACACGATGAATATTATGCCAGAGCAAAGTAGGTATTTAAGAGGGATGAGGGCCTGGGTTGGATACAAACAAATTGCTTATGAATACGATAGAGATGAAAGACATGCAGGAGAAACTAAGTACAGTTGGACAAAATTATTTGAATTAGCTTTTAATGGAATTTTTAATTTTAGTGATTTCCCAGTAAAAATTATTACAAGATTAGGTTTTTTAACTGTAATTTTTTCGCTGATTTATTTTAGTTACAATATTTACAGAAAAATTTATTACAATGATGTTCCTCAAGGGTTTAGTGCAACGATATTAGCCATTATACTTTTCTCAGGTGTCCAGTTAATATCGTTAGGATTAATTGGGGAATATGTTTTAAGAATATATAATCAAGTTCGAAACAGACCGCTTTTTATAGTTGATTCTGTTATACAAGAAGGTAAAGAAATTAGTAAATAAAGATGGAGCACGATTATTATAAAGAATACTATGAGCTTGAAAGAAATCACTGGTGGTTTGTTGCAAGAGAGGGAATATTGTCTAATTACATCCATCGATTAATTGAACAAGGAAAACTTTCTTCAAAAGATTTAAAAATACTTAATGTAGGTTGTGGACCAGGAAGAAGTTCAGAATATTTATCTAAATTTGGGAAAGTTACATCAATTGAATATGATGAATTTTGTTGTGAATTTGCTTCAAAAAAAACAGGACTAGAAATTATCAACGGATCAATTACGGAATTACCTTTTGAGGACAATTCCTTTGATCTAGTTTGTGCTTTTGATGTTGTAGAGCATGTTGAAGATGATCAATTAGCAGTTAAAGAATTAAAGCGTGTTACAAAAAAAGGCGCTTTTGTTTTAATAACGGTTCCCGCTTTTATGGATTTATGGAGTCATCATGATGTTATTAATCATCATTTTAAAAGATATAAAATCAAGGAGGTAAATCTACTTTTTGACACTATAAATGATGGAAATAAAGTATTTGACACTTATTTTAATTCATTACTGTTTCTGCCAATTTATTTTTTCAGGAAAGTTAGTAATTTCTTAAAATTAGGGCAAAAAAGAAAAGGTTCTGGGAGTGATTTTGAAGCTTTTAAACCCGGAGTTTTAAATAGAATACTTTATAAAATAATGTATTTTGAGAGTAGTGTTATAAATAGAAAAATTAGATTTCCTTTTGGGGTTTCTATTCTGTATAATTGGAAAAAATTTTAAAAATGTTAAAAAATCGACAAGGTAAGAATATTTTTTTTTCGTTTCTTATAGCAAGTATTGTCTTTTATGTAATTTATGGCATTGTTTCTTTAAATCCAAAAGAAACAGATTGGTTAATGTCTGCTTACCATGATTGGGGAACACATTATCTTGGTGCTGCTTTCTATAGACTTGAACCATGGAGTTTTCCAATAGGTGATATGAGTAATTTGTATTATCCAGTTAGTACAAATGTAGGATTTACAGATTCAATACCTTTGTTGGCATTTTTAACAAAATTATTTTCAGGAATTTTACCTCAAGAATTTCAATATTTAGGAATATGGCTTTTTATTTGCACTTTTTTACTCTCTTATTATACATTTAAAATATGCAATCTTTATAAGCTAAATATTTTTTTTTCTTTTACCACAGTAATTTTAGTTGTTTTAAATCCAGTATTTATTTTTAGAGGAATTCATCCAGCTCTTAGTTCTCATTTTTTAATTGTAGCTTCTATTTATTATTATTTGATCAGAACTAATAAGGATAGTGCATTTAAAATCAATAGATATCAAATTCTAATTTTATTTATTGCTTCTTCGATTAATCCATATATTACGGTAATGATATTTGGTTTTAATATGGCTCTACCTTTAAAGCATTATTTTTTTGAAAAAACGATTAATTTAAAACAACTTCTTTTATTTCCTGTTTTATCTGTTTTTTCAATTTTGTTTTTTTGGATTATTTTTGGAATGATTCAATTTAAAAAATCTACGGATTTAGCTTCTGTTGATAGTTTTAATATGTATAGCTTTAATTTAAATTCATTCTATAATTCTTACGGACATTTTTCTAAATTTCTTCCAAATTTTGGATTTGTAAATGATAAACAATATGAAGGTTTTGCATATTTTGGTTTAGGAATGCTTATTTTAATTCTAATATCTGCACTAATAATTACATTTAGTAAAAGAAAAATTTTCTATATCAAAAATATGAGCTTTCTTCCAATATTAATAATTTGTTTGTTGCAGTTTTTATTTGCAATTACAAACGAAGTAACACTTAATGATAAAGTTTTATTCAAATTACCATTGCCAAGTTTAATCGAAAAATTGGGTTTTATATTTAGAGCAAGTGGCAGATTTGTTTGGCCTTTATATTATTTAATATTTATTTTTTCAATACTTATTTTTTCCAAAGCCAAATTAAATAACTCTTTAAAGACAATTTTTTTCTCCATTATACTATTTATACAACTATACGACATCCAACATTTAATAACTTTTAGAGATTTAGATAATGCCGAATATAATCCACCTATTAATCAAGAAAAATGGAAAAAAATATTTAATAATTTTGAAGAAATAATTACGTATCCACCATTTGAGACATCATTAAATTATCAAATGGATTATCAAGACTTGTGCTTGATTGCATTAAAAACAAATAAACCTATTTCAAACGGATATGTAGCTAGGTCAAACATTGAAGATACAAATAACTTTAAAGAAGAAGTAACAAATAGTATTAATGCAAACCAGCTTTTAAAGGAAAGGCTATACGTAACAACTTTAACCCATTTACATGATTTCTCAAATTTAATAAGTACTAAAAATGTAACCTTTAAAAGAAGAGATAACTTTATTTTTATTTACGATTCAAAACACAAAATTGATAATCTTTTTGACAAGCAAGATCATAAATTTATCGACTCATTAAAACAGCAATTTAAATCAATTAATAAAGTAACAGAGATTAAAGCAGAAATAAAAGAAACAAATGATGTAAAATTTTATTTTGATCAATTTAAAAAACATGATTTAAAATGTTATATCCAAGGTTGGGGTTTTATTGAATCAACTAAAAATAATTCTAAAGATTCAATTTTTATTGTATTAAGTAGTGATTTAAAGAAATATTTAGTCTCAACAAAAATGTATCTTAGACCAGATATTTCAAGCTTTTTTAAAAATGACAATCTCAATAATTCAGGCTTTAAAATTACTTTATCAAATGAAAAATTTGATGAGGGTGAATATTCAATTGGAATTTTAATTAAACAAGAAAACGGTAGTTTGCACTTTAAAAAATCGGATGAAAAATTGGTAATAGCAAAAGAAAATTAACATTTAAAATGATAAAAACACTGAAATAGAAATTGCATAAGAAAACGATATTTCTGTATGCAATAAAGATAGAAACGCATTAATGACGTCACTTGAAATATATAAAAAGGAATAATAAATGAATATTTACTTAAGCAATAAGATTAAAAATATATCCTTATTATTAATGATAATGGTAGTTTTTTTGCATAGTTATAATTTAGACACTAAAGGTTTGAATCAAGTTTTAGTTAATAGCAAAAACTTCATTTGGATGATCCAAAATTTTATTTCATATGGAGTGACTCGTATTGCTGTTCCATTTTTCTTTGTTATATCCGGTTTTTTATTTGTTTTTGATGGTAAAATTTCATTTTTAGAATTAGTTATCAAGATAAAGAAAAGAATTAGAACAGTTTTTGTTCCCTTTATAACTTGGTCGTTATTGGGAATTTGTTTTTACTTGTTTTTACAGCAAATTCCTCAAACAAAATTCTTTTTTACGAATAAATTAATCTATGATTATACAATTAGAGATTTTTTTAATGTATTAATTTATAAGCCTATTCCCTATCAACTTTGGTTTTTAAGAGATTTAATGGTATTAATGATCTTATCTCCACTTATACTGTATTTGATAAAAAGTATGAGGGTAATTTTATTCACAACAGTATTAGTTTTCTGGCTTTTAAATTACGACTCAGTTTTTCTAACCTCAGAGGCTTTACTTTTTTTTCTTGCAGGAATAACAATTAGTGAAAATTTTAAGTATTTTTTAGAAATAAAAATAAAAAACCTAAGCTTACCTATCATTTGGCTTTTCTTATTGATTATGCAATTAGTTTGCATGTTTTACGATTTGAAAGCTTTAAGTATATTATGTTCTAAATTTGCAATATTAATAGGCATTCCATCCTTATGGATATTATATGATGTGCTAAGTGAAAATTTTACTTTTGAAAGAAAAATTGAAAAAATTACATGGGCAACGTTTTTTATCTATGTTTTTCACGAACCTTTTTTATCTTTTATAAAGAAAATAACCTTCTTTGTATTAGGCAAGAATAGTATAATAATTTTTATTAATTATTTTATTGCCCCAATAATTGTTATTACAATAAGTGTGTTTTTTGCGTATTTTTTAAAAGCAACACTACCAGTAATTTATAAAATTTTAACAGGAGGAAGATAATTTTTTCATAATTTATAATTGAATTAAAAAATAGTGTAGATTTGCGACAAAATAAAATAAAAAAATGAAGACAAATAAATTATTTTTAGCATTAGTTATGCTTTTAGTTTTGGTTAGTTGTAAAAAAGAAGATTCAGCAGAAAAAGAAAATCAAACGGATGTAAAAACTAATAATACTTTCATAATTACATTAAATGCAATTGTAAAAAAGGATGATAGTTTTCAGGTTTATTATAAAGATGTTGTTGACGAGCAAGTGGCTTTTGACGAGTCAAATTCAATTTATGTAGATGTAAAAGGAAGTGATTCTGCTCAAGATATTGTTTTTGTTTTACCGGAAGATGCTTATCCGGCTCAAATTAGGTTAGATTATGGTATCAATAAAGATCAATCAGAAATAAAGATTAATTCATTTAAAGTAAATTATTTAAACAATGTAGTTGATTTAAATGCTAATGAGTTTTTTAAGCATTTTATTTTTAATGAGTCAACTTTAGTTAAAGACACTATCAATAATACAATTAAACCTTTGGTTTTTAATAAAGAAGGGTACGACCCAATGTCTTATTCAGAAAAACTTTTAAACGACAAGTTTCAAAAACTTTTAGAATAATAGATATAGGATATAAAAATAAAGGCTGATTTTAAAATCAGCCTTTATTTTTATATCCTATCTTTGTAAAATAAAGTAATTGCATAAAATTGTATACATTTTTTAAAAAGATATTTTTTAATAAAACCATAAAAAACTTTAGTGTTTATGGTTTCGGGCAAGCGGTTAATATCGTTAGTCCATTGTTAATAATTCCTTATTTAGTTGCTGTTTGTGGTATAGATAAACTTGGCGTTATTGCTATTGGTCAATCAATGGCTTATATACTAATTGTTATTGTAGATTATAGCTCCTACATCATTGGAGTAAAAGACATTTCAATTAATAGAAATAACAACTTTGAATTAGAGAAAATAATTACGACAGTATTTTCGTCCAAGTTATTTCTACTTGTTTTTGTACTTTTATTCATTAGTGTTCTCATTATTTTTATTCCTTACATTAATAAAGAAAAAGCAGCTTTTATTTTTAGCGCAACCATAATAATAGGACAATTCTTAAATCCCACTTGGTTTTTTCAAGGAGTTGAAAACTTCAAGTGGATTACAATTATTAATGTACTCTCAAAGTTTATTTACGTTATAGGAGTGTTTTTTTGTATAAAATTAGAAGATGATTTTATTTATGCAAATTTGTGGTTAGGACTTGGCTTAATAATTTCAAACATAATTGGCATATCTTGGATTTTATATAGTTACAAATTTAAATTTCAAATCGCATCACTATCTAATGTTAAGAATTATATAGTTTCTGATTTTTCATTCTGTGTGTCACAACTATTTCTTGCCACAAGAAACTATTCGGCTATACTTATAATTGGTTTTATGGGAGGTGATTATCTAGCGGGTCAGTTTAAAATTATAGAACAAGTAGTGAATCTTTTTAGAACCTACTTACAAATCTTTTTTAAATTCTCTCTAAGTTATGTCTTTTTTGAAATGGATAAAGGTTTTAATAAAGGATTTAGGTTGTGGCAAAAATTTAACCTGAGTAATTTTATAGCTGTCTTGCTTTTAGTTTTTATCGTATTTGTTTTTTCAGAACAAATCCTGCTATTCTTTAAAGTAAAAATAAATGAATTAACCGAATTAAATCTATATTTGCAGATAGCTTTGCTAATTCCTCTGCTTATAGCGATAACGCTTCCCTTGGAGCAATTGCTTTTTAGTTTAGAAAAAAAAGAAGTTTACATAAGAATAACAATTATAATCACTTTATTAAATAGTATAGGATTAATTTTAGCCATGAACTATTTTAAACTGTATGGAGTGTTTATTACGTTAATAGTTACAGAACTCATTTTAATTTTTATTTATTTGAAAACCCTTAATTTATTTTCAACTAAATTAATTAAATCGAAATAAGTTAGTTATGATAAATAAAATTAAGTTACTATATAAAAAGGTTTACCAGAAATGGAACTATGATGTTCATAAATCCCTATTAATTAGTGGGAAAATACTCTCAACATTAAACAATCAAAAAGAGTACATAGAATCATTAGACGAAGTAGAGTTTCAAGTTTTTTCTCAACGAGGTGAAGATGGAATAATACAATATATCATCAATAAAATTGAAATACCAAATAAAATCTTTGTAGAGTTTGGTGTGGAAACCTACACAGAATCCAACACTAGGTTTTTGTTAATGAATAATAATTGGTCTGGGTTAATCATTGATGGAAGTAAAAAAAATATAGATTTTATCAAGAGTGACTTTATTTACTGGAAATATGATCTTACGGCAAAAGAGAGCTTTATTACAAAGGACAACATCAATAATTTAATTTCAGATTACACAAAAAATGAAGACATAGGTTTATTGAGTGTAGATATTGATGGAAATGATTATTGGGTATGGAGATCTATTGAAACTATTAATCCAAGAATTGTTATTTGCGAGTATAATTCAGCATTTGGAGCCAAAGAAAAAATATCAGTTCCTTACAAAGAAAATTTTGTAAGAAGTAAGGAGCATTATTCGGAATTATATTTTGGAGCATCATTAGCTGCATTTTGTGATTTAGCAGAGCAAAAAGGATACGATTTTATAGGTACAACTTCTGCAGGTGTTAATGCTTATTTTGTTAGAAAAGACTTGTCTGCACCTTTTAAAAAATATAATCCTAAAAACGGCTTTAACGAATCGGATAATAGAGATTCAAAGGGTACTAAAGGAGAGTTGCTTTTTTTAAGACATACAGAAAGACTTAAACTTATAGAGCATTTATCAGTTTATGAATTAACATCAGGACAAATCCAATCAATTAAATCATTAAATTTGTAGCATGTTCGCGCAAAAAAACCAAATTTTATATCAGTTACTTTATTTTTTATGTATAGGTGTTGCTTACCTTAACAATTATGAATTGACTTTTGCCGTTTGGTTTGTTACAATTTTACTTACATTACGAACGTCTTATTCTATAACTATTATTCACTATGTAGCTTGTTTTTTAGCAATTCTGGCTATAGCTTTTACGGTTAGTATATTTAGAGATAATTCATTTTATAATATTATTAGAGACACAACATACTTGCTTAAACCCATATTGGGTTTATTTGCAGGATATCAATTATGTAAATTCGAAAGTAAAAAAGCCTTTAGCGTAATTGTTTACACAGGTCTGATAATCTCAATTATACATTTATCAATAATTGCATTTGCTTTTTTAGAATATAAAACTTTAACTGTTAATTTAATTAGACAGGTTGGAGGTTATTTTAGTGATTATGAGATTTATGTACTTTTAATTCTACTTTTTAGTAAAGAATTTCAATTAGACATCTCAAAACAAAAAATAAGATGGTTTATATTGATTGTTGGAGTATCTAGTTTTCTTTATCTAGCTAGAACAAATTTTATTCAATTTTTTATAATCTATTTAGCATTAAAGGGATATTATAAATTAAACAAAAGAGCAATAAGAGTTTTATTAACTACTACTATAATTATTTTAGTTGGATATAGTATTGTGTTGTCTATAAACCCTAAAAGAGGAGGAAAAGGATTTGAAGCTTTTTTGTATAAAGTTAAAATAGCACCAATTGAACCATTTAAAACAAATATAAACAAATCAAACTGGAAAGACTTTAATGATAATTATAGGTCTTATGAAAATATTATAGCCGTTAAACAAGTTTCTAATAATGGTTATTTAGCAATAATATTTGGAGAAGGTCTTGGGGCTACATTAGATTTGGGTAGAAAAGTTTTATCAAACGATGGTGAATACGTTAGGCACATTCCAATTGTGCATAATGGATATATGACCGTGTTTTTAAAATCAGGAATTATAGGAGTTATAATACTATTGTATTTTTTATTTATATTGTTTAGACAAAAGAAATCAATAACTCCTTTAAACAATCACATTAATTATTTACTTATAGGAACAAGTATTTTTCTAATATTGTCTAACTGGGTTTTTTTAGGATTATATCTAAAATTGGATAATAAATCTATTTTAATAGGATATATGATTTATCTTAAAATTATTATTGAAAATGAAAACAATAGTCAAAAATTAAAAAGTGAAAACGAATCAAATTAAAATATTTATAGACTGTCATGTTTTTGATGGAAAACCTCAAGGAACTACAACTTATTTAAAAGGCATTTATTCAGAAGTTTTAAAGAATAGAAGCATTATTTTATTCTTAGCCTCTTTTAACCCCGAAAAACTTAAAAATGAATTCGGAGAAAATGAGAATATTAATTATTTAAAATATCCTTCTAAAAATAAGTTTAAAAGATTATTAATAGATATTCCATTACTTATAAAAAAGCATAAAATAGATTATGCACATTTTCAATATATTGTGCCGCCAATCAAAAATTGTAAATTTATTGTCACAATACATGATGTTTTATTCATCGATTTTCCTCATTTTTTCCCACTTTTATATAAATTAAAAAATTTCCCACTGTTTTATTTAAGTGCAAAAAGATCAGATTATGTTGTTACGGTTTCTAAGTATTCAAAGGATAAGATAGAAGAACACTTTCATTTAAAAAATATACTTATTACACCAAACGCTGTAGATAATGAGTTCTTTGATGACTATTCTAAAGAGGTCGAAGAAAAACATGTACAAAACAAATTTAATTGTAAAGAATATTTTCTTTTTGTAAGCAGAAGAGAACCGAGGAAAAATCATTTAAATTTATTGAAATCATTTGTAGCGTGTAATTATTTTGATAACTATAAATTAGTTTGCATAGGAAGTAAAGATATTAAAGACAAAGCTTTTGACAAATATTATGACTCATTATCAGCTGAAGTCAAAAACAAAGTTGTCTTTTTAGAAAATCTTAATTTCGCGGATTTACTAGCTATTACAAGAGCCGCTAAAATTGCTATTTATCCATCTTTTGCAGAAGGATTTGGTATTCCACCTTTAGAGTCAATTGCAGCTAATATTCCAACTATTTGTTCAAATAAAACAGCAATGTCAGATTTTGAATTTATGCAAGAATTTTTGTTTGACCCTAATTCTGTAGAGGAAATTAGTAATAAAATTAAGTATGCTTTAAATGTTGAACTCACAAATAATCTAAGAGAAATAGTAAAAAAAAGGTATTCTTGGGTTTCATCTGCAGATGTTTTAACTACTATATTTCTTTCGAAAAACAATTTATAAAACATTACTTTTGTACCAATAATCAAATTAAATGAAAATCGGAATTTTAGGAACGCGAGGAATACCAAATTACTATGGTGGATTTGAGCAATTTGCAGAATTTTTCGCTACTTATGCCGCTTTAAAGGGACATGAAGTGTATGTTTACAATTCACACAATCATCCTTTTCAAGAAAAAGTTTTTAATAATGTAAATATTATTCATTGTTACGATCCTGAACATAAAATAGGCACGGTAGGTCAATTTATTTATGATTTGAATTGTATTAGAGATGCTAGAAAAAGAGATTTTGACATTATTCTTCAATTAGGCTACACCAGTAGTTCAGTTTGGTTTTCATTGCATCCAAAAAAAGCAATTGTAATTACAAACATGGACGGCTTAGAGTGGAAACGTACAAAATATTCTAAAAAAGTTCAAAAAGCACTTCAAATAGCTGAAAAAATTGCCGTTAAAAAAAGTGATTGTTTGATTGCAGATTCAATAGGTATTCAAAAATACATTAAAGAAAAATATCAAAAAGACAGTACTTATATTGCCTACGGAGCTCATAATTTTGAAAATCCTAATCCTGAAATTTTAAAACAATATCAAGTTGAAAAAGAACAATTTAACATGATAATGGCTCGTTTTGAACCCGAAAACAACTTAGATATGGTTTTGGAAGGTGTTTCAATTGCTGCAGACAAAACACCAATTTTAGTAATAGGAAATCACAACACTAAATATGGTAGTTATTTAAAAGAGAAGTTTAAATCCTTTTCTAACATTCGTTTTTTAGGAGCCGTTTATAAACTAGAAGACTTAAATAATCTAAGATATTTTTCTAATCTTTATTTTCACGGACATACTGTTGGCGGAACAAACCCTTCGCTTTTAGAGGCAATGGCCTCAAAAGCGTTAATTGCAGCTCATAATAACGATTTTAATAAAGGTGTTTTACAAGAAAATGCACTTTATTTTTCGACTGCAAACGAAGTTAAAAAAATTTTAAATTCAATTAAAAAAAGTGATAACTTGCAATTTGTTGAAAACAACTATGAAGCAATTACAAAATCTTTTAATTGGGAAAAGATAAATGAAGAATATTTACAACTTTTTAAACAATGTTTGGATAGAAATTCAGGAAGAGAACAAGCAAAATAAAGCTTTTATTCCATTTCTATTGTTGTTAATTACCTTGCCAATATCCATGGCAGTAAATAATGTTTTTTTAGGAATATTTCTTTTGGCAGCAATCATTTATCGTCAAAATAATAAGTTTTTTCTTTCAATTTCTCTATGGCTTCCAATAATTTTATTTGTATGGATGGCTATGTCTTATTTTTGGAGTATCGACCTTAAAAGAACTTTACAAGCAATACCTAAAGAACTTTCATTTTTATTAATTCCTTTAGCCTTTGCAATCATTCCCACTTTCACAGCGGCACAAAAAAATAAAATAATTAAATTTTATAGTTATAGCATGGTCGTTTTAATGGTATTCTTCTTAATTAGAGCATTTATACGATTTATAATAACCAAAGAAACAACTGTTTTCTTTTATCACGGACCCGAGAACACTATTGATACTGGTTTGGTCCCTCGATTATTAAACGCTATTCATGTATCTGTTTTTGTTGCCATAGCTTTTTTTTATTTTTTTATAAAAGAATACAGAACAAAACTAGATCAACTATTTTCTGTTTTACTTTTTGTTTTTATTGTATTATTATCTTCTAAGAACATTATAGTAGTATTTGTTTTACTGCTGTTAGTTCAAGTTTTTTTCTATTCTAAAATTGCCAATAGGCTTCGTTTAAGAAATTTAACTATTCTATTAATAATTTTGGGAGGCGTTATTTCTTTCAGCAACATTAAAGACCGATTTTTAATTGAATTTACTAGCAATACAGATAAAAGCTTATCTTCTAATATGTCAGTAAATAATGCTGAAGGAGTAAATGTTATTAGTATTTATGAAGCTTGGAATAATGATAAATTTACACCTAATGACTACTTCCCAGGAACAGCATTTCGTGTGTATCAAATTCGTGTATTCACGGAGTTTTTGTCTGAAGAGTCTATGTTTTGGAAAGGATTCGGGTTGAATGCTTCATTGAATAAATTATTAGAAAAAGAAAACCAACACAATCTTTATCCAGGTTATGGAAACTATAATTTCCATAACCAATATGTGCAAAACTTTGCTGAACTTGGTTTTATAGGTTTTTTAATGTTGCTTGTTTTACTGTTCATCAATACTATAAATGCCTTTAAAAGTAAAAATTTTATCCATATTGCTTTTGCAATTCTAATGATAAGCCTATTTTTGACTGAGTCATTTTTATGGAGGCAAAGAGGTGTTATGTTTTTTGTGCTTTTTTATTGCCTATTTAATACTAAAAATGATATTAAAATGATAAACAATTAAAATGAAAAGAATATTAATCACTGGAGCGGCAGGTTTTCTTGGATCTCATCTATGCGATCGATTTATAAAAGAAGGCTATTTCGTAATTGGAATGGATAATTTAATTACAGGAGATTTAAAAAACATAGAACATCTTTTTAAAGATAAGAACTTCGAGTTTTATCATCATGATATTACTAAGTTCGTGCATGTTCCAGGAAAATTAGATTATATTTTGCACTTTGCATCTCCAGCAAGTCCAATTGATTATTTAAAAATCCCTATTCAAACATTAAAAGTTGGTTCTTTAGGAACTCATAATTTATTAGGTTTAGCACGAGTAAAAGGCGCAAGAATTTTAATAGCTTCGACTTCTGAAGTTTATGGCGATCCATTGGTCCATCCACAAACAGAAGAATATTATGGAAACGTAAACACTATCGGACCTCGTGGTGTTTATGACGAAGCCAAACGTTTTCAAGAATCAATAACAATGGCATATCATACTTTTCACGGAGTTGAAACTAGGATTGTTCGAATCTTTAATACCTATGGACCTAGAATGAGATTAAATGATGGGCGCGTAATTCCTGCATTTATTGGACAAGCACTTCGTGGCGAAGACTTAACTATTTTTGGCGATGGAAGTCAAACGCGTTCCTTTTGTTATGTAGACGATCAAGTGGAAGGAATTTGGAGATTATTACATTCAGATTATCATTTACCAGTTAATATTGGAAATCCAGATGAGATCACTATCAGAGATTTTGCTGAAGAAATTATAAAACTAACGGGAACAAATCAGAAGGTGGTTTATCAGGACTTACCTATGAATGATCCGATGCAAAGACAACCAGATACTACCAAAGCAAAGGAAATTTTAGGTTGGGAAGCGAAAGTTTCAAGAGCTGAAGGAATGAAAATTACTTATGATTACTTTAAGACACTTTCTACCGAAGAATTGTTAAAAGAGGAACACAAAGATTTTACTAAATACATCCACTAATTGAAACAAAAAACCGGTAGATATTCAAGTTACATTAGGCCGACATCAATATTTTTAGATTTATTAATTATAAATTTAATGGTATTGGTTTTTTTGCGTGCTGCAATGAGTAATATTGGCTATCATACTGTTTTATCCGTGTTTTGGTTGATTATTTCATATTATTCAGGTTACTATGAAGTGTATCGCTTTACAAAAGGTATTGAGATTCTAGGTAAGTTATTAAAACAATTTATCCTTATAGGTTTAATCACATTCGCTTATGTTGGATATAAATATAAATACGTTACAAGTCAGGAAATAGGAATTTTTATATTTGCTACGTTTATTTTGGTCGCTTTCGTGAAATTTTTTATTTTTTATTTTCTTAAAAAATACCGGTTGTTATATGGTGGAAATTTTAGAAAAGTGATTATTGTGGGAAATGGAAAAAGTGTTGACGAATTAAAAGATTTTTTTATAAACAACCCTGATTATGGTTATAACTTAACCAATTCATTTGATTTAAAAGGGAATAAAAAACTTGAAATTGGTGAGTGCAAGAAATATGCTATCAACAACAAAATAGATGAAATATACGCGTGTATTACTACGCTGACAGATGACGAAATTGACAATCTAATTTATTTTGCAGATAATAATTTAAAAACAATTAAATTTTTACCCGATAGCAAAAATACTTTTTTAAGAAATTTAGCTGTTGAGTATTATGGTTATATTCCCATAATATCATTACGAACTATTCCGTTAGATATAGAAGTCAATAAGCGGCTGAAGAGATTTTTTGACTTTGTATTTTCGCTATTTATTATTATTAGTGTGCTGTCTTGGTTGACACCAATAATAGCTTTTTTGATAAAATTAGAATCGAAAGGGCCGGTGTTTTTTAAACAAAAAAGAAATGGATTAAATTACGAGGAGTTTTCTTGTTATAAATTTCGTTCAATGCATTTAAATCCTATTGCGGATCTTGAACAAGTTCAGAAAAATGATCCAAGGATTACCGGAGTTGGAAGGTTTATAAGAAAGACTAGTATTGATGAATTACCTCAGTTTTTTAATGTATTGGTAGGTGAAATGTCTGTTGTCGGTCCACGCCCACACATGGTTAGTCATACTGAAATGTATGCAAAAAGCGTTGACAAGTTCATGGTTCGGCATTTTATAAAACCTGGAATTACAGGTTTAGCGCAAACTAAAGGATTTAGAGGAGAAGTTGAAACCGAAACGGATATCATTAACAGAGTAAAATATGATATTTTTTATTTAGAAAATTGGTCATTATTACTTGATGTGAAAATTGTTTTAGCTACTTTAGTGAATGCTGTTAAAGGTGAGGAAAAAGCCTACTAATGAACGGCTTAGTTTCCATAATCACTCCTGCTTATAATTCTGCAAATTTTATTGCCGAAACCATAAAATCGGTACAAGATCAAACCTATCAAAATTGGGAGATGCTAATCGTAGACGATGGTTCTTCAGACGCAACGGAAGCAATTGTGCTATCTTTTTTAGAAAAGGACAATAGAATCCAATTCTATAAATTAGAATCCAATTCTGGACCGGCTGTAGCCAGAAATACCGCCATAGAAAAAGCAAAAGGTGTTTACATGACATTTATAGATGCTGATGATATTTGGTTTCCAACATTCATTGAAAAGAGTATTAAAACCATTCAAGAAACCGAAACTCCTTTCGTATTTTCATCTTATAAACGAAGTAATGAGAAATTAGAATTCGTTTATTCCGATTTTATTGTACCTCAAAAAGTATCTTATAGTGATATTTTGAAATCAAATTCAATTAGTTGTCTGACTTCTTTTATCGATATTAAAGCTTTGGGTAAAAAGTATATGCCACTAATCCGGAAGCGTCAAGATATGGGTTTGTGGTTGAATTATCTCAAAGTAATTCCATACGCCTATGGAATTCAGGAAACACAAGCTATTTATCGCATCAGACAAAACTCGCTTTCCAGAAAAAAATCAGATTTGATTAAGTACCAATGGCAATTTTATAGAGAAGTCGAAAAGTTGAATATTTTCAAAGCGATCTATTATATGACACATTGGATGTATCGTGGCTTTATGAAATACAGAAATTAGAAACACTCGATTTTTTAAGATTGAACTACGATTAATTAGTGAGAATTAGTGAAATTCGTGCTTAATTTAAAGCAGCGAGTCAAATTGCTTCAGTTTTCCTCTTGCGGTTCGTTTTAAAACCTCTTTTCTATTGTAGGTAAAATGCAACCCAGGTTCTAAATAACTAGCAATTGCTTTTTCAATTGCTATAGTCTGTTCCGAAGTCAAAGCAACCGAACTCACATAATCGATTTCAAAAGTATCCAATTTAGTTTGACGAATTATGAATTCTTTTACGTTTCCATCGTCTTCAATAATACTTTTAGTTACGTAATAAAATGTTAATCCCGGTGATTTTTTTCCACTTGGCAAAATCGCCACATCACTTGTTCTACCTATTAATTTTTTTAGAATAGGATGTTTTGCAGTGCTTTTTTCATCCAAAATTCCCACATCACCAATCTCATATCGAATAAACGGATGCGCTTTGTTATATAAAGAAGTAATTACAATTTTACCTTCTACACCATTTGAAACTGGTCGATTATTTTCGTCCAAAATTTCAACAAATAAGGTTTCTGAATTTACTTGCCATTCGCCCTTTGTATTTTGAAAAGCAATCAAGTCCAATTCCGAAGCGCCATATTCATTCACGACCGGAACGCCCAAGTGTTTTTCAAGCAACATTTTATCTTCTTCAAAAAGCATTTCCGAGGTAACCATACAAACTTTTAAAGTCGGACAAACATCGGTTAAGATGATATTTCTCGCTTGTAAATATTTTCCAAACAGCACTATCGAACTCGTATAACCATTGATGTAATCAAATTTTTTAGTTTTAAAATTTTTCAAAATCCCATCTAAAACTTTATCTGATAAATCAAAAATCGGAAAACGATATCTTTTACTTAAGAAGTCTTTTAGTCGTTCTTTTCGATAGCCAATAAAATCCAAAGGAATTCCATAAAACCGTGCTTGATAAGAGGTATTAAAATCGATATCATACCAACCAAAGCGATAAATTATTGAAGCCCAAGTCATCGCATGAGCATCCTTGTCTTTCGCAAACACAAAAGGTGTTCCACTAGAACCAGAAGTTTTATTTACAAAAACTGTTTTTTCAGAAAAACCGTTAGAAAGTCGCTCTTTTAGAGGTTTTTGTAAGTCTTGTTTAGTCAGAACGGGTAAATCATTCCATTTATCAAAGGTTTTTCCACCGATAAATTCTTTATAAAAAGCATTGTTTTTAAAATGAAATTCAACGATATCTTTCTTTTTTTGTTCAAGGTGTCTTGGATAATCTACTTCAGAAACTGCCACTATTTTTTCAAAATCAGCTTGGGCTTTCTCAATTGGAAAACCGTTTAATTTTAAAGAAAGATGGAACAAGTTAAACATTTATGCTACTTTTTTATTATCAAAGGGGATAATATTTTTAAACGCGACTTCTTTTTGTTTTTTTTCAAACTCAATATCATAATCATCTTGTAAACCCAGCCAGAATTTAGCAGAATTACCAAAATAATTACTCAGTCGGATAGCGGTATCAGCTGTGATTCTGCGGTTTTCTTTTATGATTTCTGAAATGCGAGTTTGAGGAACATCTATATCTTTAGCCAATTTATAAGCCGTAATTTCTAACGGAATCATAAACTCTTCTAACAGAATTTCTCCTGGATGTATGTTTTTTAATTTACTCATAATTAGTGATAATCTATAAATTTTACTTCAAATGCATTATTATTTTCCCATCTAAAAATAATACGCCATTGGTTTTTAACACGAATGCTATAGTATTCTTTTAGGTTTCCTTTTAATTTTTCTAATCTATTCGACGGCGGAATCTTCAAGTCATTAATGTCAATCGAATTATTTAACATTCTAAGTTTCCTTCTGCCTATTTCTTGAATTTCTTTAGCAGGTTTTTTAATGGCAACTCCATTCCAAATTTTTTCTGTATTTTTATCTCCAAATGAAATTATCATACTTTTCACGTTACTAACGTCAAAGGTAGTAAAAAAAATTATTTTATATGTTTAAAACGAAGTATTTTTGCCAAACAACATAACAACTCATAACATGACAATTTTACTACTAGGTTCTGGCGGACGCGAACACGCATTGGCTTGGAAGATGCTTCAAAGCTCAAAATGTACTTCACTTTTTGTAGCACCTGGAAATGCAGGAACCTCTTCAATCGCAAAAAATGTTGCTTTAGATCCAAATGATTTTGAAGCTATAAAAGCTTTTGTTTTGCAAGAAAATGTTGAAATGGTAGTTGTTGGTCCAGAAGATCCATTAGTTTTAGGGATTTATGACTATTTCAAAAATGATACTCAAATCAATCATATTCCTGTAATCGGACCTTCAAAAGTAGGGGCGCAATTAGAAGGAAGTAAAGAATTTGCTAAAGAATTTTTAGTAAGACATAACATCCCAACCGCTAAATACGAAAGTTTTACGGCGGATACGGTTGAAAAAGGTTGTTTGTTTTTAGAAACTTTAGATGCACCTTATGTTTTAAAAGCAGATGGATTAGCTGCAGGAAAAGGTGTTTTAATTCTAAATGACTTAAAAGAAGCGAAAGAAGAATTACGCAACATGTTAGTAGGAGCGAAGTTTGGCGAAGCAAGTTCGAAAGTCGTAATTGAAGAGTTTTTAGACGGAATTGAATTAAGTTGTTTCGTTTTAACGGATGGAAAATCTTATAAGATATTACCAACAGCAAAAGACTACAAACGCATAGGAGACGGCGACACAGGATTAAATACTGGCGGAATGGGTGCTGTTTCACCAGTTCCATTTGCGGATGCTGTTTTATTAGAAAAAATTGAAACTCGAATTGTAAAACCAACAATTGATGGTTTGCAAAAGGATGGAATTGAATATAAAGGTTTTGTTTTCATTGGTTTAATCAATGTAAAAAACGAACCTATTGTTATTGAATATAATGTGAGAATGGGCGATCCGGAAACAGAAGTTGTGATGCCAAGGTTAAAAAGTGATTTAGTCGAAATTTTTGATGCAATCGGAAAACAAGAATTAGATAAAATTACATTAGAACTAGATGAAAGAGCAGCAACAACTATTATGGTTGTTTCGGGCGGTTATCCTGAAGACTATGAAAAAGGAAAAGAAATTTTTGGTTTAGAAAATATTACCGATTCAATAGCTTTCCACGCAGGGACGAAGTTAGAAAATGGAAAAGTAGTTACTAATGGAGGTCGTGTTATAGCAGTAACTTCTTATGGTAATGACTTTGAAGAAGCCATAAAAAAGTCATATCAAAGTATAGAAAAACTACAATTTGATAAAATGTACTTTAGAAAAGATATTGGTAAGGATTTGTAAAAAATCCTTACCAATATTATTTTTTATTTTAAAAAAGAGTGAGCAGTTGTGTCTTGCACGTCTTCGTTATTATCTTTAAATATTTTTAATTGTTTAAGCCAATAAGCCATAGCTCCAATACAAATAATGATAAAAACCCAGTTTAAAATATTTGCGACCCACCAGTTTGTCAACTCTAACTCTCTTAACAAATCATAAGGTAACAATAAAAAATCTGTAAAAAGTGTTCCTATTCCTTCAAAAAATGATTTCATTTTAATAATGTATTATATTTACACTACAAAAATATAAAATATTCGCATGATAGCAAGCGTTTTTAATAAAACAAGACCATTTAATTATTTAGTAATAGGGATTCTAGCACTATTGTTCTTTTTATTTAAGTTAATTTCTGTGGAAAAACCAGAAACTACTTGGGTTTTTTATACTGAACAATTAGGTTTATTAGTGCTAGTGTTCGCATCTTTATTTCTCGTAAATTTCATTACGCTTAAAAATGGCTTAACTAAAAATAATAGTTATGCACTGCTTTTGTTTTTTGTTTTCTTGTTGTTTTTCTCTTCAGTTTTTCAAAATAAAAACATTATAATTTCTAATTTTTTATTGCTTTTAGCCTTAAGAAGATTGATTTCCCTAAAATCATTACTTTCAACAAAAGAGAAAATATTTGATGCGTCATTTTGGATATTCCTAGCTGCTTTATTTCACTTTTGGAGCATTTTTTATATTATTTTAGTCTTTATTGCCATTATTCTGCACGTTTCTAGAGATTATAGAAACTGGATTATTCCATTTATTGCTTTGTTTGCGGTAACGATTCTATTTTTCTTAATGAACAGTTTTTTAGATAATAGTTTAATAAACAACTTGTTAAGTAAAACGTATGTTAGTTTTAATTTCTATTATTTTGACAACATTTACCAGCGTATTGCATTGGCTTTTTTCTCTTCTATAAGTGTGTTTTTCTTTGTTTCTCATGTTTTTGATATTCCTAACAAAGCTTTAAATATGCAATCCTCTCATAAAACTATATTGTTTTCGTTTATTCTGGGAGTCGGAATTTATGTGCTTTCGGCTAATAAAAACAATGGGAGTTTGGTGTTTTGTTTTGCTCCATTAGCAATAATGGGCGCTAATTTCATTGAGAAAATTGAAAGTAATTTAGTTCGAGAAATCATTGTCTATACGTTGGTTGTCGCCGGACTGTTCTTTTTTGTAATGCAATTATAATTTACTTCCGTAAGCTAAATCACCAGCGTCACCTAAACCAGGTACAATATAGTTTTTCTCATTTAAACCATCATCAAGAACCGCTACCCACAAATGACAATTTTTAGGAATGTTTTCTTCTAAATAAGCTATTCCTTCGGGCGTAGCAATAATCACTGCAATATGAATTTCTTTAGGTTTTTGTTCTAAATGTAATTTCTTTAAAACCGCTACTAAGGACTGTCCAGTGGCTAACATTGGGTCAATTAATATTAAATTTTTCCCTTCGAAAGAAGGAGCAGCTTGATATTCAACTAAAATTTCAAAAGCATCATCGTTATTATAGTGATGACGGTAAGCCGAAACAAATCCGTTTTCTGCATCATCAAAAAAGTTCATAAAACCTTGATGTAAAGCTAGTCCAGCACGAAGAATGGAACATAAAACCACAGGTTCTGCAATTGTTGTTGTATGTTTAATGCCAAGAGGAGTTTGCACATCAATTGCTTTATAATCTAAAGTCTTACTAAGCTCATAAGCCATAATTTCTCCGATACGTTCTATGTTTTTTCTAAAACGCATGCTGTCTTTTTGAATGTGAACATCACGTAATTGCGTCAAAAAATGATTAAGAATGCTATTTTCTTCAGAGATATAATGGATTTGCATGGTTTTTATTTTTTATTTTCAGGATAAAAGTACAAAATTTCGCTATTTTTGTATGAATTTAAAAGAGATAAATATGTTTGCTGAATTTGCCTTTCCTATTTTTGAACAAAGTATCAAAACGTATCACATTGTAAATGATGTGTATCAGCCCGTTGTAAATCCTTATGAAAAAGGAACAATCGAATATTTATTATTTGCTAAAAACTGGGTAGATACCGTGCAATGGCATTATGAAGATATTGTTCGTGATCCAAATATTGATCCAGTAGCTGCTTTGGATTTAAAACGTAAAATTGACGCTTCAAACCAAGTTCGTACGGATATGGTGGAATATATCGACAGTTATTTCCTAGATAAATACAAAGATGTGCAAGTAAAACCAGATGCTAAAATCAACACCGAAAGTCCAGCATGGGCAATGGATAGATTATCTATTTTAGCATTGAAAATTTACCATATGAATGAGGAAGCTACTCGTGCAGAAGCAACAGCAGAACACAGAGCTAAATGTCAAGTAAAATTAGATGTATTGCTAGACCAAAAAAGTGATATGTTTACATCAATTGGTCAATTAATGGAAGAGTTTGAATCAGGTGACAAATTCATGAAAGTGTACAAACAGATGAAGATGTACAACGACGAAGATTTGAATCCAGTGTTGTATCAGAATAAAAAATAGTCATCTTTTGGCTTCAAAAATAAAACACATACTAGTAATAAGGCTCTCAGCAATGGGCGACGTCGCAATGACGGTTCCAGTGCTGAGGGCTTTTTCATTACAATATCCTGAAACTAAAATCACCGTAGTTTCAAGACCATTCTTCAAGCCTTTTTTTGATGGAATTCTTAATGTGGAATTCTTTGGGGTGGATTTAAATAAACGACACAAAGGATTTTTAGGCTTAACGCGTTTATATTCCGATTTGAAAAAATTAGATGTAGATGCTGTTGCTGATTTACATAATGTCCTTCGTTCTAAAGTCGTTCGTACCTTATTCGCGCTAAACGGAAAAAAAGTAACAGCAACTGATAAAGGAAGAGCTGCTAAAAAAGCATTAACTAGTTCAGAAAACAAGATTTTTGAACCTGTCAAAGCAATGGTGGACAGACATTGTACCACTTTTGAAAAGTTAGGTTTTCCAATAAATTTGAATAATCCTCAATTTCCAGAAAAAGCGATTTTATCGGAAGAAATCACCGATATTACTGGAGAGAAGTCGACTAATTGGATAGGAATCGCACCTTTTGCACAATATGAAGGAAAAGTATATCCAATAGATTTAATGCAAGAAGTAATTGACGAATTGGCCAAAGATCAAAACCATATTATTTTCTTATTTGGTGGTGGAGCCAAGGAAATTCTACTATTAAATCAATTACAAAATCAACTTCCTAATGTTGTAGTCTTAGCTGGGAAACTTAAATTCAAACAAGAATTAGAAGTGATTTCCAATTTGGACTTAATGCTTTCAATGGATTCAGGAAACGCTCATATTGCAGCAATGTTAGGTGTAAAAGTAATTACACTTTGGGGCGCAACTCATCCTTTTGCTGGATTTAAACCGTTCAATCAACCGGATGATTTTTGTGTTACTTCCGATCGAGAAAAATTTCCTTTGTTGCCAACTTCTATTTATGGGAATAAAAAAGTAGAAGGTTACGAAGACGTAATGCGAACAATTTCAGTTGAAAAAGTTGTGAATATAATTGGACAACAGTTGTCAAATTCTTCAAAATAATTGTTTTTTACAATTCAGTCGCTTATTCTTACAATTCATCCTATTTTTTTATTTTATAAAACCATCTTTATTTACTTTTGATTTATAAAATAATAACAAAATGGAACTAATAATTAAAATAGGCATTTACATTCACGCTTTTTTTGGGACAATTGCACTAGTATCAGGTTTAGGAAGTATGCTTTTTCAAAAGGGAAGTAGCAATCACAAAAAGTCAGGTAAATTGTTTTCAATTTCAATGATAATCAGTTCTGTACTTTCATTACCAATTGCGTGGATGCCGAATCATGAAAATATGTTTCTGTTTTTAATTGGAATCTTTACCATTTATTTAGTGCTTTCAGGCAACAGAATCTTACTTTTTAAAAATAAAAATGCAGCCACTTTTAATGATAAGTTTATTTCGGGTTCCTTATTTTTCAGTGCCGTCTTAATGCTTATTTTCGGAATATTGCACCTTATACAAAACCAAAATGGTGGAATTCTATTTCTGTTTTTTGGATCAATAGCGTTAATAATGTCTATTCGTGATTTCAGGTTCTTTAAAAATATTGACAAAAAGAAAATTCTTCCGTTTCATATTGGAAAAATTACAGGTGCCTATATTGCTTCCGTTACCGCTTTCTTAGTTGCAGGAGTTAGATTAGAAGGAATGCTTTATTGGATTACACCCACAATAATTGGAGGTTTTGTAATTATTTATTGGACCAAAAAAGTAAGTCCAAAGAAGAAAATTGCTTAAAGATAAATCTGATTGTCTCGGCAAATGTCTAAAATATACCTTTTAAGGTTTGAAATAGTTTCTTTGTAATCGGGTTCGTCGTAGTCAAAGCGTTCGTGTTCCGTTTGTTCCTTTTCTAAAGCGTTACAACCTTTCACAACTTCTTTAATCATATCTAAAAGAATCAATTCTTTACTTTTAGCTTGTTCGAATTTGAAGTCAATTAACTGATCTTCTAGTTGTTCACAATAAACTAAAAGCTCCTGCACTTCAGGTTCATCCAAAAGTTCAGGAGCTTTTTTAAAAAGTTCTGTTTTATTAATCATAATTCTTCTTTACAGAATTCGGACTGTTTTTCACTACTAAATATCGTCGAAATCAATTTTTATAGTAGCCGATGTTGGATGTGCCTGGCAAGCCAAAATTAAGCCCTCAGCAATTTCATCATCAGACAAAATTTGGTTCTTTTTCATTTCGGCAGTTCCTTCTTTAATTTTACAAATACAACTACTGCAAATTCCACCTTGGCAAGAATAAGGAACATCTAAACCTTGTTTTAAAGCAGCTTCTAATAGTGTTTGCTTCTGGCTCATTTCAAAAGAAGTTGTTTCGTCGTCTACTAAAATCGTAATTTTAGTATGACCTTCTAATGAACCTGAGATTTCATTTTCTGTTGCTGAAGCGGTAAATAATTCAAATTTTATATCTTTTTCATTTACATTATGCTCTTTTAAAACACCTGAAACCAGATTAATCATATCTTCTGGTCCACATAAATAAAATTTATCAAAGCTTTTTTCACTGTGTTTCTGAGATAACACATTGTTTACAGCTGCTTTATCAATTCGGCCAAAGAAATCTCCTTTATTTGAATTGCTATAAGCATAATGAATAAAAAATCGTGCTACATATTGCAATTGTAATTCGTGTAATTGTTGGTGAAATATTGCTTCTTCTGGCGTTTTGTTGCCGTAAGTTAGTACAAACGTACTTTTTGGTTCGCTTTCTAAAACTGATTTTATGATGGACAAAATAGGCGTAATTCCACTTCCAACAGCAAAACCAGCATAATTTTTCTGACGATCTGCATTCGGTTCGAAAATAAATTTTCCTTCGGGAGTTCCTACTTCTAAAACGTTGCCAACACTTAGTTTTTCGTTAGCAAACTTAGAGAAGAAACCACCTTGTACCGCTTTAATAGCAATTCGTAGTTCACCGCTATTTGGCGAAGAACAAATCGAATAAGCACGACGAATTTCTTGCCCGTCAAGCGTAATTTTTAAATTAACATATTGACCCGCAACGAACTTATAGAAATCTTGAAATTCTAACGGAACATTAAAAGTTAAAGAAATTGCCGATGGGGTTTCTCTCGTAATTTCCTTTATAGCCAATTTATAAAATGTAGACATAGCGTATTATTTTGCACAAAAATACTACTAATAAAGAAATTAAGAAATAGAAATAACGTTTCTCTATGAAAATTTTATACCTAAGAGTGTTATACATAAGAAAATTATGTATACATTTGTTTTTGAAATTTATACACTATGAAAAATTCACAACTATATAAAGGAAGTTTGAACACCATCATAATGAAGCTTTTAGAAGAAAAAGGTCGCATGTATGGTTATGAAATTACTCAAAAAGTAAAGGAAATCACTAAAGGTGAATTGCATATTACCGAAGGCGCTTTGTATCCTGCTTTGCATAAATTAGAAGCGGAAGGATTACTTGATGTGGAAGTGGAGAAAGTAGATAATCGTTTGAGAAAATACTACAAATTAACCGAAAAAGGTACCACAGAAACTGTAAACCGTTTGGCTGAATTAGAAGAATTTATCAAGAACATGCAAACGATTGTTAATCCTAAATTAAGTTATTAGTATGAAATTACTTAAAGAAAACATTATTCAGATCGATCAGTATTTAAAAAGCATCAATATTATTTTTGATGACTTGCGAATTGAATTAGTGGATCACATCGCATCAGCTGTTGAATTTGAAATGATCAAAAATGAAACGGCATTTGATACTGCTTTTTCAGCATATATTCTCGAAAATAAAGAGATGATTTTAAAAACAGGAAAAGTTGATAGAAAAGCAGATTTTTTGGCATCTATTGTAACGTTTTTTAATTTTTTAAAAAGTAAAGATGTGATAGTATTTTCTGTAGTGTCCTTTATACTATTCAAAGGAAATTTTTTTGAATTTATAAGAACAAACATTCATATGATTCAGTTAGGTTCTGTTCTAGCATTAATATTAATATCTCTCGGCTGGATGGTCTTTTTTAAGCGAGTGTACAAGAAAAAATTTTACGCTATGGAAAACAATTTTTCTATCGGGACCATTTATTTTAATGTATTCATGTTGGCAAGAGTATTTGTTCCGACCAGAAGTGATTTAGCGGTAAATTTAACGTTGCTATACGGCATCATTACTGTTTTATTCATCTGGTTTATTGGAAGAACTACTATAAAGTTTAATACTAGAAATAAGGAATTATTTGCAGTTGAGTAACTAACAACTTAAATTCATAATTTACCATGAAACTAAATCAAACTCAAATTACAGAAATAGAAAGTTACATCAAAAGGGATGGCATCGTGTATTACGAAGTTTACCTAGAAATTTTAGACCATATGATCTTGGCAGTCGAAGATATAAGAGACGCTGAAGATATTTCATTTGAAAGTGCTTTTAATAAGGTCAAAGAACAAGCTTTTAGTAAAAGTGAATTGAAGAAAATACAAAAAGAGATGGTGACAACTTTCAATAAAGTAAATTTTAGAAACTTCAAAAATCATTTATTAAGACAAACCAAGCCACTTTTCTTCACTATAAATAGTATCATTTTTCTTTTTCTTTATTTTTCTGAGAATCCTCTCGAAAGCGGCGTTATACTATTTTATTTGTTTACTTTATTTTGTATAAAGGAATCAGGTTTTATTTATAAAAATCTTCACAAAAATAAGTTAGTTGTCAAAACCACATCTAACTTGCTGTTTTATTACGGTGTAGTTCCAATTTTATTATTCTTAATTCTTTTTCTTTTAAAAGCAGTACAGCTTAATTATTCAGTATTTGAAGTTTTTTACAGCAAAATAATTGTGCCTTTCTTTTTTGTCTTACTTTATATTGCAATGACATTTAATTTGAAACAAAGTAAGCGCGCAAGAATAATAGTTCAACAATACACAGCATAATTTTTAAAATTTCACGCAATGAAAAAATCAATAGTTTTAGTATTACTTTTTATTCTAGGAATAACAAAAGTTAACGGACAAATAGTGGGCTCATGGAAAGGAGCACTTGACGTTCAGGGAAATAAATTAGAAATTATATTCCACATCAATGAAATTAATAATCAATTTACATCCACAATGGATATTCCTGTGCAAGGAGCTATTGGTTTAGAAATTGACAATACTGTTTTTAAAAATAATGAGTTAGAATTAAACTTTTTAAAAGCAGGAATTTCTTACAAAGGAAGTCTAAAAAATCAAATTATAAGTGGCATTTTCTATCAAGCCGGGATGGAATTCCCATTAGTTTTGGAAAAATTTGATGCTAAAAAAAACGAAGCAAAAGAATTAGAGTCATCGCAAGAACAACTTCAAAAAATTGCTAGTTATGATGGCGGTGTTGCTCATAAATATTCTGTGGAAGATTTTATGGAAACTTCGAAAGTATCGGCATTTCAATATGCACCAAATGGCAAATATCTTTCTTACAGGGAAAAAGACGCTTCAGGAAAAAATCATGTCTATGTAAAAAATACAGCTACTAATGAAATAATTAAGGCGCTTGAAGAAACTGACCGCATTATAAAAGGCTACGGCTGGATAAATGACAACCGATTGTTGTACGTAATGGATAAAGACGGTGACGAAAAAACACATATTTATGCCGTGAATATTGATGGTACAAATAATGTAGATTTAACTCCGTTTGAAGGAGTTACAGCTGGACTCTTGAATGGTTTAGAAGAGCAAGAGGATTATATTATTGTTTTAATGAACAAGGATAATCTACAAGTTTTCGAACCTTATAAAATTAATATTAATACAGGAGTTTTAGAAAAATTATATTCAAATACAGACATTGCAAAACCTATCAGTTTGTATTTGTTTGATAAAGAAGGTGTCTTAAGAGGCTATGTAAAGTACATCAATCAGGGCTTATCCTACGAATACTATTATAAGGCAAGTGACTCAGATGAATATACACTCTTAGTTGAAGCTGAATCAAATAATACTTTTGGAGTTCTTACTTTTAATTACGCTTCTAGTAATCCAGATGAAGCTTATGTGATAACAAACTTGGATTCGGATAAAACGAGGATTGTTTTGTATGACTTAAAGAAAAAAGAAATTATCAAAGAAATATTTTCTCATGATAAATATGACGTTTCATCGATTGTGTTGGATGAACTTCGAAATTATGAAATTGGACTTTTAGGATATAATGGAGAAAAGTATGAAGCTAAACCGGTTAGTAAATACTATCAAAAATTATACAAGAAGTGGAATAAAGAATTTAAAGGAAGTAAGTTTAGTATAGTAGGGAGAACAAAAGATAATTCTAAATATTTACTTCTAGTTGCAAGTGATAAGAATCCAGCAAAATATTACGAATATCAGGCAAAAACACAGAAAACAAAATTACTTTACGATTTAAAACCAAAATTGATTCAAAGTGATATGGCAGAACAACGTCCTATAACTTTTACAAGTAGAGATGGTTTAACGATTCATGGTTATATAACATTGCCAAAAGCAACTTTATCAGGTAAAAAAGTTCCATTAATTGTGAATCCGCATGGAGGACCACAAGGTGTGAGAGATTCTTGGGGTTTTAATCCAGAAGCTCAACTCTTCGCCACGAGAGGTTATGCAACACTTCAAGTAAATTTTAGAATTTCAGGCGGTTATGGTAAAGCTTTTTTCGAAGCAGGATTTAAGCAATGCGGTAGAAAAATTATGGATGATATTGAAGATGGCGTCAAGTATGCAATAGAGCAAGGTTGGGTAGATAAAGAGAATATTGCTATTTATGGCGCTAGTCATGGCGGTTATGCAACATTAATGGGATTGGTTAAAACACCCGAATTGTATAAATGCGGTGTTGATTATGTAGGAATTTCAAACATTGAAACATTTTTTAAATCGTTTCCACCTCATTGGAATGAACAAAAGAAATTAGTTTATAAATACTGGTATAACTTAGAAGATGAAGAAGAATTAGCAATTGCCAAACAAGTTTCCCCAATCAATAATGTTGATAAGATTACCAAGCCTTTATTTGTAATTCAAGGTGCAAATGACCCAAGAGTAAACATTAACGAATCCAACCAAATTGTAAAAGCTTTGAGAGCAAAAGGTTTTGAAGTTCCTTATATGGTAAAATATAACGAAGGACATGGTTTTGTAAGAGAAGAAAACAACATTGAATTGTACAAAGTAATGTTAGGGTTTTTCGCCCAAAATTTAAAACAGTAGTAATCTATACTTTAATTTATTATGAAATTAACCAACGAACAAACAACAATAATTTCAAATTATCTAGATAGTTTTGGAATCAGAGAAATTGATATAAAACTTGAAGTATTAGACCATATAGCAACTGAAATAGAAGAAATAATAATTACTAAAAAAATAGAATTTGAAGTTGCTTTAAAATCTGTAATGATTTGTTGGCATCCTTTGTTTGCGCAAAAAAGAAGTATTAATATTGGTTTGATTTATTCCTTTCCTAGAATTGTTGGAAACAAGCTAGAAAGAAGTATTAAAAAATCTTATTTTTATTATGTAGGATTGTTCGCTATTTGGGCAATTTTTAGTTTTGTTATTAAGTATGATTTTTCATCGCTTGGTTATTTAAATAATTTTTTAAACATCGCGTCTTTAATTATAGGCGTCAATATTTTGATTTTATTGCTATTAATCAATTACAAAGCGAAACATACAACCTATAGGTTTTTAGTCAATCAAGCTTCACCAATATTACTTTTCATAATTTTTATACAGCTTTTTGATGGCGAAATGTATACGTTGAAAATGTTTATGACTTCGATGCTTTTTTTACAATTTTTACTAATGTGTGAGAACTTTATAAAACACAAAAAATGCACTAAAAAATATCAGTTAGTATGAAACTAAACGAAGAACAAATAACCTACATAGAAAATTACATCAAACAAAATGATATCAACTACTATGAAATTTATATGGAAATTTTAGATCATATGATTTTAAGTGTAGAAGATATTTTGGAGAGAAACCCAACTAAAAATTTTGAAGAAGCTGTGTTGATTGCCAAAGTTGAAGGTTTTGGGAGAAAAAAAGGTTTTAGAGGATTGTTGCGTGAAAAATTAAAACTTGCTCAAAAACAAGCTACAAAAGATAATTTAAAAAGAATTAAAGAATACTTTACTTTTCCAAAATTAGTGCTAACCGTAAGTATATTTGTTTCTTATTATATTTTTTTAAATTTTTTTAAAGAGCCTCAAAAAGCGAATATAATTCCGATTTCTATAGTAGCACTTTTTGGGTTATTTCAGTCTTTATATTATAGAAAGTATACTAAAGTAGATAAAATGATTGTTTTGAAAACCCATTTGCTTGGCGTCAATTCATCGCTGATTTTTGCATTAACGCAACTTTCTGGTTCTTTTATAATTTACACTAATAACTTTATTGATTTTAATCATTTTTTAGCAAAAGCAATGATGTCAATAGTTTTTACATTCACACTTATTTCATTATTAGTTTTTATTGAAGTTCGAAAAAAAACGATTGAAGAATTAAAAACTCAAATTTTCGCTTAACTATGAAATTAACCACCGAACAAATAGAACGTTTATACGAATTCACACGGCAACATTTTGTCGAATGGTATGATTTACAAACCGAGTTTGTCGATCATCTCGCTAATTCGATAGAAACACAATGGGCAGAAAATCCGAAAATTGCTTTCGAAGATGCTTTAAAAATTGAATTTAAGAAGTTCGGTGTTTTTGGATTTATGGATGTTGTTGACAATAGAAAAATAGCTTTAAATAAAAAATACAATAAAATTGTTTGGAAGCATTTTAAAGCCTTTTTTACAATTCCAAAAGGGATTGCAACATTTTCGCTTATGTTCGTTTTTTATTTTACGTTAATGTATTTAAATGATCTAGCAGGATTACTAATTAATACACTTTTAATTTTGGTGCTGGTTTCTTTTTGGATCGCAACTATATTTCAACGAATGAAAAATAATAAACAAGAAAAAATAACAGGTAAGAAATGGTTATTCCATCAAATTATTTCGGGATATAGCACTTTTCTGGCTTTGAGTTATTTGCCTACTCAAATTATGATGCGTGTTGATTATGAATCAGGACTAAGTGTTTTTAAAGCAGTGTTTTTTAGTGTTTTAATTGTGTCCTTATATTTGTTGGAATATATAATTATATTTGAAATTCCATCAAAAGCAGAACAATACTTAAAAGAAACCTATCCGGAATATGAACTAATATAAATCATTACATGAAAATCACCGCGGAACAAATAGAACGTTTACACGAATTCACCCGCCAACATTATGTGGAATGGTATGATTTGCAAACCGAGTTAGTAGATCATCTCGCTAATTCGATAGAAACACAATGGGCAGAAAATCCGAAAATTGCCTTTGAAGATGCTTTAAAAATTGAATTTAAGAAGTTTGGTATTTTCGGATTTATGGATGTGGTCGAAAAAAGACAAGCGGCTTTAGGGAAAAAGTATCATCTCCTAATTTGGAAACATTTTAAGGAGTTTTTTACGATCCCAAAAATATTTCTTACCATAGCATTAGTTGTTGGGTTGTTCTTTTTTTTTAAGTTGGTTTATTTTTATGGAATAGTTCATTTGGCTATGCTAGCTTTTTTTTTGTTGATGATCGACGCATTAATATATGACCACAGAAAAAGAAAAAAACGTTCAAAAAAAACAGGTAAAAAATGGATGTTTGAAGAAATAATTTCGGGTTTTGGGTCTTTTTTTGCAATATTAATTTTTCCGATGCAATTCCTTAATTTATTTTCAAATCATCAAGATACCCTTACAAATGATTATCTTCTTTTTGGAATTAGCCTGTTTTTGATTTCTTTTGGTTTGACTTCTTTTATTATGGTGAAAATAATTCCTTCAAAAGCAGAACAATACTTAAAAGAAACCTATCCAGAATACACAATGGTGGAACAAGTGTAACAAAAACACAAATTTACCTACCAATTCAAGTATAACTTAGAACTTTCATATCGTTTTTACCTACTGACTAAACTCTTAAAAATTTCTTATGATTAAACATTTTTTACTTTTTGAATTTAAATCTTTTATAAGATCTGCAAGTGTAGGGAAGAGCGTTGCTTTAAAACTATTTTTAGTATTTATTGCTTTGTATTTATCTCTTTCATTACTTGGGTTGGGTGTATTCTTATATAAAATTCTAGAAACTACTTTTCCAGAACAGAACCCTTTTCATGTAGTGCAACAATTTATTGGAATTTGGTTTGTAGTAGAATTGATGCTTCGTTTTTTCGTGCAAACTTTACCAGTAATTGATATAAAGTCGTTTTTAACGCAAAACATAAAAAAGAAAACGATTATTCACTATGTGTTGATAAAGAGTGTGTTCTCATTTTATAATCTAATTGGACTATTTATTGCGGTTCCATTTGCTGTAATTGCATATAGCAAACAATCAGTTTCTGGTGGCGAGGCAACTGCTTGGATATTAAGTATAATTGCTTTGGTTTTAATAATTAATTACACCAATTTCTTAATCAAAAAAAGTTTCACTGCGCATTTAAGAAAGTTTGGGTTTTTAATGTCTTTAGTAGTAATCGCTATCGGACTAGAATATTTTAATATTTTTAGTAGTAGTTACTACATTGGGGAATTGATGCTACTTGTAGTTCAAAATCCTGCTTTAGTTTTAGTGTTTTTCGGATTCGCTGGACTGTTATATTTCTTAAATTATCAGTTTTTAAAAGCCAATTTGTATCTAGATAGTTTAATAAAAGCTAAAGAAAGCAATGTAGAGACAACAGATTTAAATTGGACCAGAAAATTTGGATCAATTGCACCCTTTATTCAGTTAGATTTAAAATTAATTTGGAGAAATAAAAGACCGCGTGCCACGCTTATGATGTCGGTAATATTTTTGGCTTATGGATTAATATTTTACACAAATCCAGCCTACAATGAGATGCCAGCATTTTTTGTGTTTATTGGTATTTTCGTCACCGGTATTTTTGTTATTAATTTTGGTCAATTTATTCCGTCTTGGGATAGTAATTACTTCAGCTTAATTCATGCGCAAAACATTCCTTTAAAGAAATATTTAGAGTCAAAAGTAGCTTTACTAACATTTTCAGCTATCGTTTTAGGTTTAGCTTCTATTCCTTATGTTTATTTTGGGTGGAACGTACTTTGGATTAATTTAGCTTGTGCCTTATATAATATTGGAGTCAATGTTTTGGTGATACTTTATTCAGGATCCTTTAATAAGAAGAAAATTGATTTAGAAAAAAGTCCTTTTATGAATTATCAGGGAGCCGGAGCAGCGCAGTGGTTAGTAGGTTTTCCTTTGCTGTTGGTGCCAATTTTAATTTGGTATGTAATTTATAAAATCACAAATCAAGAAACAGCAACTATTGGGTTAGGAGCAATCGGAATTTTATTTTTATTCCTGCGAAATTATTTCATCAAGAAAATAGTTTTAGGATATCAAAAACGAAAATATGCCACGCTTCAAGGATTCAAACAACAAGAAAATTAACAAACAACAAAATCACTTCGATCATGATAAACGCAGTAAATTTAAAGAAAACATATATCGGCACAACAGTTTTAGATATAGATTCATTAGATATTCCTAAAGGACAGAGCTTTGGTTTAATTGGTAATAACGGAGCAGGAAAGACTACTTTCTTCAGTTTGTTGCTTGATTTAATTCAGCCATCTCAAGGGAAAATCACTTCAAACAATGTTGTAATTTCTGAATCAGAAGATTGGAAACCATTCACGTCAGCTTATATTGATGAAAACTTTTTAATCGGTTATTTAACACCCGAAGAGTATTTTTACTTCGTGGGCGAATTAAGAAATTGGAACAAAGCAGATGTAGATACTTTTCTACAAAAACACATCGAGTTTTTTAATGATGAGATTTTAAACAAGAAGAAATACATTCGCGATTTATCGAAAGGAAATGCTAAGAAAGTTGGTATTGTGGCAGCATTGATAGGAAATCCAGAAGTAATTATTCTCGATGAGCCTTTTGCTAATTTAGATCCTTCCACACAAATTAGACTAAAACGAATTATTAAGGAATTGGCCGAAGATCCAAAAGTTACCATATTAGTTTCAAGTCACGATCTACAACATACCGTTGAGGTTTCAGACCGAATTGTGGTTTTAAATAAAGGAATAGTTGTAAAAGATATTATTCCAACGACACAAACATTATCAGAATTAGAAGAATATTTTTCTGTACAATAATGAAATGAAAATACTACCTTATTTCTTAAAAATAAGGTAGTATTTTATTATTTATACGAACAACGCTTTTAACTCCGTTGCTTCGCTTGGCTTCATTTTTCCAGCTAAGACTAAACTTAGTTGTTTTCTTCTTAAAGCCGCATCAAAACGTTGTATTTCTAATTCTGTTTGAGGTTCAATTGCCGGTACTGGAACAGGTCTTCCCGTTTCATCAACCGCTACAAAAGTATAGATTGCTTCGTTTGCTTTATTTTTAATTCCTGATTCTCGGTCTTCAATCCACACATCAATAAAAATTTCCATTGAAGTATTAAACGTTCTTGAAACTTTTGATTCAACGGTTACTACACTTCCTAGTGGAATTGCACGATTAAATACTACATTATTTACAGAAGCTGTTACACAAACGCGTCTTGAGTGCCTTCTTGCAGATATACTCGCGGCTCTGTCCATACGTGCTAATAATTCGCCACCAAATAAGTTGTTCAACGGATTAGTTTCACCAGGCAACACAACATCTGTCATCGTGGTTAAAGATTCTGAAGGAAATTTTGCTTGCATTGTTTTTTTTGCAAAGATATAGAGGATTTTGAAAACAAAGCATAAAAAAAATCCCAATAAAGGGATTTTAATAATTTATACGCAAATTGTTAAAAAGTTAGTCAATTAATAACCAAGCTTCCTTATTGTGCGTTTTTTGAATGTTTTTCTTCTCTATTTCAGCTTCATCCATTGTCTCAAAGCTTTTATAAACAACCGGATACAAATTTGATTTATTCAATGGCAACATTTTAGCGTCTTCAAAGCCGGCTGCATTTAACTCGGCAATAGCCTTGCTTGCATTTTCCTCACTTCTAAAAGCACCTGCAACCAAGTGATAAGGCATGTTTTCTACTGCTGCTACAACAGAAAGTTCAACAGTATTTACAGGAGCGCTAATCATAAATGTAGCTTCCTGAATCTGTTGTTGCACTTTTTGTTGCACATTTTTCTCTACTAAAAGCGTCTGTTGTTCCACATTTTGATCATTGTATAATTTATAACCAAAAGTTGCAACACCACCAAGCATTAGCACAAAAGCCGCAGCGTATTTCATATAAGAAAAATCGTACTTTGGCTCAGGAACTAAGACAATTGGCATCTTTTCTTCAATCAAAGCCAATTCTTGCTTTATAACTTCTCTTGAAATTTCAGACGAAACAAATGATGCTAAACCAAACGAATCTGTAAGATAATTTATAGTATTTACTGGTTCAAAAACCCAATTCATTTCATGATTCACCGCGATTTCACCTATGTTTTTCAACACAACTTTATCACGATTTTGCAACAAATACGTCCATTCATTTACAAAATCTCCAATCTTAATCACCGCTAAATCATAAGACATCTTTTCTTGCAAAGCCACATGATTGGCTAATAAACCATCATTGTTTCTTACATTAGCATTAAAAGAAATAACTTTCGTTGGCGGAAAAAAAGAACTAGCGCTACCTGTGACTTGTGCGGACACAGTTTCAGTCAAAAAAGCACCAAAACCAGGAACCGTAACACACTGATAACGATATAATAAGTCGGAAATATGTTTCTCTATCTGCATAACAACAAAGTTAGATAATCAATACCAATATCAAAATTTTATCAACAAATTTTATTAACAATTCAGTTTTTATTTCTAATTGTTTAGAAGCGAAAGGCTTGGGCTTTTTTGGGGTCCATTTTCCTGCTTTCTCTTCAATCTTTTCTAACTCCAGCAGATTTTTAAACTCTGCTGGAGTTAGAAAAGGATTTGCGTTACAATCAGGGCTAGTTAGGATTTCTTTTTCTTTTTTTGTTCAATTTCCATAAGCGTTTATAATTCAATAGGTTTTGATTTAAAATTGTAAAATATAATTTGGAAAATAACTAAAAACCATTAAATTTGTCATTCAATTATACGCCAAAATAAATTTTTATACGCCATGACACAGTCAGAACTTTACTATACGCTTGCGTTGTTGCAAGTGGAAGGAGTAGGAGATGTAATCGCCAAAAAGCTCATTCAAAATTGCGGAACTGCAGAAGAAGTATTCGCTTCAAAAAAAGCCCAACTCCAAACTATCGACGGAATTGGTTCCGTAGTTATCCAAAAACTACAGGATAAATCGGTATTTGCAAAAGCAGAAGCCGAACTCCAGTTTATCATTAAAGAAAATATTTCATTTACATTTTTCCAAGAAGACAACTATCCTGAACGATTGAAAAATTGTTACGACAGTCCTACTATATTATTCCAAGCCGGAAACATCAATTTGGAAAACCGTAGAATCATCAGTATTGTCGGCACACGACAAATTACAAGTTATGGTATGGAGTTTACTAAAAAACTCATTGAAGATATTGCTCCTTTAAATCCAATTATAGTGAGCGGATTTGCTTATGGTGTTGATATTTATGCTCATCAAGTGGCAATGGAATGTGAATTGCAGACTATTGGCGTTTTAGCACACGGCTTAAATCAAATTTATCCCAAAGTCCATAAAAAGTATATGGCAAAAATGGAACAAAACGGCGGATTCTTAACCGAATTTTGGAGCAACGCCAATCCCGACAGAGAAAATTTCATCAAAAGAAATCGCATTGTTGCTGGCATAAGCGAAGCCACAATCGTAATCGAAAGTGCCGAAAGAGGAGGTTCTTTAGCAACAGCAAATCTAGCCAACGATTACAACCGAGATGTTTTTGCAGTTCCAGGAAGAATCACTGATAAATATAGCCAAGGATGTAATAATCTTATCAAAACGCAACGTGCTAATTTACTTTCCTCTGCAGCAGATTTGGTTTATATCTTAAATTGGGAAATTTCCAAAAAACAACCAAAAGCCGTTCAAAGGCAACTCTTCATTTCCCTAACAGACGAAGAGCAAAAAATCTACGATTACCTTCAAAAAACCGGAAAAGAAATGATGGACATTATCGCCATAGAATGCGATTTCCCCATATATAAAATTTCCGCTGTCTTATTAAATATGGAACTAAAAGGAATCATTCGCCCGTTACCTGGAAAAATGTTTGAAGTGATTTAAATCATTTTCATTCTTGTCAAGCTGAATTCATTTCAGCTTCTAAGTTAGTTTAAAGTGGATAGTGGATTCTGAAACGAGTTCAGAATGACAAAGCATCACTAATAAGCAAAACCACCACAATCTTGTCAAGCTGAACTCGTTTCAGCTTCCAATTTAGTTTAAATAGAATAACAGATTCTGAAACGAGTTCAGAATGACAAAGCATTACTAATAAGCAAAATCACCACAATCTTGTCAAGCTGAACTCATTTCAGCTTCTCAATTAGATTCAAGGAAATAGTAGATTCTGAAACGATTTCCGAATGACAAATCATTACGTTAATAATAATTTATCATCAAGATCAATAAACAAAACCACCACAATCTTGTCAAGCGGAACTCGTTTCATCTTACAATTTAGTTTAAATAGAATAATGGCTTCTGAAACGATTACTAAGTTTTCGGCAGAATGACAAAATTATTGTATAAAAAATTGAACACACAGAACATGGCATATAGAAATTATCATAACTATTGGGTTTACATTCTTACAAATAAAAGAAACGGAACACTTTATATCGGAGTGACTGGCGGTATCGATGACAGAATGGAAAGACAAATAGCGGAAGAAGGTAGTAAATTTACATCAAGATATAAACTTAAAATGTTAATATATTATGAAGAGTTTCAATATATAAACGATGCCATCGCCAGAGAAAAACAATTAAAAAATTGGCATAGGCGATGGAAAATTAATTTAATTGAAGAATCAAACCCTGATTGGAATAATTTGTGGAAACCGTTAGATTCTGAAACTAGTTCAGAATGACAAAGTATAAAATTAATGCCAATTTATCATCAATAGTAATAAGTAAAATCACCTCAATCTTGTCAAGCTGAACTCGTTTCAGCTTCTCAATTAAATTCAAGGAAATAGTAGATTCTGAAACGAGTTCAGAATGACGAAGCATCACGAAGAAACAAAACCAACACAATCTTGTCAAGCTGAACTCGTTTTAGCTTCCAATTTAGTTTAGATAGAATAGTGGATTCTGAAACGAGTTCAGAATTACAAAATAATATTTTCATGATAATATTAACAACATGATTAAAATTACAATCACCACAATCTTGTCAAGCTGAACTCGTTTCAGCTTCTCAATAGATTTACGATAAGTGTGGATTCTGAAACGAGTTCAGAATGACAAAGTAATATTTTCATGATAATATTAACAACAAGATTAAAATTACAATCATCACAATCTTGTCAAGCTGAATTCATTTCAGCTTCTCAATTAATAAATAAGAAAATACAGGTATAAAATGAAAATTCAGGTTTCTAATAGTTTTAAAATTTAAACGCGTAAATTAGTGTCAAATTTCATAACCATGTACACACTTCCAAAAATAGAACGGTTTCAACAAAATGTTGCGTCAAAATACACCATATACAACAGTGTTTTCATCACATTACCTTTTGACGAAATAAATAATACCGGCGTTTTGTTGCCTTTGTTTTCAGAAGTTTGTGAAAATGGTTATAAAAATGAGGAAAGTCCAACCGAGATTTTCGAAACCTTTGCTAATAAATATCTCGACAATCCGTCTGAATCTGAAAAAATCAGTTTGATGTTTCGTTTCATTCAATATGTGGAACGACAAGTAGTGCTTTTTGACGCTGTTGAAGATGCAGCTTTTCCAATCGTGAATAATATGGAAGGAAAAAGTTCGCTTCGTGCTATTAAAGAAACCGCTGATGCGGAAGGGAAAACTAAAGAATTACGAGAATTTTTAGAAAACTTTAAAGTTAGAACCGTATTAACGGCGCATCCAACCCAATTTTATCCGGGTTCAGTTTTAGGAATTATTACAGATTTAACCGAAGCTTTAAAAACAAATAATCATATTGTAATAAGAGATTTATTAGCACAATTAGGCAAAACACCTTTTTTCAACAAAGAAAAACCAACACCTTTTGATGAAGCGGTTAGTTTAATTTGGTACTTGGAAAATGTATTTTATACATCTGCCGGTGATATGATTCAATACCTTCAAAAGAACATTTTTAAAGGAAAAGAAATTAAAAACGACATCTTAAACTTAGGTTTTTGGCCAGGAGGTGATCGCGACGGAAATCCATTTGTAACTACCGAAATCACTTTTAAAGTTGCAGATCGCTTACGAACTTCAATTTTGAAATGTTATTATTCGGATATTCGAAAATTAAAACGAAAATTAACCTTCACGCGTGTTGCAATTATTATAGCTGATTTAGAAAACAAATTGTATCGGTCTGTGTTTTATTCGCAAGGCGAAATATTCATCACTTTGGACGAATTCAAAAAGGAGTTGCATAACATCAAGCAAATAATCGTTGAAAATCATCAGTCGTTGTATGTAGACGAAGTCGATTTGTTGTTGAATAAGGTCAATTTATTCGGATTCCACTTTGCCACTTTGGACATTCGCCAAAATAGTAGAATTCACAAATCAGTATTTCAAGAAATTGTTCAAAAGGAAAGCTCGTTGTTTCCAGCGGATTATTTTACTTTACCAGAAGCAACAAAAATAAATATCTTATCAACAGTTTCAGCTCATTTGAAACCATCTGATTTTGAGAACGAAATTACGAGAGAAACAATAGGTTCAATTCAAGCGATTCGAACTATTCAAGAAAAAAATGGTGAATTTGGTTGCAATCGTTACATAATTAGTAACAACGAAAGTGCTTTAAACGTGATGGAAACTTTAGCAATGTTTCCTTTGTGTGATTGGAAAAATCCTACTGTAGATATTGTCCCGCTTTTTGAATCGGTTGAAGATTTGCACAAAGCCGATAAAGTGATGGAACAATTATACACTAATTCTGTTTACTCAAACCATTTGAAGAATCGTGGTAATCAGCAAACAATTATGTTGGGTTTTTCAGACGGAACAAAAGATGGCGGATATTTAATGGCAAATTGGGCAATTTATAAAGCAAAAGAAGCTTTGACTGCAATTTCAAGAAAATACAATATTAAAGTTATTTTCTTTGACGGTCGAGGCGGGCCTCCAGCACGTGGTGGTGGAAAAACACATCAATTTTATGCTTCTTTAGGTCCAAAAATTGAAAGTCAGCAATTGCAATTAACAGTTCAAGGTCAAACAATTAGTTCTAATTTTGGAACCTTGGACTCTTGTCGTTACAACTTAGAAAATTTAGTAAGTGCTGGTGCGAAAAATCAGGTTTTCACTTCAAATCAAAAAGAATTAACGCCGACAGAAAATGCTATTTTAGAACAATTGGCCGAAATTAGCTTTGAGAAATACAGCAACTTTAAAAATCATCCACTATTTGTGCCTTATCTGGAAAAAATGAGCACATTAAGTTATTACGCAAAAACAAATATCGGAAGTCGACCTTCAAAAAGGAATGCTGATGAAAAATTGAATTTAGCCGATTTAAGAGCCATTCCTTTTGTGGGTTCTTGGAGCCAATTGAAGCAAAACGTTCCTGGCTTTTTTGGACTGGGAACTGCATTGAAATATTATGAAGATGAAAACCGTTGGCAAGAAGTTCGGGATTTATATAAAAACTCATTATTTTTCAGAACATTATTAGAAAATAGTATGATGTCATTGTGCAAATCATTTTTCCCACTAACAGCTTACATGAAAAACGACGCAGAATTTGGGGGATTTTGGAATATTATACACGATGAATTTTTAGAAACCGAGCGTTTGTTATTGAAGATTTCAGGCTTTAGCGAGTTGATGGAAAATTATCCTGACAGCAAAGCATCCATTGAAATGCGTGAAAAAATGGTCTTACCTTTAATAACAATTCAACAATATGCTTTGTTGAAAATTAAAGCTTTACGCGAAAGCGAAACCCATGATGAAAAGCTATTAGCTGTTTATGAAAAAATTGTAACGCGTTCTTTGTTTGGTAATATTAATGCAAGTAGAAATTCGGCGTAAATTTTGCTATATCTTTTTTTAAATTAATTTTATGCAAAGACTAATTGTACTAACATTCCTATCTTTATTTTTGTTTTCTTGCTCAGAGAAAGAAAAAACCTATGAGGAATTAGAAGCAGAGGTTTTGTGCGATGTGTTGCCTCAATTGGCTCATGAAATTGTTATGCCCCGACTGCCACCACCTCCACCTCCAGAAAAAGATTATGAAAAATATAATTATAAAGCTCCTTCGACTGAATATTTTATAAAATTAATTGAAAGTCAAAAAGACTCAATTAAGTTATTAGCTAAAGAGAAACATAAGCTAGATGTTGGTTTAAATTATAATCTATTTTCAATAAACAGTAAAAAGATAAATATCAAGAGCACGTTTGAAGTTGATAGTTTGCCCGCAAGAAGGTTGAAAAATGAAGAGTTAGCGAAATCTACTCTAAAATTTAAATATTTTGAACCTGATTTCGTTAGATTAAAAGGAGAATTTATTAATGATGAAGATATTTCTTCATTAATTTCGACATCAAGAGTATTATTTAATTCATCAATGAGTGAGTCATTATTTGAATTGTATCCTTTTGGATGTATACCGAATAAAATCGTAGTTGTTTCGAAAAAGAAAAACAATAAATGGGTGTAGATAAATTAATTGAAGAATAAAAAACCCTTGAAATATGATATCAATCAGATTTCAAGGGTTTTACTTATTGTATAATTCTTTTGTTTAAGAAGGCTGTTTTAACAACTTTTCTTTTATTTCGTATTTTTTTTGCTCTGCGCAATTCACAACCTGGACTTTTATACTGATATAAATTTTTGCTCGAAAGAATAACGGGAATTTAGCACTTTTTTCGTGAGCCTATAAAACCTTTGGCGACAAATTAAAGTGTCAATCGTAATGATGTCTACATTTCAAAATTTGAATTTCTTCATCCATAAATCTGTAGATTAACCTATGTTCATCATCAATTCTTCTTGACCAAAATCCAGCATATTTATGTTTCAAAGGTTCAGGTTTACCTATTCCTTCAAAAGGAGTTCTTGAAATATCTTTCAGTAGTTCATTTATTTTTTTGACTTTCTTTTTGTCTATTTTCTGCCAGTACAAATAGTCTTCCCAAGATTCATCAACGAATACATATTTCATTTTACTCCTCAATTAAGTCTTTAGAAAATGTATTGCGCTTTTTAAATTTGTCAATTGCTGCATCTAGTCTACTTTCATTAGTTCTATTTGACAATTCATAATTTGTCGCAGTTAATGAATTATATTCTTCAAGTGACATAACTACAATTCCTGAATCTTTACCACGATTAATAATTAAAGTCTCAAAGTTTTTTGATACTCTGTCAAAATAGGATTTGATATCTTTTCTAAAATCCGAAATATTTGTTACTACCATAATTGATGTTCTTTGTACAAATATATGTACAATATTTTGATTTTTTAAAATTTTTAACAAATGATAGCAGTCAGATACTAATATCCCAATTTAGCTCTCACTTTTTTCAAAACGCCATCGGCAACAACACTTGCTTTTGCAGCACCTTCTAATAACAATTTATCAAATTCTTCTAAATTATTAATGTAGTAATTGTATTTTTCTCTAACGGTCGCATATTTCTCTACAATCACTTCAAACAAGGCTTGTTTAGCATGGCCATAACCATAATTTCCGGCTAAATAATTTGCACGCATCGTTTCGGTTTGTGCCGGAGTTGCTAGTAATCTATACAAGGTAAAACAGTTACAAGTATCAGGATTTTTCGGATCTTCAAGCGGAGTGCTATCCGTTTCAATTCCCATAATTTGTTTGCGCAAAGCTTTATCGTCTAAAAATATATTGATAAAATTATTTGCTGATTTACTCATCTTCCCGCCATTTGTACCTGGAACAATCATAATTTCTTCATCAATTTTAGCTTCTGGTAAAACGAATGTTTCTCCCATTTGATGAAAAAATTGTAACGCGTTCTTTCTTTGGGAATATTAATTCAAGTAGAAACTTGGCTTAAATTTTGCTATATCTTTTTTAAATTAATTTTATGCAAAGACTAATTGTACTAACATTCCTTTCTTTATTTTTGTTTTCTTGCACAGAGAAAGAAAAAACCTATGAAGAGTTAGAGGCAGAAGTTTTATGTGACGTGTTGCCAGAAATTTTAGAAAGGGAGATGAAATTTTATGCGGTAAAACTTCCGCCTCCACGACCACCATTAGATTCGACAAAATATAGTTTTAAAAAAATAGATAGTATTCAAAAAGTAGATAGTTTATTTATTGATAAATTTAGTAAAGAGTCTAAAGTTTATTACGAAAATCGAATATCAAAATTAAAAGAGCATAAAAAAACAGAACAAAACGTGTTAGATACCCTACTTTATGTAAAAAGACTTTCGGTTGATAACACAGTCTATCGAAAATTTGATTTAGATTCAAGAAGAGTTGAATTAAAAGAATTTGACAATTCTAATATAAAAGTCAGGCAGGTTTCTTATTCAAATACTTTTGAACAACAAGATAGAAATTCTGGAGACCAAGTACTTTTTCTTACCCGAGTTTTAGTAAATGAAAAGAATGACAGCTCATTTTTTTCAGTATTTAAATTTTTTGGAACCTATCATGTTTTTTGTAAAAAAACAAAAGATAATGAATGGAAAATTAGTAAAGTAATCTCAGATGAGGAAAATAAACTTCGCTTTAATAAAAACCCTTAAAATTTACACGTCTAAACCTTAAGGTTTTTTAATTTTTAATTGTGTTTTAATATCAGTCGGCATTAATATTCGATCTTTAAAAGATATTTTAATATCATATTCGATATTGTATAATTTTAAAATGGCATCTAATTCGTGTTTATCGCCAGTGTTCTTTTTACTATCAAAACGATGTCTATTAAGGGCACCAAAAGCATAACCAAGCATAACCAATGAAATACAAATAAAAATTATTTTTATTGATGAGCCTATCAATATTGGTCTACCACTTGATTTACTTAAAATGTTTGCGATATAATCGTTGAATTTGTAGGTAAAAACAAACATAGCCAGACTCATCAATAAGAAAATTATAAAATAAGAGTATACCCAATTCTTTTCTCTTTTTGTTTTTTCAAAAGCGATGTTAACCTCTGTAATCTTTTTTTCAAGATTTTCATTAAATGAAATCTGATCACACAACACAATAAAATTTGGATTGTTGTTGGTTAAAGTACAAAAAATTCCAATTTCAAGATTTTGTGATTTGTTTTTACACAATTCACAATGTTTGAAGAGTTTTTTTGAGTTTTCATTCATCTGTAAATGAGGTTAATCAATATCCTAACTTCATTCGCACTTTTTTCAAAACGCCATCGGCAACCACACTTGCTTTTGCAGCACCTTCTAATAACAATTTATCAACTTCTTCTAAGTTATTAATGTAGTAATTGTATTTTTCTCTAACGGTCGCATATTTCTCTACAATCACTTCAAACAAGGCCTGTTTAGCATGGCCATAGCCATAATTTCCGGCTACATAATTTGCACGCATTACTTCAGTTTGTTCTGGAGTTGCTAGTAATCTATACAAGGTAAAACAATTACAAGTATCAGGATTTTTTGGATCTTCAAGCGGAGTGCTATCTGTTTCAATTCCCATAATTTGTTTGCGTAATGCTTTATCGTCTAAAAATATATTGATAAAATTATTTGCTGATTTACTCATCTTCCCGCCATTTGTGCCTGGAACAATCATAATTTCTTCATCAATTTTAGCTTCTGGCAAAACGAATGTTTCTCCCATTTGATGATTAAATCGTGCCGCTACATCTCTAGTAATTTCTAAATGTTGCAATTGGTCTTTCCCAACCGGAACGAATTCGGCATCATATAATAAGATATCCGCAGCCATCAGCATGGGATAAGAGAATAATCCTGCATTTACATCGTCTAAACGATCTGATTTGTCTTTGAAAGAATGAGCCAAAGTCAAGCGTTGAAATGGAAAAAAACAACTTAAATACCAAGATAGTTCTGTAGTTTGTGGCACATCAGATTGACGGTAAAAAACTACTCGGCTAGTATCTAGACCGCAAGCCAGCCAAGTGGCAGCAACACTATAAGTATTGTTTCTTAGTTCTGCTCCATTTTTGATTTGCGTAATTGAGTGCAAATCGGCAATGAAAAGAAAAGATTCGTTAGCAGGATTATTCGCCATTTCAATTGCAGGTATAATCGCTCCTAATAAATTACCTAAGTGTGGTGTTCCTGTACTTTGAACGCCGGTTAAGATTTTCGCCATTTTAAATTTATTTTTCACAAAGGTAAATCATAATGTAAAAAGGCGAAAGTAAAAAGAGTCAAGTTTTATTAAATTCATTACTTTTGGAACACTTATAAACAAGCATTGATGAAATTTATAAAATATCCGCTAACTTTTCTCTACCGAATTTGGTTTTATCTTCTGGTTTTGGTTCCCATTATCTTCTTATTTCCGTTTATTTTCGTCTCTATTCTTAGCGAGAAAACGTATCCTTTCTTTTTTAAAATCGCTCGAATATGGGCTAAAATTATTTTAATAGGCATGGGTTTTAATTATTCTATTAAAGGTGATGAGATTTTTGAAGATGGTAAAAGTTATATGTTGGTGGCGAATCACACTTCAATGACTGACATTATGATGATGTTAATTGCTGTGAAAAATCATCCGTTTGTTTTTGTTGGAAAGAAGGAATTGGCCAAAATACCAATTTTCGGATTTATCTACAAGCGAGTTTGTATTCTAGTAGATAGAAGTAATAGTAGAAGTCGTTATCAGGTTTTTGAACGTGCCCAAAGTAGAATCAAGCAAGGATTGAGTATTTGTATTTTTCCTGAAGGCGGTGTTCCCGATGATGAAAGTATTGTGCTCGATGAATTTAAAGATGGTGCTTTTAGAATTGCAATCGAACATCAGTTGCCTATTGTTCCCATTGTGTTTTTTGATAATAAGAAAAGGCTTTCTTACACTTTCTTTAGTGGAAGTCCTGGAAGGATGCGTGCAAAAATTTGTCCGATTATAGAAACTAGGGGCAAAACATTAGAAGATAGAAGTACAATTAGACAACAAGTAAGACAAATTATTTTGACAGAGTTAGAGAACGATTTAAATAAAAAAGTCTAGACGTATCTAGACTTTTTTCAACTTCATTTTTATTAAAAATGAAACAACTTAACAAAAAACTAAGCTTAACCAAAAAAGCTTAAAAACTAAAGCTAATCCCAGAATACAATCCTATAAAGTAAGGTTTGAAATTTCCGGAATCGCCACTAAATGTATTGATTTGATATTTAAACATGGGTTGAAAATTGGCATTAAAATTTCCCCAAAAGTTATATTTAAAACCTAAACCGACGTTACTGCTAAAATGTATGTCATTTAAATTATTGGCTTTTCCTACTTCCATTTGCATTCCATCTGTTACTAAAGAAACAGTATTGACGTTTAAAAATAAAGTACTCATTCCTCCAATTACTTCAATCCCAAATTTCTTATCAATTAATTTACAGGTAAGTTCAAGAGGAACTTCAACATAGCCTATTTCTTGTTTTAAAGCACCAATATTTCTTTGAGAGATATTTTCAACATCACCGCTTAAGGTACTAATTGTGTTTTTTTCCGAAGTGAAAGACACATTTGTAGCGTTTGAATTTCTAGAGATCGTTGGGGTATTATTATCAACAATAGCGCTCAACTTAGTCTGGTAAAGAACATCATTAGTATTGTAACTTAAGTTAATGTTGTTTACTCCTGCGCGCACACTTACTTTTTTATTTAAAGCATAACTACCGCTAACACCGTAACTCAGTGTTGTTGAGAAGTTTTTAGTATTGCTCTCAAATTGCTGGTCTAAAGAAGAACCTTGAGCTAGCGAATTAAAATAAACAGGCGACGCGTTTGTGCTAACCGCCCATTTATTTCTCTTTTCTTTTTCCTCTTCATTTTTCCCTTCCTCTTTTGCTAAAAGCATTTCTTCTAGTGGATTTAGTTCTTTAGCAATTTCTGCCACTAGCGTACTATCTTTATCGCTGATTTTATTTGTCCTAACAATAGATTTTGATCTATTAGTTTCTTTTAAATTAGTCTTTTCTGTATTCGTATATTTTGTTGGTTCGTTTTCCTTCCCAAAAATAATTTCACTTTTACTAGAAGTGTTTTTCTCTTTATACGTTTTAACTATTTCCTTTTGATTATTAACTAAGTTTTTAGTTGCTGAATTCGCTACTTCTTTCTGTACTAAAATATCCTTAGAGGGAATTCTAGTGCTTTTCACAGTATTGCCTTCGGTTGTCGAAACAATATTTTCTTTTGAATAAGGAATATGATTTCGATTTAAATTTTCAGCCTTTTCTAACTCTTTATCTCCATCTTTATTTTCCTTTGACTGGATAACAACATTATTATTTGAATTGATAATAGTGCTAATTTTATCTTGCTTACTTCTTTTTTCAAAATCGATTTTTGAAGCATCGTTTTGAGATTTTTTACTTTTATCATTGTTGGAAACTGCTTCATTCGATTGGATAACAACATTGTTTTTTGAATCTATAACAGTGTTAATTTTATCTTGTTTACTATTTTCTTGCAAATCGACTTTTGCACCACCATTAGCAGATCCTTCACTTTGATCAATGTTTGTAACTGCTTCATTTGCTGTTTGCGAATCATTCGCATTTATTCCATTAGAACTATCACCAGAAACTACAACGGAATTAGTAGGAGTTGCACTATTATTTTCAAATTGATAATTCCAAATCAGAGTTCCAATAATGACTAAAGAAGCCGCGATACCAGAAGCTTGAAGCCAAAAAGGAGATACTCTTTTTTTCTTCTTTTTTTCGTTTAATCTAGAAGCAATATTCTCCCAAGCATCGTGAGGCGGTAAAGCTTCAAAATCTTTAAATTTTTCTTGGAACAAACGTTCTATATTCTTTTGTTCTCTCATTTTGTTTTTAGGATTGAATAATTATTATTCAACTTTATCTTTTCTTTCAAAATTCCTTTAGCTCTGGCTAAATTTGACTTTGAAGTTCCTATGTTGATGTTCAACATTGTTGCAATTTCTTTATGCGAATAATCGTCCATCACATATAAATTAAAAACCAATCGGTAGCGATCCGGTAGTTCTTGAATAATCTTTGTTAAAAATTCCAATGAAACAGATTCATCATCAATTTCTACATGCTCTTCATCTGCGATATTCTCTGAAACAATTTCAAATATATTTTGCTTTCTATATTGTTGCAACGTGTAATTTATCACCACTCTTTTTGCCCAACCTTCAAAAGAACCTTTATGTTTAAACTGGCCTATTTTCTCAAAAATGATCAAAAAACTTTCTTGCAAGTTATCTTGAGCTTCCTCATAATTACGAGAATATTTCAAGCAAACACCAAACAACTTTGGAGCCAACAATCGATAAAGTTGTTCCTGTGCCTTGATATTTTTCTTGGTACAATCATTTATGAGTTGCTCTATGATCAATTTACTTTAGATTAAATAACAGGGATATTGTATTCTAAATAAGTGTTGTTGCCTTCATCATCTGTTCCTGTCCAAAATTTAAAAATATAATTACCTGTGTTTGTCACATGAAAAGTAAAGTTTTGTGTAATTAATACATCAGTCAATTCAGTACAGCCACCACGTTCTTCTTTCATATTTCTAACTGCAAAAGTTCTAGTGTTTAGCTCTTTTTCGTAATAAATACCATAAAGCGAATGACAAGTTGTAGGTCTATAAAATTTCATGGTAATCTGATAAGTTTCTCCAAGTACAAATTCGACTGGAAGATCAGTAACAGATTCTACTGGCAATACAACTATTGAATAAATGTCTTGCTCTGGAGTACAAGAATTAAACAATACAAATACACTCAATAATAAAAATAACTTTTTCATTTTAATATGATTTATAGTTAGTAGATGTTTATTACAACATAAGGTTGCGTTAAATTACAAAAAAAAATCACGCTCAAGGCGTGATTTAATTTTATGCGTTATTTTCTTTAATGGTCTGCTTTATTTTTTGTTCCAGTTCGTCCATTAATTCTGGGTTATCTTTTATCAATGCTTTTACAGCATCTCTACCTTGACCAAGTTTTGTTTCACCATAACTAAACCAAGAACCACTTTTCTTAACAATTTCAAACTCTACGGCTAAATCTAATACTTCACCCACTTTTGAAATTCCTTCACCATACATCACATCAAATTCTGCTGTTCTAAAAGGTGGAGCAACTTTATTTTTTACAATTTTAACCTTAGTTCTGTTTCCTAAAACCATATCACCATCTTTAATTTGTGTCGACTTACGAATATCGATACGAACAGAAGCGTAGAATTTCAAGGCATTTCCTCCAGTAGTTGTTTCTGGACTTCCGAACATAACCCCGATTTTATCACGTAATTGGTTAATGAAAAATACGGTACAATTCGTTTTATGAATCGCTCCAGTTAATTTTCTCAACGCTTGTGACATCAAACGAGCGTGTAATCCCATTTTAGAATCACCCATATCGCCTTCAATTTCACTTTTTGGCGTTAAGGCTGCAACCGAGTCAATTACAACAATATCAACTGCACCCGAACGAATTAAACTTTCGGCAATTTCTAAAGCTTGTTCTCCATTGTCTGGTTGAGAAATAATTAAATTGTCAATATCAATTCCTAATTTCTCCGCATAAAAACGGTCAAAAGCGTGCTCTGCATCAATAAAGGCGGCAATACCACCTAATTTTTGTGCTTCTGCAATGGCGTGTAATGTTAACGTGGTTTTACCTGACGATTCTGGTCCGTAGATTTCTATAACTCTTCCTCTAGGGTAACCATTTACTCCTAAAGCTAAGTCAATACCTAAAGATCCTGATGGAATAGCTTCTACTTCTACAACAGCTTTATCTCCTAATTTCATTACGGTTCCTTTTCCGTAAGTCTTGTCAAGTTTCTCTAATGTTAATTGTAAGGCTTTTAATTTGGCGTCTTTATCTGAACTCATATTTCATATATTTTCCGTAAAAATACGTCTTTTTTTATTGCTTACAAAAATTGTTAATATGTTTTCATTTTACTGCAAAACTTTGATTTTTAAACCATTTTATTACCTTTGCATCGAATTCTTCCACTTAGAATTCAGTAAAGATGCGATTTATCGCTTCTCAATTTCTAACCTTAATCGTTTATAGCATGCAACTGTATAACACCTTAAGCGCAGAAGAAAGAGCTCAATTAATTGATGAAGCCGGACAACAACGACTTACATTATCTTTCTATGCGTATGCCAAAATTCAAGATCCCAAAAAATTTCGCGACGATTTATTTATCGAATGGAACAAACTCGATGCTTTAGGCAGAACGTATGTAGCCAAAGAAGGAATCAACGCACAAATGTCGGTGCCAGCAGAAAATTTAGAAGCTTTTCGCGAAACGTTAGAAGTGTACGATTTTATGAAAAACATTCGCCTGAATGTTGCCGTTGAACACGATGATCATTCGTTTTTAAAATTAACGGTTAAAGTGCGAGATAAAATTGTAGCCGACGGTTTAAATGATGAAACCTTTGATGTGACTAATATCGGAGTGCATTTAAAAGCGAAGGAATTCAACCAAATTTTAGAAGATCCAAATACCATTGTTGTCGATTTTAGAAATCATTACGAAAGTGAAATCGGACATTTCAAAGGAGCTATCACGCCAGACGTGGAGACTTTTAGAGAAAGTTTGCCAATTATCAACGAGCAATTAAAAGATTTCAAAGAAGATAAAAACTTGGTGATGTATTGCACTGGAGGAATTCGTTGCGAAAAAGCTTCGGCGTATTTCAAACATCAAGGATTTAAAAATGTATTTCAGTTGGAAGGCGGCATTATCAATTACGCCAAACAATTAAAAGAAGAAAATATAGAAAGCAAATTCATTGGAAAAAATTTCGTGTTTGACCATCGCTTAGGCGAAAGAATTACGGATGATATAGTTTCCCAATGCCATCAGTGTGGAAAACCTTGTGACAATCATACCAATTGTTTGAATGACGGCTGTCATTTGTTGTTCATTCAATGTGACGAATGTCAGGCTGCAATGGAAAATTGCTGTTCTTCCGAATGTTTAGAAATTACACATTTACCTTTAGACGAACAAGTAAAATTAAGACGTGGAAAGCAAGTTGGAAATAAAGTCTTCCGTAAAGGGAAATCGGAGAATCTGAAATTTAAACATTCAGGAGAATTGTCTGATAAATCTTTGGCTGTAGCCGAAAAAAGTAAAGATATCCGCCAGAAAATAAAAGTCAAGAAAGTTTTAATCGGAAAAGCGGAACATTATTATGTAAAAGCACAAGTTGGGCTTTTCGTAATCGATAACCACGAATTGAAAGTGGGCGATAAAATCATTATTTCGGGACCAACAACTGGAAATCAAGAATTAATTTTAGAAAAAATGTTAGTAAACGGAAGTGAAATTTCGACTGCTACAATTGGTGATAAAGTTACGTTTGAAGTGCCGTTTAGAGTTCGTTTATCGGATAAATTATTTAAAATTATTGAATAATGACAACATCAGGTAAAATTGAATTGATGGCTCCGGCTGGAAATTTCGAATCGATGCAAGCGGCTTTAGATAATGGATGTGATTCTATTTATTTTGGTGTCGAACAATTGAACATGCGCGCTCGTGCAACTGTAAATTTCGTGTTAGACGATTTACCGGAAATAGCACGCCGATGCAACGAAAAAAACGTTAGAACTTATCTAACTTTAAATACAATTATTTACGATCACGATTTATCGGTAGTGAAAACCTTGTTGACAAAAGCGAAAGAAGCCGGAATCACAGCAGTTATCGCTTCTGATCAAGCAGTGATTATGTCGGCCAAAACAATGGGAATTGAAGTGCATATTTCTACCCAGTTAAACGTAACCAACATTGAAACGGTTAAGTTTTATGCTTTGTTTGCCGATACAATTGTACTTTCTCGCGAATTGAGTTTGCGTCAAGTAAAAAAAATTACGGAAGACATCGAGAAAGATCAAATTAAAGGACCAAGTGGTCATTTGGTAGAAATTGAAATCTTTGGTCATGGTGCTTTATGTATGGCAGTTTCCGGAAAATGCTATTTGAGTTTACATTCGCATAATTCTTCAGCAAATCGTGGTGCTTGTAAACAAAATTGTCGTAAAAAATATACGGTTATCGATCAAGAAAGTGGTTTTGAAATTGAAATCGACAACGAATACATGATGTCTCCAAAAGATTTATGTACGTTAGATTTTCTAGATCAAGTCATCGATTCGGGAATTAAAGTATTGAAAATTGAAGGCCGAGGTCGTGCTGCAGATTATGTGGCAACAGTAATTAAAACTTATCGTGAAGCAATTGATTCGCATTACGAAGGAACATTTACAAAAGAAAAGATTACTGTTTGGATGGAAGCTTTGGCAACCGTTTACAACCGTGGCTTTTGGTCGGGTTATTATTTAGGACAAAAATTAGGCGAATGGTCAGACAATCCAGGATCAAATGCAACCCAAAAGAAAGTATATGTTGGAAAAGGAATGCATTATTTTCCAAAAGCAAATATTGCCGAATTCAAAATTGAAGCATACGACATTAAAAAAGGAGATAAAATTTTAATTACGGGTCCAAGCACTGGAGCACAAGAATTAATTTTGGAAGATTTCTTCGTGAATGATTTGGCTTCCGAAAAAGCAACCAAAGGCGATAGTTGTACTTTTAAAGTTCCGTTTAGAATTCGACTTTCGGACAAAATGTATAAAATAGTCGAAAACTAATGGTCATTATTACGCTTCAAAGAGAAAAATGTATTGGGTGCAATTATTGTGTTGAAATGGCTCCGGCACAATTTCAAATGTCAAAAAAAGATGGAAAATCGGTCTTACTAAAATCAGTGAACGCAAAAGGCTTTCACACGTTGAAATCGGCAGATCATACTATTGTTGAAAATTGTGAATTAGCGGTAAAAGCATGTCCAGTTCATATTATTACCATAAAAGAAACATAAATTACTGTTTTATAATACTATATAGTAACCTATTCCGTTTTACAATGGAGTAGGTTTTTTTATTTTTGGAAAGTTTCGAAAAATTCAATTTGAAAATTTCCATAAAAAATCAATATCTTTACGCTCAAAAGCGTTTTGAAACGTCGTCCGAAATGGACATTCACTATATATATATATTAAATTATGGCATGTACAAGTTGTTCAACCGCTGATGGTGGCGCACCAAAGGGTTGTAAAAATAATGGGACTTGCGGCACCGATGGCTGCAACAAACTTACTGTTTTTGATTGGCTTTCAAATATGACTTTACCAGGTGGTCAAGCACCATTTGATGCAGTAGAAATCAGATTCAAAAACGGAAGAAAAGAATTTTTTAGAAATACCGAAAAGCTAACGCTATCCATTGGTGACATTGTTGCTACGGAAGCTTCGCCAGGACACGATATTGGAATTATCACTTTGACAGGAGAATTGGTTAAAATTCAAATGAAAAAGAAAAATGAAAATCCAACAAAAGAATTACCAAAAATATATCGAAAAGCTTCTCAAAAAGATATCGATATTTGGACGGATGCTCGAAATAAAGAAGAGCCAATTAGAATGCGCGCTAGAGAAATCGCAATTAAATTGAAATTAGAAATGAAAATTTCCGATGTTGAATTTCAAGGCGATGGTTCTAAATCTACGTTCTATTATACAGCAAATGACCGTGTGGATTTTCGTTTATTAATTAAAGAATTTGCACAGGAGTTTAAGATCAGAATTGAGATGAAACAGGTTGGTTTCCGTCAGGAAGCAGCTCGTTTAGGAGGAATTGGTTCTTGCGGAAGAGAATTGTGTTGTTCTACTTGGTTAACTGATTTTAGGAGTGTAAATACTTCGGCGGCTCGTTACCAACAATTGTCGTTAAATCCACAAAAATTAGCGGGACAATGCGGTAAATTGAAATGTTGTTTAAATTATGAATTAGATACTTATTTAGATGCATTGAAAGATATGCCGGATATGGAAACTAAGTTATATACTGAAAAAGGCGACGCTTATTGTCAGAAAATTGATATTTTCAAAGAAATCATGTGGTTTTCTTATGCTAATGCACCAGCCAATTGGTTGGTTTTACCTGTTGAAAAGGTGAAAGAGATTTTGGCAATCAATAAGAAAAAAGAGCGTGTTGCTAATTTGGAAGATTATGTGGTTGAAAATACGCAAGAAATTGAGAAAAAATTCGAAAATGTAGTGGGACAAGATAGTTTAACTCGTTTTGATCAACCTAAAAAGAAACCAAACAATAGAAATAAAAAGAAAAAACCTACACCTACAAAAAATGCACCTAAAAAAGACTAATATTCTTGGGTTAGCAATATTGGCTGTTTTTTTCTTTTCTTGTGATAAAACGAGAGTGTTCGACGAATATAAAAAACTCGATGGAACGTGGAAGAAAGCAGATACATTGCACTTTACATTTGAACAAAATGACACCATTAATCCCTATCATTTATTCTTAAATGTTAGAAATAATAATGATTATCCTTTCAGTAATATGTATGTAATTGTATCGCTGAAAGAACCGGGGGAAAAAGCGACTACTAAAGTGGATACGCTAGAATACCTGATGGCAAATCCTGATGGTTCTTTGCTTGGCGAAGGGTTTTCTGACGTCAAAGAAAGTAAATTATGGTATTTGGAAAATTTTAAATTCAATAGAGCAGGAAAATATAATGTTGAGGTGGTTCAGGCAGTTAGAGAAACCGGAGACATTGAAGGTGTGGAGGATTTAAGAGGGATTACTGAATTAGGTCTAAGAATAGAAAAAACAAAATAATATGGCTACTAAGAATACAAGTACAAATGATTTCTCAAGATATAAAAGACTGTTTTGGCAGCTTTTTTTGTATGGCTTTTTAGGAATTATTTTATTGTTTTTATTTGCTTCGTGGGGATTTTTCGGTAAGATGCCTTCGTTTGACGACTTAGAAAATCCAGATTCTAATGTAGCCACGGAAATCATATCTTCTGACGGACTAGTGATTGGAAAATTTTACAAAGAAAATAGAACTCCAGTTAAATTTGAGGAACTTCCAGAACATTTAGTAAAAGCACTAGTAGCAACAGAAGACGAGCGTTTTTATGATCATTCGGGTATTGATGCGAAAGGAACTTTAAGAGCTGTTGTAAGATTAGGTAAAGATGGAGGAGCGAGTACCTTAACACAGCAGTTAGCAAAAAACTTATTCCACGGAAGTGACGGATCTAAATTCATACTTTTTAGAGTTGTTCAAAAAGTGAAAGAATGGATTATTGCGATACGTTTAGAAAGACAATATACTAAACAAGAAATTATTGCTTTATATTTAAATCAGGTTGATTTCGTAAATGGTGCAGTTGGAATTCGTTCGGCAGCAAAGATTTACATGAATAAAGAACCAAAGGATTTAACTTTAGAGGAAGGCGCTTTGTTTGTAGGGATGTTAAAAAATCCGTCCTTATATAATCCAAATAGAAAGAGAAGAGAGCAATTGGTTTTAGACCGAAGAAACACGGTTTTATTACAAATGGCTAAAAACGACGTAATTACCGAAGCGCAAAGAGAAGAGTTGCGAAAATTACCTGTAAAATTAGATTTCAGACCAGAAAGTCACTCAGAAGGAAGTGCTACGTATTTTAGAGAATACCTTAGAGATCATATGAAAAAATGGGTGAAAGACCATTTAAAACCAGACGGAACTGAGTATGATTTATACCGCGATGGTTTAAAAATTTATACTACTATCGATTCAAAAATGCAGCAATATGCAGAAGAAGCGGTTAATGAGCATTTAAAAGGACTTCAAAAAGAGTTTTTTAATGCAGCAAAAGGAAAGAAAAATGCTCCTTTTGTGGATATTACCGAAGAACAAACGGAACAGATCATCATGCAAGCCATGAAAAACTCCGAGCGTTGGAGAACGATGGATCAGAATGGTAAAACGAAAGACGAAATCATTAAATCTTTCGCTGAGAAGGCAAAAATGAAAATTTTCACTTATGTTGGAGAAAGAGATACTATAATGACTCCAAGAGATTCCATTATATATTACAAGCACATGTTGCAAACGGGTATGATGGCAATGGAACCAAGAACAGGTCATGTCAAAGCATGGGTTGGTGGTGTGAATTACAAATATTTCCAATATGATCACGTGGGACAAGGCGCAAGACAAGTAGGTTCTACTTTTAAACCTTTTGTTTATGCAACAGCAATTGAACAATTGGGAATGTCTCCTTGTGATTCTATTATTGATAGTTATTTCACTATGCCAAAAGGAAAGTGGGGTATTGATAAAGCATGGTCTCCGCGAAACTCGGACGGAAACTATAGAGGGACAATTACTTTACAAAAAGCATTGGCCAATTCTGTAAATACAATTTCAGCTAAATTAATTGATCGTGTAGGGCCACAAGCTGTTGCAGATTTAGCAAAGGAGTTAGGGGTAACGTCAAATATTCCGATTCAGCCTTCTATAGCATTAGGAGCGGTGGAAATTACGGTGGAGGAAATGGTTGGTGCAATGAGTACGTTTGCTAACCAAGGAATTTATATAAAACCAACATTTATCATAAAAATTGAAGATAAAAATGGCGTTGTTATTGATCAGCCTATCCCTTATCAGAAAGATGTTATGAATAAGGACGTGGCTTATGCTGTTATTAAGTTGATGGAAGGTGTTACACAATCTGGAACAGGATCTCGATTAAATTGGGGTGGAGCAGGATTTAAGAATTATGATTACAGATTTGGAAATCCAATTGCAGGAAAAACAGGAACATCACAAAACAACTCGGATGGATGGTTTATTGGGATGGTTCCCGATTTAGCAACCGGTATTTGGGTTGGAAACGAAGACAGAGCAGCACATTTTAGAAGAACAGCTTTAGGACAAGGTGCAACAATGGCATTGCCTATCTGGGGGATTTTTATGAGCAAATGCTACAAGGATACAGATTTGAACATATCCAAAGATCCTTTTGAACGACCTGATAAAATCTCGATAAAAGTAGATTGCTGGACAGCTCCAAAAGCGAGTGATTCAACGGCAGTTCCAACAGACGAGCCTGATTTAGGTGAATTTGGACTATAACAACTAACTAAAAAATATATGATTTCAAGAAAAGTAAATTCTGTTAAAGAAGCCTTGCAAGGTATTGAAGACGGCATGACAATTATGTTAGGCGGTTTTGGACTTTGTGGAATTCCAGAAAATAGTATTGCCGAATTGGTAAATAAAAATGTAACCAATCTAACTTGTATTTCAAACAATGCAGGAGTTGATGATTTCGGATTGGGATTGTTATTGCAAAAGCGTCAAATAAAAAAAATGATCTCTTCTTATGTAGGAGAAAATGCAGAATTTGAACGTCAAATGTTATCTGGTGAATTAGATGTGGAATTAACACCACAAGGAACTTTAGCAGAAAAATGTAGAGCTGCACAAGCCGGAATCCCCGCTTTTTTTACGCCTGCTGGTTACGGAACAGAAGTAGCCGAAGGTAAAGAAACGCGCGAATTTGACGAAAAAATGCACGTAATGGAATTGGCTTATAAAGCTGATTTTTCTATAGTAAAAGCATGGAAAGGCGACGAAGCTGGAAATTTAATTTTCAAAGGAACTGCTAGAAATTTTAATGCACCAATGGCTGGAGCGGCAAGAATCACTATTGCTGAGGTGGAAGAATTAGTCCCAGCAGGAACTTTGAATCCAAATGAAATTCATATTCCAGGAATTATGGTAAACCGTATTTTCCAAGGAGAGAAATTTGAAAAAAGAATTGAACAAAGAACCGTAAGACAAAGAAGTTAATCATGGCATTAGATAAAAATCAAATCGCGAAAAGAATAGCACAAGAAGTTAAAAACGGTTACTATGTAAATTTAGGAATCGGAATCCCAACTTTAGTTGCAAACTATGTTAGAACCGATATTTCTGTTGAATTTCAATCGGAAAATGGAGTTTTAGGAATGGGTCCATTTCCTTTTGAAGGAGAAGAAGATGCCGATATCATTAACGCAGGAAAACAAACGATTACCACATTAGCAGGAGCAAGTTTCTTTGATTCTGCTTTTAGTTTTGGAATGATTCGCGCTCAAAAAGTAGATTTAACTATTTTAGGTGCAATGGAAGTTTCTGAAAATGGCGATATTGCGAACTGGAAAATTCCAGGGAAAATGGTAAAAGGAATGGGAGGAGCAATGGATTTAGTAGCTTCTGCAGAAAACATTATTGTTGCGATGATGCACGTTAACAAAGCAGGTGAATCAAAAATACTTAAGAAATGCAGCTTACCGTTAACAGGTGTTGGTTGTGTGAAAAAAGTAGTTACGGAATTAGCTGTTTTAGAGGTTACACCAAAGGGATTCAAATTAGTGGAAAGAGCTCCAGGTGTTTCAGTTGAGGATATTATTAAAGCAACAGAAGCAACATTAATCATTGAAGGAGATATTCCAGAGATGAAAATAGAATAGTTTTTAATAAAATCAACTTTACCGTTTTAGTAAAAATAAATAAGCTCCAAAGTTTTAAATTTTGGAGCTTATTATTTTTCTATATTCTTTCAAATTTTTACAAATTCTGAAAAAAATCATTTCCTTTATCATCCGTAATAATGAATGCTGGGAAATCTTTCACTTCGATTTTTCGAACGGCTTCCATTCCTAGTTCTGGAAAATCAAGTACTTCTACCGATATTATGTTTTCTTTCGCTAAAATCGCAGCTGGTCCACCAATGGAACCTAGGTAAAATCCACCGTGTGTTTTACAAGCGTCTGTTACTTCTTGGGTTCTATTTCCTTTGGCTAACATAATCATACTTCCGCCGGTAGCTTGGAATTCATTTACATAAACATCCATTCTTCCTGCAGTAGTAGGGCCAAAACTTCCTGACGGCATTCCTTCTGGAGTTTTTGCTGGACCCGCATAATAAACTGGATGATTTTTGAAATATTCTGGCATTGGTTGACCTGAATCTAACAATTCTTTAATTTTTGCATGTGCAATATCACGAGCAACAATCAATGTTCCGTTTAGTTTTAAGCGGGTTTTGATTGGGTATTTTGACAATTCAGCTAAAATTTCAACCATCGGCTTGTTCAAATCCACGTTAACTGCAGGTTCTAAATGAGGTGCCGTTTCTGGTAAAAATTGTGCTGGATTCGTTTCCAATTGCTCTAAGAAAATCCCGTCTTTCGTAATTTTTCCTTTGATATTTCTATCGGCTGAGCAAGAAACGCCCATCCCAACAGGACATGATGCAGCGTGACGCGGTAATCGAATTACACGAACATCATGCGTTAAATATTTTCCTCCAAATTGTGCTCCAATTTGACTTTCTTGACATATTTTTTGAACTCTTGCTTCCCATTCGATATCGCGAAAAGCCTGACCAGCCATGTTTCCTGTGGTTGGAAGGTGGTCAAAATATCCTGCTGATGCTTTTTTAACAGCTGCTAAATTGGCTTCCGCCGAAGTGCCTCCAATTACTAAAGCCAAATGGTAAGGCGGACAAGCAGCAGTTCCTAAATCCATAATGCGCTCACGAACAAATTGGTCTAATGCCTTCTCGTTTAATAGGGATTTTGTTTTTTGATATAGGAATGTTTTATTGGCTGAACCACCACCTTTTGTTAAAAACAGGAATTCATAAGAAGCTCCTTTTTTTGCATAAATATCAATTTGTGCCGGAAGATTTGAACCTGAATTCTTTTCTTCAAACATCGAAATCGGAACAATTTGCGAATAACGAAGGTTCTTATTTTGATACGTATTGAAAATTCCTTTAGACAACCATTCACCATCTTCAACACCGGTATAAACGTTTTCGCCTTTTTTTCCTACAACAATTGCAGTTCCTGTATCTTGGCATGAAGGCAATTCTCCTTGCACCGCAACAGCAGCATTTTGCAATAAATTATAGGCTACGAAACGATCATTGTCTGTAGCTTCTGGATCTTCAATAATATTTCTCAGTTTTTGCAAATGAGCCGAACGCAACATAAAAGAAACATCGTTCATAGCTTCTTGTGCTAATAACTCGAGTCCCTTCGGGTCAACCGTTAAGATTTCTCTATTTCCTAATTTCTCTACTTTTACGTAATCTGAAGTTAATTTTTTGTAGTTTGTATCGTCTTTTAAAATGGGATACGGGTCTTGATATAAAAAATCCATTTTTTGTGTGTTTTGAAATGTAAATTTACGAAATTTTGGGCTCTTCCGAAAAATTAAAATTATTTACATTTACTATTTACAAGAATTTCTAAAACTTTGAACGGGTCTTCTCCACTTTTTCTGTCAAATTTAATTTTATCAATCTCTTGGTCCAAATTGCATTTGCCTTTGAACATTTCATTAACCATTAATTTTATTTCTTTGACTCTTGATGCGTGTATTGCTACTCCTGCTGCACTTTGTAAAAAACCATGATAAGCGATATCTTCATTCTTTTTTGCATAATAAAAAAATGTAGCTCCAAAATCAGTATAAGAATTTTTTGCTCCTGTAGCAAATCGTGTTTGCTGAACAGAAGTTAAAAGGCGATAACCTTGTTTTTCCTGAATTTGATATAGCCATACTTTATCTTCAAAATATTTATATTTCAGAAATGCCATACCCCAGATTTTTATGCGAATCGATAAATATTTGTTGTCATTTTTATCTGTGAATTCAATTTTAGACAAATCAGTTGATGGAATTTTTTCTGTTTTTCCTTTTATCTCAGTTCGGAACTTAACATTTTTATCTTCTATTTCAACTAGTTCTGCGAAACCTGTTTTTTTACTTCCATCATTAAAATAAAGTGTTGCAGTAATAAACTCAGCTTTTGACAAAATTGAAGTTAACAATAATGTAATTAAAAATAATTTCTTCATGTTGGATTTAATAAGTTATAATTTTTCACAAAAGTAAATAATTAATAGCGGTTATCTTAATATAAAGATGTTGTTAAGAAAAAATTGGAAAAATTTATGAAGAAATTTTATCATTATTTCAAGCCAAAAAACCATGTTGCCACTAAAACTCCAGTAATAACACAAATTAAATCAACCAAAAGCATCATTCCTAAAGTATAACGTGTGTTTTTGATACTTACCGAGCCAAAATAAACCGCAATTACATAAAAAGTAGTTTCGGCGCTACATTGAAAAATACAACTTAATCTTCCTGCAAAAGAATCGGGTCCAAAAGTGCGCATAGCATCAATCATAAAGCCACGAGAGCCGCCTGAACTAAATGGTCGCAACAACGCTACAGGTAAAGAATCTGTAACTTCTTTTGCAACGCCCATGTGTGAGAATAAGAACGAAATTCCATGTCCAATTATTTCAAACAATCCACTGTTTCGAAATAGCGAAATGGCCACTAACATTCCCATTACATAAGGAAAAATCATTACGCCTGTTTTTAAACCATTATTTGCTCCAACGATAAAGGTGTCAAAAACAGTTGTTTTATGCTCGATAAAGTTTTTTTCTTTTATAAACGAAAATACAAGTGTAGAGCCAATTATTAACAGTAATAATACACCAGATAAATTTGCTGTGAAGTAATTTTTCCCAATTAAATCTAAAGTATTTACGTAAAACAACAATCCTATAATTCCACCAATCATTCCCATTAAAGTAGCTAACAATGAAATACTTTTAAAATTAATTCTTTGTTTGGCTCCAACTAACAAAAAAGCAGCTATTGTACCTACGAAAGACGTAATAATACATGGAAGCATAACATCAGCAGGATTCGCCGCGTTTTCCGCCGCGCGATAACCAATAATTGATGTTGGGATTAAAGTTAAGCCGGCAGCGTGCAAACACATAAACATAATTTGGGCATCGCTGGCTTTGTCTTTGTCCTCATTCAATTCTTGCAAGCTTTGCATTGCTTTTAAGCCAAATGGCGTTGCTGCAGAATCTAAACCAAGAAAATTAGCCGCGAAATTCAAAGTCATATAAGAAATTGATTCATGGTTTTTTGGTATGGATGGAAATACTTTGGCAAACATAGGACTCAGCATTTTTGCTAATTTTTCCGAAGCCCCAGATATAATTAACAGTTCCATAATTCCACAGAAAAAGGCTAGATAAGCAATTAACGGAAGTATTATATCCATCAGACTACTTTTCGCCATGGGTAATAATCCGTCTGATTGCTGTAAACCGCTATAGATTTTTACGGTTTGTTTGTTGTATACATAAGTAGTATCCGCACCTTTTACATTCGGATTTACAATAAATGTCTTGTCACTAGAAACTGCAATACTATCTTGTATAAATTGTGGTAGTTCGCTTAAATATTTTTCACCAATTAGAATGCTTTCATTTTGCTTACCATTCAATACATAATCAATGGAGTAGTATTTATTGGTAAATAGCCCCATAATAATAAATGCAATAGATGAAACAAAAATCGCCAACCAAAATCTACTTAAAACCATAAATTATTTTGTGTGAAGTGGCAAATTGCCAAAGTTTTTATCGTTTCAAATATACCAAAAAGTTTTTCAGTAATTTACTTTAGTGTTTATTATCTGATTATTTATCGCGGTTTTAATTTTCGTTTGTACACGATAAACATTAGAATTATAAGACATAGTAAAACAACACTAATACCAATTACAATTTTCTTAATCAGCACTTGTTTTTCGGCTTGTGCTTTCGCTGCAACTAATTGTAATTTAATGTTTTCTTTGCGAGCCTCTAAATTTATTCTGTTTATCACTTGCTCACCATCAGTTTTTGACACATATAAAGATAACGTGTCTAGTCGGCGTCTTTGTTCGAGTTCTGTTTTGTCATCATTTTGCTTAATAGCTATCGCTAATTTTAATTTAGCAATTTGCTCTTCAAAACCCTTCAAATTAGATTTAGATCTAGCGTATATTTCGGCGGGATTTAAAACTTCAAGTGCTTTGTCGTAATTATTCTTTTTATAATATAGATTCCCCAATTGGATTTGCGCATACATAGTGTTGCGTTCACCGTTATGTTCTTTTGAAATAGCGATATCTTTTAGTAAGAATTCTTCGGCTTTCGCCCAATTTTTATTTTCTTCAAATAGACCTGCCAAGTCACCTAGTGCTTTTGCATACCGAACTTCGTCATTATTCAGTTTTGAAATTCTTAAAGTTTCATTGTAGTATTTAGCTGCTAGTTCGTTATTACCATTTTTTGCATAATTTCTACCTAAACTATTTAAAAGCGTACCATAGTCGAACGAATTCTCCGATGTGATTTTTAATGCTTTTTTAAGATAGATGGCCTCCTTGGTATAATCTTCAATCATTCCAAAATAAAATGCGTTTTTCTTTAAAACTTCTGTAGGTTGAATGGTTAAATCTGATATAGATTCATCAATTAACTTAGAAGCAGTTAAGAAGTAGGGTAGTGCATTTTTATATAAACTATTAGTGTAAAAATAGAAACCAAATTGGGTATGAACCCAAATAGTTAATTCGCTATTGTTTTTTAGTGCTTTTGCAACAGCTTCTTTGTAAAGCGTTTCACTTTTCGGATTTAAGATTTCGTTCTCTTTATAATATAAATCGGCAAGTAAAGTGGCATGTATAATTTCAATGTTTATTCTTTCACTATAGGTATTTTCCTTTTTTAGCTCTTTTTCAAATACTTTTTCTAACGCTTTCTCATTTGTTTTAGATTTGTTTAGCTCTATTAAATTGTTCAAATAAGATGTTTGATCTTGCTGTCCAAAACAACAAAATGAAAAGAAAAAACAAACAATATAGATAATGTATTTTTTGATCAATAGTAAAATTTTTAACCTAAAGCATGGATGTTATAATTATTTGAAAAATAATAAAAAATACCGATTAATTGATAATATTCAATCAAAAAGGCATTCAGAACCAGAAACGATAAATTTTCGTAAATGTAAATATATCACGTTTTTAATAAATAGTAGTCTTTTTTAGCGCTATAAATATTTTTATTTTAAGGAATATGAAAAAGAATAATAGCTATTTTTATTCATATAATTTTAAATGATTCTAAAATAATTATATATTTGGCGCGTTAATCAACACTAAACTACACTAAAAAATGAACAAACAACAATTATCTGCGTTATTAGTCGTGTTTTTTTGCGTTTTTTCTTATTCTCAAACAAAAGAAGATATCAGCAAAATAACAAAAGACTACGATGTAGAAAAAATTCAACAGAAAATAAGTTATTATAAAAAGTTGGAAGATTTACAAAAAGCTAAAGCAATAGCAGTTGCTAATAAAAACGGATGGCCTATAATAATCAAGGGAGAAAATGGTGCTTTTCAGCAATTGATGAAATTGACACCCGACGGCTTCCCAGTCTATTACTCAACGAGTAATGTCAATGCGGCAAGATCTACTAGAGCTAGTTTTCTAAACACTGGTGGTGGAATGGGATTAACATTGGATGGTCAAGCAATGGTGGCGCGAGTTTGGGATGGTGGAACTGTAAGAAGAAGCCATAGTGCTTTCGGGAATAGAGTAACTACTGTTGATGATAATTCTACTGATTATAGTGATCACGCAACGCACGTTACCGGCACAATGATTGCTTTGCCATGGAGCGGCGGTCCAGCAGGTGCTAAAGGTATGGCTAGTGCCGCAACAGCAAGAACGTTTGATTGGGATTATGATGAGTCGGAAGCTTTGTCAGAAGTGCTTATGGGCATGTTAATATCGAATCACTCTTATGGAGTACCAATAGGCAGTGGCTCTTCACTATTACCTGCATGGTATATTGGAGCTTATACAGATGATGCGAGGAATTGGGATGAAATTGCCTATCTGTCTCCCTATTATTTACCAGTGATGTCTGCTGGTAATGATGGTGATAGTAATAAAAACACGAACCCAATTGCTGCAGGTTATGACAAGTTAAATGGAAATAAAAATTCAAAAAACGCTCTTATAGTTGCAAATGCTCAAGATGCAGTTATCAATTCAGATGGTTCGCTTTATAGTGTATCTATAAACTCATCAAGTAGTCAAGGGCCCACTGATGATAGAAGAATTAAACCTGATATTACAGGAAATGGAACTAATGTTACTTCATCAACCGCAGGTTCTAACACTTCTACTGCTGCTTATTCTGGAACATCAATGGCTGGTCCTAACGTAGCTGGAACTTTATTATTAGTGCAACAACATCATAAGAACTTAACTAATAGTTTCATGAAAGCTGCTACTTTAAGAGGATTAGCTTGTCATACTGCTGACGATGCTGGAAATACTGGGCCTGATGCTAAATTTGGATGGGGATTATTAAATGCAAAACAAGCAGTAGAAACATTAACTGGAAATGGCTTAGACTCATGGGTTTCTGAAAACAATTTATCCCAAGGTCAATCTTATACAATGACTTTTAGATCAAACGGAACTGTTCCTTTGATTGCCTCAATAACTTGGACTGATTTACCTGGAGTTGCAAATAACGGAAATTTAGGAGCTAACGATACAACGCCAGCTCTCGTTAACGATCTAGATATTAGAGTTACTAAAGATGGTGAAACATATTACCCTTGGATGTTACAACAAAGTCCTTCTGCATTAGCAATTAGAACTGGTGATAATAATGTTGATAACATAGAAGTTGTTAAAATCGATTCACCTGTCGCGGGTGATTACGTAGTTACAATTTCGCACAAAGGAACTTTAGTAACAGGTGCTCAGGCTTATTCCTTAATTGTAACTGGAGTTGCTTCAGATTTTTCGCTTACTTCTAAATCAGAAGATTTGTCAGTATGTTCAAGTCAAACTACTAGTTATGTTTTTGATTATAAACAAAAGGGTAGAATGAATACTACTTTTAGCGCGGTTGATTTGCCAACAGGAGCTAGTGCAGTATTTACTCCAAGTTCATTAAGTGCAAATGGAACTGTTACTATGACAATTTTAGGACTTGAAAATGTAAGACCAGGAACTTATGCAATAGGTATTAAAGGGTCAAATGGCACAGAATCTGAGACACGTTTCAAGCAATTAAAAGTGTATTCTTCAACTTTTGAACCTGCTGTACTACTGAATCCTGCAAATGCATTTAATGGAACATCAACTACAGTTAATTTTGATTGGGAATCTAGCACTAATAGTGAAAGTTATATGATTCAAGTCGCTACTAATCCAGCATTTACTAATATTTTATATACTTTTAACACCACTGATTCTAAGTATACAGTTCCTAATTTAGCACAAGAGTCCACCTATTATTGGAGAGTTATTTCCTCAAACAGATGTGGAGTTCAACCAGAAAACACTGCAACAATTAATTCTTTTGTAACGGGTGTCTTAAGCTGTGGTAATACATTTATGGGTACTGATTTTTCAAATACAATTATAGCAAAGACAGGGAGTTCTATTGCGAGCGTTGCGGTAGAGGTAACAGGAGGTCTAACAATTGGAGAGCTAAAGCTTTCTTTAAATATTGCACATACTTACGTTGAAGATATGACGATTAGTTTAAAAGGTCCTGCTTCAATTGGAAGTCCTGTGATTGTTTTGTTTAAGGAACCATGCGGAAATCATGACAACATTGACTGTGTCGTTGTTGATTCAGGAGGTTTACCACAATGTGAGGCAAATCCAGCAATTTATGGAGATATCAGACCGATGCAACCATTAGGTCAATTAATTGGATTGCCAGCTGATGGAACATGGACTTTATTAGTTGAAGATCCTTACAATGGAGATGGTGGAATGATAAATGGTTTTTCTATAGATATTTGTGCTCTGACAACGTCTTTAAGCGCTACAAATTTTAACATAAATTCTTTAATAGTATATCCAAACCCAACAAAAGGAATTATAAATATTGACTTAAACGGAGAGGTTAGTGATAATACTACCTACGAATTGTTTGATATTCAAGGAAGAAGAGTGGCTTTAAAAGTTTCTTCAAATACAGTAGAAACACTTAATGTAGAATCTTTATCCGATGGAATTTATTTGTTGACGATCCAAAATAGTACGGGTAAAACTAACAAGAAAATAGTAATCAGTAAATAAAAAATTACTGTTATATAAAAAAAGGAGCTTTATAGCTCCTTTTTTTATATATGTATAATTTCATCTTCGACCAGTAGATCTTCTCTCCTCAATCTAAGAAAAACTTGTGCAACAGCAATTACGTCTTTTTCACAGTAGGTTACAATTCGGTCAATGTCATTTTCAATGTAATAAACACGAGCCACTTCACTGCCGTCAATATCATCTTTTGGAGATGGAACACCTAAAACCTTTGTAAGTAATTTTAAAGAAGTAAAATGTTTATAGTCACCAAATTTCCACAGCTCTAAAGTGTCTAAATGCGGAACTTCCCAAGGTTTTTTCCCAAATAGATTCAGCTTACTTGGCAATGCAAGTCCGTTGATAATCATTCTTCGGGCAATGTAAGGGATGTCAAATTCTTTCACATTGTGGCCACAAAGCAGATGTTGAGCACCATTAAAATGCGTGTTTAATAAATTGGAGAAGTCATTTAGAATTTTCTTTTCATCTCCCCAAAAACTAGTCACTCTGAAATTTCTTATGTCAGCTTTATTAACAAAATATCCGACGGAAATTGTAATGATTTTTCCAAATTCAGCCCAAATTCCAGCTCTTTCATAGAAATCTTCCGGCGATACTTGATCTTTGCGTTGATACTGCGTTTTATTTTCCCATAGCTGTTTAGTTTCTTCATCCATTCCTAAATAACTAATTTCTTGAGGGACGGTTTCTATATCTAAAAAAAGAATGTTGTTTAAATTAACTTTTTCAATCATGGCAAATAGTAATTTTAATACAATTGATATTATTTTTTCTTTTGGTCTAACATTTTATACGCTTCTTCCACATAAGTATACAAGTCGTTGCTATGCGGATCTGTATCGGTTTGAACGCCTTTTAAATGGCCTAACCTAACGATAATTAAATCATCTTCTGGGATTACAATTACAAATTGTCCTATGTGACCTCGCATATAATATAATTTTTTATTATTTATGGTGTGCATCCACCAACCATATCCATATTGTGGGCTTTCAGCAAATCTAGGTGTGGTACATTTTTGCACAAAAGCACTATCTAAAAGTTGTTTTCCGTTCCATTTTCCATCATTTAAATATAATTTACCGAAACGCGCAAAGTCTCTAGCATTACTTGCAATACAACAAAATGCCTTTTCAATTCCGTCAGTTTCGTGATCTAATTGCCAAAGTGCTTCATGTTCAGCACCCATTGGTTGCCAGAAATTTTTTGAAACATAATCAGAAACATACTCGCCCGTAGCTTTTTCAATACACATGGCTAATAACTGCGTATCACCGCTTGAGTATTTAAATGATTTGCCAGGTTTTTCGTTTATTTCTAGGTTTAGAATAACTTCTCTCAATTGATCATGAAAATAGGCACGAGTAACGATTGAAAAGGGACTATAATATTTTTCATCCCAGTTCATTCCTGAAGCCATTGAGGATAAATCGCCAACAGTAACTTCTTTAGCAAATTCCCCTTTTAATTCAGGAAAGAAGTCAGTTACTTTTTGATCTAAACTTTTTATTTTTCCTTCCGTTATGGCTTTTCCTAACGCCATTGTAATAATGCTTTTAGACATTGAAAACGAATTGCTTTTAGAATCTTTATCGAATCCATTATAATAACTTTCATGCCAAATGCTATCATTTTTAATAATTAGATAAGCAACTGATTTTAGTTTTTTATGGGTTTTATTTAATTCTTCAGTAGCGTGAATTTGATTGTAATCTTGAGCAATTGCCCAAGGTTGAGCCGTTCCTTTTTTGATTTCTCGATTTGGAAAATATTTATAGTCTTCTAAAAAAGCAGTAGTATGACCTTTTAAATAAACTGTGTTTACAGCACGAAGTATATAATCCACATCAAAAATGTACATTAAGATAATGATACTTACTATAGTAATAGCAAACCATTTTAAGAACTTTAGAAGAAATCTCATTTTTTAGAATTATATAATTGTTCTATAAAATTAGTTAAAAGTTCTAAGGATTTCAAGCAATTAAAATAAACTTTCTTGTTTTACAGGATTTTCATGATCTATTAACCATTTCTTTCGCCAAATTCCGCCTGCATATCCGGTTAATGAACCATCAGAGCCAATTACACGATGGCATGGAATTACAATCCATAATGGATTTTTGCCATTCGCAGCAGCTACTGCTCGAATAGCTTTTACATCGCCCAGTTTTTTTGAAAGTTCTAAATATGAGCATGTTTTACCATAAGGTATATCTAGTAATTCCTGCCAAACTCTTTTTTGAAATTCAGTTCCTGATAGATTCATTAGAAATGAAAAGGAAGTTCTTTTTCCTTCAAAATAATCTTGAAGTTGTAAAACTGCTTCTTTTAACACATCTGGAAACACTGTAGTGATTGTAGTAGCTTCATCTACAATTTCAATTTTTGAAATTCCATTTACATCGCCAGTGATTTGGGCATAGCCTAAAGGCGTTTTTATAACCGCTGTTTCCATTTTATAAAAATAAAAAAACCACCTGAATAAACAGATGGTTTTTTGAGATGTAAAAAAGTTGAATTAATAATATTATGATCTGATATCTGCTTTTTGTTCAGTTGCAGTATCGATAACTTTTCCTTTGAAAGACAATGTTTTAACAGATTCTACTCCGCCTTCATTTGTCATTACAGTAACTGTTTTTTGGAAAGGAGAAGCAGATTTTGCATCAAAAGTTGCAGCAACCATTCCTTTTTCCCCAGGTTTAACAGGTGTTTTTGTATAATTTGCAGCAGTACAACCACATGCAGGTCTTACGCTTGTAATTAAAATTGTTTCCTTAGTATTGTTTACGAAATTAAATTCATAAGTAACTGGTTTTCCTTTTTCAATATCACCAAAATCGTGCATTTCTTCTGCCCATTTAATTGCAGATTGTTTTGGAGTATTTACTGCTGGAACAGGAGTATTAGCTACTTTTGCTGTTTCAACAACCTTCATATCTTTAACTTGTGCAAATGATGCCGAAGCAATTAATAAAGCTACAATCGATAATTTAATTGATTTCATAACTTATAATGTTTTAGTTGTTTTATTTTTGTTTGACAAATGTAGGTAAAGAAATAAAAGTTGTTGTTAATTACATTTTAATGATTGTTAATGACTTGTTAACAACTCTTTTTTACCTTTCTTTTTTTTGTAATATCGTTGTAATTATGAAGTTTAATAAATTTAAGACTGTTATTTTCCTTGGTTTGCTGGCGATTGTAGGCGTAATCTTTATGCAAATCTTTCTGCTAAACCAAGCTTATGTCTTCGAGAAGAAGGATGTAGAGGATAAAATTCATTTTGCGTTGCAAGATGTGGTGGAACGTATATATAGAGACAACAAAACAGAATTGCCAACTACTAATCTTATTAAAAAGGTAAGTGAAAATTATTTTATTGTCAATGTTAATGATGATTTCGAAAATCAAATACTAGAGCATTATTTAAAAACGGAATTCGAAAGAGTAAAGCTTGAGTTAGATTTTGAGTATGCAATTTATGATTGTACTTCGGAATCTATGGTTTACGGAAATTACGTTTCATTTAAAGGAGAAAAATCTAAGACCTGTGTAAATTGTTTCCCGAAAAACGCGGATCTAACGTATTATTTCGCCATTCGTTTTCCTTATATTAAACAAACATATTTCAAGAGTTTAAGCCAGTATTGGGGTTTTACAGCAGTTTTGTTTTTTGTGCTGATTATTTATGTGTATTCAGTTTTTTTAATGTTACAACAAAAAAGATATACTGATTTACAGAAAGATTTCATTAATAATATGACGCATGAATTTAAAACGCCGCTAGCTTCAATTCTTATTGCTTCTAATTATGCCAATTCGCAAAATGAAATTAAGGAGAATCCCAAACTATCAAAATACATACAAATTATTATTAATCAAAGTAATAAATTAAATCAGCATATAGAACAGATTTTGTATTTTGCTAAGACAGATCACAATCAAGTTATGATTGATAAAACTAAGTTGGATTTGATGGCAATACTTGATTTAGTCAAAGAAAACATTTTACTAAAACATCAAAAGGAAATTGTCGTTCAGATGATTTTAGAGAGAAATTACGTTATAAAAGCTGATGAATTTCATTTTTATAATATGTTGTATAATATTGTGGATAATGCTGTTAAATACGCTGATATAAAAGCCATAATTTCAATTGCAGCAGAGGAAAACAAGAGAGGTTTACAACTTAATTTGGCTGATAATGGTGTTGGAATTCCTGCGAATGATTTGCCATTTGTTTTTGATAAATTTTATAGAGTCACACGCTTAGACAATCAAGACGTTGAAGGCTTTGGAATAGGTTTGTCCTATGTGAAGCGTGTTTGCGAATGGCACAAATGGAAAGTATCTGTTAAAAATAATGTAGAAAAGGGAATTACGGTTTCCATTCAAATAAATAAAAACGATTATGAGTAAAAAGAGAATTTTATATGTAGAAGATGATGAAACTTTAGCGTTTTTAACGGCGGATAATTTAGAACAGCATTTTGAGGTGGTGCATTGCGGTAACGGAAAGGAAGCTTTTCAGTTGTTTTGCAAGGAATCTTTTGATTTGTGTGTTTTAGATATTATGCTTCCGGATATGGATGGTTTTGAGATTGCAACTGAAATCAGAAAACGCAATCAAGAAATTCCTATTATTTTTCTTTCTGCGAAAACCATGAAGGAAGATCGAATTAAAGGTTTGAAGTTAGGCGCTGATGATTATTTGGTTAAACCTTATTCCATTGAAGAATTGATTTTAAAAATCGAGATTTTCTTGAATAGAAGCCAAAAATCGAGCGATAATTCTACGCAAAAACAATATACTTTTGGCAGCTTTTATTTTGAGCCCGAAAATTATCTTTTAAAATCAGATAAACAAAATATTACCTTAACGGAGCGAGAAGCATCGCTACTTAAAATGTTTTTAGACAATCCCAATTCCGTTTTAAAAAGAGAAAAAATTCTTTTAGAATTGTGGGGAAGTGATGACTATTTTTTGGGCAGAAGTTTGGATGTTTTTATCTCCAGATTACGAAAAATTATAAAAGAAGAAACCCACGTAAGGATTGAAAACATTCCTCGCGTGGGCTTTAGATTAGTGGTCGAATAATTTCTTATTGAAAACTCATCATGTAAGCATCTAATGCATCTCTTTCTTCTTGAGTCATTGCTTTTGTGATTACGAAATTTGCTTTCATAACTTCATATTGAGCAGCATCTACTAATGGCTCTCCTTCTTCGTTGATGAATTTTGCAATACTTGCACCTTTTTCTTTGTAAATTGTTGCAATTTCTTTCATTGAAGGACCAACTGTTTTTTCTGCTGCTTTATGACAAGCAATACAAGTCCCTTTTCCTTTGAAAAGTTCTGCTCCAAGAGCTAATTGTGCGTCTTCGGCGTTTTCAGTTTCTACAACTACTTCTGGAGTTGCGTCAGTTGGATTTCCCATTGCATCCGTTTCTTTCTTTTCACCACAATTAGTTAAACTAAATGCTAAAGCAATAACGGCTAATGATTTTAATATGGTTTTCATAGTATTAAAAAATTTAAATATTCGATAAAGTTACAAATTTATTTTTATTGTTAAAATTTATTTGGTCAATAAAATTGCCGCTTCTTTAGCAAAATAAGTCGAAATTAAACTTGCTCCGGCTCTTTTGATACACATTAATTGTTCCATCATAATTTTGTCGTGGTCTAACCAACCTCTTTCGGCTGCAGCCTTAATCATTGCATATTCACCAGAAACGTGAAAAACTGTAACAGGAACATTTACTGCATTTTTTACCTCGCGTACGATATCTAAATATGCAATTCCAGGTTTTACCATTACCATATCGGCACCTTCCTCCACATCCCATAAAGCTTCTTTTATAGCTTCAAGACGGTTGGCATAATCCATTTGATAGGTTTTTTTATCCTGAGGAATTGCTGCATTATCAACTGGCGCGCTGTCTAAAGCATCACGAAATGGACCGTAAAATGCAGAAGCATATTTTGCAGAATAACTCATAATTCCAACATTTTCATATCCTGCAGCATCTAAACCTTGGCGCAAACGCAATACTCTACCATCCATCATGTCACTTGGCGCTACAAAATCAGCTCCAGCCTCGGCATGAGAAACAGCCATTTTAACTAAGGCGTCATTTGTTTCGTCATTTGCAACAGTGCCTTTTGCAATTATTCCATCATGACCGAAAATAGAATAGGGATCTAAAGCCACATCTGGCATAACAATCATTTCAGGACATGCTTTTTTAATTTCTTTTATAGCTCTTTGCATTAGTCCATCTGGATTCCAAGCTTCTTTTCCAGTATTGTCTTTTAAAGATTCGCTTACTTTTACATAGATATTTACAGCGCGAATGCCTAATGCGAAAAGTTCTTTTACTTCTTCCACCGTTAAATCAACCGAACGACGGAAAATACCAGGCATTGATGGGATTTCAGATTTGTAGTTTTCACCCTCAGCAATAAACATCGGAAACATAAAATCGGCCGGACTTAAACTAGTTTCACGAACTAAACTTCTAATCGATTCGTTTACTCTTAATCTTCTGCCTCTGTGTAATGGGAACATAATTTTTTATTCAAGAATTTAAGTGCAAAGTTACTAATTTTTCATCAATTTCTTTTCTTTAGATAAATGCAAAATCTCTAAAAATAATCTTATTTTTGCGGTATGAAGAAACTAATTATTTTAAGTATCTCATTCCTTTTAACCAGCTGCTTTGCAATAACAGAAAAAATAAAACACAACAGTGATCAAAGTGGTGACTATAGTTTGATTGTGGATTTTTCAGACTCTTGGTTAAAGATGAAAACTGCTATTTTGTTACAAGAAGTGGACGGCGTTAGCATTCCGAGTGAAGAAGAAATTAAATCAAAACTAGCACAATTTAGAACAGAAGCGTCTAAAATTAAAGGAGTGTCTAAAATATCCACATCCTATGATTTTAGCTCGTATGTTTTTAAAATTAATTTTTCGTATAACTCTTTAGAGACTTTAAATACAGTTTTAAATTCTATCGACAAGAAAAGTAATTTAGTTCATTTTAAAAATAATAATGGCAAGTTTGAGCGTTTAGCTTCTTATCCTTTACCAAAGGATTTAGTAAAGAAAGAAGATAAGAAAGAAGACTTATTAAAAGCAACGATTACTGCAGTTTACATCTTTGATAAAGATGTTGCAATGGTTGAAAATGCTAAAAGTAAACTTTCAAAATCTAAAAAAACAGTTTTTTTAAAACAAAACATATGGAATGTTTTAAACAACAATACACTGATGAATAATTCCATAAGTTTCAATCCTTAATTCAATTATGAAAAAGATTTTTTATTTTTTATTTTTATTTCCTGCACTTTTATTTAGTCAAGGAAATCAGGAAAAGTATGATTATTTTATACATTTCAACACGCCTCAGTTTTCAAAGAAAGTTAGCATTGACAAAGTTTTAGAACATAAAGTATTTAAAAGTTTCACTAGTGATTCGTCTAATGTAAAGCTTAACGAGTTCATTTCTTATCTCGATGAATCGAAATCTGTTGTAATAAACGGGAATTTTTCAGATAGTATTTCTTATTACCAAATAACGTTTCATATTAAAGATGTAAAAGGATTGCATAGCTACATACAAAGTAAGGTTGATGCAAGCAACTTATCAAGTTTGGATTCTATTGCTGATTCCATTAAAACCTATGCAAATTACTCTGTTTACTCACCTAAAGAAATTGACAATACTTTTGCATGGAACGACAGTAACTTTATTATATATGAGAGCTTTCCGAGCTATAATTATGCAGGTATAGCGAATTACGAAACCGCGGCAGACAGTACTTATTATGATGAAGAATATGACGAAGAGTACATTGATGAAGTAGCGCCAGTGGACAATAGCGAGTACGCCGTTGAAGTTTATGAACAACATGCCGTCGAAGAAGTTACAGTTCAAGACGTTGTTGCGATTGAAGCTCAAGAAGCAACCTGGGAAGAAGAAGAATATGAAGAAGAATATGAAGAAGATTATGATAATGAAGAATATTATAAGCAATTAGAGGAGCAAAATCGTTTGGAGTCAATAGCAGAGCGAAAGAAAAAGCAAGTAATACAGGAAGAGCAAATAGCACTTTTATTTGAAAATGGTTTCGAATTTCCAACTTCAACTAAAATTAATCCAAACGCTGATATTGCGGCATGGGTTAATTATCAAAATGCTTATGAGAGAATTAATTCTTTCGTATCTATGTTTAAATACATTTTTTCTATTAAAGAAAATCCGTCTGTTGCTGCAAACATGATAAAAGGAATGAGCTTAGATATCTTCTTCGAAAATGATAAAGCAAGAGCGGAACAGACTATTGAATATTCCGAAGCGTTAGCGTCTGTTATGCAAAAGATAATCTCAAGAAAACCAAATAAGAATATTTTCAACTATTTTCCTAAAGAAAATCCTTTGGCTTTTATGTCCTATCATTTTAGCACAAAAGATGCTTTAAAAAGTTATCCAGAATTGACAGAGCAAATGATGGCTGGTATGCCTTTTGAAAAAGAAGATGCTGCTATTGCTATAGATTTAATCACAACGATTGTGGATGAGGAAGCAGTTGCTACACTTTTTGATGGCGATTTGTCCATGTTTTTACACAGCGTTGAACAATATGAACATACATACACTTCAACTACCTATGATGAAGATTATGAGGAAATTAATGAAGAAAAGACAATCATAAAAACCCGACCAGTGTTTTCAATGGTAATGACCTCTTCTCATCCTACAATGCTAAATAAACTATTAGATTTAGGAGTTAGAAAAAATGAATTTGAAAAGAAAAATAACTATTACATTATAAAAGAAGCTACAGAATTAGGGACAATTGCTTTGATTAAAGATGGCGATGTTTTTGTAATCACAAATGGTTTAAATTACCTGAATAACGGTTCTAAATCTAAATACGCCAAGCAAATGCAAAAGCAATTGTCAAAAAATTCGCTATACGGAAATCTTGACATGCAACGTTTTATTAAAAGTATGATGACGAATAACGATCTTGGAAATGAAACGGAAAAGCTTTTACAAATGAGTAACCAATTTAAAAATATTGAATTGAAATCTTCAAAAAAACTGAAAGGCAATAAGATGAAATTAGAACTGGAAATGAACTCTAATTATTCGGATAAGAACATTGTTTTGCAAGCTTTAGATTTGTTTAATTACTTAGATTAAGAAAAGTCTGTACAAAAAAACTCCGCTACTTGCATAGCGGAGTTTTTTTGTTCAGACCTAATCCTGATGAACTTTGAATATGGTTCGCAATGAGAAGCGAGAGTTTTATTACCTGCTTTTCAATATATTATTTCTTTTTCTGTAAATCTAAATCTTCGAAGTCGAAACTAAAATCAGTTACACCAGAAATTGGTTTTAACTTCATGCCTTGTGCTTTCCCGTTTTCATCCATTTGAAAATATACAAAGGCATCAGCATCGTAACTTCTATCATCCCATTTAATCACCATAACATTTGGTGAATAAGGAATTAGTTCTCCTTTTAATCGTGGCGAATTCGTACAATTCAAACGCAATGTTTTTCCATCCATCGCAATTGCAACATCACCAAACCATAAATCAGTATAAGTTCCTGTGATTTGTTCACTTATTATTTGGCTCTTCTTCTCTTTTTTGAAAGCATCAGATTTAGCAAAAACGTCTTGTTTTTCTTTATCATATTTGGCATTAACTTTTGCCATTCTTTCGCTGAAATTCTTCAACCAATCTCTATCTTCAAGACCTAAATAAGCATCTTTTATCGTATTAGTAATCGCACTAAATGCAGCGCCACTTTGTTGATTCGTCAAAACTACAATTCCTAATTTCATATCTGGAATTAAAGTGAATTGAGTCACTGTTCCTATTAATCCTCCGGTATGATAAACTTGTTTATGACCTTTTACATCGGTTAAAAACCAACCCAACCCGTAACCATTAAAGTTCGAATCGTATGGGTTTTTCATAGCAACTGGTGTAGCAATTTGAAGATTCCATAATTGAAAAATCTGCTTGTCCGTAACTAATTTCTTTCCTTCTTTTGTAGTAAAACCATTCATTAAGAATTCGGCCCAAATATTCATATCCTTAATGTTACTGATGATTCCACCAGCTGCGTTTCCAGTTTCATTCCAATCGTGTGGCACAGCAACAACTTTTCCATCAACAGGCGCGTGCGCATCAATAATATTGCCAACATTGGCGACTTTTGCTCGGTTATAACTTCCATAACTCGAAGTCATACCCACAGGTTGCATAATTCTTTGTTCTATAAATTCTGCCCAAGTCAATCCAGAAACTCTGTGAATTACTTCTCCAGCAACTATAAACATAATATTATTATAGTCTAATGTATTTCTGTACGAATTTTCAGGTTTCAAGTATCTTACATTATGAATAATATCATTTACCGTTAGATTTCCACCTTCAGGAAAAAACATTAAATCGCCTTGTCCTAAACCCAATCCAGCTCTGTGCGTAATCAAATCCTTGATAGTTACTTCTTGCGAAACGTAAGCATCGTGCATTTGAAATTCAGGAATATATTTAGAAACTTTATCATCGAAATTTAATTTTCCTTCATCGGCTAAGATTGCCAATGCAGTTCCTGTAAAACCTTTTGAGTTGGATGCAATTCCAACCAGTGTTTCATCCGTCATTGCTTGGTTTGTAGTAAGCGATCTAACACCAAATCCTTTGGAATAAACTACTTTTCCATCCTTCATAATTCCAACAGACATTCCTGGAACATCGAAAGTTTTTAAAGTGTTTTGAATTAAATCATCCAATTTACTTTCTTCAATTTGAGAAAAAGACAAGAAGGAAACTAGGAGTAGTAAGAACGAGAACTTTGCTTTCATGGTTGTTATAAATATGTCACACCTCTGGTGTTTGTTATGTTTTTAAAATTTTGCACCTACTGGTGCTATAAATATGTCACACCTCTGGTGTTTATTACGCAGTGTGTTAGTTTTCTGTTTTTTTTAATAAATTTCCAATTAGTATTTAGTTATAAACGTTGCTTTGTTTTAGCTCCAGCGGAGCGTTATATTTCTAGATAGATCGATTTTTTTTAGTAGCTCCATAGGAGCGGCATAATCATCATTTAAATTTCGTCAAATAAATAATCTTTGTTGAAATCTACATCAAATAATTTCAAAAATTCGACATATTCGTCATTAAATGATTTTGCTCTGTGATGTTCTTCTTGATTTTTAATATAATTAATCACATTGGTCAGACTAGAATGGCTATATGAAAATGCTCCAAATCCGGTTTGCCATTCAAATTTCCCGTTTATCCATCCTTTTTCATTAATAAAGCGAGATGAATTTGCTTTTATATCTCTAACTAAATCTGATAATGCTTTGTTTGGTTTTATTCCTATCAAAATATGAATATGATCAGGCATTCCATTAATGGCAATTAATTTTTGTCCTTCGTTATTTACGATTCCAGTTATATATTTGAATAATTCGTCTTTCCATAAACTGGAAATTAGATTTTGCCTTCCCTTTACAGCGAAAACAATTTGAATATATAATTGAGAATAGGTATTTGCCATAACAAATATGAAATCACGCTAGTCGTTTAATTCTATTTTTTAGAAGCGCTAAGATAATTAATTTTGTGTTAATTGCCTTCTTAAGTTGGTGCCTAAGTTCAAACCGATTATTCAAAATTAAATTCTATTTTTGTTTTTCAACCACTGATTTTGTTTATGCTATTTAAAAAATTAGAATTTAAGTTTACTTGGAGAAGTTATCAGCAGAATTTTTTAAATAATTTTTTAAAACATATCGATGATAATCACCTTCATGTTATTGCTCCTCCTGGTTCTGGGAAAACGATTTTAGGTATCGAAATTATGAAGCAAGTTGGAAAGAAAATATTAGTTTTATCGCCAACATTAACGATACGCAATCAGTGGGAAGATAGATTGCAATCATTCTTTGTAAATGATGCACAATTTGATGATTTTTCTTTCGACCTAAATCAACCTAAAGCTATTACTTTTTCGACTTATCAATCGTTGCATTCTTTTTACAAGAAATTTGAAAATAAGGAAGATTATTTCAACTACTTTAAAAAGCATAAGATTGAAGTATTAATGCTTGATGAAGCACATCATTTGAAAAACGAATGGTGGAAATGTTTATTTGAGTTAAAAGAAAGAGATAAATTAACCGTAATTGCACTTACCGCGACACCGCCATACGATAGTGATCCATTAGAAGTGTCAAAGTATTTTAGACTTTGTGGCACAGTTGATGATGAAATTGCTGTTCCAGATTTAGTTAAAGAAGGCGATTTATGTCCGCATCAAGATTATGTGTTTTTTTCGGAGCCAAATGATTTAGAGATTAATTTCATTGCGGATTTTAGAGGTAAAATAGCTGATTTTATTGACAGTCTTTCTGCTGATGAGGAATTTATAAAATTTATTGAATGTCACCGTTTTGTAATGCATACCAATAATACACTTGATCAAATATATGCTAATCCTGAATATTTTTCAGCCTTGTTAATTTTTTTAAAAAGCGTTGGTAAAGAAATAAAATTTGAATTGTTAGAAATCCTAGGTTTTAATGTAAAAGACAAGATAGATATTCCCGTTTTTGATTTAAACTGGGCTTCAATACTGCTTCAAAATCTTTTAGTTACTGATAGGGAAATTCTTGAAAAAAATGAAAGTGTTTTACACAAGTTGGAGCCGCAAGTAAGAAAGATTAATATTTTTGATAAAAGCAAAATAGATTTAATTGGCGATGCTGTTTTATATCGCTCGCTGTCAAATAGTCCTTCTAAATTAAAAAGTATTGTTGAAATTATCAAGCACGAAGAAGATTTGCTAAAAGATGAATTGCGTGCCGTGGTTCTTACAGATTATATTAAAAAAGAATTTCTTGAGATAGAAAATATATCTTCAATCAATAGATTAGGAGTAATGCCTATTTTCCATTATTTAAGAACTCAGGTTGACAAAAGTGAAAATCTTGCCGTATTAACAGGAACTGTCGTTGTAATTCACCATTCTAAAATTGAGTTGTTTTCGCTTTTTGATACGTTTGAAAATTATTCTTTTATCCCTTTAATATCTGCTCCTGAGTTTGTGTTTATTTCATCAAAAACAGCCGTTTCAAAATTGGTTGATACAATTACGAAGATGTTCGAACATGGATATATTACAAAATTGATTGGTACAAAAGCTTTGTTAGGCGAAGGTTGGGATGCACCGTCAATTAATACTTTAGTACTAGCATCTTTCGTTGGGTCTTTTGTTTCTTCTAACCAAATGAGAGGAAGAGCAATTCGGTCCCAACGAAATAATTTGAATAAGACTGGGAATATTTGGCATTTAGTCTGTATTGATAAAACCGATTTGAAAGGTGGTAAAGATATCGAAACCTTAAGAAGAAGATTTGATGCATTCGTGGGTATTTCGAAATCTGAGAAAACCTACATTGAAAGTGGGATAGAACGATTAGAATTGCCTGAGAAATATATTGATATTTCTATTACCGATTTAAATACGGATGCACTGAATCAATCTGAATTAAGAAGTGATTTATCGATGAGATGGAAGAGTGCGATTTTGCATGGAACTACGCTTTCGCGCGAAATTAAGCAGTATTATGAAAACGACAAACCTTATAATCTCCAAAAACAGCAAAAATTTCATGATGTTGTAAAATATAGTTTCCTTGAACTAGGTGTGGGATTGTCGTTTTTTATTCCTGAAGTTTTGATTAAAAATTTAAATGTTTTACTATCTAAAGGGATTATTTCTTTTGTCTATACAGTTTTAACTGCATTTGGTTTGGCATTCGGATATAAGACTTATAAAGTGTTGAAAAACTATATTCAATTTGGTTTTATTTTTAAGAATTTATCAAAAATAGGAGAGGCTTTAAAAGAATCTTTAATTGAAATTAATCTGATTACTACAAAAAAAGAAAATATTTTTGTTAAGACCGAAGTGTTGCCAAAAGGCGATATGATAATTAGTATAAAAGGGACGAATGATTTTGAAAGCACTATTTTTATTAACGCTATTCAAGAAATTATTGAACCAATAAAAACCCCAAGGTATCTGATTCTAAAGGCCAATTTGTTCAAAAAGGAATTTGACATTCAGAATTTTTACTCGGTTCCTCAAATCTTTGGTGATAAAAAGAAAAACTGTGCAATATTTGAAAAGAACTGGAAGCAGTACGTTGGAGAATCTGAATTTATTTATACAAGACATCTTGAAGGACGTAAAATATTGTTGAAAGCTCGATTAATGCATTTGAGCAATTCCTTTAAGAAAACTACAAAAAAAGCAGTAATTTGGAATTAATTACTGCTTGTTGTTTAAACCCACTCAACCGGATTTTCTAATACTTTTAATAATTTCTCTTCTTCGCTACCAGCTTCTGGATGATGGTCGTAAACCCATTGCACATGTGGCGGTAAACTCATTAAGATACTTTCAATTCTTCCATTGGTTTTTAAACCAAATAAAGTTCCTTTATCGTGAACCAAATTAAATTCCACATAACGACCTCGACGAATTTCCTGCCAAGTACGATTTGCTTCTGTAAATGGTAACTCTTTACGTTTTTCTACTATTGGTAAATAGGCTGTTAAGAAAGAATTTCCAACACCTGAAACAAAGTTATACCAATCTTCCATCGATTGTTCTTCCGTTGCTTTTAGGTAATCGAAAAATAAGCCACCAATTCCTCGAACTTCATTTCTATGAGCATTCCAGAAATAGGTATCACATTGTTTTTTATATTTTGGATAGAAGTCCAAATTTTGCTGGTCACAAGCGGTTTTACACGTTTGATGAAAATGAATTGCATCTTCTTCAAACAAATAATAAGGTGTTAAATCTTGTCCGCCACCAAACCAGCTGTTGATTACGTTTCCGTTTTCATCATACATTTCGAAGTAACGCCAATTTGCGTGAACTGTTGGAACCATCGGGTTTTTAGGATGAATTACTAAACTTAATCCGCAAGCAAAAAAATCTGCTTCGCCTACGCCAAACAGTTTTTGCATGGTATCGGGTAATTTTCCGTGAACCGCCGAAATATTAACGCCTCCTTTTTCAAGAACAGTTCCGTTTTCAATAACGCGAGTTCTTCCGCCACCACCTTCTGGTCTGTCCCACAAATCCTGACGGAATTTAGCAACGCCGTCAAGATCTTCTAAACCTTTACAAATTTGATCTTGTAAAGTTTGTATGTAGGTATAAAATTTATTTTTCATTTTCAAGTTCATATAATTCCATATCTAATGGAGTTTCATTTGGTGGCGTGTATTCGTTTAAAAGCGTTTTTTTCCAATTAAAACCTGCATTTAATGCGACTTTACAACTTCCAATATTAGATTTGTGAGCAATAATTTGAAATTTATCAAAACCTAAAACGTCAAAACCATATTTTGATATTAATCCAATTGTTTCAGACATCCACCCTTTATTGTTATAAGCTGTGGACAAGCAGTAAGCAAATTCGCCTTGTTTCGTGTCCCAATTTATTTCTTTTATGATAACCAGTCCAGCAATTTCAGAATTTATATTGTTTTTTATGCCAAAAGTAAATTCAGATTTTGCTTCGTTTTGTTTTCTTTTTTCTTCAATATAATGTAAACTTTCGTCAACTGATTTATTTTTAGATAATGTAATAGGAAAATATCGTTTAAAATTATCATGATTGATTAACATCAATTCAGATAAACTTCTGGCGTCTTCCTTTACTAAAAAATCGATATGAAATCTTGAAGTTTTTATCATTTACTCTTTATCTAAGTATATATTTCCGTCTGGATTTGTAATTTTTTTAGTAACATAACCTGTCTTCGAAAACTCAACTCTAAAATCAGGACATTCACTCACGCAACCTCCAAAAAGACCATACATTTCCCAAGAGCCTAGAGAATCAGTATACTTGATTTCGCCCGTTTCGATGCATTTATACATAACGCTATCTAATACAATAGCTGTCTTTTTCTCAAACACTATTCCATCGCCACCCTTTTCGCCTTCACAACTTAAAAGTGCTAATACTAATATGTAATAAATAAATTTCATCCTTATCTTTATAATAAGATGTCATAATATCATTACGGTTGCGTTTACTTTCTTTTATACTCTTTAACTGCCTCAATAAATGCTTTTGCGTGATCCACAGGAATATTTGGCAAAATACCATGACCTAAATTCACAATATAGTTATCAACACCAAATTCGTCAATCATTTCGTGCACCATTTTCTTAATTACTGGAATTGGTGATAACAAACGAGAAGGGTCGAAATTTCCTTGTAATACTTTGCTTCCGCCTGTTAAATAACGAGCATTTGTTGGAGAACAAGTCCAGTCTACACCAATAGCTGATGCTTTTGATTTTGCCATATCGCCTAAAGCAAACCAGCATCCTTTTCCAAAAACAATAACCTGAGTTTCGTCAGCTATAGCTTCAATAATTTGGTTGATGTAGTTCCAAGAAAATTCTGTATAATCTGTTGGAGATAACATTCCTCCCCAAGAATCGAAAATTTGAATGGCATTACAACCTGCTTTTACTTTTTCTTTTAAATAAAGAATTGTAGTATCTGTGATTTTTTGCAATAACATATGTGCTGCAACTGGATTTGAAAAACAGAATCCTTTTGCAGTATCAAAGCTTTTTGAACCTTTTCCTTCTACAACATAGCAGAAAATTGTCCAAGGAGAACCTGCAAATCCAATTAATGGCACTTCATTATCCAACATTTGTTTGGTTAATTTAATAGCATCCATTACATAACCTAAAGTTTCTTCAATATTAGGTACAATAACTTGGTTTACTTGTTCTGCTGTGCGAATAGGATTTGGAATTATCGGACCGATATTGTCTTTTAAATCTACGTGAATTCCCATTGCTCTTGGTATAACTAAGATGTCCGAGAATAAAATAGCTGCGTCTGGTTTTACAATTCGAATCGGTTGAACTGTAATTTCTGCTGCTAATTCTGGGGTTTCACAACGTGTGAAGAAATCATATTTATCGCGGATAGCTCTAAATTCTGGCAAATATCTTCCTGCTTGACGCATCATCCATACCGGTGGACGTTCAACAGTTTCTCCATTTAAGGCACGTAGGAATAAATCGTTCTTAATCATTTCTTTGTGTTTTATGCTAGTAGAATGAACTACTTGCGTTGATAATAATTTAATACGGCTGTGATTACATTTTCAATTGTAGGCTGACTCGCCAATACAATTTTATCTGTTTTATCCTTTAATGCATCTGCTGTGGTTGTCCCAATGCAAAAACATATTTTATCTTCAATTGAATTGTGTTCTAAAAAACTGTTTACACCAGACGGACTGTAAAACAAAACCGCTTCGTACTTTTTCTTTATCAGTCGCGGTTTTAAAGTGGTGGTGTAAGCTGTGATTTCGTTATATTTAATTTCATTTTGTTGCAAATAATCAGGAATAGTGTTTCTTCTGATGTTGCCACAGAAGAAAGTGAACGTATTGCTTTTGTATTTTGCGTCAATTATTTTTATTAAATCGGCTGCATAATCGGTACATTCAATTACTTCGAACTTATTCTTTAGTAATTTCTTTTTCGTTTTTTCGCCCACGCACAAACACGGTTTTGAAAAAACATTCTTATTTTTCGACTTTAAAACGCTTTTTACTGCTTTTTTACTAGTGAAAATAAGATAGTCATTTAATTCCGGCTTATCAAATGGAAGCGAAGAAGTTTTGATAAAGTTCTTTTCCACACAACTAATTCCAGCCGTGGAAATTCTTTTTCTTAATATCTTTGACAGTTTTTTTGTCGAAAGGATTTGAATCATTATTAACTTCTTATTTTATATTCTTCTTGACCTAAACAATAAGTCTCTATATCTTTATTGTATCCGTAAACTACTAAAATATCGTCTTCAAGAACAATAGTATCAGGAGCTGGACGACCAATAGTTTCTTTGACAACAGTTCTTTTACCAATTAAATTACGTTTTTCTCTTTTACGAAATATGGTAATTAAAGTCAAACGATATTTGTCTATTGAATCTAATTCGGCTAATGTCTTTCCAAAAAATTCTGGCTTCGCTTTTACTTCAGAAATTGTATAATTATCATCTAATTGATAGTTCTCTAAAGTTGATTTGAAGTTGATTTGCTTGGTTAATCGATCTGCTGATTCTTGTTCTGGATGAACGATGCTGTGAATCCCCATGGCTTCTAGAACAGTGTCGTGAATAGGTGACAAAGCTCTACTGATGATTTTTACATCACTCAATTTTTTAATAATCGCTGTTGTAATAATTGCTGCACCTTCATTTTCTCCAATAGCAACTACAACTTTATCAGTATCTTTTAACGGCAAAGCTTCATACGACAATTCATTAGTGGAATCCATTACAATGGCGTGTGAAATTTTATCTTTCACTAAATTCACTTTTTCCATATTTTTGTCAACCCCAATAACTTCGTTGCCCGTTTCAGTAAGGCTAATAGCAAGCGACATTCCGAAGTTTCCTAGACCAAATACGATTATTTTCATTTGGATAAATTTAGTTAATTAAAATATTTTCTTTTGGATATTCGTAGAACTGATGATTCAATCTTCTTAATAATCCAACCATTAAATTCAGCATTCCTATTCGACCGATAAACATACATGCAATTAATACATATTTGCTTGGTTCGGTTAGTGTTGGTGTAAAGTTTAAACTTAATCCTACCGTACTGTAAGCGGAAAAACACTCGAAAGCAACGGTTAATATTGAGGTTCCTTTCGGTTCAAAAATTAAAATGGCCATAATTGAAACACCAATCGTAAGTAACGAAATTGATAAAATGGCAAAGGCACGAGAAGTGGAATCTGCCGAAATTCTTCTGCCAAACAACTGAATTCTACCTTTTCCTCGTGCTACTGCTATTATGTTTAAAGTCGCCAATGCGAAAGTACTCGTTTTAATACCACCAGCAGTCGAAGCGGGCGATCCTCCAATCCACATTAAAAAGATAACAAAGAGTAAAGAAGGAACAGTCATTTTCGAATAATCAATAGCGTCAAACCCTGCTGTCCTGGGTGAAACCGCACTAAAACTTGCTGCTGTTATTTTTCCAAATAATGAATCGTGTTGTAATAACGTGTTGTTATATTCAGAAATGAACAGGAAAATAAAACCAGCGACCAATAAAATAAGTGTTGTATAAATTACTATTTTCGTGTTTACGGTTATAATTCTAATTTTTTTATGGACTATTTTTTTTGCAAATAATTCTATTACATACGTTTTTAAGTATTTGTAAAAATTGAAAACGATATTATGGCCTAATCCTCCCAATACAATCAATATCATTAAAATCCAATGCAAATAGTAGTCAAATCGTAAGTATTCATTAAACATTCCGCCTGGAACTGTTGAAAATCCAGCGTTACAAAAAGCAGATATAGAATGAAATACCGAAAAGAAAAATTCGTTGTCAATAGCTTTGTTGTCGATTATGGAAGAGTAAATAAATAATGCACCTACGGTTTCAACGCTCAGAGTTAAAATTACCACATTAAGTGCAGCTCTAAAAACATCGCGCAAGCCTTCATGTGCGATAAAACTTCCTGTATTTAAACCTTCTTTAAAAGAAGAACTTCCTCTAAAAAAGAAAGCGAAGAACGAGGTGAATGTTAATATTCCAATTCCTCCCAACTGGATTAATACAATTATAATTGATTGGCCCACTGGCGTAAAATCAGCTGAAGTATCAAGTACAACTAAACCAGTTACACAAACTGCACTTGTTGCTGTAAAAAGTGCATTTGTAAATGTTATTCCGTGTGTGGTAGCACTTGGAAGCATTAGTAAAAACGCTCCAGTTAAAGCTAGAATCATAAAACTTCCAACAAAAACAATTGCAGGGTTAAAGTAGATGTCATAAATATGACGTACAAAAACCATTAATCGTAAAAGGAAGTAGAAAATTAAACCCCCTTCTAAAACAGGTTTTATTTTTTGTAAAATATAATCGTGATGGAAGTTGCTATTTATTACTGAAATTATACCACAGCTTAACAAAAGAATTGCTAATAAAAGCATATTTGCGAGTGCAACTTTCTTGTTACTATCGTATCGTTTGGTAAAAAACTTAAAGGAATTAAAAGCTAGTAACCCAAAAGAAAGAATTAATAACCCAATTACATGCGGTGAATTATAGTTTTCTTCAAAATCATATCCAAAGTCAAATACGATAAAAAGCAAAACGATAATATCAAAAAAGCGATATAAATAATTGAGCAAAGAGTCTTTCTGCATTTGTGGATATTAATTACTTTTTCAAATCACAACGAATACTTTCCATTAAAGCAGCTGCGCCGTTTTTTAAAATCTCTTCAGCACAATCTTTTCCAAAGTTTTTGTAGGATTCAAAAGTACAACTTTTTTTGCTTTCAAATTTCTCTTTTCCATCTAAAGAATATAGAACGCCTTCAAAATCAATTGATGTTCCGTTAGGTCTTGCTAAAGCTCCAATTGGCGCTGAACAACCACCTTCTAAAGTTTTTAAAAATTCACGTTCTATGTGTGTACAAATTTCAGTTTCTTTATGATTTAATTTGGATAAAGCTTCTCTGCAAAAATGATCTTTTTCCATAGCAACAACAACCATTGCACCTTGAGCAGGAGCGGGCACCATCCATGATAAATTAATGTAATTTTCAGGTTTAATGTTGATTCTTTCCAAACCAGCGGCGGCAAATATTGCGCCTTTCCAGTCACTTTCTTCTAGTTTTTTTAAACGGGTGTTGATGTTTCCACGAATGTCAACCGTTTTGTGTGTTGGGTATTTATTTAACCATTGCGCTTGTCGGCGTAAGCTTCCTGTTGCAATTGTTCCTTCTGAGTTTAAGAAATCTAAATCACCTTTGTGAACTAATATATCTACTGAATTTGCTCGTTCTAAAACGGCTGCTTGCACAATTCCAATTGGTAAGGCAGTTGGAACATCTTTCATTGAATGTACGGCAATATCGACTTGACCGTTAAGCATTGCAATATCTAAAGTTTTAGTAAAAATACCTGTGATGCCTAATTCATAAAGTGGCTTATCTAATAATAAATCACCTTGTGATTTTACGGCTACAATTTCAGTTTTATATCCTAAATCGTTTAATTTTTTTTCTACAGTATGCGCTTGCCAAAGTGCTAATTCGCTATCTCGTGTTCCTATTCGGATAATTTTACTCATTATTTTACCAGCGTTTCAATTTGAAATATTTTTTCAATCCATTCAATACTTTCGTCCACCATCGTTTGGTCATCTTTTAAATGATTTGCAAAATGGTTGGTGATCTTTTGGATGATTCTTGCGCTAATTAGTTCGGCTTGTTCCTCATCAAAATTAGCTAGCTTTTTACGTTGAAAGTTTAATTCACCTTCTTTAATCGTGTTTAATTTTGCTTTTAAAGCGTGGATCGTAGGTGCAAATTTGCGTTGCTTCGTCCATGCGATAAATTCATCCTTAATTTCTTCGATAATTGCTTCCGCAGCTGGAATATGTTTTTTTCTATTTTCCAAAGTTTCATCGGCCATTTGAGCCAATTGATCCATATGAATTAAAGTGACATTTTCCAATTCGTTTACGTTTTCATTGACGTTTTTAGGAATCGATAAATCTAAAATTAAAAGTGGTTTTTTCAGGTTTAAAATGGTTTTATCAACCGTAGGATTTAAAGCGCCTGTTGCCACAACTAAAACATCAGCATTTTGAATTTCCAATTGTAAATCAGCATAATCTTTTACAATCACATTTAATTTTTTAGCAATTCGTTCTGCTTTATCTTTTGTTCTATTAATTAAGGTAATTTGTTCGTGTTTTGAATGTTTTACTAAATTTTCACAAGTATTTCTTCCGATTTTCCCTGTTCCAAAAAGTAAAATATTCTTATTTGAAATATCTTGTACATTATTAAAGATGTAACGCACCGCCGAAAAAGAAACAGAAGTTGCGCCCGAAGAAATTTCTGTATCTGTTTTTATTTTTTTACTAGCCTGAATTACTGAGTTCACTAATCGTTCTAAAAACGAATTTGCTAATTCCATTGCTTTACTCTGAACGAAAGCATTTTTAAGTTGACTAATAATTTCAAAATCACCTAAAATTTGACTGTCTAATCCAGTTCCAACACGAAACATGTGTGAAATAGCTTCATGGTTTTTATATACGAAGGCTACTTTCTGAAAATCCTCAACTGTTCCTTGACTATTTTCACAAAGTAATTTGATTAATTGAAATGGGTGTTGTGCAAAACCGTATATTTCGGTTCTATTACAAGTTGAAGTAACGATTAAATTCTCTATGCCTTCTTCTTTCGCCTGAAGTAATAAACTTACTTTAGATTTGTCGTCTAAGCTAAATTTACCTCTCATTTCGGCATCAGCTTTTTTATAGCTCAAGCCTACAGCGTAGAATGTTGGGTGCTTTGCAAATGTATTGTTTTCCATAAAAACTACTCTTTCCTAAAAGTTGAACAAAATTACTTGACTATCATTTAGAAAAGTAACGCTGGAAGGCCTTTTTATATCGTTCAAAGATATTTTAGATCTTAATTGGCTTTCTAGCGTTATTTCCACTAAATTTGTAGCAAAATCAACTGTTGCGAATTTATTTATATAGAACAATTCTAAATAAGAAACTGCCGTTTGATTGTTACTATATACGAAAAAACATCGCTATGGGTTCTCAAGAAGAGATAAAAATTGAAAATGACTTTATTTTACATCTGTTTCAAAATGATGGAGGTGAAATGTATCGCGTTGAAAAGCATATAAATCAAGGGTTTATACAATTTCACTTTGGTTTAAAGGGTAAAGGTAAATTTATTTTTAATCAAGGAAATTATGCATTGGATTTAAAGGAAGAGAAATCACTTTTGTTTTATAATCCGCAAAAAGAGTTGCCACTTAATCTAGAACTAGCACCTAATACTTGGATTGTTTCGGTTATAATTTCGATTAAAAAGTTCCACAGTCTGTTTTCGTCCGAATCAGAAAATATTCCGTTCTTGAGTGAAGACAATAAGGATAAGAAGTATTATAAGGAGAACGATATAAGTCCTTCAATGGCCATTGTATTGAGTCAATTGTTTCATTATCATTTAAATGCATTTATTAAAAATTTATATTATAAAGGAAAAGGGTATGAATTGTTAAGTTTGTATTTCAATCGTTCGGAAGATTCAAGTGCGGAACAATGTCCTTTTTTAATTGACGAAGAAAATGTGTTGAAAATTAAAAAAGCGAAAGAAATAATGATTTTAAACATGTCAGAGCCACCAGGACTTGAAGCTTTGGCAGAACAAGTTGGGCTGAGTTTAAAAAAATTAAAAATGGGTTTTAAACAAATTTATGGTGATACCGTTTTTGGGTTTCTGTTTGAATATAAAATGGATTATGCCCGCCAGCTGTTGGATAGCGGCTCTTATAATGTAAATGAAGTGGGATTGAAAATTGGTTACAGCACCGGAAGTCACTTCATTGCGGCTTTCAAAAAGAAATTTGGAACTACACCAAAAAAGTATTTAATGAATATGAATACTAATGTTTAAAACCAAAAGCCATCAATTTCGTATATCAAAGTATAAATAAAAAAATAAGTATTCATAAATTAAGAGAAGTAAAATAATTACTTTTATAAAAAAAAATTACAACATGAAAGGAGTATTATTAGTGAACTTAGGTTCTCCAGAAAGTCCTACTGCAAAGGATGTTAAGCCATATTTAGATGAATTTTTAATGGACAAATATGTAATTGATGTTCCATTTTTATTACGTGCTTTATTAGTTCGTGGGATAATTTTACAAACTAGACCTAAGAAATCGGCAGAAGCTTACGCAAGAATTTGGACAGATGAAGGTTCACCATTAATTGTAATTTCTAAAAAAATGCACGAAAAAGTGCAAAAATTAGTAGATGTTCCGGTTTCATTAGCAATGCGTTATGGAACAATGACTATTCTAAAAGGACTACAAGAATTAAAAGATAAAGGCGTAACCGAAGTAATGTTAATGCCATTATATCCACAACATGCTATGGCTTCAACTACTACTATTTTAGTTTTAGCAGAAGAATTACGTCAAAAGCATTTTCCAGAAATGACTTTTACAAATGTTCCGGCATTTTATAACAAACCGGGCTTTATTCAAGCTTTAGCGAATTCGATTAAAAAGCATTTAGAAGGTTTTGACTACGATCATTTATTGTTCTCCTATCACGGAGTTCCTAAACGTCATATTCGTAAAACAGATATTACAGAATCACATTGTAAAATGGATCTTACGTGTTGTGATACGCCTTCACCGGCACACGAATTTTGCTACAGCCATCAATGTTATGAAACTACAAAACAAGTAGTAAAATTATTGGGAATTCCAGAAGGAAAGTACAGCCAAACTTTCCAATCGCGTTTAGCAGGAGACAAATGGTTAACACCTTATACGGATGTTGAAATCAATAAAATGCCCGAAAAAGGAATCAAAAAATTAGCAGTTGTAACTCCGGCTTTCGTTTCTGATTGTTTAGAAACTTTAGAAGAGATTGCGATGGAAGCTAATGATGAGTTTTTGAAACACGGCGGAGAAGAATTCAACGCAGTTCCTTGTCTTAATGATGATGACGAATGGTGTGAAGTTGTTGCAGGTTGGGTAAAAGAATGGGCTAAATAATTGCAGATGGAATTCTATAATTACATAAAATCCCTACATTTAATATTTGTAATTACTTGGTTTGCAGGTCTTTTTTACATTGTTCGCTTATTCGTTTATCACGCAGAAGCCAAACAGAAACCACAACCTGAACAAGATATTTTAATCAAACAATACCAAATAATGCAATACCGATTGTGGTATATAATCACTTGGCCAAGTGCAGTTTTGGCCAGTGTTTTTGCTTTTTGGATGTTATTTTTTACAGAAATCGGACAGGTTTGGTTGCAACAACCTTGGATGCATGTAAAGTTGGCATTCGTTTTGCTGTTGTATATTTACCATTTAAAATGCCATCAAATATTCAAAAATTTACAGAAAAACGAAGTAAAACAGTCGTCAAATTTCTTCAGAATTTGGAATGAAGGAGCTACGATTATTTTGTTTGCCGTTGTCTTTTTAGTAATATTAAAAAATGCAATCAATTGGATTTATGGCGTAGTCGGAATTTTCGTATTTTCGATTGTTATAATGATGGGATTCAAATTTTATAAAAAAATAAGAGAAAAAAAATAAGGAGCTAATCCAGCTATCCGTTGCAAGTTTTTTGCAAAAAACGGGTTTTTATAAGCACTAAAACGAGCTTCCGTTGGTCGCTTTTTTAGCACAACAAAAACTCCATTTTTTCACAAAAAAGCTTTCCACTACTATCTGGGCTAGACAAATACTATGGATAGAATATTCAACATAAAAAACCTTTCCCTTAGAGTAAGAATATTTCTATCCATGATATTCTTGACACTTATTGCGTCCTTACTTATCGCTGCGGTGTCAATTTATCAATTTAGAAAAGAAGCCAGAGAATATCATCAAGATCGACTAGAGCGTAAAGAAGTTGCGATTACTGAGCATATTAATTATGTGCTACAGACCACAACTTATCCGCTGACCACTGAAAATATCCCATTGATTTTCAAAGAAAAAATATTTGAATTAGCCGATATTCATACTATGGAAATTAATTTTTTCGATTTAAGAGGAAATCTGCTAATCTCTTCGAAACCGGTTTTTAAAGTAGACAAAGACAAGCCTAAAATTAATCCATCGACCTTAAAAATAATTCAGTCTTCACTTGAAAAGCGTTATATTGAATTCACTAATATTGAAAGTCGAACATTTCGTTCTTCTTTTTCCTATTTAAAGGACACCAAGTTTAAACCTTTGGGTATTTTAAATTTACCTTATGAAGAAAAAAGAGAGTTTTATGATAATGATGTCCAAAATTTCTTAATTCGATTTGGTCAAGTTTATATAATTATGTTCTTGATTTCTATTATTTTATCTTATTTTTTATCGAGTTATATTACAAAATCTTTAAAAATCATTAGTGATCGCCTTGAAGAAACACAATTAAATCATTTAAATGAGAAAATTGTAATTGAAGACGGTAGTAAAGAAATCAACCTGCTAATTAAGTCCTACAATAACATGGTGGATAAATTAGAAGAAAGCGCAACAGTTTTAGCACAAAGCGAACGCGAGCAAGCTTGGCGTGAAATGGCTAAACAAGTAGCACACGAAATCAAAAATCCATTAACACCAATGCGCTTAACAGTGCAAAGTTTCCAACGCAAGTTTGATCCTAATAATCCAGATATCACAAAAAAACTAGACGATTATACTAAAACCATTCTGCAACAAATTGATACAATGAGCTCGGTGGCGAGTGCGTTTTCAAACTTTGCAACGATGCCTGCCCAGCAAAATGAAACTTTAAATGTAGTTCATATTGTAAAAATGGCTTTGGAAATTTTCAATGAAGATTACATTCAGTTTTCAGCATTAGAAGATGAAATCATTGCTAAATTAGACAGAACCCAATTGATTCGTGTAATTACAAATCTGGTAAAGAACGCTACGCAATCTATTCCTGAAGAACAAGAGCATAAAGTTATTTTTGTCAAGGTCTTTAGAGAAAATAATCAAGTTAAAATTGCGGTAAAAGATAACGGAAAAGGAATTTCTCCACAAAATACAGTTCGAATTTTCGAACCAAAATTCACCACAAAATCTAGTGGAATGGGTCTTGGCTTGGCAATTATAAAAAACATAATTGAAAATTACCACGGAACAATTACCTTTGAATCAGAACCAGGAAAAGGAACTGAATTTTTAGTCTCATTTCCAATTACAAAATAAAAACACAAAATAATAATCTTTGCAACTTTGCGAAAACCTTTGCAACTTTGCGTTAAAATAAAAGAAATGGAAAATATTTTAATCGAAAAACAAGACAATATTGCTATTGTTACTATCAATCGTCCCACGAAATTAAACGCTTTAAACAAAGCTACGATTCAGGAGTTGCATGAAGGTTTCAAAGCATTGAATGAAGATGCAAGTGTAAAAGCAATCATCATTACTGGAAGTGGCGAAAAAGCATTCGTAGCCGGAGCTGATATTTCCGAATTTGCTGATTTTTCAATGGAAGACGGTGGTAAATTGGCTGCGGAAGGTCAAGCTTTGTTATTTGATTTCTTACAAAACTTAAGCACACCAGTAATTGCAGCTGTAAATGGTTTTGCTCTTGGTGGTGGTTTAGAATTAGCAATGTCTTGTCATTTCAGAGTAGCTTCAAGTAATGCTAAAATGGGATTGCCAGAAGTAACTTTAGGAGTAATTCCTGGTTATGGAGGAACGCAAAGATTAACACAATTAGTTGGAAAGGGTCGTGCAATGGAAATGATTATGACAGCAGGAATGATTGATGCAGAAACGGCAAAAAATTACGGTTTAGTGAATCATGTAGTTGCTCAAGAAGAATTACTTGATTTTGCAAAAGGCATCGCATCAAAAATCGTAAAAAATTCAAGTGTTGCTATTGCAAAAGCTATTGAAGCTATTAATGCAAACTTTGAAGATGGCGTTAACGGATATGAAGTAGAAATTAAAAACTTTGGAGCAAGTTTTGGTACTGAAGATTTTAAAGAAGGAACGACAGCATTTTTAGAAAAAAGAAAAGCAGTTTTCCCTGGGAAATAGTGTAATTTAAAACCTTTGTCAAAATTTAGAATTTTGACAAAGGTTTTAAAATATTAAAGATCGCCTTCCCATTCCGCATAAAATTGCGATAAAAAAGAAACCATAAAATCGTGTCTCTTTTTAGCTACTTTTTTGCCAGTTTCAGTGTTCATTTTATCTTTCAAAAGCAATAATTTTTCATAGAAATGATTTAAAGTCGGTGCTTCAGAATTTTTATACTCTTCTTTACTCATGCTTAAATTTGGCTGTACATTTGGATCATAAAGTGTTCTATTTTTAAACCCTCCATAATTAAATGTTCTAGCTATTCCAATCGCGCCAAGCGCATCTAAACGATCAGCATCTTGAACAATTTCTAGCTCTTTAGAATTGAAATCACTTTCAAAATTACCACCTTTAAAAGAAATATTTTCAATAATTGAGATTACGTGATTTATAGTTTCTTGCTCTAAATTTTGGGAAATCAAAAACTCTCTAGCCATTTTCGGACCTATAGTTTCATCGCCATTATGGAATTTAGAATCGGCAACATCGTGAAGCAAAGCGGCTAATTTTACCACTTGTAAATCGCAAGTTTCTTCTTCTGCTATTAAAAGCGCATTATTATAAACACGTTCTACGTGAAACCAGTCATGTCCGCCTTCAGCATTTTTAAGCTTTTCTTTTACGAAAAGTATTGTATGGTGTATTGTCTTCATGTTTTGGGGTATAAAAAATTCCAATTTCATTATAAAATTGGAATTTCTATTTCTATTTTTATCTTGCTAATGCAGGTTCAACCCATTTAAAAATGTGACCCGCTTCAGGAATCACTAAACGTTCAGAAACTCTTGTCATTCTTGCAGGTAATTTCATTAAGTAATCACGAGCTTTTTCTGCTTCTCCTGTTAATCCTGAAATTTTATCAATTTCCCACTTGTCAATTAATTTTTGCATGATGTCCACATAATCAACCGCAGTGTAAACACCAATTCGTTGTGCAGAATCTGAAAATTGTTCAAAAGCTGTGCTTATTTTTTGTCCTGATTCTCTCAAGAAATGAGCAGGCATAATAATTTTATGTTTCATCATGTGTTGGAACGCCAACATCATTTCACTTGGATCTACTTTGAAAATTTCAGTGATAAATTGGCTATAAGCTAAGTGATGACGCATTTCGTCTCCAGCAATAAGATTACACATTTTATGTAATTTTTTATCACCGTATTTTCTAGCAATTTGTGCCACTCTGTTGTGAGAAACGTAAGTTGCTAATTCTTGGAAACTGGTGTAAACGAAGTTTTTATAAGGATCATTACTAGTTCCAATATCAAAACCATCATTAATTAGATGCTGCGTTGTCATTTCCACTTCACGCATATTTACTCTTCCAGAAAGATATAAATACTTATTTAATACGTCTCCGTGACGGTTTTCTTCACCGGTCCATTGACGAATCCATTTGTTCCAGCCGTTGGTTCTATCTTCCGGATTAACACCTTCTACGTTTAGTAACCAAGATTCATATGTTGGCAAAGCTTCTTCTGTAATGGTATCACCTACTAAAGCCACCCAGAAATCATAAGGTAAGTCTTTTGCAATTTCTTGTATTTCTTTTACTTCTTCAAAAAAGTTTTCACTTTGAGAATCAGGTAGTAAATCTGTAGGTTGCCAAATTTTCTCCACTGGAATTAAATAATCATCCACAAAAGTGTCGATCTTCTTTTCAAGAAATTGCATAACTTCTAGTCGAATGTTTTGTATAGACATGGTTTTATATTTTTATGTGTTGGGTTATTATTTTCTCTGTTTTTTCCGCAATATCTTCAAACGAATAGTCTGAAATTTTTAAGGGTTCGTGTATTTGTAATTTTAACTTAACTCCCAATCCTAGAGGAAATTGCCCAAATTTAGTGAATTTCCAAGAATTGTTAATGGTGATGGGTAAAAAATATGCATTTGGAGCAAATTTGTACAACATTTTCATGCCGCTAGTTGCAAAAGGTTTCGGTTCTCCAGTTTTACTTCTGGTTCCTTCTGGAAATATTACAACGGCGTAATTATTTTTATTTACTAATTCAGCGACTTTTTTAATAGCTGGTAAAGCTTGTTTTGGATCTTTCCTATCAATTAAAGCAGATCCTCCGTGACGTAAATTGTAAGAAACACTTGGAATTCCTTTTCCCAATTCAATTTTACTAATAAATTTTGGATGCGTTTTTCTTAAAAACCAAATCATAGTAGTAATATCGTGTAAACTTTGATGATTAGCGACAATAATTAAAGGTTGGTTTGTAGGAACATTTTCCAATCCTTCAATGTGAAAAGTTGTACCTAGAATATGTGCAGTTCGTACTAAAAACCAATTCATATAAGCAACGCTGATGCGATGAGCATTGTAGCCAAATAAGTTTAAACAAACCCATTGAATGGGATGAAAGATCAGTAACCAAAGTATAAAGACGCAATAATAAACTATAGAAAGAGGATAAGATATTATTTTTTCCATTTATTAGATGAATTTGTACAAAAGTAAGGTTTAAAATAAAAAAACCACCATTTTTGTGGTGGTTTTATTATATGCTAGCATAGTATCAATTAGCAATGCTCGTTGTATGCGTCTTTTAAATTTTCAGCAATTAATTCAGCCGGACGTCCTTCAATATGATGACGTTCTAACATATGAACTAATTCTCCGTTTTTGAACAAAGCCATACAAGGCGATGATGGAGGAAAAGGAAACATGTGTTGACGCGCTGCATCCACTGCTTCTCTGTCAACTCCTGCGAAAACAGTTACCATTTGTGTAGGTTTTTTAGCACCATCTAAACTCATTTGAGCTCCTGGGCGTGCGTTTCTTGCTGCACAACCACAAACTGAATTGATTACTACTAAAGTTGTTCCTTCTATTTTTAAAGCATTTTCTACTGCTTCTGCACTATGTAATTCTTGAAAACCAGCATCTGTTAATTCAGCACGCATTGGTTTTACCATTTCTTCTGGATACATATCGTTTTAATTTTATGATTAATATTGATTTGGATTTTCGTGGTTCCAAATTTATGTAAAGATACAATGATTTCTAAATTTATATTTTAAATAAATCATAAAGATTTGTTATGGAAGTATTCGATTTAGTAATGCTCGAATAAATGGCATTTTTGGACAACGCCAAATTACTTGTAAATCTTCCCAAAGCGAAGTTTCTTCATCCAAAAACTTGAAAACAACTTCCGAACTTCCAGCTTTGAACATTGAAGAAAAAATAGTCGGACCTAAATGATTTTTCGAATTTAAAATATCTAACAATAATAAATCATAAAACCAAAATTTGTCTTTCTTATGAAATTTTACAAAGTCGGATTCTGTTTTCAGAAATTGAACTAAAGCTTTTGATTTCTTTACCGCATTTTTAAAAGTATAACCCGTGCTTGCTTTTGTCCAACCACCAGCGGAACCAATTTGTACGATGTTTTTACTGTTATTTTTCCAAAACGGGAAAGAAGTCATTGGGATATTTCCGGATTCCTTTTCGATGATTTCGTATTCAGTAATACCTAATCTGGTAATATAATTTTGAATTTCAGCTTCGTATTCTTCTTTCGAAAGTAAGTTTTTTGAAAACAACGTATATTCTAACAAAGCTTCAGTAGTTGAAGTTGGCAAAACATACATAAATCGAGTGTTATTTTTTAATTCCACCGAAAAATCCATAAATGTGGCACAATTTGGTGTAAAAACAGCTTCTTTACTTTTAATAAACCAACCAATAAAATGTTGATGAATTAAAGGGTATTTGCTTTGCGATGTTACTTCTTTCGGATTATAAATCGAATTGAAAACTTTGTTGCAAGTGAAATTTCCTACAGCAGTTTTAACGACACAGTGATCTCCTAATTCAGTAAAATCAACTACTTTCTGATTTAAAAAATGAATGTTTTTATGTTCTGAAATCATTTTGAAAACCATTTCATAAAAAGCTAATCCATCAATCTTCTTGTATTCGTAAGGAGTTAATTCTAAAACTCGGGTAAATTTTTCATTCGAAAAAGTAGCTTGTGGCCATTTTTTAGAAACTATATCTTCAAATAAATGATTTTGATCCCAAAAGCACCAAGTTCTATCGTTGGATTTTTTGGGATTTTCATCAATTAATAACATTGTTTTATCATTAAATTTTCCGGAAAGCATCATTTCATAAACCGTCATTAATGCCGATAATCCTGATCCTGTGAAAATATAATGATAATGTTGCATTTAAAATATAGTATATCTGATTCCTAAAAAGCCTCTAATTCCTTGGTTTGGCGCGTAAACATAATTGGGGTCAAACGTCAAAGCGTAAGGATTTGTTGGTGTTGCAATAACATTTCCGGAAGCATCAAAATCAACATTTTGGTCAAATGGATCGTTTGCTCCGGCAATTAAGAATGGATTTCCTTTTGCAGGTGTCCAATTTAAAAGGTTTTTTACACCACCATAAAGTTCAAAATTACGAAATTTTTTGTAAGTAAACTGAATGTTTTGCAAACTCCAAACTGGCGAATATTCTTTTCTTGGATCTAACTCGCCTAATAAAGGCAAACGCATTGGTCCATATAAATTTCCTGTGTAATCAATTGATAAATACCATTTTGGAATATCATACGATAATGCCCAATTCACACTATATTTTTCGGTTAAAACCGGTAGGGAAGAAACCCCATTTTGTACGTTTTTAGGCTGTAACATTGTAAATCCAATAATAGCTTTTAATCCGAAAGTAGAAATGTAGTCGATATTTCCATTCAAGCCGATTGTTTCTGCATAACCGTTTAAATTCGAATAAATAATTTGGTTTGGATTGGTATCATAATCTGGAATAATTTGATTCGTGAAATAAGTGTACCAGGTTGAAGCTTCTAATCCTAAGAATGAACCGTCTTCAAATTTGATTTTCTTCAAATAATTTAAATTGATGTTATATGATTTTTCAGGTTTTAAATCTTCGGTAATAATTACATCTCTTGCACCAGTTAAAGCTGCGTGTTCTTCGGTAAATAGATTTACAATTCTAAATCCTGTTCCAGCATTAATTCTGAAAACATCGTGATCTGATATTTTCCATTTGTAAGCTACTCTTGGCGTAAAAATAGAACCGTGATTGTTGTTATAATCATATCTTGCACCTAATAATACCGTATGTTTTTCTGACATTTTGATTTCATCTTGAAGAAATAAACTGTAGATATTCGAACGTTCTGGATCAATTGTTCCTGTTGTATTATCGTCATAATATTGATGACGGAAAGCACTTCCTAATAAAAGATTATGATTTTCTATTTTTTTATCCCAAGTGTATTGTGCGAAAGCAATTTTCTGTTTCGCCATATATAAAGTGTTTCCATAAACCGAATTTTGGTCGTGATCGGTTACGGAAAATGAGATGAACATATCTTCGATTGTAGGTAATTGATATTTTCCTAACAGCTCAAATCTTGTTGTGTAAATGCTTTCTCCATATACTTCATCTCCACCTCTGAAGGATTTATTCCATTGCATTTCTCCTCCCCAACGGTCTTCGTAGAAAAATCTTCCGGCTAAAGTGAATTCTTTATTGTCTTTTCGGTCAAAACTCCATTTATTGAATAGCGAAACTCGTTCTTGAAGTGTTACATCTGTAAAATTATCGTTGTTATTATCTATCGTTTCATCAAAATTGTAGTAATTGATCCCAACTAATGTAGTTGCTTTTTTACCGATATTACTTTTGAAAGCCAAATCAACATTAGTTTCTAACCAAGAAGTAGAAAAGATATCTGCTGAAAACAGAGGAGCGTTTGATGGTTTTTTAGTAATAATATTAATTAATCCGCCGACTGCTTCACTTCCATATAAACTAGAAGCCGGACCTTTTACTACTTCTACACGTTCAATTAATGAATTCGGAATCCCAGACAAACCATAAACCGTAGAAAGAGAACTCACAATTGGCATTCCGTCGATCGTAACCATTGTATAAGGTCCTTCTAAACCGTTAATGTGAATATCACCCGTATTACAAATGCTACAATTCAACTGCGGGCGCACACCATTTACATTTTGTAAAGCTTCAAAAATATTTGACGTTGGATTTTTTTTCAAAAATGCTTGTGTATAAACTTCAACTGGAACAGGAGTTTCCATGCGAGAAACAGCTTTCATTGTTCCAGAAACTACAACTTCTTCAAGATTATTTGGATCTTCTTTTAAGTTGAAATTGATTTCATTTTTGTTCTCTGTGGTGATGATAATAGTTCTTTTTTCGGTTTGATAACCCATGTAGGAAGCAATTATACTGTAAGTTCCTGATTCGATATTTTTGATTTCGTAATTTCCATTTTCATCAGTCTGAGCTCCTTTTTTTATTTCTTTTAAGTAAATGGAAGCATAGGACAAAGGTTCATTGCCACTATAAACTTTTCCCTTGATGCTTGTTTGTGAGAATCCATAAGCAGAAATAAGCAGTAGCAAAACAATTTTTTTCATTAGTATTAAATATTTAATTTAGGCAAAACTAAATATTTATTTTATTTATTCCAAAAATAAGAATTAAATTTGTTCAAAATATATTTATCCATGACGATTTCAGAAGAAAACTACATCAAAGTTATATATCATATTTCATTAGTTTCTCCAAAAGGGGTAAATACAAACGCCATTGCAGGAATGTTGGACACAAAAGCATCATCTGTGACCGATATGCTGAAAAAATTAGCGGAGAAAGATTTTGTTAGTTATCAGAAATACCAAGGAGTTACTTTAACTGAGAAAGGATTACTTGCAGCAAAAATGATTGTTAGAAAGCATCGATTGTGGGAAGTTTTCTTAGTAGAAAAATTAAACTTTTCTTGGGATGAAGTACACGAAATTGCGGAAGAATTAGAACATATCAAATCGGAAGTTTTAATTAATAAGTTGGATGAATTTCTTGGATTTCCTTCTTTTGATCCACACGGAGATCCAATTCCTGATAAACAAGGAATTATTAAGAAAATTGAAAAACACTTATTGTCTGATGCCGAAGTAAATAAAGATTATAAATGTATTGGCGTAAAAGATTCGTCAACAGATTTTTTAAAATATTTAGACAAGCAAAAAATCGCTTTAGGTTCGGTTTTAAAAATTGTTGAGCGAGAAGAATTTGACGAAACATTAACCATCGCAATTGACGGAAAAAGAACAACGATATCGAACAAAATTGCTTCTAACTTATATGTGCAATAAGTAAGTTGTGGCTTTTATAAGTTTATAATATTAGGACTTAAGCTGTTGCTAAGTTTTAACCGCAACAACCACCATCGTCACAACCTTTTGCATTCTTCTTCGATCTTTTTTTGAAGAAGAATTTTTTTATCAAAAAGCCCAGTGCGAATGCTAAAGTGATGTATACTAATATTTCTTGTACCATTTTATTTTAAAATTTGGAAAGCAATTAGTGATGTTAAATAAGCAAAACCGGTCATAAATACCAATTGAACTATTGGCCATTTCCAAGAATTAGTTTCCTTTTTAACGATGGCTAATGTAGAAACGCATTGCATCGCGAAAGCGTAAAAAAGAAGTAACGAAATTCCAGTTGCAAAATTGAACACCTTTTCTCCCGTTACCGGATTTACCTCAGCGGCCATTCTATTTTTAATGGTAATTTCTTGTTCATCGTGACTTTGTACACTGTAAATTGTAGCTAAAGTTCCCACAAAAACTTCTCGTGCCGCGAATGAACTAACAATAGCTATCCCAATTTTCCAATCGTATCCTAATGGAGCAATAACGGGTTCAATCGCTTTACCCATTATTCCAATGTATGAATTTTCTAATTTATAAGAATTTACAAGATCACTGAATTCTTCTGAATTTAATACTTTGTCCTGATTTTGTTCTGAAATAATTTGTTCGGCATTGTTGAAATTATCACTCAAACCGTGCGAACCTAAAAACCATAAAATAATAGAAATCGCTAAAATTATTTTTCCAGCTCCAAACACGAATGCTTTTGTTTTTTCTATTACATTGATGCTAACATTTCTAAACATTGGCACTTTGTAACTTGGCATCTCAACTACGAAATAAGATTTGGTATTAAACTTCAAATAAATGTTTAGTAAATAAGCTGAGAAAACGGCCATTCCAAAACCTAGTAAATATAAAATCATTAAGGTTAAACCTTGTAAACTTAAGAATCCAAATAATTTTTTCTGCGGAATAATTAAGGAAATTAAAATCGCATAAACGGGTAATCTAGCCGAACAAGTTGTAAACGGCGTTACTAAAATAGTGATTAAGCGTTCTTTCCAATTTTCGATGTTTCTTGCACTCATAATTGCCGGAATCGCACAAGCAGTTCCTGAAATTAACGGTACAATACTTTTACCTGAAAGCCCGAATTTTCGCATGATTTTGTCCATCAAAAACACCACACGACTCATATAACCACTTTCTTCTAATACCGAAATAAATAAGAATAAAAAGGCAATTTGTGGAATGAAAATTACAACACCTCCAATTCCTGGAATAATTCCTTCACTGATTAAATTTGTAAATTCTCCAGCCGGAAGGTTCTGTTTGGCAAGCGAACTAAAATTAGCAAAAGTTTGGTCAATAAAATCCATTGGAATACTACTCCAATCAAACAATAATTGGAAAATAACCATCAAAATTCCGAAGAAAATTAAGTAACCAAAAATCTTGTGCGTTAATACGCGATCGATTTTCGCTCTAATATCTGTGGCTTTTGCAATATCTATTTTATATCCAATTTTTAAAGTATCATTTATAAATTGGTATCTCTTTATAGTTTCTTTTTGTTGCAAACGTTTTAAATCGGCGTGTGATTTAGTAAACGTATTTTTAATTTCATTACGCTCTAGATTCAAGAAATTCACATCTTGAGTAATTACCAACCAAAGTTTGTACAACAACTGATTTGGAAACGCTCTTCTCAATTTATCAAAATATTCTGGGTCAATGGAAGAAGCACTTAAACAAGGTTCCGTTGAAAGCGATTTAAAATTGAAAATAAGATTTTTTAATTCTTCAATTCCTGTTTTTTTTCTAGAACTGACTAATGCAATTTTCGTTTTTAATTCTTTTTCTAAAGTTGGAATATCTAATTCAATTCCTTTTAACTTCATGCGATCTGCCATGTTGATGACTAAAATCGTCGGAATTTCTAAATCTTTTATTTGAGTAAAAAGAAGTAAATTTCTTTTTAAATTTTCTACATCCGTCACTACAACAGCAACATCTGGAAAATCTTCATCATTTTTATTTAATAATAATTCAATAACTACATTTTCGTCAATTGAGCTTGCATTTAAACTATAAGTTCCGGGTAAATCAATGACTTTTGCTTTAGTGGAATCACATAATTTACAGGCACCTTGTTTTTTTTCAACGGTAATTCCGGGATAATTTCCTACTTGCTGGTTTAGTCCGGTAAGTTGATTGAATACTGAAGTTTTACCCACGTTCGGGTTTCCAATTAATGCAACTTTTATAGGATTTTTACTCATGGGAATTACGCTTTGGTAATGGTGATTTGTTTCGCAGTTTCTAAACGAATAGCTACGTGAGAATCATTTACATTAAAATAATAAGGATCGCCAAGGGGTGCAATTTGGATTAAGGTAATGGTGTTGCCTGGCAAACAGCCCATTTCAATTAACTTCAACGGAATTTCATCCAAATTTACATCTGTAATGATTCCCGTTTCACCAATTTTAAGTTCAGACGAACAACTTTTCATTTTGCTTATTTAGATTTAATTAAAATACAAAAGTAAAAATTATAATCTTACTAAACCTGATATTTATCAACTTTAGCATAATAACGTATAAAATTAACACTATTGATTTTTAGAAAGCCACAAAATGTCTTCCAAAAGCTGTTGCATGTTTTTAGTTTTTGGATCATCGTCTGAAGGTTGGTCTAAATTCGTGCCATCATAAAAACCTCGAATTCTTTTATTTTTATCGACTAAAATAAAATTTTCGGTATGGACCATATCATAAATGTCTTCTGGTTTTCCGGTTTTTACAGCCAAATAGGATTTTCTAGCTAAGTAATAAATTTCTTTTTTATCACCAGTAACTAAATTCCATTTGGAATCATCTACTCCTTTTTCTACAGCGTATTCTTTTAGAATTTTGGGTGTATCAATATCAGGTGTAACTGAAAAAGATAATAATTTTACCTCTGGATTGTTTTTTAATTGTTCTTGCAGCCAGACCATATTATCAGTCATTTTAGGACAAATTGTAGGACAAGTAGTGAAGAAGAAATCGGCGACATAAATGTAATTTTCGTAGTCCTTTTGAGTAATAATATTTCCGTTTTGATTGGTGAATTTAAAATCAGCAATTTTATGATTATTACCTATGTGTTGCACTGTAGTATCAACTAATTCTGGATTAATATCTCTTGGAGAATATATAGGGAGTGTTTTTTTTGGAGTAATCAAGCTATAGATGCCTAAATAGATTAATCCAGAGAGCAAAAGAAACGCTAGCAGGAATTTTTTATAAGGAGCAATAAACTTAAACATAATTTTTTTACAAAAATAGCATTTTTTTTACGTTTTATTTAGAATTATCCAATGGTTAAAGTGCTATTTGATTCATATTCTTTGTTATATTTGTGCAACTTTAACATAACTACACAACTAATAATGATGAAAAACTATTTGATTTTAAGCCTATTGTGTTCCTTCCTGGGATTTGCACAGTTTAATCCCTCTGCTCCCTGGATGGAAAAATTTTCAACCGAAAAAAGTAGTTTTGTAACTATTGATGAACAAGTTAAAGTTTTCAATGAATACTGGAGTACAAGAAATAAGGATGTTAGAGCTTCTGGCCATAAGCCATTCATGAGATGGGAATATCATTGGAGAAATTATCAAAACGAACAGGGTTTTGTTATGTCTTCAGAAGAATTTTGGAACGCTTGGCGCGAAAAAACGCAAGTGAAGGCTAGTAGAAATGCTACGATGTCATTACCTGTAAGTAATTGGGAACCAGTAGGGCCTTTTTCACACACAAACACAGGTTCATGGTCTTCTGGCCAAGGAAGAGTGAATATAGTACACGTTGATCCATCAAATCCGAGTACTGTTTATATAGGTTCACCAGCTGGTGGGATTTGGAAATCAGCAAATAATGGTTCAACATGGACACCACTAACAGATAATTTACCACAAATAGGTGTTTCAGGTATTGCGATTGATTATTCAAATTCTAACGTAATTTATATTGCAACTGGAGACAAAGATTCAGGTGATACCTATTCAGTAGGTGTTTATAAATCGATAGACGGAGGAGTAACTTGGGCTGCTACAGGATTAATGAGCGGTTCAAATCCGTCAAGAATGGGTGATGTTGTAATACATCCAACAAATAATCAAATTTTGTGGTGTGCTACAGATAAAGGAATATATAAAACTATAAATGCTGGAAATTCGTGGTCTAGGGTGCAGACTGGAAATTTTTCTCAAGGAAATATTAGATTAAAAGCAGATGATCCTTCAACTCTTTTTGCAGTTTCTAAAAATGCTTTTTTTCGCTCCACAAATACAGGAGATTCTTTTACCCAAATTACAGTAGGATTACCTGTAAATTCAGGAAGACTTATATTGGATGTGACCCCAGCGAACTCTAATTATATTTACATTTTAAGCGCTACAACAGGACATTACTTTCAAGGTATTTATCGATCTGTAGATGCGGGTGTTTCATTTACTGCAACGAATACAACAACAAACGTTTTTGAGAATGGTAATCAAGCTTCTCAGTCATGGTTTGATTTAGCGTTAGCTGTTTCTAGTTCAAATGAAAATGAAATTTACACAGGCTGTTTAAATGTATGGAAATCAACGAACGGTGGTGAGACAATTACAAGAATTAACAATTGGAGTAGTCCAACGTCAGCTTCTTATACACATGCGGATATTCATTACCTAGGCTTTCATGGTTCGAAATTGTTTGCAGGAACAGATGGTGGAATTTATGTTTCAAGTAATAAAGGAACAAACTTTACTGATTTAACATCAGGCGCACAAATTAGTCAATTTTATAAAATTGCCGTTTCAAAACAATCTTCTGGCAATATGGTTGGTGGTTTACAAGATAATGGTGGACATGCCTACAGCGGTGGTCAGTGGAAAAATTATTATGGTGCTGACGGAATGGATACAGCAATTGACCCTATAAATCCTAATAAATATTACGGTTTTATACAATATGGAAGCAATCTATATATAAGTAATTCTGGCGGTAATTCTTCAAGTTCTAATGTAAGTTCTCCTGGAGGTCTTGATGGGAATTGGGTAACACCTCTAAGAGCAAATAGTGTTGGTACTATTTTCGCGGGTTACAATGATCTCTACAGATTAAGCGGTGCAACTTGGGTGAAGCAAAATACAAGTCCACTAGGCACAGGTAATTTAGAATTAATTAGCGTTGATCCATCAAACGACAATATAATGTACGTGGCTAATGGTACTGCTTTATATAAAAGTACAGATTTAGGTATTACTTTTACTAATACATTTAGTACGAGTTCGCCTATTACTTCTATTGAAGTACACTCTTCAAACAGTAATATTATTTATTTAACGACCCAAGGTTCTGCAGGTCAGGCCTTAAAATCTATTGACGGCGGGTTAACCTTCACTAATATTTCTGCAGGATTGCCAGCTATTGGTAAAAACATAATAATTCATCAAGGTAAAAACACAGTTAATCCCTTGTATTTAGGTACAACTTTAGGAGTATATTATAGAGATGATTCTATGTCTTCTTGGCAACCATTTGATGCAAATTTACCTAATGTTTCTGTTACGGATTTGGAAATAAATCTACAAGATGCTAAATTAATTGCAGCCACTTACGGAAGGGGAATATGGCAAACTAATATACCAATTCAAATACCTGCAGTGGATCTTAAATTCGTAAACATTCAAAATCCTGATGTGAGTATCAATTGTGGTTCTGTTATTATTCCTAAGGTAATGGTGAAAAATGTAGGAATAAATACAATATCTTCAGTATGGGTTAATTACACCATAGACGGAACTTCTTATAATTATAGTTGGAACGGTAGTATAACAGCAAATGAATCTACTTTAATTAATTTACCAGCAGCAACTTTAAGCAGAGGAAGTCATACTTTAAGTGTAAACACAACAACTACAGATGACGCTTATGCAGAAAATAATACAGGAAGCATAACCTTTTATTCAAATGATTCAGGAATAGTTGGTCTAGCAAATCCATTTACAAATCCATCTGATGCTTTAATCTCTTATAATGATTCAGGAACTAAGGGATGGGTCAGAGGCGTTAGATCAACAGGTGCAATGACAACATCAGGAAATACAGTTTATACAACTAATTTAACAGGTAATTATTCAGATTTAACAAAATCATATTTGGTATCTCAATGTTATAATTTGTCAACGGTTACTAATCCACAAATTAGTTTCGCAATGAAATATGATTTAGAGGAAAATTTTGATGTTGCGTATGTTCAGTATTCAACAGATTTTGGATTAACTTGGAAACTCTTAGGCACTAAAACAGCAACTTGGTATAATAGTAATCGAACATTAGCTACTGCCGGTAACGATTGTCAAAATTGCCCAGGTGGTCAATGGACGGGAACAAATACTACACTAAAAACATATTCTTATCCGTTAAATACATTGAATTCGGAAACAAATATTATTTTTAGAATTGTATTTCATTCAGATCCAGCAGCAAATAAATTGGGCGTTAATGTAGATGATTTCGCTATTAATGGTACGCTTTCTAGTAAGGATTTCGAGTTAAATAATGTAGTGGTTTACCCAAATCCTTCGAGAGGAATATTCAATATTTCATTAGGAAATATTCAACCATCAGCAATTGACGTATATGATATTTCGGGTAAAATAATTTTTTCTGAAAAAGACATACAAACTTCAAAATTTGAAACTCCAATAGATTTGACAAATGCTTCTGCAGGAATCTATTTTGTAAAAATAACAGCCAACGGCGAATCAGTAGTAAAAAGAATAATAAAAGAGTAAATTATGAATAAATCAATTTTAAAAGGAAGTGTAGCATTCATCTTCTTATCAGTTGCTTTATATTCGTGCAAGTCTTCACAAGAAGTGGCATCGAACAAAAAGCAAGCAACTGGTATCAATGTAAACTACATGGATAAAACGGTTAATCCGGCAGACGATTTCAACAGATTTGTGAATGGAACTTGGTTAGATAAAACCGAAATTCCTGCAGACAGAACAAGATGGGGAAGCTTTGATGAGCTTCGTAAAAACACGGACGACGATGTGATGGCTATTTTGAAAGAAGCTATCAACGACAAATCTATCGATCCAAAATCAGACCAAGCTAAAGCAATTAGTTTATACAAAACGGTTTTAGATACAGTTTCAAGAAATGCGCAAGGAGTTGCGCCGTTAAAGCCTTATTTAGCAAAAATTGATGCCGTTAAAAACGCAGACCAATTAGTAGCCTTGTTAGCCGAAATGGAATCGGAAATGGGATTAGGTTTCTTTGGAAGTTACATTGGTGCTGATGCTAAAAACAGTAACCGAAATGTAATTTATTTAGGAACTGGAAGCTTAGGTTTACCAGATAGAGATTATTACGTTTCAGACGCGTCGGATAGTAAAGAAAAGCGCGAACAATATGTAGCGCATGTTAGTAGAATGCTTCAATTTATTGGAGAGTCAGAAGCTACGGCTAAAGCGAATGCTAAGAAAATTTTAGCTTTAGAAACTAAAATGTCAACAGCAACTTTAGACAGAGTAGAACGCAGAGATAGAAGAAAAACTTATAATCCAATGAGTCTCGCTGATTTAAAAAAACTAGCACCTACTGTAAAATGGGATGCTTATTTCAAAACAGTTGGAATTGGAAAAGTGGATTCTTTAGTAGTTTCTCAACCAAAATATATTGAAACAGTTGAATCAATTTTAAAAGCAAATAAAATTGAAGATTCTAAAGCGTACATGCGTTGGACAGCATTAAGGGGTACGGCAGGATTACTTTCTACTGAAATTGAAAACGCAAATTTTGACTTTTACGGAAAAGCGTTAACGGGAGCAATCCAACAACGTCCAGCTGAAGAAAGAGCTTTAGCAACGGTGAACGGAAGAGTAGGTGAAGCATTAGGAAAGTTATACGTAGCTAAAAAATTCCCGCCAGAAGCGAAAGCAAAAGCGCAGGCAATGATTGTAAACGTAATGAAAGCGTTTGATAACAGAATTGAAAATTTACCTTGGATGACAAAAGCAACTAAGGAAAATGCTAAAATTAAATTGAATAAATTCAGAGTGAAAATCGGATATCCTGATCAATGGAAAGATTATTCGGCTTTAGAAATGAAATCGCCAGAACAAGGTGGAACATATTTCGAAAACTCAAGATTATATGCAGTATGGGGTCATAATGAAAATATCGCAAAATTAGGAAAGCCAGTTGACAAGGAAGAATGGGGAATGTCGCCACAAACGGTGAATGCTTATTTCAACCCAGCAAACAACGAAATCGTTTTCCCTGCAGCAATTTTACAACCTCCTTTTTATGATTATAAAGCAGATGAAGCTGTAAATTATGGTGGAATTGGTGCCGTTATCGGACACGAAATTTCTCATGGATTTGATGATTCAGGTTCAAGATATAATGCAGAAGGTAATTTAGTGAATTGGTGGAGCGATGAGGATTTAAAACAATTCACATCATTAGGAAGTGCTTTAGCAGATCAATATTCAGCTTTAGAACCAATACCAGGAATTTTTGTAGATGGTAAATTTACTTTAGGAGAAAACATTGGTGATTTAGGTGGCGTTAACGCAGCTTATGACGGTTTACAAATCTATTTAAAAGAAAAAGGAAATCCAGGATTAATTGATGGATACACTCCAGACCAACGTTTCTTTATTTCTTGGGCAACCATCTGGAGAAGTAAAATGCGTGATGAAGCCATTAAAAATCAAGTGAAGACAGATCCACATTCGCCAGGAATGTATAGAGCATATGTGCCTTTACAAAATGTTGAAGCGTTTTATAAATCATTCAACATTCAACCGAATAACGGAATGTATTTAGCACCAAATGACCGAGTGAAAATTTGGTAATCAAAAACATATAGAATTCAAAATCCCAAGTGAAAGCTTGGGATTTTTTATTTCCTTTTGAGAGCTTTATTCACCATAAAAAGTCCGAAAAGTGTAATTAGTCCACCAATTATAATTGCAGTGCTTAAGGACTCATTAAACAACAAATAGCCAAAAAACAAAGCAACCATTGGGTTAATATAAGCATACAAACTACTGATTTCTCGCGGCAAATGTTCCAAAGCATAAATAAATGCGATAAACGTTAATACGGATCCAAAGATCACTAAATAGATAATGGACCACCAAGAAATCGCTGGTATTTCATTAAAAGGTATACTAATTCCTGAAATTTCGCACACGCTAAACATCACCGTGCTTGAAATTAGCATTTGCAATCCAATATTGAAATACGGATTGAAGTTGGTATTGTTTTCCTTGATGTAAATTGTGGATAAAGCCCAAGTAAATGTGGCGATGATAGATAATATGATTCCAAATTGAAATTCAGGATTTAAGAAATCGTTGAGGTAATCGTAAAAGACGACACAAATTCCAAGGAAACAAACCACTAAGCCCAAAGTAGCACGCCAAGATATTTTTTCACCTCTAAAAAAGCTAATAATTACAATCCATAATGGAAATATTGATCCAATAATTGCACCCAAACCACTCGAAATGTATTTCACACCCCAAGTACTTAAGCCGTTACTTAGCATGAAATTCAGGACGCTTAAAATTAAAATATTACGCCATTGTCTTTTGTTTGGCCAAGGTGCTTTTGTGATTAAAAAGTAAAGTAAGAAAACACTTCCGCCTAATATTTGTCTGATGGCAACAAGTTGTAAAGCCGGCATGTGTTTTACACCTTCTTTTGAAGCGATCCACGTAGTTCCCCAAAAAAAGCAACACCAGCAGAGTGCCAATATCGGTAAGCCAATTGCGTCTTTCTTTTTAGTAATGTAATCGTGAAAAACGCTAAAATATGCCATTTTTTAAATTTGTTTTTGAAAGGAATAATTTAGCATTCCTTGTAATTTCTTACTACTGATTTTTTTCCCGATCGAATTCGAATCTTGTGCAAAAGTAGGTACTTTTAAATTCATTTCTAAAGCTTTTTCAGTGTAATAGTTTTCTCGATTTGGGTGATTTGGTGCAACAGCATTAAAAGTATCGTTCCAATTCCAATTCGCATCTTCACTTTTTCGAAGCAATTCACAAATAATATTAATGCAATCTTCTTGATGAATAAAGTTTATGGGTGCTTCCGGATTTGCTACATTTTCTTTTCCAGCTAAGAATTTAGCCGAATTTCTATCGGGACCAACTAATCCGCCGAATCGAAGAATTGTAGTTTGAAAATTTGTATTAGATCTTAATAAATCTTCAACTTCTACCAATTGTCTTCCGCCTTCTGAATCTGGATGTAGAGCTGATTCCTCATCCAGTTTTTGTATCGGAAAAGTATCGCCATAAACAGAAGTCGAACTCACAAACAGCACTTTTTTCACTTTTGAATTCTCGATATGCGGAAGTAGTGTTTTTATTTTTTGAACAAAATTTTCTGTAAAATCACCTCTTAATTTCGGAGGAACATCGACTAATAAAACATCGGTGTTTGCTAAAAATGACTGCATATTTCCAGTGATTTCGTTTTCTTCCAGTTTAATTTGGTAAGGCGAAATTCCCGCTTTTTTTAAAAGTTCTAATTTGGATTCAGAAGTAGTAGAACCTTTTACTTCGTAACCTTTTTCGATTAATTTTTTCGCTAGCGGAAGTCCTAGCCAACCGCAACCGAGTATGGATATTTTTATTCCCATTTGTATTTTTTTACGTAGCTACTTGTTAGAATGTCGTAATCGTAGTAAGTTATATATTTAAATCCAGCTTTACTCAATATTGTAGAATCAGCTTGAATTTCTTCATTTAAATAAATGTAATTCTTTATTGGATCGTTCTTGTCATATTTAACTAAGTAAAATTTATCCAATAAACTATTGTGGTAACGATCACTTGAGTATTGTCGGCCGACGATTAATTTTCCATTTAAATAAAAGTAAAATTTTAATCCTGATGTACCTTTGCCACCACTTATAATTTCACGAGAAAAAGCAACAGATGCTTCTGTATAACTTTCAATTTCCGACTTTCTTTTTCTTTCATAATACTGATCGAAGGCAAAAATAGCTAAGACTAAAAGTACAATAAAGGCATAATAGATTTTCTTTTTCATCTAAATACTTGTTAAAATAGATTTTTGATAAAATATTTGTGAACTATTCTTTTCGCTAAATGAAGTCTTAGCCAACCGAAACCTAGTATTGATATTTTATTAGTCATAATAACTTTCATTTGTCATGCTGAACTCGTTTCAGCATCTTTCAGATTTTTAATATCGTAAAATGATTTATAAACTTCTTTTAGCCACAGATTAAATAACCTTTTTAATCCGTGAATACGTGGTTAACATCTTTAGTTGCTGAAACAAGTTCAGCATGAAAAGATTGCGATGAATTTTAAATCTAAAACTCCTTCTTCACCAACATATAAAAATCATCCTCCAAAATACGATAACCTTGATCGTACAAAAAGTAATAAGTGTTACCCGTTTTAGTTTGTAACATACTTGTGAAAAATTCAAAATCGAATCCTTTGCTAAGTAATTTCGTCTTGGTCGTTTTACCTTTATCTTCTGGATTCAATTCACACAAAATGCGATAATTTTTACGCAATTTATTGTTGATATTACGCATTAAATTATTCTGATCCTTATTCATTTTGTTGTTATAGGCATTACGACAACCATCCGAACAGAACTTTTTGTCTTCGCGTCCTATAATTTTATCACCACATTCTAAGCAGGCTTTACTCATAATTTTTTCGTTATTTGGAACAATTAGGTTTCCGTACAAAGATTTAAAACTTATTTTTTTCTTATATCGCTCTCAAGAATTGCATATTCAAAATTATCGGACCATCCTGATTTCAATGGTAATACTTGCCTGCATCGCCCTTCTCTTTTCATTCCTACCTTTTCCAGGACTTTTATGGAACCAATATTTTCCACGGCACATCCTGCTTGAATTCTATGTAGTTTTAGTTCTTCAAAACAATAGTCGAGTACCGATAATAATACTTCTGTTGCGAAGCCTTTATTCCAGAAATCAGGGTGAATTTTATACCAAACTTCTGCTCGTTTGTATTTTTTAGCTCCTAACTTTATCCCAAATAATCCTATCTCTTCTTTGTTGTTTTTTTGCTGAATAATAAATGTATAATTTAAAATCTCTACAACTTGATTGTCTTTAATCCAATTTGTAATTATTGATTCCGTCTCGGCAGTATCTTTCGGAATTCCTAATGCATTGTATTCATCAACTTCTGGTATAGAATGCAGTTTATGTATGAAATCTAAATCTGAAATTTGAATCAAATTCAACGTTGTTCTTTCTGTTGATAAAAACCTATTTTTCATTCTTTTAAATATAATTTTAAATTGAATCAAATTGTTTAAAATGAGACTAAAAATCATTAAAACTCCAGTAGTTTTCTCTTATTTCCACCAAAAGCTTCGCCTTTCCAATTACCTTCAAGCCATTGAATATCTTTTAAGCTGGCTTTTTCTGAACCTTTTTCATCATTATAATGCAAGGTGTTTTGGGCAAGACAAAAAGTGGAAAAGCTTAAAAACAAAAGCAACCTTTACTTTTACTTCATCTTTTTAAGTTGGTACAAATCGTCTCGTCTGTCTTTCATTGTTTGCACGCTTCCGTGCTCGTGCAATTCTTTTAATAAATTAATATCAACGTCAACAATCAACGTCATTTCGGTGTTTGGCGTAGTTTCTGCTTTGATTCCGTTGCTTGGAAAAGCAAAATCTGAAGGCGTGAAAACAGCTGTTTGTGCATATTGAATATCCATGTTATTTACTTTTGGTAAATTTCCAACACAACCAGCAATTGCAACATAACATTCGTTTTCAATCGCTCTTGCTTGAGCACAATGTCTCACGCGTGTATAACCATTTTGCGTATCGGTTAGGAACGGAACAAACAAAATATTCATTCCTTCATCGGCCATAATTCTAGATAATTCCGGGAATTCAACATCATAACAAATCATAATTCCAATTTTTCCACAATCGGTATCAAAGGTTTGAATGGTATCGCCACCAGTAATTCCCCAATGGAAAACTTCGTTTGGTGTAATGTGGATTTTACGATACATTTCGTTTGTTCCATCGCGTTTGCATAAAAATCCAACATTATAAACACTACCATTTTCAATGAAAGGCATACTTCCAGTAATAATATTGATGTTGTAGGAAATTGCAAACTCTTGAAACTTCAATTTAACGGCTTCCGTATGACGAGCTAATTCTCGAATCGCTTCAGCTTCGGACAGATGATTGTAATCTGCCATTAATGGAGCCGTGAAAAATTCTGGAAATAAAGCAAAATCACTTCCATAACCTGAAACGGCATCAATAAAGAATTGAGCTTGTTCAAATAAAGCCTCTAAATTGCCAAGCGAACGCATTTGCCATTGGATTAATCCCAATCGTACAACGCTTTTCTCGATGTTAATTAACTTCGGACTATCATCGTAATAAATATTATTCCATTCTAATAAAACGGCATATTCTTGAGATTCTACGTCGCCTTCCAAATAATTTTTCATTACTCGGATTTCGTGAAAATCATTGCTCAATTGAAACGAAAGAACCGGATCATAAATCTCTTTTTTCTTTACTTTTTCAATATATACTTTAGGTGTTATTTCGTCTTTAAATTTTCCGTAATTTGGAATTCTTCCTGCGAAAATGATCGATTTCAAGTTTAATTGTTCGCATAACTCTTTTCGAACATCGTACAATCTTCTGCCTAATCGAAGTCCGCGGTATTTTGGATTGATAAAAACATCAATACCATAAATTACATCGCCTTTTGGATTATGCGTGGAGAAAGTAAAATTCCCCGTTATTCCTTTATATGTTCTTGTTTTAAATGCAAAATCTTCCGTAACAATTAATGATAATGCCGAACCTACGACAATATCATCTACTACAATTACCAATTGTCCTTCCGGAAATTTTTGCAATAAATTTTCTATTTGTTCTTCTTTCCAAAAAGAATCGGTCATCTCCGGATAGGATTCAACCATGGAATTTTTTAATTCTTTATAGTCTTCGATTTGAAGATTTCTTAATTCAACTTTGTTGATTGTACTCGCCATAAACTCTTTATTTTGCTCAAATATACTGTTTTTATATTCCAATTACAAACGGTTACAAACAATTACAACCGAAAGTAAGCAGATAAATACCGAATAAATTTTGAAAGCTGTCTAATCTTTGCAATGTCGAAATCAAACGACGCAATTACAAATTCAATTGCAAAAATCAATTACAATATCAATTACAATATCAATTACAATATCAATTACAATTTTAAAACAACAAATTAATTATAAACCATTTAAATAATTACAAGCCTTATGAAAAACAGAGTACAATTAATCGGACACGTTGGACAAGATCCAGAAATTAAACAATTAGAAAATGGTAGAGTTGCCAACTTCACAATCGCTACAAATGACAGTTACACTAATGCTAAAGGCGAAAAAGTAGAACAAACAGAATGGCACCGCGTTTCTGCTTGGGGAAAAACAGTCGACATCATCGAACAGTTATTAAAAAAAGGAAGTCACGTTGCCATCGAAGGGAAACTAACCCACAGAAGTTATGACGATAAAGACGGAAACAAACGTTACATCACAGAGGTTGTTGCCAATGAATTGGTATTATTAAACTAGAAGGAAAAGCAAGATTAAAATTCAAAAAGACATTAAAATTTACACGCCAAAATAATAAATATACAAGCCTAATGAAAAATTCAGTACAATTAATCGGACACGTTGGTCAAGAACCAGAAATCAAAAACCTTGAAGGAGGAAAAAAATTAGCAAATCTTTCAATTGCTACAAACGAAGTGTATTATCGTGAAAACGGTGATAAAGTAGAACAAACGCAATGGCACCGAGTAACCGCTTGGGGAAAAACTGCCGATATTATCGAACGATTTGTAACCAAAGGAAAAGAAATTGCCATTGGAGGAAAATTATCACACAGAAGTTATGACGATAAAGACGGCATAAAACGCTATGTTACGGAAGTGATTGCAGACGAAGTTTTATTATTAGGTAAATTATAACAGTATGCAAGTTAAAGTATTTTCTATCCGTATTGATTCTGTTTATTTGGAACAAGATCAGCAAAAGTTGAATGAATTTTTAACGACAGTAACTTTTAAGAAATCGAGTTCACAATTTGTGGAATCTGACGAACCTCATTGGTCGGTTTTAGTACATTTTGATGTGTTGGAAATTGAAAATCCAATTCAAATTGTACAGAACACCTTTGAAGATTTAACGTCAAAAGACAAACAAGTTTATGGTTATTTGAACCAATGGCGAACCGATAAATCAAAAGAATTGAAGTTTAAAAAATTTATAATTTGTCACAATTCCCATTTAATCGATTTAGCATTATACAAGCCAAGCAATCTCGACGAATTACAACAGATTAAAGGTTTTGGAAAACAAAGAGCGGAAAAATACGGAGAAGATATTTTAGCGATTTTAAATGCAGTTTAAAAACTGTAAGCAATGAGAGAAGCGACTGTAAAAGGTCGCTTTTTTTATTAGAATATTGATTTTGCAACTCTATAAGTATTACTGTGTGCTTCAATAATGGTTTTGATTTCGGGCGAATATCCTCCGCCCATACTAACTTGAACAGGGATTTGATACTTGTAGCAATTTTCAAATACAATTGCATCTCGTTTTTTACAACCGTTTAATGTACAACCTAGTTTTCCTAATTTATCAGTTGCTAGAATATCAACTCCGGCTAAGTAGAAAATGAAATCGGGTTTTTGTTCTTCAATTAATTTTGGAATGACTTTTTGGATGGTCGACAGAAATTCATCATCCGTAGTATTATCGTCGAAAGCAATATCTAAATCTGAAATTTCTTTTTTAAACGGATAATTCGATTTCCCGTGGGTTGAAAAAGTAAAAACTTTAGCATTATTTTGAAAGATTTCAGCGGTTCCGTTTCCTTGATGTACATCTAAATCGATGATTAGAATCTTTTTTGCTAATTTTTTATCCAGCAGATATTGGGAAGCAATTGCTTGATCGTTTAACATACAAAAAGCTTCGCCACGATCAGAAAAAGCGTGATGTGTTCCGCCAGCAATATTGAACGCTACTTTGGTTTCGAATGCTTTTTGGGCTCCGGTGATTGTTCCTTGAGCGATTCGTAATTCGCGTTCTACCAATTCTGCCGAAAGTGGAAATCCAATCTTGCGAACAGCTTTCGCATCTAATTTTAAACGGATTAAATCGTTTACATATTCTTTCGTATGAACTGCAAAAACGTATTCTAAATCACAAAGCTCAGGTTCAAAAAAATCGGTTGAAATTGCCGTTCCTTCGTGAAGTAATTGTTGCGGAAGCAATTCGTATTTCAACATTGGAAAACGATGTCCTTCCGGCAAAGGATGTTTAAAAATTGGATGAAACGCGATTGGAATCATTTAGGAATTCAATAAGTTTTTTAATTCTTCCACAAATAATCCCATATGATAACCGTCTAGCAAACCGTGATGTGCTGTTACCGATAATGCCATTGTTTTCTTACCGTTATCATCCATTAATTTACCGAAAGAAATCTTTGGACAACTATCAGGAGCAGAATAACTGCGAGAATGCGTTAATCCTGTGAAATTAATCCAAGGAACTGCTGAAAAATGAATGATATTTTCGGGATATTCACGAGTGAAAATTCCGGGTGTATTTTGTATTCTTTGAATTTCGATTTGTGCCAATGCATTGAATTTGTTCAGCTCTTCGTGAAATTTCATAAAGGAGAAACCAAACGTTTTGTCTTCTCGCATAATAGTCGCAGAAGCATCGATTTCATCATAAAGGACAACATTTTCGCCTTCAATTCGCAAACGAAAATTTTCAATTTTATTTACGGCAACTAGTGTTTTATGTAAATAATAGACAAAAAATGGAACTTGAAGTGCTTTCGATTTTTGATAAGCAATCGTGCAATCAACCGGTGTGGTAATACCAAAAAACGGTTCTTCAAACTTTGAAAAGAATTCAAAATGCGTTGCTCGGTTCCACGTTTTTAAGTCAATCAATTGTTTCATTTCAACAAAGGTAAAATTTCTTCAATATTCGCAAACGATTTGAAGTTTTCGTGTTCGATTTCGAAATCAATTTTCTCATATTCCCAAGTCGTACGATACGGAATATGAATCGCATAACCATCTAAATTTAAAATAGGTAAAACATCAGATTTTAAAGAATTTCCAATCATCAAAAATTCTTTAGCCTGAATATCTAAACGGCCTAACATTTTTTCGTAATCCAATTCGGTTTTATCGCTCAATACTTCAATATGATGGAAATATGCACCAATTCCTGAATCGTGTAATTTACGATGTTGGTCTTTTAAATCGCCTTTTGTGGCAACGATTAATTTATATTCACCTTTTAAAGATTCTAAAACTTGTTCCACATTTGGCAATAATTCAACTGGTTTCAGCAATAAATCCTTTCCAATTCCCATAATTTGCTCAATTCCTTTTCCCGAAATATTATGATTGGTTAATTGCAAAGCTGTTTCAATCATCGACAAGGTAAACGCTTTAATTCCGAAACCATAAAGTGGTAAATTCTTCACTTGGTGGTTTAAAATAGCTCCTAAAATCTCTTGACTTGAAGCAAAATCTTGAAATAATTGACAAAAACGTTCTTGTGCTTCATCAAAATACGGTTCATTGTGCCAAAGCGTATCGTCTGCATCAAAAGCGATTGTTTTTATGTTTTTCATACTTTTTTATTTTCTATAAAAGTGATACTTATTCCAAAAAGCAGAATAATTCCACCTATTATCATTTGTAAAGTTACTTGTTCATCAATGAATAACCAAGCTAAAAACGTAGCAATCACACCTTGACTCAATAAACTTAAAGAAACTCTAGTCGCTCGCATATTTTGGGTTGCATAGCTAATTAATAACCAAGCCATCAATTGACAAATTGCTCCTTGAATGAAAAGAACCAACCAAGCATCATTCGAAAAGCCGTAAAATGCTTCGCCTGCAAAATAATTGACAATCGCTAAAAACAAGGTCGAACTAACTAATGTTATTGTCATAAAAGAATACATATCAACTTTGGACAAAACATTTTTACTAACTAAAATATAAATCGCATATAAGATTCCGGATAATATCGCTAATGAAAACGCCATATCGAAATTCAACTTTAAGAAAAAGCTGAAACCTACTAAAGTGATCATTCCTAAAATTGCCACTAAGGTTCCAATCCAGAAGTTAACAGCTGGTTTGTTTTTGAAGAAGAAATAAGATAATATTCCGACCCAAACAGGAGCTAAATTCGTTAAAAGTGTCGCTTGAGTTGCACTTGATTTCTGAATGGCAATATTCCAAACGGCGACATCAGAAGCGAATAAAATCCCACAGATAATTGCTGTAATCAACAACTTTGAATTGGGAAGCTTGAATTTTTTTGTGACAATTATATAAGGTAAAAGTAAACCAAGTGCGATTGCCATTCTGTAAAATGCAGAAATCAATCCCGATGTTAATTGCAAACGAACTAATATCGGAAAAATAGAAATACAAAGGATTCCTATAAATAAAGCAATTCTCGGTTTGTTGTTCATTATTAGCTAATCATCGCTCCATTAATCACACCTTCCGCATCTGGATTTACGAAAACTAATTTTCCTTCTGCGTTATTTGTCATTAAAATCATTCCGGCACTTTCTACACCGCGTAAAGCTCTTGGTGCTAAGTTTACCAAAACAGTAACGCGTTTTCCAATTACTTCTTCAGGTGAAAAATGTTCAGCAATTCCTGAAACTATTGTTCTAACATCAATTCCAGTATCCACTTTTAAAACCAATAATTTGTTGGCTTTTGGCATTTTTTCAGCTTCTAGAATTGTTCCTACACGAATATCTAATTTTGAGAAATCATCAAATGTTGCCACTTCTTTTTGAGGTTCGGCTGTTGCGTTTTCCACTTTATTTGCGGTTTTTGTTGCTTCTAATTTATCTAATTGTTTTTGAATTTCTTCATCTTCGATTTGAGCAAATAAGATTGCTCCTTGTCCGATTTGATGTCCCGCTTTTGTCAAGTTCCAATTACTGAAATCTACATTCCAATTATTTACTTCGATGTTTAAAGTCTGAGTCAATTTTTTAGAAGTAAAGGGTAAAAAAGGTTCTGATAAAATAGCTAAAGCCGAAGCAATTTGTAAAGCCACATACATTTGTGTTTTCACGCGTTCCGGATCTGTTTTTATCATTTTCCAAGGCTCTTCATCGGCTAAATATTTATTTCCTAATCGAGCAACATTCATTAATTCGCCTAAAGCTTCTCTAAAACGGTAACGTTCAATTGAAGAAGAAATCACTGCTGGATACGCTTTTAATTCGGCTAAAGTTTGTAAATCTACTTCCGAAAATTCATTCGGAGCAGGAACAATTCCTTCGTAATATTTATGCGTTAAAACCACCACACGATTGATGAAATTTCCATAAATCGCCGCTAATTCATTATTGTTTCTTGCCTGAAAATCTTTCCAAGTAAAGTCGTTGTCTTTTGTTTCAGGAGCATTTGAGGTTAAAGCATAACGCAATGAATCTTGTTTTTCGGGGAAATCTTGTAAATATTCGTGTAACCAAACTGCCCAGTTTTTAGACGTTGATAATTTATTGCCTTCCAAATTTAAAAATTCGTTTGCCGGAACATTATCTGGTAAAATATAACTTCCTTCTGCTTTTAACATCGCTGGAAAAATGATGCAATGGAAAACAATATTATCCTTCCCGATGAAATGAACTAACTTGGTGTCTTTGTCTTTCCAATACGGTTCCCAATCTTTTCCTTCGCGTAAAGCCCATTCTTTGGTTGCCGAAATGTAGCCAATTGGAGCATCGAACCAAACGTATAATTTTTTACCTTCTGCACCTTCAACAGGAACGTCAATTCCCCAATCTAAATCACGCGTAACGGCTCTTGGTTCTAAACCGCCATCAATCCACGATTTTACTTGACCGTAAACATTTGGTTTCCAATCATTCTTATGCCCGACTAAAATCCATTCTTTCAAGAAATCTTCATATCTATTCAAAGGTAAAAACCAATGTTTGGTCGCTTTCATAATAGGAATTTCGCCTGTAATTGTTGATTTCGGATTAATTAAATCGGTAGCATTTAAAGTCGAACCACATTTTTCGCATTGATCGCCGTAAGCTTCCGGATTGTCACATTTTGGACAAGTTCCAGTTACAAAACGGTCTGCTAAAAACTGATCTGCTTTTGCATCGTATAATTGCTCAGTAACTTCTTCAATGAAATCACCTTGATCATATAATTTTTTAAAGAATTCTTGTGCTGTATCGTGATGAATTTTAGCCGAAGTTCTTGAGTAGTTATCAAAAGAAATTCCGAAATCTAAAAACGATTTTCTGATGATTCCGTCATATTTATCAATTACTTCTTGCGGTGAAATCCCTTCTTTTTTGGCTTTCATAGAAATCGCAACACCGTGTTCGTCGCTTCCGCACATGAAAGCAACATCTTTTCCTTGCAAACGCAAATAGCGTGCATAAATATCAGAAGGCACATAAACACCAGCTAAATGACCAATATGAATTGGACCATTTGTATAAGGCAAAGCGGCAGTAATCGTATATCTTTTCGGATTTTCTAACATATCATCATAAAATTTAGGGCAAAAATAATCCATTAACCACGAATTAGCGAACAAATGTTTCTTTTTTGTTTATTTTTGAAATAAAAACATGAAAAAGAACATTACTATTGTTATGTTGCTTCTGTATTTATCTTCTTTTGGCCAAGATTCAATAGTTAGTAAAGTTAAAAGTAATCCAGTGATTTTTACTGAATTTTATGCAGGTGGAGCAGTAACTAATAAAGTTTCTTGGCTGCTGGGATACAATTTAAATTACCAATTTAAACATAATAATTTACTTACGGCGAGACTGCAGGGGATAATAGGTCCATCTTTAGATTTGCCAACTGTAATGGACCTTAATTCTGATTATTCAGATGAGCGAGTGATTCAAGGGGAGGTTGCATTGCTTTATGGTAAAAGATGGATAAATAATAATATTTCATACAGTGTTTCTGTGGGTGCTTCTGCTGTTGCAGGCAATCACTATGAGAAAGTTGGAATGTATTATGAAAGCTTTAGTGAAAATTATTTTGGTGTCCCTTTTGAATTCAATTTCAAATATTTCAAAGCTGAAAAGAAAATATTTAAAGCCTACTATGGATTAATTCCTATTGGTAAAAGGAAAGTTAGTTTTGCAAGAAGTGTGGGTTTAAAGTTGACAGGCACTTTATCTAAAAATAGCTATGTAGGTTTAGGAATTACGTATGGTTTTGGTTGGCACAAGAAATATTAATTTTTATGATGCAAAAAACAGTATTAGCGTTTTTATTATTAATTTAGTTTTATAATTATTCCCAAAAGAAAATGAAAATTCCACCTTATTTAAAAAAAGGCGATACGGTCGCTATTGTTTGTACTGCTCGAAAATTTATGCCTGAAGATGCAAAACCTGCTATAGAATTATTAGAAAGTTGGGGTTTGAAAGCTAAATTAGGAAGAACTATTGGTTTAGATAGTTGTCAATTGGGCGGAACAGATGCCGAAAGAATTGCTGATTTTCAAACAATGATCGACGATGAAAATGTAAAAGGAATTTGGGTAGCTCGAGGCGGTTATGGAACAGTGCGAATAATTGACTCATTAGACTTTGCTAAATTTAAGAAGCATCCGAAGTGGATTATGGGTTTTTCTGATGTAACGGTTTTACATAGTCAATTGAATGTCGAAAGAATTGCAAGTTTGCATTCGATTATGCCTTTTACGGTTCCAAAAGCTTCAGAAGAGGTAAAAGAAACATTACGAAAAGCATTATTTGGCGAAGAATTATCTTATGTAATTCCTTCTAAATCGTATGATAAAAAAGGAAAAGCTTCCGGCGAATTAGTAGGTGGAAATATCTCGATTTTATATAGTTTATTAGGTTCGAAATCGTCTTTAAATACCAAAGATAAAATTCTATTTATTGAAGATTTAGATGAATATTTATATCATATTGACCGAATGATGTTCAATTTAAAACGCAACGGTTATTTCGAAAAAGTAAAAGGAATTATTGTCGGAAGTATGTCAGACATGCACGATAATGAAATTCCATTCGGACAAAATGAAGTGCAAATTATCACCGAAATCTCGAAAGAACATAATATTCCAATTGCATTTGAATTTCCAGCGGGACATCAAGCAGATAACCGAACGTTAGTTTTGGGAAAAAAAGTAGATTTTGAGGTAAATGAAAACGAAATAGTTTTAAGATTTAAAGAATAGCTTTTTACAACACAGATTTAAATAATTTGAGAAATTTTAATGTAACACTTTCTATTAAAACAAACCAATTACTGAAAACTGAAAACTGAAAACTGAAAACTGAAAACTGAAAACTGAAAACTGAAAACTGAAAACTGAAAACTGAAAACTGAAAACTGAAAACTGAAAACTGAAAACTGAAAACTGAAAACTGAAAAATGGCTGAACACAATGATTTAGGGAAATTTGGGGAAGAATTAGCTGTTGCTTTTTTAGAAGAAAACGGTTATGAAATCTTAGAAGTGAATTGGTTTTTTGACAAGTCCGAAATTGATATTATTGCTCAAAAAGGAACAACCTTAGCCGTTGTTGAAGTTAAAACCCGTTCAAGTTTAGAATTCGGTTTACCACAGGAATTCGTAAAGCCGAAGAAAATTCAGCTGTTATTAAAAGCAATTAATGAATATGTTATCCAGAAAGATTTAGATCTTGAAGTGAGATTTGACATTATCGCAATTCATAAAGAGGGCAAAGAATTTGTTACAGATCATATAGAAGACGCATTTTATCATTTTTAATGTTATAATTATAACAAATTGTTTAAAAAATTATATCTTTGCACGCAACAAGCACCAAAACAACCAATTAATGAAAACGATATCTTCTGTTGTAGAGCACTATATTAAGTCAAAACCATTTTTATTGAGTTCACTTTCACAAGGAATCATCAATTTAACTTCGCTAGCGCGAATAATGATGCCCGAACTAGAAGCACATCTGGGTAAGGATGTGAAGCAAGGCGCGGTAGTAATGGCATTAAAAAGATTGTCTGAGGAACTGGATTTTAAAATCAATTACAAGATTTCTAAAGTGTTGAAAAACATTGGAGAAATCACAGTGCGTTCTTCCTTAAGTGATTACACTTATGTAAGTTCAAATACATTATTAGAGAATCAAGCCAAGTTAATTGCGGAGATCAATAAATTACAAGATATTTTTTATACTTCGTCAAGAGGTGTAAATGAAACTAATATTGTGACGAGCACTTCAATTGATCCGATAATAGAAAGTTTGTTTAAAAACGAAAAGCTGACCCATAAAATTGAAAATTTATCGTCAATTACAGTAAAACTTCCACAAGAAAATATTTCTACTCCTGGTGTTTACTACTATATTTTTCAAAGATTAGCTTGGGAAGGTGTGATTATTCATGAAGTCATTTCTACCACAAATGAGTTTACTATTATTGTAAGTGATGAACAAATAGATGTGGCTTTTAAAGTGATAAAAGAACTTAAAAACGTATTCGATTAACAAAAAACGATTTATTTATTTTCACATCAAAAAAAGAAACGTATTTTTACCACTCTATATATACTAAAAACGATTTTTAGTAGTTAAGAACAAAAACGTTTTACATTGAAAAACAACATATTAAAATATACGCTATCGGTTGGTTTTTTTGTTTTTTTAATAGCTTGTTCTGTTAAAAAAGACAAATTCATCAATCGTAATTTTCATGCCGTAACCACAGAGTATAATGTTTTATACAATGGAAATATTGCATTAGATAAAGGGTTAGTCGATCTAAAAGCAACTTATCAAGATGATTTTTGGGAAATTCTTCCTATTGAAAGAATGCCTGACAATGAAGAAGCGGTATTACCTGGTCAAACAAAAAATGCTGATTTTGAACGTGCCGAAGAAAAAGCGGTTAAGGCGATCCAAAAACATTCCATGAATATTGGCGGTACTGAGAAAAATCCGCAAATGGATGAAGCTTATCTTTTATTGGCGAAAGCCAGATATTATGATAATCGTTTTATTCCTTCGCTCGAAGCTTTAAATTATATTTTATACAAACATCCTTTAAGCGATAAAATATATCACGCAAAAGTGTGGCGTGAAAAAGTAAATATTCGTTTAGATAATGACGAGGTTGCAATTAAAAATCTAAAAAAATTACTAGAAAATAAGAATGTTTCAGGTCAAGATTTAGCTGATGCAAACGCTATGTTATCGCAAGCTTATATGAATATTCAGGCGCAAGATAGTGCTGTTGAAACACTTAAAATTGCTAAATCAACTACTAAAAACAATGAAGAAAAAGCGCGTTATACTTTTATTCTTGGTCAATTGTATGAAAGCATGAATCATCAAGATAGTGCCTTTGCTGTTTTTGAAGAGGTAATTCAAATGAATAGGAAATCGCCACGTCGTTATGTAATGCAAGCGCACGCTAAGCAAGCGCAACAGTTTGACTATATAAAAGGTGATACAGTTGTATTTGTGAAGAAGTTTCAAAAACTATTAGATGATCGTGAAAATCGTCCATATTTAGATATCTTGAATCATCAGATGGCACTTTTCTACGACAAACAAGATAAAAATATAACGGCTAAACAGTATTACAATAAATCAATAAAAGCGGCTTCCAGAGACAATTATTTAGTAGCTTCAAACTACAGAAATATCGGTGAAATTAATTTTAGAGAAGCTAAGTATGTAACTGCTGGAAAATATTACGATAGTACTTTGATTCGTTTAGATGACAGAACCAGAGAATATAGAAGGATACAAAAAAAGCGAGTAAATTTAGTTGATGTAATTAAATATGAAACCATTGCCACACAAAATGACAGTATTTTGTCAGTTGCAGCAATGAACGATTCCCAGCGCACTACTTACTACGAAAACTACATCGCTAAATTAAAAATAGAGGATGAAAGAAAAGCAAAAATTGCTACAGAATTGGCTAAAAAGGAAGCCAACATTCTTGCAAATCAAAATTTAGATGCTGGCGATTCAAACAGTCCAAACACTGCATTGACAAAAAGAATGCAAATTGATGAAACGGTAAAACCTCGTGGTGTTTCGAATATGCCTCCAGGTAACATTGGCGGCAATGATGCAGGAGCTAATTTCTATTTTTACAATCCGGTTGCTGTTGAATTCGGTAAAAAAGAGTTCATTGTTAAATGGGGAAAGCGAGATTTAAAAGACAATTGGAGATGGTCCACGATGAAAAACGACAATAATGGCATAGATTCGGAAGACGAAGATATTGAGGAAGATGTTGTTGCAATTGATCAAAAAGATGAGATGCTTGCAAATCCTTTGTATGAAGTGAATTATTATATGAAGCAAATTCCTACGGATGAAAAAATCTTAGATAGTTTAGCTAAAGACAGGAACTTCGCTTATTATCAATTGGGAATTATTTATAAAGAAAAATTCAAAGAGTACGAATTAGCTGCTGCACGTTTAGAACAACTATTAAAAAATAGTCCTGAAGAACGCTTAATTCTTCCTGCAAAATATAATTTATATAAAATTTACCAAATTATTTCTCCAGCTAAAGCCGAGATAATGAAACAGCAAATTTTAAGCGAATTTCCAACTAGTAGATATGCCGAGATTGTAAAAAATCCTTCAGTAGCAATTGAAGACGATACCAATCCGGAAACTGTATTTTATGCTACCTTTAAGAAATTCGAAAACAACCAGGTAAGAGAAGTTTCAAGTGAAATTGATGAACTTATTAATCGATTTGCGGGCGAAGAGTCTGTAGCGAAATTTGAGATGCTAAAAGCGAAAGTAGTAGCAAGATTACAAGGATTAGACGATTATAAGAAAGCTTTAAATTTCGTGGCTTTATCTTATCCAAATATTGATGAAGGTAAAGAAGCGGAGCACTTATTGAAAAATGATATTCCAAAACTCGAAGCGTTAGATTTTAATAAAGATCAGGCTTCAGAATGGAAAATAATCTTCCCAAAGAAATTTCCTTTAGAAAATGACGTTAAGGATTTGACAGATAAAATTGAAAAGTATTTAAAAGATACTAATGCGGTTTTATTGAAATCTTCGGACGATATTTATAATATGAATACTAATTTTATTGTAATTCATGGTTTTAGTTCGAAAGAAGGAGCAAGTTCTGTACTTTCTTTATTAAAAGAGCATAAGAATTATAAAATTAAAGACCAAGCCTACATCGTTTCAACAGAAGATTATAAAATTATTCAAATGAAGAAAAAATTTGAAGAGTGGATTTTGTTGAATTTATAATAACCCCCCAAAGCCTCAAGAAATGTTTGATAAAGTCAAAAACCAAGATCATTTATTAGGAAAAACAAACCGAATTGTTGAAGGAACTTCAATTACTGGAAATATAGATACCAAAGCAGATTTTAGATTAGATGGAAAGTTAATAGGAAACATCAATTCAAATGGAAAAATTGTGATTGGTCCTACAGGTGAAGTCCAAGGAGATGTTGTATGTAAAAGCATAGATATTGAAGGGAGATTTGCCGGAAAATTAAAAGCAGAAGGTATGTTAAATGTGAAGGTAAAAGCACACATAACCGGAGAGGTTATTGTTGGCAAATTAGCAGTTGAGCCAGGCGCTAAGTTCGAGGCCAGTTGTGAAATGCGAATTGCAACAATCTAGTGGATCCCGAAAAAAAGCCATCAAATAATTGGTTGGCACTAATTAATATCCCATTTCAAATGGGATTGATTATTTTTGCATTTTCGTATTTAGGAAGTTGGTTGGATGAAAAATATAGCAATTCATCCGAAATTTATTTTAAAGTGTTAACGCTGTTAGGCGTTTTTGTGGCGATAATTCAAGTGATACGCCAAGTGAATCAAATTAATAAAAACAAATAATTGTTTATGTCTGTTTATATCAAGTCGTTTATTGTTGTTTTAGTGTTGATGGTAGTGCATTTTTTTACGTGTCAATTTTTAGTTCCCGATTTTAATATTTCAAATTTTATTGTGTCTTATGCCAGTCAAGTGGCGCTTTCGGTTATAATTCTATTAGTTGTTCTTCAAGTTGAGAAAAAAGCTAAGGAACAATTGGGCTATGTATTTTTAGGCTTATCCTCTGCAAAAGTGATAATTAGTTATATAATTGCAACCCAGTTTTTATTTAATGAGGCAATTATTGAAAAGGAAATAAAGTTTAATTTTTTCATAGCTTTTATCATTTTTTTATGCTTAGATACCTATTTTGTCATAAGATTATTGAATAAAAAGTGATTATTGAACAAAAAATCAACAATTGTTTAAAAATATGCATTTTAGCACCTTGAAATATTAATAAAAATTGTACTTTTGCAAAAATTTTTAGGAAACATAAGAATATTAGTTATGATGATTTTAAGGAAACCACTTTCCATTTTAACGGCGATATTGTTTTTGACAAGTCCACTGATTCTTTCAGCAACTGAAACTACTGATACATTACAAGTAGTGACACAAATGGAAGAAACTACTGCTCATGAAGCTCATGGGGAAGGAGTCAAATCAAAAGAAGATGTTGTTTATGAATACATGAACCATCACCTTCAAGATGATTATTATTTCACGTTCTTTTCAGATGCTTCAGAAAACAAGCATTATGGATTTCCACTTCCAGTTATTTTAATTGATGGTGGATTAAAAGTTTTTTCAGCTTCAAAATTTGAACATGGAGAAGCAACAGCAGAAGTTGATGGTAAATTCTACAAATTATTTCACGGTAAAATTTATGATACCAATGCTGCGGGTGATTTAAATTTGAACGAAGAACATCATCCAACAAACCCGATGCCTTTGAATTTTTCGATTACTAAAAATGTAGTTGCTTTATTCTTAACAGCAGTTTTAGTGTTTCTCTTATTCTTAGGATTGGCTAAAACATATAAAAACGGGCACAACAATTTACCAAAGGGATTTAGTAGAGTTTTGGAACCAATGGTTATCTACGTTCGTGACGAAATTGCAAGACCAAATATTGGAGATAAAAAATATAGAAAATTCGCGCCTTATTTATTAACTGTGTTTTTCTTGATTTTCATGTTAAATATTTTAGGATTAACACCTCTAGGAATTAACGTTACTGGAAACATTGCTTTTACATTGTCTCTTGCTGCGTTTACTTTCTTTATTACTCAGTTCAGTGGAAATAAAGATTATTGGGGTCACATTTTCTGGATGCCAGGTGTGCCAGTTCCAATGAAGATTATCTTAATGCCAATTGAGGTTTTAGGAATGTTTACCAAGCCATTCTCATTAATGATTCGTCTTTTTGCAAACATTACGGCAGGTCATACTGTAGTAATGGGATTAATTGCAATTGCTTTTTTAATGAAAGAGCAATTAACTGCTGGAGGAGCAACTGCTGTTTCATTAGCACTTAGTATCTTCATTATGTTTATTGAGATTTTAGTTGCGTTTTTACAAGCGTACATTTTTACGATGTTGTCATCTCTATTTATTGGAATGGCAGTTCAAGAGCATCATGATGATCACAAAGCCCACCACGATGGGTTAGATCATACTGACAATGCTATAGTTTAGTATAAATTTTGTTTAATTATATATAAATCAATTATCATGACAATTCCAAATTTAGTAGGAGCGGGTTTAATCGTAATCGGAGCTGGTTTAGGTTTAGGTAAAATTGGTGGTTCTGCAATGGATGCTATTGCAAGACAACCAGAAGCTGCCGGAAAAATCCAAACTGCAATGATTATCATTGGAGCGTTATTAGAAGGTTTAGCATTCGGTGCTTTAATCTTAGGAAAGTAATTAGAATAACAATACCTGTAGCGGTTGGCTGCAGGTGTTGTTTATTAAACAATCAATTTACAAGAATTTTATAAAGAGTATATAAATGGATAAGTTAATTAACGATTTTAGTTATGGTTTGTTTTTCTGGCAAGTCATTATTTTAGCAATAACAATTCTATTATTAGCTAAATTTGCGTGGAAACCTATTTTAGCAGCTTTAGCAGCTCGTGAAGAAGGGATTGCAAATGCTTTGTTAGCAGCAGAAAACGCTAAGAAAGACATGCAAAATCTTAAAGCTGATAATGAAAAATTATTAGCTGAAGCGAGAGCTGAAAGAGATTTAATGATGAAAGAAGCAAGAGAGATCAAAGATGCTATGATTGCTGATGCTAAATCTGAAGCGCAAGCTCAAGGTGATAAAATGATCGAGAATGCGAAAGCAGCTATCGAAAGTGAAAAGAATGCAGCAATGGCAGAATTGAAAAATCAAGTCTCTTCATTGTCATTACAGATTGCTGAGAAATTGTTAAGAGAAGAATTATCGAACAAAGAAGCTCAAACTAAATTAGTTGAGAAAATGTTAGGTGACGCTAAATTAAACTAATATCATGGCAGGAACTAGAGCAGCAATTAGATATGCAAAAGCCATTTTGGATATTGCAAAAGTGAATAATACATCAGATGCAGTTAATGCGGATATGACTTCTATTGCAAATGCAATTAAAGACAGTGCTGAGTTGAAAAACTTTTTAATAAGTCCAATAGTAAAAGGTGAAATTAAATTTTCATCATTAAACGAAATCTTCGCTTCTGTTCAAAATGAAACAAAAGGACTTTTTCATTTACTTTTAGTAAATCAAAGATTTGAGTTATTAAATGCTATTGCTTTGCAATTTACAGCTTTATATGATGAGCTTAACGGAATCGAAGTTGCTAAAGTAACTACTGCGTTTCCTATTACAGCTGATTTAGAAGCTAAAGTTTTGGCGAAAATTGCAACGTTTTCAGATAAAAAGATCACACTTCAGAATATAGTAGATCCATCAATTATTGGAGGATTTATTTTAAGAATGGGTGACAAACAATACAATGCTTCTGTGGAAAACAGATTGCAAAATTTAAAGAGAGAGTTTAGTAAATAATATACCATTAAAGATATATCACAATGGCTGAAATTAAACCTGCTGAAATATCAGCAATATTAAAACAACAATTATCAGGTTTTGAATCTGGTGCAACGTTGGAAGAAGTTGGAACAGTACTTCAAGTTGGGGATGGAATTGCTCGTGTTTACGGATTATCAAACGCACAATATGGTGAGTTAGTACAATTCGATGGCGGATTAGAGGCAATCGTTTTGAACTTGGAAGAAGACAACGTGGGTGTGGTACTTTTAGGACCATCAACCGGAATCAAAGAAGGTTCAACAGTAAAAAGAACACAACGTATTGCTTCTCTTAAAGTAGGAGAACAAATGGTAGGTCGTGTTGTAGATACTTTGGGGAATCCAATTGATGGCAAAGGACCAATTGGTGGAACTTTATACGAGATGCCATTAGAAAGAAAAGCTCCTGGAGTTATCTTCCGTCAACCTGTAACTGAACCATTACAAACAGGAGTAAAAGCAGTTGATGCTATGATCCCAGTTGGTAGAGGACAACGTGAGTTGGTAATTGGTGACCGTCAAACAGGTAAATCAACTGTTTGTATTGACACGATTTTAAATCAAAAAGAATTTTACGAAGCAGGAAAACCTGTATTCTGTATATATGTTGCAATTGGGCAAAAAGCTTCAACTGTAGCAAGTATTGCAAAAATGTTAGAAGAAAAAGGAGCAATGGCATATACCATTATTGTTGCTGCTAACGCTTCTGATCCGGCTGCGATGCAAGTATATGCTCCAATGGCAGGTGCTGCGATCGGAGAATATTTTAGAGATTCTGGTCGTCCAGCATTAATTGTTTATGATGACTTATCTAAACAAGCTGTTGCTTACCGTGAAGTTTCTTTATTATTAAGAAGACCACCGGGCCGTGAGGCTTATCCTGGAGACGTTTTCTACCTTCACTCTCGTTTATTAGAAAGAGCTTGTAAAGTAATTGCTAATGATGAGATTGCTAGAAATATGAATGATCTACCTGATTCTATCAAAGGAATCGTTAAAGGTGGTGGTTCATTAACGGCTTTACCGATTATTGAAACACAAGCGGGTGACGTTTCTGCGTACATTCCAACAAACGTAATTTCGATTACTGACGGACAAATTTTCTTAGATGGGGATTTATTCAACTCTGGAGTTCGTCCTGCGATTAACGTAGGTATTTCTGTATCTCGTGTTGGAGGTAATGCTCAGATTAAATCTATGAAGAAAGTATCTGGTACTTTAAAATTAGACCAAGCTCAGTTCCGTGAATTAGAAGCGTTTGCTAAATTTGGTTCTGACTTAGATGCTGTTACTTTAAACGTAATTGAAAAAGGAAGAAGAAACGTTGAAATCTTGAAACAAGGTTTGAACTCTCCTTTCAAAGTTGAAGACCAAGTAGCTATTATTTACGCAGGTTCTAAGAACTTATTGAGAAATGTTCCAGTTGTTAAAGTAAAAGAATTCGAAAAGGATTACTTAGAATACTTAAACGCTAAACATAAAGATACTTTAGATGCATTGAAAAACGGTAAGTTTGATGACGCTATCACTGATGTATTAGAGAAAGTAGCTAAAGAAATTTCAGCAAAATATAATTAATAAAGTATATTGTATGTTGTATACTGTAACGAGCTAAAAGCAAATTACAGTATACATTATACAATTTTTACAATATACAATTTATAACAAATGGCAAACTTAAAGGAAATCCGTAATAGAATTACTTCAGTTTCATCTACGATGCAAATTACATCAGCGATGAAAATGGTTTCGGCTGCAAAGTTAAAAAAGGCACAAGATGCAATTACTGCAATGCGTCCTTATGCAGAAAAACTTACCGAACTATTACAAAACTTAAGTGCAACTCTTGAAGGAGAAGTTGGAGGTGCTTTTACAACTCAAAGAGAAGTAAATAAAGTACTTCTTGTAGCAATTACTTCAAATAGAGGTTTGTGTGGTGCATTCAACACAAACGTAATTAAACAAACAAAACTTGTTGCAGCATTATACGGTGGAAAACAAGTGGATGTTTATGCTATTGGTAAAAAAGGAAACGATGTTTTACGCAAAACTGTTAATGTAACGGAAACGCAAATTGGTATTTTTGATCACTTAACATTTGAAAACGTTTCTGCAATTGCGCAAGAATTAATGGATAAATTTGTGGCTGGTGATTACGATAAAATCGAAATTATCTATAATGAATTTAAAAATGCTGCAACTCAAATTGTAAGAACCCAACAGTTTTTACCTTTAGCTCCTATTATAGGTGGCGAAGCAGTTTCTTCAGATTATATTTTCGAACCATCTAAAGAGGAAATTGTGATGACTTTGATTCCAAAATCATTGAAAACACAGTTATACAAATCTATTAGAGATTCATTTGCAGCAGAACACGGAGCACGTATGACAGCAATGCATAAAGCAACCGATAATGCTACAGAATTAAGAGATCAATTAAAATTAACGTACAATAAAGCACGTCAAGCTGCAATTACTAATGAAATCCTTGAGATCGTTGGTGGAGCAGAAGCTTTAAATAACTAGTTTTAATAAACATATTTATAGAAAGTCCCGATTCGTCGGGACTTTTTTGCGTTTATAAGAATTAGGAAATTATTTATATTTCTAAAAGTACAATTGCCTTAACTAGTAAAATAGGTTGAAATATTTCGGAGTAAACTAATTAAGCTCGTTCATGTTTTTATCCAAATGACTGCTGTATCTTCTGTTTTTAGCTTCGCCTATTTTTTGAGTGCCGTAAATACTATTATGTCCTGATAATAAGTAGGAAACAATGCAAGCAATCGCTACATAAACTCCGGATTCCACACCAAAGAGTTCGATTGCCATTAACATACAAGCCAAAGGCGTATTCGTTGCACCTGCAAAAACGGCAACAAATCCCATTCCTGCTAAAAGTGCAGTAGGAAGTGGAATAAAAAAGGATAAGGCACTTCCTAAAGTGGCACCAATAAAAAATAGCGGTGTAACTTCACCACCTTTAAATCCGGCGGCAAGTGTTAGAATTGTGAGGGCCATTTTAATTGCAAAATCGTAAATAGGAAGTTGTTCTTCAAAAGATTGTAAAATTGTTGGAATTCCCAATCCAATGTATTTTGTTGTTCCCGAAGCTAAAACGGCTAATGCCACAATAATTCCTCCGACAAACTGACGTAGCGGCGGGAATTTGATTTTAGATTTAAACATTCTTGTTGAAAAATGTATTGTTTTACTAAAAACCGCGGCACACAAACCAAATAAAATTCCGGCAATTATGCTATATATAATAGGAAGTGCTCCAATTTCAGGCGTAACGCCGATGTTATAATGTGTATGTTGAACTTGCCAAATATTAGTTACTAGATCCGCAAGAATTGCAGCTGCAAAAGCTGGAAAAATCGCGTTGTATCTTATTCTTCCAATTAGGAAAACTTCTAGACCAAAGACCGCTCCTGCTAATGGTGTCCCAAAAACAGAACCAAAACCAGCTGCGATTGCCGCAATAAGCAAAATTTTACGGTCACTTTCAGTCAATTTAAAAGGTTTGCTAAATTGATCCGCAATCGAACCTGCCATTTGTATTGCAGTTCCTTCTCGACCTGCTGAACCTCCTAAAAGATGTGTTGCAATAGTGCCAATGTAAACAAAAGGAGCCATTCTAAACGGAATAACTGCTTTTGGATTGTGAATCGTGTCAATTAGTAAATTATTTCCTGCTTCTACATCTTTTCCTAAATAATGATAACCTAAACCTATCAACAAACCACCAACCGGAAGCAATGCAATAAGCCATAAATTACTTTCTCTAACATTGGTTGCCCAATCTAGAGTTACTAAAAATCCAGCGGAAGCTGAACCTATAAGAATACCAAGCAGTGAGCTAATCACTAACCATTTAAGAATATACGGAATTGCTGGAAATTTTCTAAAAAATAATCTAAACAAAATTAGAGATTTTTTACTGGCTGATTTTTTTTCTTTACGATTGGTCATAATTATCCTGATCAAATGCTTTGTACATTACCATAATCAGGCGTCATCAGCTTTTAAAAGCGGTTGGGTTAGGAAGATCACCATTTCCTATTTCGACTGTAAAAGTAAACTTTATTTTTTTTCTGCGCAAATTTTAAAACAAGAGCGAAAATATTTGCGTAGAAGAAAAACTAAACGATTAAAAACCAAATCGATCTTTAAATAAACTTCCTGCAATTTTTAGATAGACAAGTGCTATTGGAATATTTGCTAAAATTAACAGTATTGTTTTTGTAATTTCAATCCTATCATTTTTATTCGCCTTAATCAATCTATAGATTAGAAGTAAAAGTTTGATTCCGTTAACGAGAGTCGCAAGTAAAACAAATATAATTCCAATATAAGCTATAAATTCAAAGTTAAAAAATACAAAAGCTAAGAATATTGCGGTTCCAATTAAGAATGAAATTAATGCAGTTTTTTTTGCGTCAGAAATAGCCTCTTTGTCTATTGATATCATATTTTCGATTAGTGTTTTCCTAATTTTCAAAACTACTCTAAATTAATGTTTTTTTTATCCAAACGATGATTTTCAAACATTTCAATTGCTGTTTTTAATAATCCAATAATTCCAATACCAAAAACTATTGTTCCATAAGATAGTTGTTTAAGCGCCTCGTTTTTTGAGATATAAATGCCGTAAAAACCAATCGAAATAATAAAAATTGCCATTATTGCTATTACAATAAGTGCTGTTTTTCCCTTTTTTGGGTTTTCCCAAATTTTTCTAGAAAATTCGTTTTGAGTTTTTGTGGTATCTTGTAAAGTTGAAAGGCTCAGTCCTAAGCCCATAAATAGTAGTGTGTAATTGTAACATTCCCAAATTGCTTCAAAGCCTATAAAGTATGGTTTTAAGCAATAATATACTCCTACAAGCATTGCAGGATATTGTAAGTAGCTTATTTTGTGAAAAGCATTTCTAGGATCAAACATTTGTTTTCTTAGTTTTATTAGGTAAACTCTTTTCAAATATAAATAAAAAATTAGTCTATTTTGAAGTTTTATTGCCTGAAAGCGAAACCAAAAAATCCTAGTCAATTGAAATTTTATTTTTGTAATCTTTGAACATTCAAATGATATCTAAGAAATAAGTCCATTCTTTTTTATTTTAATTTAAAACTTTTTCTATTTTATCACAATCGGTTCGATTAGAAGTCATTATGAAAGGAAACGTATTTATCAGAATTAAACCGAAAAATCACTGATAACTTGCCACTTGAAAATAATTTGTTAAATTTCATTTTAACTAAACAAATAAAAACAGCACTTATTTTTCAACAACATAACAAGCTTAAAAATTACCTATTATTTTCTTTTTGTTTATATTATTTTACGTCTTTTCGAACATAGATAATTATATAAAGTATCTTAATCACCATTTATATGTTAATTTATTATTTCACTTACTAAATAATTGTTTAATGAGAATGTGAAAAATTTTATGATATTTAACAAGTTTTCCCTTATGTATTAAAACTAAAAAATTGTTTGTTATATTTAAATATTATTATATTTTTGGGCGTTAATATAAGTCCCACTTATTAATGCGCAATTTATTGTATATAACTGGAGTGTTTTTTTTATTTGCACTTCCAAATTCGGCGATCGCTCAAGTATATCAGCCAATTGATACTACATCATCAAAATCGATAAAAGACTTTGTTTCTTCCTTTAAATCTAGACATCAAAAAACTCTTTCAGACGTTAAGAGTCAGTTTTCTGGTGAAGTTAAAAGAAAAATGGAATCCATATATGAAGAACACTACACTAGTTTTGTGAGTGAAATCAATAAAGGTGAACTGTATTTTAATGATGAATTAAATAATTATTTAGAAAAAATAGTAAAGCATATTACAGATTCAAATCCGGAATTAAAGGAAAAAAATTTCAGAATTTATTTTTCAAGGGAAGGAAGTGCTAATGCTTTTAGTGTAGGAGAGGGAACTTTAGTAGTTCATTTAGCACTTTTAAACACCTTAAAAACAGAAGGCGAGTTAGCGGGTGTAATTGCTCATGAAATGGCACATTATACACTAGATCATAGTTGGAATAGTATCAAAGATTACTCTGAAAAAATTACTTCATCAGACTTAAAAAAGCAAGAAAAAAAAATAACACAATCAAGATACAATAAACAAGAAAGTGCTGAAAAACTGTTAAAATTCGTTGTTTATTCGCGTAATAGCAAGTCTAGGGAATTTGAATTTGAGGCAGACTCTAAAGGATATTCCTATTTTAAAAACACTAAATATAATCAATATGATTTTGTCAATGCATTATCGCGATTAAATGATGCGGATATAGAAAAAGACAGTTTAGTAAACGAAGATTATGTTAGATTTTTTACTACTAAAAATCAAAAATTCATAAACGAATGGACCGATATTGAAGATTTTTCTAGATATAATTATGGAAAAAAACACATGATGAATTGGGAAATAGATTCTTTAAAAACGCATCCCAATTGCGACAATCGTATTGAAAAAATAAAACTATTAAATCCAAATAACCAAAACAGTACATTCACCGTTGACGCATCAATGGAGCGTAAATTATTTGAAATTGCAAAATTAGAGGAGGTTTTTAACTTGTATTATTTTAAAGAATATGGTAATGGATTGTATGAAGTTTTAAAAATGCTCAAAAGCGACAATAAAAACATGTATTTATTGAAATTAATGGCATTAAACTTAGAGGAATTGTCTAAAGCAAAAAAAAGCATGAAGTTTAACAGCTATATTCCTAATGTAAATCCCAAAACGCAATCCCTTAGTAAACAAAATTATATAAGTTTCATGAATAATATCTCGACTAAAGAATTGGAAAGATTAGCCAAGGACTATAACGAATTAACGCAATAAAAATGAAAAAAATAATTACCTTCTTATTCTTAGTAGTTGCAACTCAAATAAGTTTTTCTCAATCGTATAAAATTTTAAATACTGCCGCAGGAAAATTAGAAAATTTTGTAACTTTAACAGATGGAGACGAACTTTATGGTTATGCCGAACTAAGGCAATTAGACGAATTAAGTCCCACGGAAGTGAAGTTTAAATACATCATTTTGGATAAAAACATGAACACTATTAATTCGGGTGAGTTTGTTGAAACGAAAGTTAAAAAAAAGTGTGTCATTGAAAATTATCAGATTGTTTATAATAATGGACATATTTTATTCAATTTTATTGAGAATTTTGTTTCCGAACAACTTTTTATAAACATTAAATTCAAATATAAAATTTTAGGTTTAGCAGCAAATAAAATCACTGCAAGCGGCACGTATGATAAATCTATAAAACCAGATGATAACAACATTCCGAAAATGTTTAAAAACGTTAAATATTATGCAGCAGCCGCCTTGTCAAACTCAGGATTTTTTGTACAGCTGGTTAATTTTGATAAGAAAAAAGATGAATCTGCATGTTTTGCAATTGATTTCAATGGCGAGCAATTGTGGGCCAGCAATGTAAAACAAGCCGAAGAAAAACACGAATATGAGTATCAATTTTTTGAAATGGATGAAAATACACTTTCATTCATTGCTACAAAATCTAGAGGTTCTAAAAAAGTTTCGGATCATTTATTGATTTTAGATACTAAAACTGGAAAAGAAATCTCCTTTACAAACTTGTACAACGATACGTACACATTACTATTTTCTTTTTCAAAAATTAATGATGAAAAATTAACAATTATTGGAAGATATTTTGAAAAAGAAAAAAGAGATCGAGTAGAATACGATGAATCTTTAGGACTTTATAAAAGAGAAATTGATATGAAATCAGGTAAAATCATTTCAGAGATCTTTTTGCCATATTCAAAATTTAACTTTAAAGATATAAGCGAAAACGGTAAGGTTAAGGGAGAAGGGATTTTGGATTTTAGAAAAATAGACCAAAATCCAGACGGAAGTTTTTTCATGATAGCCGAAACATTTAGAGCTAAATCAAAACATAATTTATATTTCGAATTATATGTTTTTCAAATTGATAAAGATTTTAATTCTATAAGCACCAAGTCATTTGATACAGAAAAAAGTTTCAAAAGCAAGTACAGGTTTTCACAAGAATTACTAGGAAATGCTGGCAAAGTATACTTTTTCTACGATAAAAATGAAGATAAAAAACTAGAGCTGAATTTAATCGATTTCAATTTTAGCTCAAAAGAAATTACATTAAGCAAAATGAATTTGAACACTACTGAAAGTAAAATTACTGTTTTTCCTGCTAAAACAGGATATGTGGCTATAAAAGAAGAATTTACCAATCCTAAAAAAGGAGAAAGTCAAATAGAAATTAGATTAGAAAAATTAAATTATGAACGTCAATAAATATATTATGAAAAATTTTTTTACAGTTTTAGGTTTTTTAATTTTCACAACCACTTTTAGTCAAGTCTATGATGGATTTGCAGATATCAAAAAAAGTTTCGGAGCTTCATTTCAAGACAAAGGTATTGGTATTGTAGGGAATTATGATACAGGTTTAAGTGATTATTTTTCCTATGGTGTTAGTTTTGGTTTGATCGTAAAAAATAGTTATCCAAAATCAATTATTGCATACGATCAATTTAATCAGCCATACGAATTGGATTCTCAACCAGAAAATAAATTAATGGAAATAATTGATTTCAATGCGCGTTTGAATTTACACATGAATAAACTATTAAATTTAGGCGATAATTTTGATTTATATGCTGGTGCAAATGCAGGTAGAAATTTTGGAGGTCAAGCAGGAACGAGATATTTAATCACTGAAGGCTTTGGTTTTTTTGCGGAAGTTAATGTTCCTTTTGTTACAAATATTATTAATTTAAACGATGACGCAGAAAATTTTTATAAATTTTATGAACAACCTGTTTTAAGTGTTGGTATAGTAATTAGTAACTAATAAATTAATCTGTACAGTTACTAAATCAATAAGGTTTAGTATAAAAAGAACACTTGTAAATTATTTTTAGAAGTGTTTTTTTTTAGTAATCAAAATCACTCCTAAAATGGAATTAAGATTTTCTTTCTTTAACCTGATTTATAGAGCCTAATTAATGGTTTATCTAAAAAAAAGTTAATTCATCTATTTTACAAAACAGATATCTTTTTAAAAACATGAAATTTAAAAAAAATTATTTTTTAGCATTAAAATTCTAAAAAATTAATGCATTTACATGAAAAACTTTTTTTATTGTTAAATAATTTACTTGTAAAACTCTATTTCCTCAAACTTTATTTTTTGGTATATTTGTAAGAACCAAATGCCATCTAATGAAGAATTTCTTTACTCTTTTAGCTTTAATTACTGCTTTTTTTAGTTTCTCACAATCGCTTCAGCTAGAAGATATTATGAAAGGAAACGAATTCATCGGGAACCAACCTGAAAATCACCGTTGGTCTGTCGATGGAAAAACGATGCTGTTCGACTGGAATCCAAACAATGAAATAGGAAATAGCACTTATTTTTGGAATACGAATTCGAGTGCTCCACAAAAAGTTACAGCTTCAAATCCAATATATGATATTGATTACGATGCTTCACAAAAGCAATTTGATGTAATTTATTATAAGAATCAAGGCGTTTTGTATGCTTATACGAAAGCCACGAAAAAGACTAAAAAAGTACTTCATTCTACAGACAGAATTACCGCGGTTGTTCGAAGTATTATTCCTAATATTGTCTTTTTTCAACAAAGCAGAAATGTATACCAATTAAATACCCAAGATTTTTCGATCATCCAATTAACTAATTTTAAATCGGGAAAAGAGAAAGCAAAAGCAGAAGAGACGGAAGGTTTCTTGCAAAAGCAGCAAGATGAATTATTTCAATTTGTTCGTGATGGAAAACAAAGTAAAAAATGGTATGAAGAAAAATATAAAGCAAATAATGAATCGTTTCCGAAAGAAATATTTTACGATAAATCGAATTTAGAACAGATAAAACCTTCGCCAGAGGGAAAATTTATAACTTTTCGAGTTTCCGATTATCCAACGCCTCCAACTTCAAATGTCGAGAATTTTATTACAGCTGATGGTTACACAAGACAAGATAAATCAAGGTCAAAAGTATCTGTAGAAAATTTTAGTAAACATAAATTGGGAATATTTGATGTGGAAAAAGACACAACATATTATGTTTCTTTTGCCGCTTTATCAGGAATTAAAGACACGCCAAAATATTATCAAGATTATGCTAATTTAAAAGACAAATCGGATTATGAAACGGATGTAATTATGCAAAGTCCAGTTTACAGTAATGATGGAAAAAATGCGGTTTTAGAATTGAGAAGTCAAGACAACAAACATCGTTGGATTGTGCAGTTGGATTTAAATTCCGGAAAAACAACCGAATTAGATCATCAACACGATGAAGCTTGGATTGGAGGTCCTGGAATTCCGGGATATAACTTCGGCGGTGGAACTTTAGGTTTTATTGATGATTCCACGATTTATTTTCAATCAGAAGTTTCAGGCTTTTCGCATTTATATACTTTAAATCTAAAATCGAAGAAAAGAGAAGCCTTGACCAATGGAAATTGGGAAGTTCGAAATGTTACGTTGGCAAACGACAGTAAATCATTTTACATTACGACTACAACGACGCATCCGGGAAACAGAAATTTTTATAAATTGGACATCGCTTCTAAAAAAATGACGGGAATTCTAACGAAAGACGGAAATTACGAAGTGGAACTTTCGCCTGACGAAAAAAATATTTTAGTCCGTTATTCGTATAAAAACAAACCTTGGGAATTATATGTCGGAGCAAATAAAGCGAATGCCGATGTAAAGCAAATTACGTTTTCAACAACTTCTGAATTCAAAAAGTACAATTGGGCTTCACCTGAAGTGATTACTTTTAAAGCTTCGGATGGTATCAATGTGAATGCAAGATTGTACCAACCAAAGACTGAAAATAAAAATAAAGCTGCTGTTATTTTCGTTCACGGAGCTGGATATTTACAAAATGCCCATAATTATTGGAGTACTTATCACAGAGAATTCATGTTTCATAACTTGTTGACGGATTTAGGTTACACCGTTTTAGATATTGATTATCGCGCAAGTGATGGTTACGGACGCGATTTTAGAACCGGAATTTACCGTCATATGGGTGGAAAAGATTTATCAGATCATTTAGACGGAAAGAAATATTTGGTTGAAACTTTAGGAATCGATAAGGATCGAGTTGGAATCTATGGCGGTTCTTATGGCGGATTTATCACTTTGATGGCTTTGTTGACAGAACCAGGTGGATTCAAAGCGGGAGCGGCGTTGCGTTCAGTTACTGATTGGGCACATTATAACCACGGTTACACTTCTAATATTTTAAATTTCCCAGAAACAGATCCTGAAGCTTATAAGAAAAGTTCGCCTATTTATTTCGCAAATAATTTACAAGATAAATTGCTTATGTTACACGGAATGGTCGATGATAACGTGCAATTTCAAGACATTGTTCGCTTGTCGCAACGTTTTATTGAACTGGGTAAGAAAGACTGGGATTTGGCCGTATTTCCGGTTGAAGCACATGGTTTTAAAGAAACATATTCTTGGGTAGACGAATACAGAAGAATTTTGAACTTATTCAATGATAATCTTTTAGAGAAATAAAATGTCTCAACTACTAGAACTTACCACAAAAGAGGAAATGTTGGCGCAATTACCGATCATCCAACAGTTATATCCAGATTATACGAATGAAATTTATGGTGATTTACTCGATAAAATGATTCCACACAATTACAAACAACTGATTGTGATTGAAAATAATACAACAATTGGTTTGGCAGGCTTTTGGATAGGAACTAAGTTGTGGTGCGGCAAATATTTAGAGTTTGATAATGTTGTGGTGCATCAAGACTTTCGTTCGAAAGGAATTGGAACAATTATGACCAATTATTTAAATCAAAAAGCAATTGAAGAAAATTGCAATATGATGGCGCTGGATGCTTACACGACTAATTTCGGCGCACAAAAATTCTATATGAACCACGGTTTTGTGCCAAAAGGTTTTCATTTTATTAAATATTTAAAGCATTAATTATTTAAATGATACAAAATGAAACTATAAAACTCACTCTTTTCTTTTACTCGTTTTTCGTAGCTTGAAATATTTCCCGAATGTCCTGCAATCTTGTTCACTTTTAAATAAATAGGATTTTTCTGAGCAGCTCTATTTTGTAATTTTGCCACAAATTTATACGAATGAAAAGGAGGAACTCTATCGTCATTTTCAGAAGTGATAATTAAGCATGTAGGATAATTTACGTCTTCCTTAATGGTGTGATAAGGCGAGTAAGAGATTAAAGATTCAAATTCTTCTTTGTTATTGGGATTTCCGTATTCGTCAAAATGGTAGCTTCCAGTTGTATATTTTTCAAGAGTAGACATGTCTAATCTTCCCATTTCAGAAACAACTACTTTAAATAAGTCTGGTCGTTGCGTCATTGCGGCGCCTACTACTAATCCGCCGTGCGAACCTCCATTAATAGCTAACTTATTTGGATTCGTATATTTTTCAGCAATTAAAAATTCCGCTGCGTCCACGAAATCATTAATTGAATTGATTTTTTTCAAACCTTTTCCTTCTTTATGCCAGTTTTGTCCTTTTTCTCCGCCACCTCTAACCTGGGCAAACGCGTAAACACCACCTTTTTCTAAGAAATGCAAGAGTCCAGTGTCGTAATTCGGACTACTAACGACTCCAAAGCCGCCATAAGCCCGTAATAAAGTTGGATTATCTCCGTTTAGTTCAATTCCTTTTTTATGAATGATAACTATTGGAATTTGTTGGTTATCTCTGCTTTTGTACGTTATCGTCTTAGTTTCAAAATAGTTAAAAGGGAATAGTGAAGGTTTTGGAACAATAAAATCGTTAAAATAAATAGAATTAGCTCCAGTAGTAATGTTTAATTTGTAATTCAGGGAGGAAATAGTGTAAGAATAAAAAGTAACAAAAAGATTGTTTGATTTTTTATCAAAAAGTCTAATTTGAAAATCCATGCTGTGAGGTGCTTCAAACTTGCGAATAAATTTCCCTGTATAATCGTAAATAGACATATAGAATTTCCCGGAATTATTATACTTGCAAATTATATAATCTTCTAAAAAAGTAGTGCCAACTAACAAATGAGTATAGACTTGCGGAATTAAAACTGTGTTTTCTGTCCTATTATTTATATCAAAGTAACTGACATTTCCCCAAGGATACTTTTCATCGGAAAAATAAAATTTATCATTGGCAATATTTAAGAATTTAAGATTACTGTTTTCGTCTTTCAGAAAGTTCTTAAATTCAAATGATTCGCTATTCGTGTCAGTATAATAGTAGTTTTCAGTACTTTCGTTTTCACTTGTTTCAACGATGTACAATTTATCCTTTTTCGTAAAAAAAGTAAAATTAGATTTACTATTTGAAGTGTCATAGACCAACTGATCTTTACTTTGAAGATCTCCAATTTTATGATAATAGAGCTGATACGTTGAATCTTTAGCAAAAAATTCCTTGTTTAAGTTTTTCTTGTAGAAAATACCTTTGTCATCATTCCAAGCAACATTTGAAAATTTAATATCTGTTAAAACATCATCGAGATATTTTTTATTTGAAAAGTCTTTAAATTTAATTTCCTGTCTATCACTTCCATTCGGACTAATTTTAAATGCTAGATATTTTGAATTTCGCGAAGGATAATAATCAGACATAATAACGTTAGCGTCTTTATAAATATCAAAAGGATCAACCAGTGGCGTTGGTATATCATTTAAACTTTTACTATAATGTAAAACACCTGGTTTGTTTTTATCTACTCGATATAAGCTGTAAAAATATTTTCCTTTTTTACTTGGAATAGCGTAAGTAGACAAGTAATTATAGTCCTTTATTTTGAATGAAAAGTTATGTTTTTTTACTGCTTCCGTAAGCTTTTTATCACTAACATTATTTTGTAATTCAACCCATTCTTCAACCGCTTTCTCGGAAGTGTTTTCTAACCATTTATAGTCATCATGGATTGTAATTCCATGTTTTAAGATAGTTGAAGAAACTTTTTTAGTTTCAATTTTTTGTTGAGAGAAAATGGTCGTACTGATAAAAAGCAGTAGAAATAGTAATCTTTTCATATTTATAATAATAATCTTGCGAAAGTATTAAAATATAATTATAAACAATAGTTTTACCTTGTTCTTTGCGAGAATAATTTCAGTAACTTTATCAAAATGAAATTTATCATGACTAAGTATGTTTTATATCTATTTTTTTGCGCATCATTAATTTCTTGTAATTCTACACAAATAATTGCACAAGAAAACATACAATCGGTTTCTTACCAGAAATGGGTTGCAGGACTTGAAGACGGTGGAAGCGGTGTTAATTTTTATGTAAACTTAATACAACCTTTACACAAAGACATTGCATTAATAAGTGTTCATTTTCATGGGCAGGAAGCTCTTTTTGAAAAGACCTCTGAAACGGAATATGTTGCTAAAATCCATTCAGGTCAAAAAGACTTAATCATGGATGAAAATCCTGAAAATGAATATGGTAATCAAAGTGCTGTAATAAATTTAAAATCAAATGAAGCAATTTTGACCTTTCATAAGAATGGAGAAACATTTACAAAGAAGGTTGAAAACGTTAAAGAAAAACCAATCATTGCTTTTCCATCAAGAAATAAAGAAAAGAATTAATTACTTTTGCTTTAACATCAAAAATCTAAACGTTGAGTTTATATAAAAGTCTTTTCAAACAAACTGCAATTTATGGCTTAGCCACAGTTTTACCAAGAATTATCAGCTTTATTCTGAATCCTTTATTTGTTATCTATTTAGCTGATAATAGCACAATGGGTGAGGTTTCTGTGATATTTTCTTACTTAGTATTTTTTAATGTAGTGTTGGCGTATGGAATGGAAACGGCCTTTTTTAGATTTTATAATACCGAAACAAATAAAAACAAAGTAATCTCCACGTCCACCATTTCACTAGTATGGTCTACTATTGCATTTTTGATTTTATTTCTATTTTTTAGAAATAATTTAGCTGATTGGTCGGGAATTAGTGTCAAATACATTGTATTTACCATATGGATTTTAGCTTTGGATGCATTGGCGATTATTCCGTTTTCAAAGATAAGAGCAGAAAGCAGACCTTTGAAATACGCAATCATTAAGATTGTAAATGTTTTAATTAACTTGTTATTGAATGTTTTCTTCTTAGCAATTTTACCTTCTTGGGCTTCAGAAACGGACAATATCTTTGTCCAAACTATTTATCACCAGGATTTTCAAATAGGGTATATTTTTCTGGCTAATTTGTTAGCAAGTTTTGTGACATTACTGATGGTTTTGCCAGATTACATAAAGATTAAATGGCAATTTGATGTTGTCTTATGGAAGAAAATGATGCGCTACGCATTTCCAATCCTTATTGCCGGTATTGCGTTCGCTATAAATGAGCATTTCGATAAAATTCTTTTAAATTGGATGAATGTTGACTTAGCAGAAATTGGTGCTTATGCGGCCTGTTATAAAATAGGAATGTTTATGGTTTTATTCAGAACAGCCTATACGTTAGGAATTGAACCGTTTTTCTTTAGTCATGCTACTAATGAAAACGCACCACAAACTTATGCTACAATTACAAAATATTTCGTCATTTTTGGTTCGTTTATCAGTTTAGGGGTAATAGTATTTGCTGATGTTTTAAAACTTATTTTAGTACCGAAGGAAAGCTATTGGTCTGCTATGGATGTTGTTCCTTTAATCGTTTTAGCAAATTTCTTTCTAGGGATTTATACTAATTTTTCGGTTTGGTATAAGTTAATCGATAAAACCAAAATTGGAGCGTACATCTCTATTGTTGGAGCTTTTGTGACGTTAGGTTTAAATTTACTTTTTATTCCTAAATTCGGTTATATGGGTTCAGCAGTTGCAACTATTATAGCTTATGGAGCCATGATGATTATCTCTTATCAGTTAGGCCAAAAACAGTATCCAATTCCATATGATAAGAATAAAATATTTGGCTATTTAATAGTTTCAATCTCTTTATCTGGATTGTCTTTTTACGTTCCAATTTTCAGGGAAACTTATATTTTTGGAATTGCTTCTATCTTGTTTTTTGCTTACTTTGTGTACCGAAACGAAAAAGAAACGATCCTAACCATTTTAAAAAGAAAATAATATTTTGGAACAGCAGAAATATGAATTAAAATTTCTCAAATTTCTTTAATCTTTGTTCCAATAAACATAATAATAAATTGAATATGAAAATCAAAATCATCAATAAGTCTTCGCACGAATTACCTAATTACGAAACGATTGCTTCGGCAGGAATGGATTTACGTGCTAATATTACAGAATCTATTACACTAAAATCATTAGAAAGAGCGTTAGTAAAAACCGGACTTTTTATTGAATTACCAATTGGTTATGAAGCACAAGTTCGTCCAAGAAGTGGTTTGGCTTTTAAAAAAGGAATTACCGTTTTAAATTCTCCCGGAACTGTTGATGCTGATTATCGTGGTGAAATTGGAGTAATTTTAGTAAATTTATCAAATGAAGACTTCGTAATCGAAAACGGAGAACGAATTGCCCAATTAATCATCGCCAAACACGAAAGAGCGGAATGGCTTGAAGTTACTGAATTATCAGAAACAGCAAGAGGCGAAGGTGGTTTCGGAAGCACAGGTGTGAAATAGTCAATATACAAATTACATTATACAACATACTTTCTTATGAAGATAATAGTTCCAATGGCAGGTCGTGGTTCACGCCTTCGCCCACATACATTAACCGTTCCAAAACCATTAATTCCGGTTGCTGGGAAACCTATCGTTCACCGTTTAGTGGAAGATATTGCGGGAGTGTTAAATCAAAAAATTGAAGAAGTCGCTTTTATCATTCACGAAAGTTTTGGTAAAAAAGTGGAAGAAGAATTAATTGCTATTGCCCAAAAATTAGGGGCGAAAGGAACGATTTATTATCAAAACGAAGCGTTAGGAACTGGTCACGCAATTATGTGTGCCAAAGATTCTTTGAGCGGTCCAGCAGTTATTGCTTATGCGGATACTTTAATTCGTGCTGATTTCGATTTAGATACTTCTGCCGATAGCGTAATTTGGGTGAAACAAGTTGATAAACCCGAAGCTTTTGGAGTAATCAACCTAAATCAATCGAATGAAATCGTGGAATTGGTTGAAAAACCAAAGGAATTTGTTTCGGATTTAGCCGTTATAGGAATTTATTATTTCAAAGATGTTTCTGTGTTGAAAGACGAATTACAATTGGTAATTGACAACAATATTATTCATGGTGGCGAATACCAAATCAACGATGGAATCAAACAAATGATGGCAAAAGGTATGAAGTTTGTTCCCGGAAAAGTGGACGAATGGATGGATTGTGGCAATAAAGATGTTACGGTTGATACCAATACCAGAATGTTAGGATTTTTACATAATGATAAAGAAAATTTAGTTGCTTCTGATGTAAAGTTAGAGAATTCAACTATTATTCCTCCTTGTTATATTGGCGAAGATGTAGTTTTGGTTAATGCTACAGTTGGCCCAAATGTTTCTTTAGGAAAAGGTTGTCACGTAATAGATTCGACAATAAAAAATAGTTTAGTGCAAACGCATTCACATATTAAAAACGCCAAATTAGACAACGCAATGATTGGAAATCACGTGAACTATGATGGTAATTTCACAAGTATTAGTATTGGTGATTATTCCGTTTTAGAATAAGTTTATAATATATTTTTAATGAGAAAAATCAGCTTAATCAGTTTTTTTATCTTTTTCATCACTTTTAGTTTTGGAACAAATTCTTTTGCACAAGAAAATCCAGAAGACCTTGCATTAGTAGATAATAAAATTGAAGATGATTTTTACACAGCTTTGGAACAAAGAGGTATCGAAAATTACGATAAAGCTATAATTGCTATTCAGAAATGCATCGAAAAAGAACCTAAAAATCCGGCCTTTTATTATGAATTGGGTAAAAACCAATTGGATTTAAAAAATTATATCGGAGCGGAAACAGCTTTCAAAAAAGCAGTGGAATTTGATAGTAAACAACGTTGGTATTGGAATGGTTTGTATGATGTTTATTATCAAACAAGAGATTTTGAAAAATCAATTCCTATTGTTGAAAAATTGATTGAATTTGATCCAAATATGAGAGAAGATTTAGTTTCGCTTTACATGAATACCAATCAAAAAGAGAAAGCTTTAAACTTGTTGAAGGAAATGCAAGCCACTTCTCATTTGAGCAGTACGATGGTTTTTTATAAACTTAAGATCGAAGAATCTAATGAATTTGCAAAGCCTAAAAAAGAAACATTAGAAGAAGGCATCAAGAAGAATCCAAAATATGAGCAAAATTATATTGATTTAATTGTGCTGTACACGAGTTTCAATCAGGAAGATAAAGCTTTTGAAGTCGCTAAAAGATTGGAAAAAGAAATTCCAAATTCGGATTGGGCGCATGTAACTTTAGTAAAATTTTACTTAGACAAAAATGAAGGAGCAAACGCTTCAAAGTCCATGTTTAAAGTCCTTGGAAACGATAAAATAGATCTAAAAATAAAACATCGTGTTTTCAACGAGTTTTTAATCTTTGCAATAAAAAATCCTGAATTTTTCAAAGATGTAGACGAAGCGATTCCGTATTTTAATTCGGACAATCAATTAAATGTTTCTAAAGAAGTTGCAAAGTTTTTTTGGACAAAAAAAGACTTGGAAAAAGCGATTTATTATTTTGATAAGGCATTAAAGTCTAACAGTCAAGATGTAGAAACAATGGATTATTACTTGAGTGTTTTGATTCAAAAGGAAGATTATAAAGCATTAATTCCTAAAGCTGAAGCCTTTTTGGAATTGTATCCAACCCAACCGAGTTTTTATTATTACGCTGGATTTGCTAGTAATAAAATCAACCAATTTAAGAAAGCAAAAGACTTTTTAGAAAACGGCTTAGATTTTGTAGTGGATGATAAAGCAATTGAAAGAGATTTTTACACCCAATTAATCATTAGTTGTGAGAATCTGGGCGATGTGGCTAAAAAACAATCGTATTCTAATAAATTAAAACAAGTAAAATAACAATGAGAACAGTCTTATCCGCCTTTTTAATCTTGTTTTTAATAGGTTGTAAATCCAAACAAAAGGTTGCGACTGCCGCAGCAACTGACAACACCGAAGTTTCACAAATTATCAAAGGACATTATGGTAATCAGTACGATTTCAAAACTTTGAATATTCGTGCAAATGCTAGATATGAAGATGCGAAGCAATCACATTCTTTAAATGCTGATATTCGAATTAAGAAAGATGAAATCATTTGGATCAATATCAAGTTTTTCGGAATTCCGATGGCAAAAGCCCTGATTACTCCTGATAAAGTGAGTTATTATGAAAAAATAAACGGCACCTATTTCGATGGAGATTTTAGGATGTTAAGCAATTGGTTAGGAACCGATTTAGATTTTCAGAAAGTGCAAAATTTATTTCTTGGTAAAGCGATTGACGATTTAACAAAAGGGAAATGGATTGCTGAAATAAATGAAAAATTATTTCGATTAACTAAACCAAACGACTCCGATATTTCAAAAGATTTCTATTTTGAAGCGGCTAATTATTTGCTGAAGAAAGAAACGATTTCGCAAGAAAGTAAAAACAGAATGTTAGTTATTCAGTATCCTTCGCATCAAGAAGTGAATAAGATTTTCTTACCTAATAAAATAAGTATTAATGCAGTTCAAAAAGATAACGTTTCTATCGATATTGAATACAAGAATGCTACATTTAATGAAGATTTGAGTTATTCTTATTCAATTCCACGGGATTACAAGGCAATTGAAATCGATTAATATTTTATTTTACTAAAACAAAAACTACCTTTGTAAAAACCAATAGTGCATGAACCATTTTTTAAAAATACTTCTTTTCTTTTTTATCACTTCTATAGCTTTTGCACAGTCTTCTGAGCAACAAAAGTTAGAAGCAAAAAAAGCGCAAATTCTAAAGGAGATTGCGGATAATAAAGTTCATTTAGAATCAGAGAAGAAAAAAGAGAAATCGGTTTTGAATCAAATTACACAACAGATCAATTTAATTACTTTAAGACAGCAATTGTTAAATACTACGGCAAGACAAACACGTTTGTTAACGGATGATATTTACCTAACACAATTGGAACTAAATAAATTAAACCGTGAATTAAAAGTATTAAAAGAAGATTACGAAAAAATCATAGTTAAATCCTATAAAAGTCGCAATGATCAAAGTAGGGTTATGTTTGTTTTGTCTTCTGAAAACTTTCTGCAAGCCTATAAGCGAATTCAGTACATGAAGCAATATGCGGGTTTTAGAAAATTGCAAGGTGATGAAATTCAGGTAAAACAAGATAAATTAGTTATTGCAGAAAAACGTTTGCAAGAAAGTAAAAAAGAAAAAGAGAAGGTTTTACAAGAAACTGAAAAAGAAAAGAAAGCATTAGAAGAAGAGAAGAAGGAGCAAGAACGCTTGGTGAAATCGATTCAGAAAGACAAGAAAAAATATCTAGCTCAAATCGATCAAAAGCAAAAAGAAGCGAAGACGATTGATGCAAGAATCAAAAAGATAATTGCGGATGAAATTGCAGAAGCAAATAGAAAAAACGCTGCAAAATCTGGAACGACAGCTCCAAAAGCTGGAACAGCCGCTGCTTCAAAATTTGTTTTATCTGCAGAAGGTAAAGTTGTTTCAGACAATTTCAAAGCAAATAAGGGTAAATTACCATGGCCGGTTGTTGATGGTTATATTTCTTTAAAACATGGAGATCAGCCGCATCCAATTCATACGAATTTAACGATTCATAATAGTGGTGTGGAGATTTCAACAAAGCCTGGATCTACTGCAAGAGCGGTTTTTGGTGGAGAGGTTTTACAGGTGCAAGTAATTTCTGCTAATAATAAGGCCGTGTATGTTCAGCATGGAGATTTTATTACGGTATATTTGAATTTAGCTTCAGTAAGTGTAAATAAAGGACAAAAAGTGAGCATCAAACAAAGTATCGGAACTATTCATACAGATTCATCAGGCAGAGCAGTGATTAAGTTTTTAGTGCTTCAAAATACTACGACGCTAAATCCGGAAACCTGGTTGAACATGTAAAAAATATAATGAGGTCTAATTGGCCTCATTTTTTTTGGATTATATTTTCTTGTATTTTTATAACTTAATTTCAACGCATGAAAACTTCAGACATTAAAATACTTCATATCGATAGCAATCATCCCCTACTTTGGGAACAATTGGAACTAGCAGGTTTTCAGAATGAGACTGATTTTACTTCGACCAAACAAGAAGTAGAAGCAAAGATTGAAAATTACCATGGAATTGTGATTAGGAGTCGGTTCAAAATTGATAAAACTTTTTTAGATAAAGCCATAAATTTGAAATTCATCGCACGAGTTGGTGCTGGTTTAGAAAGCATCGATTGTGATTACGCTATTGCTAAAGGAATTGATTTAATTGCTGCTCCGGAAGGAAATGCTAATGCAGTAGGCGAACACGCGCTTGGAATGTTATTATCGCTGTTTAATAACTTAAATAAAGCCAACAACGAGGTAAAGTCGGGTCAATGGAAGAGGGAAGCTAATCGTGGTTATGAGTTAGAAGGAAAAACCGTTGGAATTATAGGTTACGGTAATATGGGAAAATCGTTCGCTAAGAAATTGAGTGGATTTGACACGAAAGTTTTGTGCTATGATATTCTTCCTAATATTGGAGATGCGAATGCGACCCAAGTAACTTTAACCGAATTGCAAGAACAAGCAGATGTTTTGAGTTTGCACACGCCATGGACATCTGAAACAGATAAAATGGTTAACGCAGATTTCATTTCCAAATTTAAAAAACCATTTTGGTTGATCAATACCGCAAGAGGAAATTCGGTTGTAACGGATGATTTAGTCGGAGCCTTAAATTCAGGAAAAGTTAAAGGAGCTGGTTTAGATGTTTTGGAATATGAAAAATTATCTTTTGAAACGCTTTTTGAAGATGAAAAACCAAAAGCTTTCGAATACTTGCTTCATGCTGAAAATGTTTTATTATCACCTCATATTGCCGGCTGGACCTTTGAGAGTCATCAGAAGTTAGCGCAAACCATAGTGGATAAAATTAAACGAACGTTTGATCAAGTGTAACAAAAGCGAATAAAATCTACTTATAAGAAATTTTTTTATAAATTCGCACACTAATCAAAAACAAAACAAATGGAAGTAACAAACCAACCAGAAAAATGGAATGAGCCAACAGGAAACATTCCGGTATTTAAAATGGACCCTATTATTGTATTATTATTAAGTTTCGTTACGTGCGGATTGTATTTAATCTACTGGAATATTAAGGTATCGGAAGTAATTAATGCGGTTTCTGGCAGAGAAGTAATATCTACTCCAGTCGCTGTTTTTTCAGGATGTTGTATGCCTGTGAATATATATTTTTACTATATAATGGGTAAAGAAGGTTTGCCAAATGTTTATAAAAAAACGGGAGAATTGGATAAAGATCAGTCTAACTTGTTAATTCTTTTAGGTCTTTTCTTCCCTTTTGCTGCTGCAATGATTGTTCAAGGTGACATTAATAGACTTTACTAATCAAAGACTTTGAAAAAAATAGAATTCTAGGTATTACAGGTGCGTTTTTAACACTTGTGATACCTTTTGTTTTATGGTTGCAAAACAACAATAATTCGTTAGATTCTGAACAGTCGTTTTGTCCATTAAAAGCGTTGACTGGCTTTCCTTGCCCTTCATGCGGCATTACTAAATCGCTGGTGTATTTTTACGATGGAGATTGGTTAAAAAGCGTAAGTTTTCATATTCTAGGCCCTTTAGTGGTTGGGTTTTGTTTGTTTATAATTGTGCTCTTTGCGGTGGAATTAAAAACGAAGAAAGTCTATTTTAGAAAATGGTTTTACAGCCGCAAGTTGGCTTACTTTTTGGCTGGTTTTCTAATAATTTATCATATTATACGATTAGTACTTTTTGTACGAGAACATTCTTGGGATGAGATTGTTAAACAAAGTATCTGGAAATAAAAAAGGCTTACAAATTTTGTAAGCCTTTCTCTTTATATTATCCTTTTTCTTTTCGCTCTAATTCTGCTTGAAATTCCTCCATAACGGGTTTTACAGTACTTTCAGGTAAATCTGCAATTCTGATATACATTAAACCGTCAATTGCATTGTTAAACAATGGATCTACGTTAAATGCGACAACTCTTGCGTTTTGTTTAATGTATTTTTTTATCAAAACCGGCAAACGTAAGTTCCCTGGCTCTATCTCATCAATAATTTTGTCAAACTTATTTAAATCTGCTTCAGTTTCATTGAAAACAAAATCTTTGTCTGCGTCTTTAAGTTTTACTTTATATTCTTTTTTCGGATGAATGTATTGTGCAATATAGGGATCGTAATAATGCGACTTCATAAATTCAATCATCAACGATTTTGAAAAATTCGAAAATTGATTACTGATACTCACACCGCCAATCAAGTACTTATGTTCTGGATGATGCAACGTTGTGTGCACAATTCCTTTCCATAGTAAAAATAATGGCATTGGTTTTAATTGGTATTCTTTAATGATGAAGGCTCTTCCCATTTCAATGGATTTGCTCATCATGTCATATAATTCTGGTTCAAATCGGAATAATTCATGCAGATAAAAACCATCAATTCCGTACTTCGGATAAATATGTGAACCTAATCCCATTCGATACGCACCAGCAATACATTGTGCTGCTTCATCCCATAAAAACATATGGTGATAATATTTATCGTATTCATCAAGGTCTAGTGATTCATTAGTTCCTTCACCCACTTCTCTAAAGGTAATTTCTCTTAAACGACCTATTTCGTGTAAAATATTTGGAATTTTATCAGCTGTTACAAAGTAAACTTCATAATTCTTACTTTGCAATAAACGATAATCTCCTTCTTTTAAGAAAGCCATTTCTTCCAAAATTTCACTGTGATTTGCTGGTTTAGCAATTTGTTTTGGAGGTTTTGGAATTGATAACTTTGGCAAATGCATCTTATTGTCCTCTTCGTAGGCATTAGAAAGCATATAGGTTTTCTTTCTTAAGAATTCGCCATAACTTTCAATATCTTGATATTCGTTTTGTTCCGCAACTGAAATAGCTTTTCCAATACGAACTTTAATAACTCTGTTTTTTTGCGTATTTAATTCACTTGGTAGCTTAGCAGTTCTAAGCGTACTGTTGATTTTAGATAAAAAGTAAAACAAGCGGCTATTTTTAGCATGAAAATAGATGGGAACTACAGGAACTTGTGCTTTTCTAATAACTTTGATAGCACCTTCTTCCCAGGGTTTGTCCACAACTAATTTTCCGTCTTTATACGTAGAAACTTCACCAGCAGGAAATATCCCTAGTGGTTTCCCATCGCTCAAATGACGTAATGTTTCTTTAATTCCTACCACACTAGACTTAACATCCTTATGATTTTCAAAAGGATTCACCGGCATTATGTAAGGCTTAAGTGGCTCAATGCGATGTAGTAAAAAATTAGCTATAATCTTGAAATTGGGCTCTTTTTCAAGCATTAATTTCAATAACAAAATGCCATCAATTCCTCCTAATGGATGATTTGAAATGGTAATATAAGCACCGTCTTTCGGTAAACGTTTTAAATCTTCTTCTGGAATTTCGAACTTAATCTGTAAATCGTCTAAAATTGCATTCAAGAAAGCCACATCTTTTAAATGTTTGTGTCTGTCATACAATTTATTTAACGCAGAAATTTTAAGTACTTTCATCAATAGCCAGCCAGAAAAAGTTCCGAAAACTCCGTATTTATCAGCGTTAATCGCCTTTGCAACTTCTTTAGCAGTAACTAAACCCATTTATCAATTATTTTTGAGCAAGAAACAAAGATAATAATTATGTTGAATTGTTGGCTATAGGAACTCACAATTAAAAAGTCAATTTTATTATATTTTTTATTTTATTGATATCTAATTTGTTATAAATTCTATGATTTCAGGTTTTAGTATTCCATTCCTTTTTAGTACTTTTGGTCGAAAGCTAGAAAAAAAGATGAAAATTATATCCTATAATGTAAATGGAATTCGCGCAGCTATTACTAAAGGTTTTTTAGAATGGTTGCAACAAGCGAATCCTGATGTTATTTGTTTGCAAGAAATTAAAGCTAACGAAGATCAAATTCCAACCGAAGCGATTACTGCAGCGGGTTATCCGTACCAATATTATTTTTCTGCGCAAAAAAAAGGATATAGTGGTGTTGCGGTATTGTGTAAAACAGAGCCTAAAAACATTGTTTTCGGAACTGGAATTCCTCATATGGATTTTGAAGGACGAAATTTACGAGTAGATTTTGAGAACCTTTCTGTAATGAGTTTATATTTGCCTTCTGGTACGAATATAGATAGATTAGAACATAAGTTTACGTATATGGATGATTTCCATAATTACATTAATGAGTTAAAAATCGAAGTTCCAAATTTAGTAATTTGTGGCGATTATAACATTTGTCATGAAGCCATTGATATTCACGATCCTATTAGAAATGCAAAAGTATCTGGGTTTTTGCCCGAAGAACGTGCTTGGTTAGATGTTTTTATGAAAAATGGATTCATCGATACGTTTCGTATGTTCAACAAAGAGCCACACAATTACAGCTGGTGGAGTTACAGAGCGAATTCTCGAAACAATAATAAAGGATGGAGAATTGACTATTGTTTAGTAGCTGAGTCACTCAAAAGTAAAGTTCAAAGAGCATTAATTCTGCCCGAAGCGAAACATTCCGACCATTGCCCGGTTTTAGTGGAAATCAGTAATTAAGGGCTAAGCATAATCAGTAAAAAATAAAAATCATAATCTATTTCAACGTCAAACTTGAAACAAAACAAACCTGAAACAAAAAATCAAATGATCAGAAAAATTGCCCTAGCCTGCTTAGTTTTAAGTTTAACTACCTCTTGTGTTTCTAAAAAAATCTATCAAGATTTAGAAGACAAATATGCGGATTTAAAGAAAGAACACAATGCTTTATCAGATGAAAACGGAACTTTAAAAACCGATAAAAATCAGTTAGAGTTAGATAGAAATAAATTACAAACTGATTTTGATACAGCAAAAGCAGAACGTGATAAGTTAGCTGCTGATTACGCGGCAACGAAAAAGAATTATGATAATCTAAAATCTTCATACGCAGCTTTAGAAAAAGATAGTAACGAAGCATTGTCAGCAAATATTAACAAAAACCGTCAATTATTAGCTGATTTAGAAGCAAAACAAAAAGCATTGACAGCAGAGCAAGACCGTTTAAATAAATTGAAAAAAGATTTAGAAGAATCTTCTTCTCGTTTAGCGGAATTAGAAAAAATGATGGCGAAGCAAGAAGCTTCAATGACAAAGTTGAAGGAAACTTTATCAAAAGCTTTAAATGCATTTGAAGGTAAAGGGTTAACTGTAGAACACAGAAACGGGAAGGTTTATGTTTCTATGGAAAATAAATTATTGTTTGATTCAGGTAGTTGGATTGTAGGTTCGGAAGGTAAAAAAGCCGTAAAAGCACTAGGAGATGTACTAGGTCAAAATCAAGAGATTTCGGTTTTAATTGAAGGGCATACGGATAATGACAAAATTACTGGAACTATCGGCGGTGGTGTTGAGAATAACTGGGATTTATCTACAAAACGTGCTACAGCAATTGTAAATATTTTAGTAGAAAATAAATCAATTGATAAGAAAAACTTAACAGCTGCGGGTCGTGGTGAATTTGCACCTTTAATGACAAACGAAAGTGCTGAAGGAAAAGCTAAGAATAGAAGAATTGAAATCATATTAACACCTAAGTTAGATGAGATTTCTAAGATGTTGAATGATATGTAATATGTTTTAGCCGAAAGGTTATCACTTCTTATAAAATTTATAGTAGAAAGGTTCAGAGTTTACTTTGAGCCTTTTTTCTTTTTTAAAAACTAACGTCTTCGTATATTTACGGTTTGAAATCTATAAAATGAACTACACAACATTACCGAATACCGATATAAAAGTTAGTGAAATTTGTCTTGGGACCATGACTTTCGGAAATCAAAATTCTGAAAGCGAGTCACATTCGCAATTGGATTTTGCCATAGAGAAAGGAATTAATTTTATTGATACTGCTGAAATGTATCCAATAGGTGGCAACGCGCAAATCTTCGGAAGTACGGAGCGACACATTGGAACTTGGATTAAGAAAATTGGTCAAGCCGAAAGAGATAAATTGGTAATCGCGACAAAAATTGCTGGACCAAATAGGGGAATGGAGTACATCCGTAAACCGTTAGATTTCTCGAAGAAAAGCATTACCGAGGCTGTTGAGTTAAGTTTGAAGAACTTGCAAATTGATACCATCGATTTGTATCAAATGCACTGGCCGGAACGTATTATGAATATGTTCCAAAAAAGAGGTGTTCAGGAATTAGATACTAATTGGCAGGAAAATATATTTGATGTCCTTACGGTTTATGACGGTTTAATCAAGGAAGGTAAAATAAAGCATATTGGACTTTCGAATGAAAATCCTTGGGGCGTAATGCGTTTTTTAATGGAAAGTGAAAAACATGGCTTACCAAGAATTAGTACGATTCAAAATCCATTTTCGCTACTAAATAGATTATATGAAGTCGGTTTGTCCGAAATTGGAATGCGTGAAAACGTTGGTTTATTGGCTTATTCTCCATTAGCTTTTGGTGTTTTATCTGGAAAATATGCAAATGGTTTACCCGAAAACTCAAGGATGAAACTATTTCCAAATTTTGTGCGTTATACAAATGAGAATTCTTTCAAAGCAACAAAATTATACCATGAGTTGGCTAAGGATAATAACTTAACTTTAACGCAAATGGCGTTGGCTTTTGTGCATCGCCAAAAATTTGTAACTTCCACAATTATTGGAGCAACTACAATGGAACAATTGCAGGAGAATATTACAGCTTTTGAAACTGTTTTGTCAGAGGAAATTATTACGGAAATTGAGAGAATTCAAGAACTAATCCCTAATCCGGCACCTTAAATATTTTTTAATAATAATTTTAAATCTTTCTTTATGTTACGTAAATTAAATTTGTCTATAATCTTTGCTTTTGTTCTTTCCTTAAACATGTTCTCTCAGACAACTTCCACCACTACTAGTGGTTCGACTAAGTTTGATATTAATCAATTTCACGGTATTGTGGCAGAGCCTAAAGGGAGTTCTGTACAAGGTTCGCAGTATTATCAGGAAGAGTTTTTAGACGCCCATATTTCTGTTGTAAATAATCAAATTGTGGCAGTAAGATATAATGTTGTTAATGATGAGATGGAATTTGAAAGAGGGGGCCAGGTTTTACAGATGTATAAAACGGATAGTTTAACTGTTAGTTTTTTGAAGATAAATAAGGTTTTCAAAGTTGTAGAGTATGATTTTAAAGGGCAAACTAATAAGGGGTTCCTAATTGCGAATACACAAAATGACAAAGTTAATTTCTTTATGAAGGAAGTAATAACTTACGTTCCTTTTAAAGATGCGTTAAGCTCTTATACACAACCTGTATCGGCTCATTATAGAAAAGATAAGAATGCATATTTCATTGAGATAAATAATAAAATAACTGAAATGCCGAACAAGAAAAAGAGCTTGTTGAAGTTATTTCCTAACAATGTTGATGCAATAGAAAAATTTTTAAAGACATATAAGACTGATTTTGATAGTAAAAGCGATTTAATTACGCTAACTAATTTTTTAAATAAACTATAGGAGCTTATTAAAAACCTATTATTTTAAAAACTATAATGTTATGAAAACATAAAACCTGACCGATTTCTAAAATTGGTCAGGTTTTCTTCTTGTCCCTTATGTCATTCTGAACTCGTTTCAGAATCTTTTATTTAATTACTCTTTAGAAACTGGAACGAGTTCAGCTTGACAAGAATAGCTTTACACTACAAATTAGAAATAACTTTATCTTTCGGATATTCGACTATGTAGGTAATTCGGTATTTTTTGGATTCTCCAGCACTTAGTTTAATATCTCAAGTTAGGATTCCAGTTTCTGTATTTACTTTTGCTTTTCCGTTGTCTGTTAAAACTATGGTGATTTCTTTATCCGTGCTAATTGGATATTGGTCTTTTAACAACAATTCAATCGCTTCTTTCTTGTTGTTTTTCACCGTAATTTCATAAGTGAATGTTTGTTCTTTTTAACTTGAGAAGAATTTAGTTCCCGATTTATCAGCAATTTTTTCACGGTTCACCGCAATTTTCTTGTCTCTTCCCATGCTCAAATTCAAAGTATCTGAAGTTTGGTTCGGATTGATGTTCGTTTTTCCAACATACATGCCTTCAAAAATAATATTAGCTTCACCTGGCAACAGATTGAATTTTGAATAATCTTTAATTTCTGCCAATAAAAAGGCTTCTTTTTCAGCTTTCGGAACGGCGTAGTATTTGTAAGTTGCAGGTAATTTTAGATTTTTCAATGCTACACTATGTGCTTTTCCATTCGATAAAATGTCATAAGGAATATCAATATCAAACGAAACATTTAGTTGATTCATTTTAAGCTGTGTTTATCTGAATTATAATTGTAAGTTTGATATGTAAAACATGAATTGTTGCTAATTTCATCTTTTATTTTACTAAATTCATGTCGATATTTAAAAAAATTCACATAAATAAATATTAATCTTAAAACTTTTTAAAAATGAAAACAAAGGCAAAATTTTTAGTTTACGGTATGATGGCTTTGGCCTTACTAATTACTTCCTGTTCCAGTGATGGCGAAACGGGGCCAGCGGGTAGCAACGGAACAAACGGAACAGACGGGGCAGATGGCGTTGCCAATGTTTACTTCTCTGATAAATTTTTTCCGGACTGGAATGAAGTAGATGAGGTGCGGTCGAAAAGAATGAAAATAACCAATCCTAATTTCTCAAAAGTAAGTCAAGGAGGCGTAGCTGTATTTGTTTATTGGTCTACAAATAATGGGACTACTTATGTTTTACCTTATACACAATACAATAATGATGGCACTGTACGATCAACCAAATCTTATTTATTAAGGGGTGGTGATCAATTATTTTTGGATATTAAAAAATTTGGAGCAGACTTTCTACCAAATGAAACGGAAGGTAAGATAGGTACTGCTATTCATAATCAGATTCGCTACATAATTGTGCCCTCTGGAACCTTAATGGGTAGATCTCAAGGAAGTGAATCCAATTTAGATTATTCTAATTTTGAAGAGGTAAAAAAGTATTATAATATATCTGAGTAAATCGGTTGTTTTTCACAAAACCTAGGCATAAAGCCTAGGTTTTTTGGGTTCTAATTAAAATTTTTGCACATAACTTAGTTATGCCTAGCAATTTAATATTTCCGTTTTGATCGTTTAACTAGGGTTAATTATGTTTAAACTTTAAAAGCCTGGAAACTTAGTAACTGCTTGAAAAAAATCATATAAAACAATGACAGTCAGTTGTTAATATACAATATGTTTTGTAACTTGGTGGTAAATAATTAAATAGATATAAATGAAAACCTGAACAATTTTGGAAATTGGTCAGGTTTTCTTCTTGTTCTTTATGTCATTCTGAACTCGTTTCAGAATCTTTTATTTAATTACTCTTGAGAAACCGAAACGAGTTCATCTTGAAAAGAATAGATTTATACTACAAATTTGAAATAACTTTATCTTTCGGATATTTCACTTTATAGCTTATTCGATATTTTTTACTTTCTCCGGCACTTAGTTTTATATCCCAAGTTAGAATTCCAGTTTCTGCATTTACTTTTGCTTTTCCGTTGTCTGTTAATTCTATAGTAATTTCTTTGTCCGTGCTAATTGGATATTGGTCTTTTAACAACAATTCAATCGCTTCTTTTTTGTTGTTTTTCACCGTAATTTCATAAGTGAACGTTTGCTCTTTATAACTTGAAAAGAATTTAGTTCCCGATTTATCAGCAATTTTATCACGATTCACTGCAATTTTCTTATCTCTTCCCATACTTAAATTCAGAGTATCTGAAGTTTGGTTCGGGTTGATGTTGGTTTTTCCAACATACATGCCTTCAAAAATAATATTAGCTTCACCAGGCAACAGATTGAATTTTGAATACTCTTTAATTTCGGCCAATAAAAATGCCTCTTTTTCAGCTTTTGGAACGGCGTAATATTTGTAAGTTGCTGGTAATTTTAAGTCTTTCAACGCTACGCTATGTGCTTTTCCATTTGATAAAATATCATATGGAATATCAATGTCAAACGAAACATTTAGTTGGTTTTCACTGATGGTTGTGTAATCTGAAATCGAAGCGCGTGCTTTATCCTTTTTAATTCCAGAAACAGAACCAGTGATTACTACTTCATTTAACTGAGTGTCGGCATTCTTATAATCATAATTTACATTATTACCATAACGTAAAAACCAAGCTTGTAAAATAGGAGCGGTGTTGTTTTGATTTGGATTGCCACTAGATAAAGTCAGTTTTACTTTTTTCCAATCAATTCCTGTATTTTGAACCACTTTTGCTTTGTACAATAAGTTGATTGGTGAATTGATATTATCAGCACGCAAATCATAGAATGGAGTCCAAGAAGCATTATTTGTAATGTAATTAATATCGAAATTTACTGAACTAGCAACATCGGTCATTACTTGTAAAACTAATTTCCCTTGTGAGGATTTTTCAGCTTTTTGTGTATTCAGTTCTAACTTGGAATTCAATCGGGTTAACTTCTCGTTTAGCTTTGTTTCCTTTTCGTATAACGTATTTACGGTATTACTTAATTCGTTTCTTTTAGTTCTATAATAATCTACCAATTTCATTAATTCTGAAACATTTAAGCCCGAATTTTCTCCTGCGACAGTTTGATTTTTATCTAATAAATCAATAGTTTTCGAATACGATACTTTTTCATTAGCGATTTTACCCAATTCTTTCTGGACTAAAATAATACTGTCGCGTACTTTTTTAATCGCTGGGTTCGTTTCATCAACTTCATATTCCGAAATAAAATTTCGTGTAAACTGAACGGAAAGCACGGTTACATTTGCAGGAGCACCAATTTGAATTGTATTTTCATTGATGTAATCAGCGATGTTTTTAATAACAACTTCACTAGTGCCAGAAGGAATTGAAACTGATGCCGAGTGTATTAATTCAGCCGAATTGCTGTAAACCGTCGCGTTTTTGATTTTAGCAGCTGTAAAAATCGGTTTTTGGGCAAGCCCAATTACCGAAAGTAATAAGAGTGTAGTTACTAGTATCTTTTTCATAGTTATAAATTTTGTCGTTTATACTATAGAGCGAAGTTTTTATAAAAAGGTTGGGATGAGCCTTAATTAAAAACCTAAAATTACTTTAGCAATCGAGAAATAAATCAAAATTCCTAAGATATCATTACTTGTCGTGATAAAAGGACCAGTGGCTAATGCAGGGTCAATTCCGTATTTATTCAATGTAATAGGCACAAAAGTCCCGATTAAAGAAGCAATAAGAATTACGGATAATAAAGCTATCGCAACGGTTATGCTAATGCTATAATCAACGCCAATAATGAAATGACTTCCAAGCATTAATATTACGGCAAGAATTAGCCCGTTGAATAAACTGAGTTTTAATTCTTTAAATAATCGGTGCCAAATCGTTCCACCTAAAGTATTGTTGGCTAAACCTTGAACAATAATTGCAGAAGATTGTACACCTACATTTCCGGCCATCGCAGCAATTAATGGTGTGAAGAAGAATAAAACCGCATAATTTTCCATCGCACCTTCAAAAGTGCGCGAAACTTTTACCGCAACAAAACTTCCTAATAACGCTAAAACTAACCATGGTAAGCGTGCTTTTGTTAAAGCTAAAATACTATCGTCAGCCTCAACGTCTTTAGAAATACCCGCTGCTAACTGGTAATCCTTATCGGCTTCTTCTTTAATTACGTCAATAATATCGTCAATGGTAATTCTTCCCACTAATCGGCCTAATTCATCTACAACAGGAATGGCTTCTAAGTCGTATTTTTGCATTATTCGGGCAACTTCTACATCTTTAGTATCTACTTTTACGTAATCTACTTTTTTGATATAAACTTCGCTAATTGGTGTTCTTGTTGAAGTTGTCAATAAGTCTTTTAAAGACAAACGCCCCGTTAAACGCCCTTCATCATCCACAACATATATCGAATGAACTCGAGTTACATTTTCAGCTTGTGCACGCATTTCTTTTACACAAGTTAAAACGCTCCAGTTTTCATTTACTTGAACTAACTCTTTTCCCATTAAACCTCCGGCAGAATCTTCGTCATAACGCAATAAGTCTACAATGTCTTTTGCGTGTTCAACATCCTCTAACTCCGAAATTACTTGGTCTTTTATGTGTTTTGTTAACTCACCGATAATATCAGCGGCATCATCAGTACTTAACTCGTCAAGCTCTTCGGCAATTTCCTTCGGTGTTAAGTTTCTTAAGATTTTCTCTCGAACCTCTTCGTCTAACTCAAGTAGAATTTCGGCAGTTTTTTCAGAATCTAACGTATTAAAAATATAACCAGCACCAAAATCATCGAGTTCCCCCATAATTTCGGCAATATCAGCAAAGTGAATGTCCTCAAGAAGCAATAATAATTCTAATGATCTGTTTTCGCTTATAAGAGTTTCTATCTGAGATAGAAATTCATTGCTGATTTTAAATTCCATCGGCTCCTATTTTGTTGGTTATTTCTATGAATTGATCGACCGTAAGTTGCTCTGGTCTCAGGTCAAAGATAGTGTCTTCTTTTAAACTATCCGAAAAACCGAAGGACTTTAGGCTATTTCTTAACGTTTTCCTTCTTTGTTGGAACGCAGTTTTTACGACGCGAAAAAATAATTTCTCGTCACAATCTAATGTATAATTTTCTTTTCGTCTTAAACGTAAAACACCAGAATCTACTTTTGGTGGTGGATTAAAAACTTCGGGTGGAACGGTAAATAAATATTCAGCTTCATAAAAAGCTTGCGTTAAAACGGATAAAATCCCATAAACTTTACTTCCTTTTTTCTCACAAATACGTTGGGCAACTTCTTTCTGAAACATTCCAGCAAATTCTGGGATTTGATGCCTCATTTCTAAGGTTTTAAATACAATTTGTGTTGAAATATTGTAAGGGAAATTTCCAATAATTGCAAAAGGTTCGTCATTAAAAACTTCATTCAAATTATATTTCAAGAAGTCTTTCGAAATAATATGATCTTCTAATTTAGGATAATGAACTCCTAAATAGGTCACCGAATCTCTATCAATTTCAATGACAAAAGTTTCAGTGGGTTTGTCCAAAAGATATTTCGTTAAAACACCCATTCCTGGACCAATTTCTAATATTTTAGAATAACCTTCCAACGATAAAGTATCAGCAATATCTTTCGCGATGCTTTCGTCTTTTAGGAAATGTTGTCCTAAATGTTTTTTTGCGTGTACTTTTTCCATGTTAGTTTTCTATATGATAAAATTCGTCCATTACTTCTAATTCTGTTCTAAAGGCTAACATTTTATCAGCAAAAAGCGCTAAACCTTCTTGGCGTAATCTCGGTGCGTGATTCAAATAATAATCTTCTAATTTAGCTCTTGAATCTGTGAAATATTGCGCAGCGTAAGTTGTGCCTCCCATTTCTTCTTCCACCATTACTTTTACTAACTTAGCTTTGATAAATAATCCCGTTTTTAAGACATCACTAATGTGTTTGTTTTGCATCCAATTTAACCAATCGGTATGGATGCTTTCGTCTACGTTTACGGTTACGTTGTATATAATCATTTTTATAAAATTTCAAGTTTAAACCTAGATTGCACTGTCGCCTCTAAGTGTTCGGTATTGTTTTCTACTTTCGGTATAATACAAACTATCTGGATGTTCTAAAACCATTTTTTCGTAGAAGGCTTTTGCTTTTACATTATCCAAAAGGAATTTGCGATAAATTTCTGCAGAAAAGAACAAAGCTTCGTCAATATAAATTCCGTCCTTATGGTTGTCTAGAATATTTTGATAATACGTTAAAGCTTTCGTGTATTCTTTTTTCTGTTCGTAAATTTCGCCCACTTTTAAAAGCGTTCCGGCTTCGATACTTTCTCCTTTGTGTTTTTCTATAATTGCTAGAAAAGATTGTAGTGCTTCGTTATTTTTCTTTTGATACAATTGCAAATCTGCTTTTGCGTAAGCTTGAAGTGCCACTCTCAAACTGTCTTCGGCTGAATTATCTTGGATTAATAAAAACATTTCAATGGCATCATTCGCAATTAATAAACTCGAAGATTGTTTTAAGATTTTCACTTGTTGCAACGTCCAGTCGAAATCCCCTTTATAGAAGTTTGCAGTGGCTAATTTCATGCTTGCTTCATGAGCTAAAACATCATTTTTTAAGTTATCTTCAACTTGAGCATAATATAAAATCGCCTGGTTGAATTTTTCGTCATACACCATGATATCAGCTAAGTCCATTTTGACTTTAGCTTGATCTCTGATGTTCAATGATAACTTCAAGGTATTTTGCAGCAGATTTTTTGCCAATTCAGGCTGTTTCAAATAGAAAGCCTGAAAATTTGCAGTTAATAACTGTAGGTCTAAAGAATAAGGAGTAATGCCGAATTTTTTTAGTAACTCTGTTAATTTGTCATTTATTATTTTGTATTCCTCGGGAAGTGCCGATTCAATTTCCATTGTCATTAAAAAATGATGAGCTTGCATTTGTAATTCCAAATCCTGCGTATTTTCTAAGACGAAAGTTAAGATGTTTGAAGCGTCTTCATTCTGTTTCTCTGCCATTGCTAATCGGGCAAGACTAACAATCGTATAAAAGCTTTCTGGGTTTCTTTTGTAAACTGCTTTTTCTTGTATAAACGCTTTTCCGTATTCTTTTTGTTGCACAAACAACCAGCTCAGCGACTGATTCCAATAGATGTCTTGTGATTTTTGAATTTTAAGCAACAAACTTTTTCTTATGGATTCTGCAAAATTTCCGGTAGCGTCATCTGCTAAAAAACGAGTTAATTGATTGTAAACTAAAGCTGTATTTTCGGGATTTTTAAAACCATAATCTAGTAATTTTTCTAGCATGCTATCTAAATTTCCTAATTGTCCCTGAAGCATTGCCATTTGATAATCGAAATTAAGCGCGGGTTTTGCTTTTTGTGCGATTTCATAGGTTTTTATGGCCCAATCTAACAATACTTTTTTCTCAAAAGAACTTGCAATTTGATAAGCATAATTGGGTTCTTTCTCTACTTCTTTGAGTGCTAATTCATATTGTTTTTTCGCTTCCGCTTCCTTTTTCTGAAGTTTGAAATTATAGCCTAATTCTATTAAAAGAATCGGTTGATTGTATTTTGTTTTTCGTTCGGTAATCGCTTTTTCAACTTTATCATATTGCTGTAGTTCTTGCTGACATTCGATGATTTTCTGAAAAAAGTAGTAGTTTGATGGTTGTTTTTTAGCGTTTTCTTCAAAAATCGATAACGCTTTTTCAAACTCACCTTCTTCAAAATAATGCAACGCCAATTGTTCGTTTTGGGCCGTAACCAAAAAAGAAGACAAGAAAATGACGATAAAAGCAATTTTTTTCAGCATAAATTAAAATGAATAATGTACTAAAGTAACACTTTTTGGTGCCAACTTAGTACATTATTTTATAAAGATTAACGTTTAGTTAATAATATCAAATCCGGTATATTTTCTTAAAACTTCAGGAACTACAATACCTTCTGGCGTTTGGTAGTTTTCTAAAATTCCAGCTAATACTCTTGGTAAAGCCAATGAACTTCCGTTTAAAGTATGTGCCAATTGGTTTTTACCATCTTTATCTTTGAAACGCAATTTCAAACGATTTGCTTGGAAGGTTTCAAAGTTAGAAACTGAACTGATTTCTAACCAACGTTCTTGTGCGGTAGAAAACACTTCAAAATCATAGGTTAATGCCGAAGCAAAACTCATATCGCCACCACATAATCTTAAAATTCGGTAGGGTAATTTCAATTCTTGCAAAATTCCTTTAACATGTTCTACCATTCCGTCTAATGCTTTGTAAGAATTATCCGGGTGTTCAATACGTACGATTTCTACTTTATCAAATTGGTGTAAACGGTTCAAGCCACGAACGTGAGCTCCATAAGAACCTGCTTCTCTGCGGAAACAAGGCGTGTAAGCCGTACAAAGAACTGGTAATTCACTTTCATTCAATAAAACATCTCTGAAAATGTTAGTTACGGGAACTTCTGCTGTTGGAATTAAATATAAATCGTCAATTCCTGCGTGATACATTTGTCCTTCTTTGTCTGGCAATTGTCCTGTTCCAATTCCTGAAGCTTCGTTTACTAAATGAGGAACTTGGTATTCTAGATAACCTGCATCGGTATTTTTATCTAAGAAATAAGTGATTAAAGCACGTTGTAATTTCGCACATTTCCCTTTATAAACTGGAAAACCCGCTCCCGTAATTTTTACACCTAATTCAAAATCAATTAAATCGTATTTTTTTGCTAATTCCCAATGAGGCAATGCACCTTCGTGTAATTTTGGAATTTCACCTTCTTCGAAAATATTTAAATTTTCTTCCGGAGTTTTTCCAACAGGAACGATTTCTGCAGGTAAATTAGGTAATTTATATAATTCGTCTTGTAATTGAGCGGTAATATTATTTAAAACTTCGGTAAGTTCTTTGTCTTTTTCACGAAGTTGTACTGATTTTTCTCTTAAGATTTCAGCTTTCGCTTTTTCGCCACCTTTCATTAAATCACCAATATCTTTGGACAGCTTATTAGATTCTGATTTAATAGTTTCTAACGCTGATTGAGTAGCTCTTTTTTTCTCATCAAGAGTAATTACTTCATCAATTGCAGCTTTGGCGTCAATATTTCTTTTCGCCAACTTTTGCACTACTTCTTCTCTGTTTTCTCTAATGTACGCTATTTGTAACATAATATATTGGATTTTAAAGCAACAAATTTAAGAAAATGGATTCAGATAATCGACATAAAACAAAAATGCTGTTAAGTTTACTAATTAATATCTATTTCTTTATAAACGCATTCAAATTATAAGAATTTTGTATTATATTCGCTAAAATTTGAGTTTAATGGAATTTATTAAATTCTTTTACTAAAAAAACCAACTATTTATAGCTAATAAACGCGCAACTAATGAAAAAAAATCTGCTTTATTTATTACTTCTCTCTTGTGCTTTTGGGTTTGCCCAAGATGACACTGATGTGTTCGAGAGAATGGTGCAATCGGAAATGAGAACTGCTTCGTCACTTCAAAATTTTGTTGCGAATGCTAATACCGCTAATTATGATATAATTTATCACGAATTGCGTTTTACAGTTGATCCTTCAGTGAATTTTATTACTGGTAAAGTAACCTCTACTTTTAAGGCATTGGCTCCAATGAATAAAGTTACGTTTGATTTGACAAAACAATTGGTTGTTAGTTCTGTAAAGTCTGCAGGCGTTATATTGAATTTTGTTCAAAATACAAATAATGAATTAGTAATTACTTTACCTCGCACTTTAGCAACTGGAAATCCGGCAACTGTAGTTATCGAATATTCTGGAGTTCCTGCAAGTGGCCAACAAGCTTTTACTAAAACAACCCATAATGGAAATCCGATTATTTATACATTATCGGAGCCTTTTGGTGCTAGAGATTGGTGGCCTTGTAAGCAAGATCTGAAAGATAAAGTTGATAGTATTGATGTTTATATTACTAGTCCATCGCCCTATATCGGAGTAACCAATGGAAAGTTAGTAAGTTCAAGCACTCTTGGCGGAAAAATTACAAGACATTTTAAACACGGCTATCCAATTCCTGCTTATTTGATTTCATTAAACGTTTCTAATTTTGCTAGTTATAATTTTCAAGCAGGATTAGGTAACGCTGAACGTCCATTTTTCCCAATTATAAATTATTTATATCCGGAATCAAATACTGCAAACGTCAGGGCTGCAATTGATGTAACAGCTCCTATTATGAATGTATTTGAAGAGAAATTTGGTTTGTATCCTTACCGAAATGAACAGTATGGCCACGTGCAATTTGGTTGGGGTGGTGGCATGGAACATACTACCATGTCGTCGATGGGAAGTTTTGGAAGAAGTTTAATTGCACACGAATTAGGACATCAATGGTTTGGAAATAAAATAACCTGTGGCAGTTGGAAGGATGTATGGTTGAATGAAGGTTTAACGGAATATGCAGCCGGGATTGTGGTGGAAGAATTAGATGGAGCCGCGTCTTTCGTTTCTTGGAAAAATAATAAAATCAATACTATAACTTCTCAAAGCGGGGGAGCGGTTTATTTAACCGACGCCGAAGCGGAAAATGTAGATAGAATATTTAGTTCACGATTATCTTATGACAAAGGTGCGATGGTGACTCATATGTTGCGCTGGGTGATGGGTGATGTAAAGTTTTTTCAAGCTTTAAAAAGTTATTTGAATGACACTAATTTAGCATTTGGATATGCGCTAACGGGCGACTTAAAGGCGCATCTGGAAGCAGCTCACGGAAGCAGTTTAACCGAATTCTTCAATGATTGGATTTATAAACAAGGTTATCCAACATACAATGTTAATGCTCAAAATTGGGGTGCAGGACAAGCTAAAATAACTGTTGGACAAACGCAATCGAATTCAAGTGTTACTTTTTTTGAGATGCCGTTAGAAATCAGGTTGAAAGGCGCAGGCGGAGCAACGCATGATGTGGTGGTAAATAACACAACAAATAATCAACAGTTTATTGTTTCAGTTCCTTTTAAGGTGACAGGAGTTACTTTTGACCCGAACAAACATATTATTTCAAGAAGTAATAGTGCAGCTTTATCTAGGGCTGCTTTTGAGGTATCACAAACAGTTTCGGTGTATCCGAACCCAGCAAATGATCAAATCCACATCATGATGCCGTCAACACTACTTATAGAAAAGATTGAAATTTATAATACATTAGGACAATTAGTTGGGCAAGAAAAAACTAGTGATTTCTCAGTAAGTGAGTTATCCGCTGGGTTACACGTGCTTAAAATTTCTACTTCGGAAGGCGTAATTCATAAAAATTTTATAAAAAAATAGGTCACACATAAAATTATGATGAAAAGTAAGGTGAATACCTTACTTTTGTCGTTTAAATAAAAGCATAGAAATGATTCAAGTAGCTCAAATATTATTTATATTATCGGTTTTAGTAATTCTTCACGAATTAGGTCACTACATAGCAGCGAAAATATTCAAAGTTCGCGTTGAGAAATTTTACTTATTTATGGACGCTGGTTTTTCTTTGTTGAAAAAGAAAATTGGTGATACAGAATGGGGAATTGGTTGGTTGCCATTAGGAGGTTATGTAAAACTTTCGGGAATGATAGATGAAAGCATGGATACGGACCAAATGAATACGGAACCGCAACCTTGGGAATTCCGTTCAAAACCAGCTTGGCAACGTTTAATTATTATGTTAGGTGGAATTACAGTAAATATAATTTTAGCTTGGTTGATTTTTACTATTATGTATTCAACTGTTGGTCAGAAATTCATTGCAACAGAAAAAATTCAAGAAAACGGATTAGCTTTTGGAGATGTTGGTCATAAAGCCGGATTTGAAAACGGAGATAAAATTGTTTCAGTTGACGGAAAGTTTCAGCCGAGTTTCAACCGTATGACTTTAGATATTTTATTAGGAGATAAAGTTGAGGTAGAACGTGATGGTAAAATCATAGATGTGATTTTAACAGACGAGATGAAAGGTGAAATCATAAGTAAAGAAGGAAAAGAATTCTTAGGACCACGTTATACAAATTCAGTAGTAGATTCAGTTGTTCCAAAATCGGAAGCTGAAAAAGCAGGCTTATTGATGGGTGATAAAATAAAATCATTAAACGGAACTAATTTTGTTTATTACGATCAATTTAAAGATGGCGTTTCAAAACACAAAAATGATAGTATTGCTTTAGTAGTTTTGAGAGGAGAAAAAACAGTTGAATTAAAAGCTAAGGTAGACAAAGAAGGGAAGTTAGGTTTTTTTAATAAACCTTTAGATAAATTAGATTTCGAAGTAAACAATCAACTTACGTTTGGGCAAGCAGTTCCTGCAGCAGTGAAGGAATCTTGGTCTTTATTAGTGTACAACGTAAAACAGTTCAAATTAATTCTAAGACCCAAAACAGAGGCTTATAAACACGTTCAGAGTCCTATTGGAATTGCTCGTCGTTTGCCAGATACTTGGAATTGGGAGTTTATTTGGAACTTTACAGCCTTGTTTTCAATTGGATTGGCGTTCATGAACTTGTTACCAATACCAGGTTTAGATGGTGGACACGCCTTATTTACAATAGTTGAGATGATAACAGGCAAAAAATTGTCTGATAAAGCAGCAGGTTATGTGCAGACTGCCGGCATGATTATCTTGCTGACCTTAATGGCTTTAACCTTTGGAAAAGACATCTACCAATTAGTAGCAGATAAACTTTTCTAATTTTTTAGTCAAAATAATTTGCGATAACAAAAAATCAGTTTATATTTGCACTCGTTAAAAATAGCAATACCTTCCTTCTTAGCTCAGTTGGTTAGAGCATCTGACTGTTAATCAGAGGGTCCTTGGTTCGAGCCCAAGAGAGGGAGCAAATTTTTAACGAAAGCACATTTACCTTTTAGGTAATTCCTTCTTAGCTCAGTTGGTTAGAGCATCTGACTGTTAATCAGAGGGTCCTTGGTTCGAGCCCAAGAGAGGGAGCAAAAGAAAAGACTTTACAGCAATGTAAAGTCTTTTTTATTTATAGTTATTTTTAATTGACTATTATTTGTTCAGTTGGTTCCAGCCCAAAGCCTGTTCCGTTTTTTTCGGGAAGAGGGAGCAAAAGAAAAGACTTTACAGCAATGTAAAGTCTTTTTTATTTTAAAGCTATTTTGAATTGATTGTTATTTTTCAAAATGGTTGGAGCCCAAAGCCTGTCCCGTTTTTACGGGAAGAGGGAGCAAAAAAAAGACTTTATAGTAATGTAAAGTCTTTTTTGTTTTAGAGCAATTTTGAATTAGTTTTTATTTTTCAAATTGATTCCAGCCCAAAGCTTGTCCCGTTTTTTTCGGGAAGAGGGAGCAAAATGAAAGACTTTACAGCAATGTAAAGTCCTTTTTTTTTTAAAGCTATTTTGAATTAATTGTTATTTTTAAAAATGGTTGGAGCCCAAAGCCTGTGCCGTTTTTTACGGAAACAGGAAGTGAAAGAAAATACTTTAAAACCAACGTAGAGTTTTTTGTTTTAATCAATCCCTTCTCAACCATCCTGTAACACTCAATCTTGCTTTATTGGTTTCTAAAACCTCGTGAACCAACTCGTCACTTTTAAAGAAAACTGTTTTTCTATTGGTTGGTGCTACTTTCTGAACTTTCTCGTCGTCATAAATACACAATTCACCACCATCTTCCGGTTGCCAATTTTGGTTTAAATACGTAATCATCGAAAACTGTCGGCTTGAATTATCTTTAAACTGATCCAAATGCTTTCGGTAAAAACTTCCCTTATCAAATAAGGCAAAATGGAATTCATAACCTGTGATTCCGGTATAACAACTGCGGTTTAAATACGACACATAAGCATCCATTTGGTCTAAAAATTGATTTTCGAATTCATTGTTATTGTTTCGCTCTAACCAATAAATTTCGTCGCTTCTAATTTCGGCATTGTGCGTTAATTTGGCAACATTGCCTATTCCTGCCGCTTTTAATAAATTTTGTTCCTTTAAAGCAAACAGACGATCTATTAAATGTTGGGCCAATTCTTCCGAAACAAAATCGGCGACAATTCCCACTTTCGTATCTAAATAACTCGAAATTAACGTTTCAAAACAATCTTCCATTTTAGTATAGTTGTAAAATATCGCACAAAGATATAATTTAATTTGGGCGTTACCACAAGGGTCGGGCTGTCCGTTTCAATCTTTATTTTATAAAATTTTTGTAATTTTATAAAATAAAGGATTTGCTCTCCCATCCCTAACGCAACCCTAGTTTTCAAATAAAAAATGTAATTTTACGAAAACCTTTCGAAATGGAAAATAAATTAGAACTTTCAAGAGACACTCAATCAATATGGCAAAAAGAAACAATCGAACACCGACTTTCATTTTTACCACAACTAGCCAAAATACTTTCAGACAATAAACAAAAATACGCGGAATGCATCACCAATGAAATGCATAAACCCATAACTCAAGCAATCGCTGAGGTGGAAAAATGTGCATTATTATGTACGTATTATTATGAAAACGCTGCTCAATTTTTGGCAACAAAACATATAAAAACAGATGCTTCTGAAAGTTTTGTTACTTATGAACCTTTAGGCGTGCTTTTGGGAGTTATGCCTTGGAATTTTCCGTTTTGGCAAGTTTTCCGATTCGCAGTTCCATCAGTAATGGCGGGAAATACCGTTTTAGTCAAACATGCAAGTAACGTTCCGAAATCGGCTAAGCTAATCCAAACTATTTTTGAAGAAGCTGGTTTTCCAAAAGGATGTTATCAAGATTTACCTATTCCAAGTGATGAGGTTGCTGAAGTTATTGCGAATCCAATCATAAAAGCAGTTTCACTAACCGGAAGTGAGCAAGCCGGAATAGCCGTTGCCACCGAAGCCGGAAAACACTTGAAAAAATGTGTGCTAGAATTAGGTGGAAACAATGCCTTTATTGTTTTAGAAGATGCAAATCTTGAAAAAACTGTTGCAATAGCCGTAAATGCACGAATGCAAAACGCGGGACAAAGTTGTATCGCATCAAAACGATTTCTACTACATGAAAACGTTGCCGATGCTTTCGTGTCTCAACTAAAAACAGCCATCCAAAAGTTGAAAACAGGAAATCCATTAGATAAAACCACAGAAATAGGCTCATTAGCCCGAGAAGATTTGGCGGAAGAATTAGAAGTGCAAGTAAATAAATCGATTGAAATGGGAGCAAAGCTAGTTTGTGGTGGCAAAAGAACAGAAGCTTTCTACGAACCTACAATTTTGACAAATGTTTCAGTAGAAATGCCTGTTTTTAAAGAAGAAACCTTTGGTCCAGTTGTGGCAGTTACGACCTTTAAAACACTCGAAGAAGCTATTGAGTTAAGTAATACTTCTGAATTCGGATTAGGTGTTTCCGTTTTTACACAAGATATTGAAAACATCAAAAAACACATCAGTTCTTTTAATGAAGGAGCCGTTTTTATCAATGAAATGGTAAAATCAGATCCAAGATTGCCTTTTGGTGGCGTAAAAAAATCAGGCTATGGTAGAGAGTTATCGGAAAACGGAATCAAAGAATTCGTAAACGTAAAAACAGTTGTGATTAATAATTAAGTTTTTTTAACTTCCCCTCCTTTGGAGGGGTGCCTGAAAGGCGGGGTGGTTTTTCTGATGTAAATAAAACAATATAAATGCAAGAGGAAATCTTAACAATAATTCATGGCATCTCAATTAAGAGAAATTTCGTTTTAAATTTACCTTATAATCCTTTATTAAAAACTAGAGCAAAGGCACTCAGGAAAGCAGGTAATTTTTCGGAAGTTGTGTTTTGGAAAGAAGTAAGGAACAAATCATTTTGGAATATCGATTTTGATCGGCAAAGAATAATTGGTAACTATATTGTGGATTTTTATGTAAAAGCTCTCGGTTTAGTTGTTGAAATTGATGGTGAAATTCATAATTCTCAAGAAGAGTATGATAAAAAAAGAGAAATGTATCTTAAGAATTTAGATTTGAAAGTTTTTAGAATTTCAACTTCAAAAATTTTATATTATGTTGAAAACGGTATGAAAGATTTAGAGCAATTTATTATTACTGAATTTAAAAGTAAGGTTAACCACCCCGCCCAAGGGCACCCCTCCAAAGGAGGTGAAAACGAATAAAAAGAAAATAAAAAACCATGAAAAAACTATCGTTATTACTTCTAGCAATATTAGCTTTCTCATGCAAACCGTGTGAGAATACAATTCAAAGAGTAGACAAACAAACAATCGCAACAATTCTTGATAACTGGCACAAAGCTGCTTCGGAAGCAAATTATAATGATTATTTCAATACAATGGCAGATGAATCTGTATTCATAGGAACAGATGCAACTGAAAATTGGAATAAAAAAGACTTTCAAACTTATGCAAAACCCCATTTTGACAAAGGGAAAGCTTGGAGTTTTAAAGCTATCGAACGCAACATCTATATAAGTGCCGCTAATAAAACGGTTTGGTTTGATGAATTACTGGATACGCAAATGAAAATTTGTAGAGGTTCAGGCATTTTAGTTTTTGAAAACGGAAATTGGAAAATAAAGCAATACGTGCTTTCCATGACCATTCCTAATCAAATATCAAAAGACGTGATTCCCTTGAAAATAGCAATTGAAGATAAAATCATACAAGAAAAGAAAAAGTAAAACCAATTATGGTAATTAAACCCGAGCAATTTGTCTCGGGTTTTTTTATGTCCAAATGTTAAAATTTAATCTTTTTTCATTTTCAGAAAACCAAGCCGTTTCATTTTGCGTAAATGCTACTAAACAAACATAAAATGAAAACAAATAAAATTTTAAAAATCGCAGGAGGAAGTGTTCTTGGAGTTTTCCTGATTCTTACTACAGTTTTAGTAGTTCATATTGCAAATGCTAAACCATTGGTTGTGGATAATGCTTCTTTGCAGATCAGCAGAATAGACTTTAAAGAATCGATTGACTCTTTAAAAGCGAAAGAAATCCACAGAAATTTAAAATCAATTCCAGGCGTAAAAACGGACCGATTGAATATGGAAACGGGTGTATTGGTTTATTTCCATGATATGAAAGTCGCGAATTCAGAATACGTTTATAATAAATTAGTAGCCTTAGGAAATTATAATGCAGAGCGTTATGTCTTACCGCAAGAATTAGCAAATAAAACCGCCTGCCCGGTTATGAGTGAAGACAGCTTTAGCTACAAGTTTTCAAGAGGCATTCAACGAATTTTTAATTAATTTACAAATACTATTACTATGAAAAATCTTTCAAAATTAGCCTACTTGGCTTTGTTTATTGCTTCAGGAACTTTCGTCACTTCTTGTAGCGACGATGATAATGCTGTTGATGCTCCAATGGAACCAACCTCTTTATATGCAAAATTAGGGGGAACCACAAAAGTTGCAGACCCTAACAATCCAGGGCAAATGATTGAACAAGGACGTTTAAGCTATCGTTCAGTGGTTGATTCAACGATTACCTTAATTGTTTCTGATGCTATTACTGATGCGCCAGGAAATCTATCAGCACACTTCGCGCCGGTTCTTTCTGAAGCCTTAAGTGGAAACACTACAAATGTTGCTATTTTAAGTAAAAACCTTACTGATTTCTTTTCTGCAAATACAGGTGGTGGTGCTACAAATACTTATTCGGGTTTAAATATGGTTAAAACGCATGACCCGGCTCAAAACCCACGTATGGGAAAAAAAATTAACGATACTGAGTATGATAAATTCATTGGATACATCGGTCAATCTGCAGGTTTAAATGGAGTTACAGATCCAATGTTGATTGGTGAGGTTGTAGATGTTTTAGAATCATTAAGAGCTCCTATAGTTCAAGAATAGTTTGTTTTTTGTTTAACGAAAGACGCCCCGATTTATCGAGGCGTTTTTTTATTTGTTATAAATGTGTTTTTTTAAATTTTCAAACATATCTACTGTCATATTTTCTAAGTCGAAATCATTTTTCCAACCCCAATCTGTTCGTGCCGTTTCATCATCAATACTTGCAGGCCAGCTGTCAGCAATTTTCTGACGGAAGTCGGGCTCGTAGTCCAATTCAAATTTTGGATAATGCTTTTTAATCTCTTCTCCAATTTGCTTTGGTGTAAAACTCATTGCGGCTAAATTGTAGGAAGAGCGTATTTTTATTTGTGCTGCTGGAGCTTGCATAATGCTAATCGTAGCTTTGATCGCATCATCCATATACATCATTGGAAGTTCTGTGTCTTCAGATAAAAAACTTGTGAATTTTCCGTCTGTAATAGCTTTGTGATAAATATCTACAGCATAATCTGTAGTTCCTCCACCAGCTTCTGTACTCCAACTAATTAAACCTGGATAACGGATACTTCTAACATCTACACCATATTGTTTGTTATAATATTCAGCCCATCTTTCACCTGTTTGTTTTGAAATTCCATAAACCGTTGAAGGTTCCATTATCGTATACTGAGGCGTATTTTGTCTTGGTGTAGTAGGTCCAAAAACGGCAATACTTGATGGCCAGAAAATTTTCTTAATCTTTCCTGCTTTGGCTAAATTTAAAACGTGAAACAAAGAATTCATGTTCAAGTCCCATGCAAATGCAGGATTTTTTTCGGCTGTAGCCGAAAGTAAAGCAGCCATTAAATAAACATCTGTAATTTGATATTGCTCAATTAAATGTTCAATTTGGTTGTAATCTAAAGCATTAACTACTTCAAAAATACCATTATTAACTACATCATTGTTCAGTTTTCTAATGTCTGAAGCAATTACATTGTTAACGCCATAAGTTGCTCTAAGCTTTGCAGTAAGTTCAGTACCTATTTGACCACAAGCACCAATAATTAAAATTTTTGTATCCATTTTATTGAATTAAATAGACAGCAAATATACCATTTTAGCCTGAGTTTTTGTGATGCAGTATTGTTATATTTTTACTAAAACAATAGTTTCAGTTCGCTTTTAATAAAAAAGAATGGATTTAGTAAGAATTCATGAAAAGCCAACGTCTTGCTTTTCAAACAACTGTTAAGAAAATATTAGTTTTACGTATTAGTTTTATAAACATTTGTACCTTTGGTTCTTTAAAATAAAAAATGAAAAGTTTTATAGCAATTGTACTGGTTTTTTCTTTAAGTCTAATGTCGTGCGAGAAGGACTCCCAACAGCAGTTAGAAGCCGAAAAACTAACTCAAAAAAACGAGGCTGTTTTTAAAAATATTTCTAAAATGTGGCAGTTCCATTTCCCTAATCCTAAGCCAGAAATTAAGGCTAATTTGAGCAGTTGGAATCAGTGGAGACAATTTGAAATTGAAATGCTTCAAAACCCAAAATCTAACTTATTGGCTTTCCAGCTAAAGACTAAAAATATTGCTGTAAAGGCTGATAGTTTAGCAATAACGGCACCATTAGAGTATCAAATACCTCAAGTTTTAAGTCGATTAACTACCTTGACTACAAAAATAAAATCTTTGGAAACTTTCATGAATTTAGAAGTTATTCCTGAAGCTAGGATTGCTAAATTGATTCCTGAAATTAACGAAGAAATCAAAGGTTTATACAATCAATGGGATGAAATTGTTATTAAAAAAGCTATTCCTAAGGAATTTGGAGAGGAGCAGATGTTGCAAGCATTAGATACTACAAGAAATGCTAGACCAAAACAAATGATAGAGAAAATGCAAATTTCAGATCAAATAAAAGACGAATAGTATTGAGCAAGTCAGACATTATTTCAATTTACGATAAGTCACCAAAAATTGCTGTTTTAGAAAGCACTTTTGCGTCACGAAAAAAATCCCATGCTAGCGGTTTGGTGGGTTCTGCATTGTCTTTTGTAATGTATTCTTTGTTTAAAAAATCGGAATTACCATTACTGATTTTATTTAGAAATAAGGAAGAAGCTGCTTATTATTTAAACGATTTAGAACAATTGTTAAATACGGAAGATGTACTTTTTTATCCAAGTTCCTACCGAAGACCTTACCAAATTGAAGAAACGGATAACGCCAATATTTTATTACGTGCCGAAGTTTTGAATCGGATTAATTCTCGTAAAAAACCCGCAATTATTGTTTCTTATGCGGAAGCGATTTTTGAGAAAGTAGTGACTCGAAAAGAATTAGAAAAAAATACGTTGAAATTAGCGGTGAGTGATAATTTATCGATAGATTTTATCAACGAAACTCTATTTGAATATAATTTTAAACGCGTTGATTTCGTTACAGAACCTGGAGAATTTTCGGTTCGTGGTGGAATTATAGATGTGTTTTCATTCTCGAATGATAATCCGTACCGAATCGAGTTTTTCGGTAACGAAGTAGATAGCATTCGAAGTTTTGATGTGGAAACGCAATTGTCCATCGAAAAGTTAAAAAAGATTTCGATTATACCGAATGTTGAAAACAAATTATTACAAGAAAACCGTGAGAGTTTCTTAGATTATATCAGTGAAAAAACTGTTATTGTAATCCAAAACACAGAAAGTTTAGGGGAACAATTAGATAAATTATTTGATAAAGCAAAGGAAGCATTTGGTGCTTTGTCTTCAGATATTAAACATGCTCCGCCAGAAGAGTTATTCGTCAATCAGAAGCAATTCTTACGAAGAGCCTTAGATTTTTCGGTAGTGGAGTTGCAAGCAAAAGCAGTTTTTAAGATTGACAAATCGGTGGAATTTCATATCCAACCTCAACCTTCGTTCAACAAACAATTCGATTTGTTGTTGAATAACCTTAGTGAGAACCATTTCAACGGCTATAAAAATTATTTATGTTGTTCAAATGAAAATCAAGCGAGTCGTTTTCATGATATTTTTGCTGACATGGACGAAGCCAATTCGGAAAGTATTCGCAAGCAATATAAAACCTTGGTATTGCCTTTGTATGAAGGTTTTATTGATGAAGAAAATCAAATAGCATGTTATACCGATCATCAGATTTTTGAGCGTTATCACAAATTTTCTATCAAAAGTAATTATTCAAAAAAGCAAACGATTACTTTAAAAGAACTGACTTCATTGTCGGTTGGCGATTATGTAACGCACATTGATCACGGAATTGGGAAATTTGGTGGTTTGCAAAAAATTCAAGTCGAAGGCAAAACGCAAGAAGCCATTAAATTGGTTTATGCTGATAACGACATTGTTTATGTAAGCATTCATTCGCTGCATAAAATTTCGAAATATAACGGAAAAGACGGAGCACCACCTAAAATTTATAAATTAGGAAGCAATGCGTGGAAGGTTTTAAAACAGAAAACAAAAGCTCGTGTAAAACATATAGCCTTCAACTTAATTCAGTTGTATGCGAAGCGACGATTAGACAAAGGTTTTCAGTTTGCACCGGATAGTTATTTGCAAAAAGAATTAGAAAGTTCTTTCATTTACGAAGATACACCCGATCAAATTACGGCTACAGCCGATGTAAAAGCGGACATGGAAAATGAACGTCCGATGGACCGATTGGTTTGTGGTGATGTTGGTTTTGGAAAGACAGAAGTTGCAATTCGTGCTGCTTTTAAAGCTGTTGATAATGGTAAACAAGTCGCAATCTTAGTTCCAACTACAATTTTAGCATACCAACATTATAGAACTTTTACCGAACGATTGAAAGATATGCCCGTTACGGTAAGTTATTTAAATCGATTCAGAACGGCGAAACAAAAATCTGAGACACTTCAGGATTTAACAGCAGGAAAAGTTGATATTTTGATTGGAACGCATCAATTGGTAAATAAAAATGTAATTTTTAAAGATTTAGGTTTACTAATTATTGATGAAGAGCAAAAATTCGGAGTAAACGTAAAAGATAAATTAAAAACGATTGCCACAAATGTGGATACTTTGACATTAACAGCAACTCCGATTCCGAGAACTTTACAGTTTTCATTGATGGCTGCTCGAGATTTATCGGTAATTACGACTCCTCCGCCAAATCGTTATCCTATTGAAACAAACGTTGTTCGTTTTAACGAAGAGCAAATTCGTGATGCTATTTCGTATGAAATTCAGCGTGGCGGACAAGTTTTTTTCATCAACAATCGAATTGAAAACATTAAAGAAGTTGCTGGAATGATTCAGCGTTTGGTTCCTGGAGCGAAAGTTGGAATCGGACACGGACAAATGGATGGCAAGAAACTGGAAGAACTGATGTTGGCTTTTATGGAAGGCGATTTTGATGTTTTAGTCGCGACAACTATTATAGAAAGTGGTTTAGATGTGCCCAATGCGAATACAATTTTCATCAACAATGCGAATAATTTCGGATTATCAGATTTGCATCAAATGCGTGGTCGAGTAGGAAGAAGTAATAAAAAAGCATTTTGTTATTTCATCACACCGCCATATTCAATCATGACAGGTGAAGCCCAAAAGCGTATTAATGCATTGGAACAGTTCAGCGAATTAGGAAGTGGTTTCAACATTGCGATGAAGGATTTGGAAATTCGTGGTGCTGGAGATTTATTAGGTGGCGAACAAAGCGGTTTCATCAATGATATTGGTTTTGATACTTATCAGAAGATTATGAACGAAGCCATTGACGAATTGAAAGAAAACGAATTTAAAGATTTATATCAGGAAGAAAATGATATCGAAACTAAAGAGTTTGTAAAAGATATTCAAATTGATACCGATTTTGAATTGTTGTTTCCAGATGAATATATAAACAATGTTGCTGAACGGTTGATTTTATATAGCGAATTAGGTCAGATTAAAAACGAAGAGACCTTACAAAAATTCGAACAGAAACTAATTGATAGGTTTGGTGCTTTGCCAAGACCAGCTATTGCTTTATTGAATAGTGTTCGGATAAAATGGAAAGCCACTTCAATTGGATTAGAACGTCTGTTGATGAAACAAGGCAAAATGATTGGTTATTTTATTGGCGATCAACAAAGTAGTTTTTATCAATCCAATCGTTTTATAAAAGTAATGCAGTTTGCTCAACACAATGGAAACATCTGTAAAATCAAAGAAAAAGAGACTAAAACAGGATTAAAATTGTTGATTACTTTCGAAAATGTAAAATCGATTAATAAAGCTTTGGAATTGATGGAAAGAATGTAAAATTATCAAATTTTGATATTTTATTATTGTAATACAATAATTTTTTATACTTTTGAATTTCTTAAATGAATCAAAATATGAAAAAATTAAATTTTCTTAAAGCGATTATAGATTTTGTTTGGATAATGGCGATGGTTACTATTCCAATTATTCTATTCTTAAGTGGTTATATTATTTTTGGATATGAATCTTTTGATCTTCCCATTAAAATCAATGGAAACGAATTGTTAGTTGTTGACTTAGAATCCAAAATTATTTTAGCTTGCTTTATGATTTCAAGCTTACTGATAATTTATTCTCTTTACCTGTTTAAAAAATTATTGCGATTATTTCAACTGAAGATCATTTTTGACTTGGAAGTAGTTCAATTGCTAAATAAAATTGGTTTGATCTTAATTTCTTCAGCTATAATTTCTGGAGTTTCAGGTTTTATTTTTAATTTCTTAAAGCGAAATATTTCGTTGAGTTTTGAGCTAAATTCAAATGTTTTATTATTTTCTTTGGGCTTGTTTTTTATAATATTAAGTGAAGTATTTATAATTGCAAAAAGCCTAAAAGAAGAAAACGACTTAACATTTTAATTATGCCAATTATCATAAACTTGGATGTAATGTTAGCCAAACGAAAAATGCGTTCTACGGAATTAGCAGAGAAACTTGGTATAACAACAGCGAATTTATCAATCATCAAAACAGGAAAGGCAAAAGCAATTCGATTAACTACATTGGAAGCTATTTGTGAAATTTTAGATTGCCAACCAGCAGATATTTTAGAATATGTAAAAGGAGAGGAGTAATTACTGATAAAATATACTAACTAAATCCACTTCAGTTAACGAATAATTATCCATAATAAACAATAAAGCCGACTAAATAATTTTAGTCGGCTTTATTATAAAATTTTGATCGTTATCTATTTGTGTAAGTTCCAATCATATTCCATGAAACTTATTTTAGCGTCTTCTGCAATTGTTGTATTTGAAAATCCGTTGATAAAAGATATAAGAGTATTAGCTCCCATAAAATCTGTAACGTTCCATTCAAAAATTTTAGAAAGTGAACACTTTTTAGCAGTTATATTGTTTTTTGTAATATCATTGATATAAACATTAGTTGCTACATTCAAATCATCCTCAATAGTTTCTGCAATGTACGCTGTATTTCTTAAAACAGGAGAAGAGATCGCTGTTGTGTATAATACAAAGTTAACTCTAGGATCATTAAGTGGTTTAAGAATCTCATTTGAGATATGATCTAGAGATATTTTTTCACCATCAAAAGAAATGAATTTCATTTGGAAAGGATCTCTAATGTAGTTTATGCTTTTCAACGGATAGTTTTCTGCGAAAAGTTTAACAACGTTAATGTTGTAAACGTTAATCCAGAATGTTTTAACTTCATTTTCTGTCCAGCTCTTGTTAGGAGAAATTTTAGAAAAATTTGAAGAGATCAAATTTATTTGGTCCATGTTTTTCAAAACCTTGTCGTAATCAACTACTCCTATCGGAGAAACGTGTTTCTTCAAGAAATCGTTACATAATTTGTAATCAATTGTCTGACTATTTGCTAAATAACTAACAAAAAATACAACTAGTAATAATTTTTTCATAATAATCTTCTTTATAAATTAATCGAAGTTCTTTTTTTAACTCCAAACGGGGCTGCAAAGATATATAAAATTTATTTTCCTATCAAGTATTTGTTAAAATTAGTTTTCAGCCAAACAATTCACTTACAACATCCTCAATCTTAGCTACTAAGATTACTTTAATTCCAGGATTTTTTACCGATATCTTATTATGCTTAGAAACCAAGATAGTGGTAAAGCCCAGTTTTTCAGCTTCTTGGATGCGTTGTTCAATACGGTTCACAGGTCGTATTTCGCCAGAAAGGCCCACTTCTCCTGCAAAACAAAATCCTTCAGGAATAGCAATATCTTCGTTCGAAGAAAGAATTGCGGCTACAACGGCTAGGTCTATCGCGGTGTCTTCTACAGAAATCCCACCTGTAATGTTTAAGAATACATCTTTGGTCCCTAATCTAAATCCGGCTCTTTTTTCTAACACAGCCAAAATCATATTTAATCGTTTGGCGTTGTATCCTGTTGTGCTACGTTGTGGTGTTCCATAAACAGCGCTACTAACTAAAGCTTGAATTTCTAACATCAATGGGCGCATTCCTTCTAAGGTAACAGCTATTGCAGTTCCAGAAAGTTGTTCGTCTTTGTGCGAAATTAATATTTCTGATGGATTATCAACTTCTCGCAATCCTGAACCTTGCATTTCATAAATTCCTAATTCAGCAGTAGATCCAAATCTATTTTTTAAGGAACGTAAAATTCTATACACGTGATTTCTGTCGCCTTCAAATTGTAAAACGGTGTCTACCATATGTTCCAAAATCTTTGGTCCGGCAATAGTTCCGTCTTTTGTAATATGTCCAATTAGTAAAACAGGTGTATTGGTTTCTTTGGCATATTTAATCAATTCTGCTGTGCATTCTCTAATCTGTGAAATACTTCCGGCAGAAGATTCAATATAATCTGTGTGCAATGTCTGAATTGAATCGATTATTACAATATCAGGTTCAATTTCTAGAATTTGTCTAAAAATATTTTGCGTTTTCGTTTCCGTTAGAATATAACAATTGTCTAAGCTTGAAGTAATACGCTCAGCGCGCATTTTAATCTGCTTCTGACTTTCTTCACCAGAAACGTATAATGTTTTATAGGGTAATTTTAATGCTATTTGTAATAAAAGCGTACTTTTTCCAATTCCAGGTTCTCCACCTAAAAGTATTAATGAACCTGGAACTATTCCACCACCTAGAACCCGATTTAGTTCATTATCTGTGGTATTCATTCGAACTTCTTGTGCAGTGTCAATTTCGCTAATTCGCAAAGGTTTTGTAGCCGCTTTTGTGGAAGTAGATGTAGTTTTCCAAGCTGCTTTCTCTTCTTTTTGAACCAATTCTTCTACTATCGTATTCCATTCTTTGCAGGCATTGCATTGTCCTTGCCATTTTGAATATTGGGTACCACATTTTTGACAAAAGAAAGCTGTTTTAACTTTACTCATTTGTGTTATTCTTGTTTAGAATTGTATTTATTCTGTTGGTGTGTCAGCCGGAGCTTCTTCAATAACATCTGCTGGTTTTTCATCTTTTCCTTTTAAAGCTTCTGCTCTGTTCATCATTAAATCTTTGGTTAATTCTCTGATAGCTTCTAGTGTGAATGATTTTTGGTATTCTTTTATCGCTTTTTTATAATTACCTGTTTTTTCAAAATACATTGCTTGGTGATAGGTTCCTAATGTAGTTTTTGGGTAAATTTTATTAGCATAATTAGACAAAGTCTGAAATTCGCCGTAAGCTTTGTTTTTCATAATTGCCGCTTCAATAGCTTTAAAATCACTTAATCTTGGTTTAATTTGTAAGCCTAATTTTGTGTTGATGTCATCGTATTTGTTAATTAAATAGTCGGTGTAACCTGATTCTAATTTTACGATTTTTGTTTGAAATTCTATCATTGAAATAGGTTGATAGCCATCGAAAATAAAATATAATGCGTTTGGAATAGCTTTTGCCACAAGTGAATAATGCGAAGCGCCTGCAAATGCATCGTTATGATATTTAAAACTCGGATTCTGAATAGCTTTAATATTAGTATCTAAAGCATCGGCGTTCTCGTTGATTTCTTGTAAATCAGCCTCGCCAGTTGCTTGATAGTAATAAAGAGGTTTCGTAATTTTAGCCAAGCGCGCTGCAACTCTTACTTCCATTTCTGGAGCCATTTCTGGAGCTAGTGAAATATAAGCGTTGAAAACCGGATTGTCTTTGTATAAATAGAAGTTTAAAAACCCTGCAGTTGTATCATGTCCAGCTATGATTCTAAAAGGTAATGTTCTGTATTTCGCTTCTATGTAAGGGTATAATTCGGCTCCTATAAATTCAAAAAAATCGGCACCAGAACCAGATGGTAAACCTGCTTCATCAAACTTACTGTCTGTGTAACGCATTTCTTCGTTTCCTTGGTTAATTGCGATAATGATCATTTCAGGTAAATCATCCCAATAGTTACCATACTTTATAACGCCTTCAAAAGGGTCTAGTAAATAGTCCCCGTCTAAGATTACCAAAGTAGGATATTTCTTGCCTGGATTCGACTCATATGATGGAGGAGTTACAACAGTAAATGTGCGTGTTCCAATTTTTTTTGTCTTAATCGACTCGGGTGATCGTTGCGCAAAAAGGCTTGTTGTAACTAATAAGATTAGTATAAATAATTTCGATTTCATCTTGAAATTGTTAGGTTAAAAAGAAGGGCAATTTACTAATTTATTTCTTATTCAAGAGTGGTAAAAATAAATAAGATAGTAAACCCAGGAAAATAGTCAAAAGTGTTTGTGATGTCCAAACTAACCAACCAAAGGCCGTTCCTACATCATCAGATATTCCAAAAAGAGAGAAAATTAATGCAATTGCTAACGGATAAGCACCTAAGCCACCATTTGTAAATCCGATGGCGAGTGTCCCAAAAATAAATCCCATAAGAACAACATCAAAGCTCATGTTTTCTGTTTCAGGTAAAGCATAAATAGTTACATAAAACATCAGTAGATAAGAAAACCAAATGAAAAAAGAATGAAATATGTAGCTCCATTTGTTTTTCATTTTCACAATGCTTTGCATGCCTTCAATTAAACCTGATAATTTCTGTTTTACTTTTAGTATTATTTTCCATTCGGCATAAATCCAAACTAAAACAAATAATACAAAGAGCACAAATCCTATAATTGTAAACCAGATTATAGTTTCAAATTGTATATTTTCATCTAGTAAAAATTGATAGAGTCGATCAAATTGAGATATAAATCCAACCGTTACAAAAAGTAAGAAAATAAGCATGTCAACTATTCTTTCGGCTACTATTGTTCCGAAACCTTTGTCAAAAGGTACGTTTTCGTATTTTTTGATTAAAGCTGCTCTTGTGATTTCGCCCGAACGAGGAATGGTTAAATTGACTAAATAGGAAACACAAACAGACATTAACGTATTGTGAAATTTAGTTTGATACCCTAAATGACGCAATGCAAATTGCCATCGGTAAGCTCGAGACCAATATCCGAAAAGCGCTATAAAAAGTGATAAGAAAACGAAAAGATAATCTGCTTTAAGGAAGCTAATTTTAATTTTTTCTATTTCGTCAGCAGTCAACGTCGTAAATTGATAATATATAATACCAATCCCAATTAGTAAGGGAATTGTAAGACTTAAGAATTTACGAAGAGACGCTTTCAAACTATGTTAAGGAGTTGTCTTTTTCATTTGGGAAAACCAAAGAAGGTTTGAAGGTTTTTGCTTCTTCAAAATCCATTAGCCCGTATGAAATGATAATGATGATATCGCCTCTATGTACTTTGCGCGCTGCAGGCCCGTTTAAAGTGATTTCGCCACTGTTTCTTGGTCCTTTGATCGCATAAGTTTCTAATCGTTCACCATTATTGATGTTTACGATTTGTACTTTTTCGCCCTCTAAAATATTAGAAGCTTCTAGTAAAGCTTCGTCAATAGTGATGCTTCCTATGTAATTCAAATCAGCACCTGTAACAGTTACTCTATGAATTTTTGATTTTACTACTTGAATTTGCATGGTGCAAAGTTAATTAATTTAGTGAAATATTGTCTATTAATCTAATATTCTCGATGAAAACGGCAACGAAACCACGATATTTCTTGTTTTCATCTTTATCCTCAGATGATAAAAGTGTTTCTTCATCTGCGATTTCAAAATATTCTAATTCGAATTCTGGATATTTTTTAAATGCTTCGGTTACAGTTTCGATTGTTTCTTTTATAGAATGGCTTTTAAAGTGGGTTTTTGCATCATTTAATATTGAAAAAATCAATGCGGACTTAGCTTTTCCTTCGGGCGAAAGCCTTTCATTTCTAGAGCTCATGGCTAAGCCACTGGTTTCTCTAAAAATGGCACAACCAATTACGGCTATAGGCATTTCGTACTTTGAAACTAATTTTTTTACAATCTGAAGTTGCTGAAAATCTTTTTCACCAAAGTAAGCTTTTGTTGGTTGGACGATTTCAAACAAACGTTTTACAATTGTTCCCACACCGTCAAAATGGCCAGGACGATGTTGTCCTTCCATTTGGTGTTCCAGTCCGTCATACTCAAAAGCTTGAGAAGTTGTGTTTCCTTCGTAGATATCTTCAACCGTTGGCGCATAAACGATTATGTTTTTGCTCACGGCGCTCATTTTTTCGACATCTTTCTCTAAAGTTCTTGGATATTTTTCCAAATCTTCGGAATTATTGAATTGCGTTGGATTCACGAAAATACTCATCACAGTAATATCGTTTTCCGCTAGCGATTTTTCAAGTAGTGACAAGTGTCCTTCGTGCAAAGCGCCCATTGTTGGTACAAATCCAATGGTTTTATTTTGGCTGATTAAAGGGCTTAGAAAAGCAGTCAAATTTGACTTTTTATTGAAAATAAGCATTTTTATAACGGTTAATTTGGGTGCAAACTTACTATTTTAGTGGTTAAATCCATAAAATTTCGTAAATTTGCAAGGTTTTTTACAAACAATAATTAACTAGAAACTTATGGAAGACAAGAGGATATTGTATGTATCATCTGAAGTGGTGCCTTATTTAGCTGAAAACGAAGTGTCGTTGCAATCGTATGAAATGCCGAAAATGATTAATGAATTAAAAGGTCAGATTCGGATTTTTATGCCTAGATATGGTAATATTAACGAGAGAAGACATCAATTACACGAAGTTATCCGTTTATCAGGAATGAATTTAGTGGTAAACGATATGGATATGCCTCTAATTATTAAAGTGGCTTCGATTCCTAAGGAAAGAATTCAAGTTTATTTTATTGATAACGATGAATATTTTAAACGTAAAGCTACTTTTTCTGATGAAGAAGGTGTGATGTATCCAGATAATGACGAAAGAGCAATTTTCTTTGCAAAAGGAGTTGTTGAAACCGTTAAAAAGTTGAACTGGGTTCCAGATGTTATTCATGTTCATGGATGGATGGCTGCTTTGTTGCCTGTATATTTGAAACAGTACTACAAAGACGAAGGTATTTTTGCAGAAACAAAAATTATTTCTTCGGTTTATGAACAAGGTTTTGATGGAGAATTGGATTCAGGATTATTGGATAAAATTTTATTTGATAACATTGATAAAAGTGCAATAGATGTAATTGAAAAGCCAACTTACGAAAACATAATGAAGCTTTCAATTATGCATTCAGATGCTATCGTTGTTGGTTCTGAAGCGCTTTCTCCAACTTTAACAAAATTTATAGAAAGTTCAAACAAACCTTTTTTACCTTTCGCACCGAAAGAAACTATCAAAGAAGCTTACACTTCGTTTATTAAAAATCACGTATTATAAAAAGGGTTATATTGTTATGAAAAGAAACTTTTTAAAGATAACAGTAGCGTTAGCTATTGTATTTACAACACTGTCTTGTGATAAAGATTATAATTCTGTAGGATCTGATATTGTCGGAGACGATCATTTTGATCTTGAAAAATATGAAGTTGAAAACCTTATTGCTTATTCAAAAGCAACAGGAGCAGTTCAATCTAATAATTTGCCAATAAATTCTTTGGGTGTTTACGAAAATCCAGCTTTAGGAACTACTACAGCTAGTTTTGTTACCCAACTTCAGCTGGCACGCAACTATGAGCGTCCGGAAACAATAATTGGAACTAATATTACAATGAAATCTACGGATTCTGTGTATTTGTATATTCCTTATTTTTCGCAAAATACGCGTGTAATTGACGAGAATACGAAGCTTAATGTTTTTAAGTTGGAATCCATTTACGGAAGTTCAGCTACTGCGTTTGATTTAAAGATTTACGAAAACGGTTATTATTTAGGTGATTTCGGTCCTTCTGACGATTTTATTAATGGTCAAAAACATTATTCTGATGAGTCAGCCAAGTTTGACAATAATATAGGGAGTCAGCTCAATACAAGTTCTGATCCAACCCAAAACACTGCATTTAAGTTTAGTGATAAAGAGATTGCTTTATACAAGTCAAAGTTGAAAGATGATGGAACTTATGTTTTTGTTGATAAAGCTGGAGTGGAATTAACTAATCAATTCGAGCCTTCTTTAAGAGTTATTAAAGAAAGAATGGATCCGGGAATGTGGATTGCTTTAGATAAGAATGTTATAAAAAGCAGGATTTTAGATGGGTCTTTAAACGGAAAATTATACAATAATAATGTATTTAAAGAGTACTTTAAAGGTTTGTACTTTAAAGCGCAACAAACTGCTGGCGGTTCTGGAGCTATGGCTATGTTAGATTTTTCTAAAGGTTACGTTGTTGTACAGTATCATTCTGATATTGCAACGACGGATAGTGAAAATGTTGTGACGATAAAAAACGAAAAACGAACTTTAAAATTGAACTTTAAAGGAAATACAGTCAATTTAATTGATCATCTAAAAAGTTCAACCTATCAAGTTGCTGTAGATGCTTCTAATAGTGTTCTTGGAGAAGAAAAATTATGGATAAAAGGTAATGATGGTTCTGTTGCTTTTATCGATTTATTTGGAGTGGATGAAAAAGAAATTAATAGTGATGACATTTTAGTTGATGTTGTTGGTGGTAATGGTGTGCCAGATGAGTTAGATGAGTTACGATTGGCTACCAAATTAAACAAATGGTTAGTGAATGATGCGTTCTTAACTTTTTATGTTGACAAGACGTCAATGAGTAATACGTCAATTTCTGAGCCAAGAAGAATTCTGCTTTTTGATGCTACTAATAACAGACCTATTTTAGATTATGTTATTGATATGAGTACAGCGCAAGATCCAAAAAACAACAAAGTTAATTTTGGTGGTATAGTAGAAGTAGAGAATGTAGATAACGGGAGAGCTGTTAAATATCAAATAAGAATTGCTAACCATATTAGAAATCTAATTAAAGGTACTGATTTGGTTGCTAGTAAAAATATTAGATTAGGACTGTGCGTTACTGAAAATATTAATATTGCAGGCAATGTTTCTTTAAAGACTCCAATCTCAATCAGCACTGATGTGGTTAAGTATATTCCGGTAGGTAATGTATTGAATCCGTTAGGGACTGTTTTATATGGTAACAACGTTGCGCCAGCAAATGAAGATAAAAAATTAAAATTACAAATATTTTTTACTAAACCTAACTAATATTATATGTGTGGAATTGTAGGTTATATAGGTCATAGAGATGCTTATCCTTTAATTATTAAGGGATTACATCGTCTAGAGTATAGAGGTTATGATAGTGCGGGAATCGTTTTATATGACGGTAACGATTTAAAATTATCTAAGACTAAAGGAAAGGTTTCTGATTTAGAACTGAGAGCTGAAAGTGATAAAAACACTTTTGGAAATGTTGGAATGGGTCATACGCGTTGGGCAACTCATGGAGTTCCTAATGATGTAAATTCACATCCTCATTTTTCAAACTCAGGAAAATTAGTAATTATCCATAATGGAATCATTGAAAATTATGAGCCATTAAAACAAGAGTTGATTAAGAGAGGTTATATTTTTAAATCTGACACAGATACAGAAGTTTTAATTAACTTAATTGAAGAAGTTAAGAAAAATGAAAACTGTAAATTAGGAAAAGCAGTGCAAATTGCATTAAACCAAGTTGTAGGTGCTTACGCTATTGCAGTAATTGATGTAGATAAGCCAGATGAAATTGTGGCGGCTCGTTTAGGAAGTCCGTTGGCAATTGGAATTGGAGAAAATGAATTTTTCATTGCTTCTGATGCTACACCTTTTATCGAATATACTTCAAATGCTATTTATTTAGAAGATGAAGAAATGGCAATCGTGCGTTTGCATAAGCCTTTAAAAATTAGAAAAATTAAAGATGATTCATTGGTAAATCCTTACATTCAAGAACTTCAAATGAACTTGGAGCAAATTGAAAAAGGAGGCTATGATCATTTCATGTTGAAAGAAATCTATGAACAGCCAAGTGTAATCAAAGATACTTACAGAGGAAGGCTCTTGGCAAATCAAGGGATCGTTCGTATGGCAGGTGTAGAAGATAATTTGGAAAAGTTTACAAACGCAAAACGAATCCTTATCATAGCATGTGGTACTTCGTGGCACGCAGGATTAGTAGCAGAGTATATCATTGAAGAATTTGCAAGAATTCCAGTTGAAGTAGAATATGCATCAGAATTTAGATATAGAAACCCTATTGTTTATAAGGACGATGTTGTTATTGCAATTTCACAATCAGGTGAAACAGCAGATACTTTAGCGGCTATTAAATTAGCTAAAGAAAAAGGTGCATTTGTATTCGGTGTTTGTAACGTCGTTGGCTCTTCTATTTCTCGTGAAACTCATGCAGGAGCTTATACTCACGCTGGTCCAGAAATCGGAGTAGCTTCTACAAAAGCATTTACTACTCAAATTACGGTGTTGACTATGTTGGCATTGCGTTTGGCAAAAGTAAAAGGAACAATGTCTACTTCAGAGCACCAGCGTTATTTGTTGGAATTAGAATTAATGCCAGAAAAAGTAGAAGAAGCTTTAGCTTCAAATGAAGTAACAAAACAAATTGCAGCAATTTATAAAGATGCTCCAAATTGTCTTTATTTAGGGAGAGGTTATAATTTCCCAGTAGCTTTAGAAGGTGCTTTAAAATTAAAAGAAATTTCATATATCCATGCAGAAGGATATCCAGCAGCAGAAATGAAGCACGGGCCAATTGCATTGATAGATGAATCTATGCCAGTTATTGTAATTGCTCCTAATAACGGACATTATGATAAAGTGGTAAGTAATATTCAAGAAATCAAAGCGCGTAGCGGAAAAATCATTGCTGTAGTTACTAAAGGTGATACACAAGTAAGAGCCTTAGCTGATCACGTAATTGAAATTCCTGAAACAAGTGAGCCGTTTACTCCGTTGTTAACTACAATTCCTTTGCAATTATTATCATACCATATTGCAGTTATGAGAGGATGTAATGTAGACCAACCTAGGAATTTAGCAAAATCGGTAACGGTAGAATAACATATTTAAAGCGAAATCGAAAGGTTTCGCTTTTTTATTATCAAAATTCGAAAAATTAATTGTGAAATTGTTTTAATAAAAACTATCTTTGCACTTTGAAGAATACATCATTTTTTGAACATTAATTAGCTATTAAATAAATACATAAGCAATGTCTAGAATCACAGGAAAAGTTGCACAAATTATCGGGCCAGTTGTTGACGTCGTTTTTAATGACTCAAATAACGTATTACCTAAAATTTACGATTCATTAGAAATCATCAAAAAAGACGGTACATTATTAGTACTTGAAGTTCAATCTCACATCGGTGAAAACACGGTACGTACCATTTCAATGGACTCTACAGACGGTTTAGCTAGAGGTGTTGAAGTTGTGGCTACTGGAGCACAAATTCATATGCCAGTTGGAGATGCAGTTTTTGGTCGTTTGTTTAATGTTATTGGTGATGCAATTGATGGTTTAGGAGATTTACCTAAAACAGGTGCTAATGGTTTACCAATCCATAGATCAGCTCCAAAATTTGAAGACTTATCAACTTCTACTGAAGTTTTATTTACAGGTATTAAAGTAATCGACCTTATTGAGCCTTACGCAAAAGGAGGGAAAATTGGATTATTTGGTGGTGCTGGAGTAGGTAAAACAGTATTAATTCAGGAGTTGATTAATAATATCGCAAAAGGTCACGGTGGACTTTCTGTATTCGCAGGAGTAGGAGAAAGAACACGTGAAGGAAATGACCTTTTAAGAGAAATGTTAGAATCAGGAATTATCAAATATGGTGACGATTTCATGCACTCTATGGAAAATGGAGGATGGGATTTATCTGTAGTAGATAAAGAATTAATGAAAGATTCTAAAGCAACATTCGTATTCGGACAAATGAATGAGCCACCTGGAGCACGTGCACGTGTTGCATTATCTGGTTTAACAATTGCTGAATATTTCCGTGATGGAGCAGGAGACGGACAAGGAAAAGACGTTCTTTTCTTCGTTGACAACATCTTCCGTTTTACACAAGCAGGTTCTGAAGTATCTGCACTTTTAGGTCGTATGCCATCTGCGGTAGGTTACCAACCTACATTAGCAACTGAGATGGGAGCGATGCAAGAGCGTATTACTTCTACAAAAACAGGTTCTATTACTTCGGTTCAAGCGGTTTACGTTCCTGCCGATGACTTAACTGACCCTGCACCAGCAACAACCTTTGCTCACTTAGATGCTACAACTGTATTGTCTCGTAAAATTGCTGAGTTAGGAATTTATCCTGCAGTAGATCCATTAGATTCTACTTCTCGTATCTTAACACCAGAAATCTTAGGAGCAGAACACTACGATTGTGCACAAAGAGTAAAAGAGATCTTACAGAAATACAAACAATTACAAGATATTATCGCGATTTTAGGTATGGAAGAATTGTCTGAAGAAGACAAATTAGCTGTATCAAGAGCACGTCGTGTACAACGTTTCTTATCACAACCTTTCCACGTAGCTGAACAGTTTACAGGATTAAAAGGAGTTTTAGTTGATATTAAAGATACTATCAAAGGATTTAATATGATTATGGACGGTGAATTAGATCACTTACCAGAAGCAGCATTTAACCTTAAAGGTACTATCGAAGAAGCAATCGAAGCAGGACAAAAAATGTTAGCTGAAGCATAATCTAGTATTCAGTATTCAGTCGCAGTGTTCAGAACTGAGACCGTAAACTGAAACTGTAAACTAATTAAAAGTATGATTTTAGAAATAGTATCACCAGAAGCTACATTATTCAAAGGAGAAGTTACCTCAGTAATTGTTCCGGGTATAAATGGTGAGTTTCAAATGCTAAATAATCACGCGGCTATTGTTTCATTATTAACAAAAGGAAACGTGAAAATCACTGCTCAAAACATTAAAATTGATAAAGATTTTCTTCCTCAATTCACTAAAGTAAACGAGCAAACCTATTGGTTACCTGTAAATTCAGGAACAATAGAAATGAATGAAAATAAAGTTATTATTTTAGCCGACTAAAGTAATACAACTTCATAAAAAAAGCCAAGCAGTAATGTTTGGCTTTTTTGTTTAGGAGCTATTTCCAGCTGTCCACTATATCTTTTTTCAAACCTACCAGGTTTTTGCAACCTGTTAGGTTTAAAAAAAGGATGCCGTTCACATCTGGGCTAGGGCAGTAAGCTTATATAAAAATTATTCTTTTATATATTCCAAAATATCGCCGGGCTGACAATCTAAAGCTTCACATATTGCTTCTAAGGTAGAAAACCGAATTGCCTTTGCTTTGCCTGTTTTTAAGATAGATAAATTAGCCAAAGTAATGCCTACTTTTTCCGCTAATTCATTACTTCTTATTTTTCGTTTGGCTAGCATAACGTCCAAATTTATAATGATAGCCATGGTTAAATTGTTAATTCGTTTTCTTCTTGATATCCTCTGCCTAATTGCACAATATCACTTATAGCATAGATAAATAACCCTAAAATTATTACTAGAAAGTAAAAAGCTAGACTAATTGCGGAAACTTCCTTACTTGTTGTGGAGTAATTTAATGTAATTAGGAGGGTATGAGTTATCGAAGAAACTATTAGAAGCAGGGCGCTTTTGTTAAAGTAGAAGTTGCTTTTGTTAGTAAAGGAGTTTTGTTTTTTAATTATTGTAAAGCCCAGATGTGCGTAATACAAACCGATATAAAATAAAATATTAGCTACAATAGAAAGCCAAAACTGAAAATTAGTTGGTGAATAGTTGCTGTGCGAAAAATACTTCGTTCCTATATTGCCAACCATTCCTGCAATTGAGATAACAATCAAAACCAACAAAAACCTTCTTAGTAAATTTAATTTTTTCATTATTTTATTTTTTTTTATTTCTACAAATATATAATATTTATCGATTAACAATAAATATTTATTCATAAATAATAAAATTAAATATTATGCAGTACTAAATCGTATGCTTCTTTCAATTTTTGCACCACAATTTCAATTTCGTCTTTGTTCAAATGTCCAAATCCAAAACGAATCGCACAAGTATTCTTGTCTTGGTACAAAATAGTTTTTGGAAGAAAAAGATCCAGTTGTTCGGCTTGTTTCGCCAATTCAACTAAAGATATTTTCGGACTAAATCCAATCCAAAGTGCCAATCCACCGCTCGCTTTATTGAATTGTATTTTGTCTTTGAGGTTTTGCGTTAAACATTCACACAAAAAATCACGTCTTTGTTTGTAAATGATTCCGTTTTTCTTCAACAAACGATGCATTTCACCTTCATAAATTAATTCGGAAAGCATTTGTTCCTGAATCAAGTCGCCTTGTCGATCTAGCATTTGAAGGTAATTTTTTGCTTCCGAAATCAGATTTTCAGGAGCCACTACAAATCCGGTTTGGAAACTTGGAAATAAAGATTGGCCTAATTTTCCTAAATAAATCACCAATCCATTCGCATCCGAAATCGCCATTGGCAACATAGCCGAACCTTCGAACTGAAAATCATAATCAAAATCATCTTCAATTATCGCAAATTGAAAAGCTTTGGCAAGTTGTAGCAATTCCAATCGTCGTTCAGCACTTAATGTTGTAGTAGTTGGATAATCTCTATTCGAACAAACATAAACACAGCTAATACTTCCTTTCGTAAAGTTCTTTCTAATAAATTCTACATCTAAACCTTGTTCATCAACTGGAATCGTTTTAATTTGAGCACCTGATTGCTGAAAAATCATATTTGAAGCATAATGGCTCAAATTTCCAACCAACACCAAATCATTCGGACGAAGTAAAACTTGCGAAATAATGTACAAACTCATTTCCGTACTTCTCGTACTAATTAAATTATTCGGCTGAATATGAAAACCTCGCGTAGCATTCAAATAATTACACAACTGATTTTCAAAAACGGAATGCGTATTTTTTGCAGTTGGTTTCCATTTAGAAATTAAAGTTTTTCGTTTCATCGAAGCACCATACCATTTCGAAAATTCATGAATAGGATGCAATCTCAAATCGGGTTGGCCGTCATTTATCACATATTTAGCTTCCGAAAACTCATTGGTAGAAGCCAAATGAAAAGAAGTCTGAAATGGAAATCCGGTAGTTTTAGCATAAGTATTAATTTCTCCAATCGGGTTGGATGTTGCTTTTATGGTAGCGGTTTTCTGTTCGGGAAGCAATATAAATGTTCCTTTATTCGGTAAAATTTCAACCCAACCTTGCGACGCCAATTCATCATAAACCGCAACAGCAGTATTTCTGTGGATTTTCAACAACTGACCAAATACTCGAGTTCCGGGCAAAGCGGTGCTTTTCCTCAAATAGCCACGTTGAATAGCATTGATGATTTGTTGGGAAATTTGTATGTAAACCGCTGTAGCACTTGATTTTTCAAAGCGAATTAGCTCTTTTAGTAACGAATTAACCGGACTATCTGTCATTTTAAAACTGGACTATAGTATTAGTCCGGAAAGTTACGAATTTTGCACCGTTAAAAATAAACCCAATTACCCTAATAATGAAAAATAAATTTGCCTTATTCGCACTCGCTTTGAGTTCTTTTTACGGTTATGCTCAAGAAAAAACCAGAACGGATTCGCTAAAAGAAGTAATCGTTTCTTCTTCTCGCATCGATTTGCCTTTTGATGAGAACTCAAGAACTATTCAAATTGTGACTGCAGAAGATATCAAAAAACTCGGAATCACTAACGTAGCAGACGCTTTGCAACAAGTGGCTGGAATAGATGTTCGTCGCCAAGGAACAAGTGGAATGCAAGCCGACTTATACATTCGTGGTGGTGGATTCGATCAAACTTTGTTATTAATTGACGGAATTAAAGTGGACGATGCACAAACGGGACATCATACTTTAAATTTAGCTTTGCCTATTGAAGTTATTCAAAGAATCGAAGTAATCAAAGGACCAGCCGCAAGAATCTTCGGTCCAAATGCATTTACTGGTGCGGTTAATATTGTAACAAAAGATGTTTTCGAAAACTCATTAATCGCTAAAGTTCAAGCCGGATATTTTGGACAATTTAACGTCGAAACAACGGGTGCGATTAATTTGGAAGAAAGCAGTCACATCGTACATTTCTCTAAACACAGTTCAGAAGGATATCGTTATAATTCTGATTTTGAAAATACCAATTATGTCTTAAAAAGTCAGTTCAACAAAAAGAATTTGCCTATCGAATTACTTTCTTCTTATGCAGAACGAAAATTTGGAGCAAACGGATTTTATGGAATTCCAACGGCAACGGATCAATATGAAGAAACGCAAGCAAGTTTAGTAGGTTTGTCAACCGTGATTAAAAACGGAAATTTCACGTGGAAACCAAGAGTTTATTGGCGAAGAAACCAAGACGAATACGATTATGTGAGAAGTAATCCTTCGGCTTATCGAAATGTGCATATCACAAATAAAATTGCTACAGAGTTAAATGGTTCTTATGAATCAAAAGTCGGAACTACTGGTTTTGGTGTTGAAATGGCTAAATATTTGATTTCGAGCAATCGTTTAGGAGATAATTCAAGAGAAACGGCTTCGTTATTTTTTGAACACCGTTTTCAATTTTTCGACACTAAGTTTGATGTTACGCCAGGCGTTGCTTTTTCTTATTTCTCAGATTTTGACAATAAAGCTTTTCCAGGATTAGATTTGGGTTACCAATTAGCTTCGAACCTTAGAGTTTATGGAAATATTGGTTATACGTATCGCGTTCCTACTTATACTGATTTATATTACATTGGACCACAAGCAATTGGAAATGAAAATTTACAACCAGAAGATGCTTTGTCACAAGAAATTGGTTTGAAATGGTATACCTCAAGATTTAATTTTGATATCGCAGCTTTCAACAGAGATTCAAATGATTTGATAGATTATGTTAGACTAACTGAAGCTGATGTGGTTTTTACACCTTTCAATATTCAAGATGTAAATACCAAAGGATTTGAAGCCCAAATGGAATATCGCTTTTCTGTAAACACATTGCCACAAAAAATTAGATTAGGCTACACTTTTATTGAAGATGAAGTAAAAAGTACGAGTGCTGCTTATTCGAGATATGCTATAAATTCACTGAAACATCAAGTGGTTGGTGCTTACACTATGGAATGGTTTAAAAACTTTAGTAATTCCTTGGCTTATCGTTATGTAGAAAGAACCTCAGGGGTTAGTTACACGATTTACGATCTAAGTGCTTCGTACCAATTAAAGGCATTAGAATTATCGATCTACGCAAATAATATATTTAACACGGAATACCAGGAAGCCGGAATGATTCCAATGCCAAAAGGAAATGTTTTATTCGGGTTGAAATATATATTTAAATAGAATTAATTACGATAATATTCGATAAAGGATTACAATTTCGTAATCCTTTATGATTGTTTTTTTTAAGAATAAAGTACAAATATTCGATATTTAAATAGTAGGAACAATCAAATACTTTAAGATTTGGAGTTAAATGCATTCTCGTTTTCTTTCTGATAAATTCTAAAAATTGTTAAAACTATTTTATATAAAAACCTGAAGTTTAAAATAATTGAAATATGATAAATACAACAAGACATAACTGGACAAAAGAAGAAATTATAGCTTTATATAAAAAACCAATGATGGATTTATTGTATGAAGCAGCAACGATTCATCGAGTAAATCACGATCCAAACGTAGTTCAAGTTTCGACATTATTATCGATTAAAACTGGAGGCTGTCCTGAAGATTGTGGTTATTGTCCGCAAGCTGCTAGATATCATACGAAGATTTCTACTAATGAATTAATGTCAGTGGATGAAGTAAAAGCACAAGCTTTAAGTGCTAAATTATCTGGCTCTTCGCGAGTTTGTATGGGTGCGGCTTGGCGAAATGTTAAAGATGGTCCAGACTTTGAACAAGTATTGGAAATGGTAAGAACCATTAATAAATTAGATATGGAAGTGTGTTGTACTTTAGGTATGATTACTGAAAATCAAGCCCATCGTTTAGCTGAAGCAGGTTTGTATGCTTACAATCACAATTTAGATTCATCAGAGGAATACTATAAAGAAGTAATTTCGACAAGAGGTTATGAAGACCGTTTAGAAACGATAGCTAATGTAAGAAAAACAAATGTAACCGTTTGCAGTGGTGGAATTATAGGAATGGGAGAATCTGTAGAAGATAGGGTAGGAATGTTAGTTGCGTTGGCGTCTTTGAATCCACAACCTGAATCAGTTCCAATTAATGCATTAGTTACCGTTGAAGGAACGCCCTTAGAAAACGAAAAACCTGTTGAAATATGGGATATGATTCGAATGGTTGCAACTACCAGAATTGTTATGCCAGACACACAAGTTCGATTGTCAGCGGGGAGAACCCAAATGACAAGAGAAGGACAAGCAATGTGTTTCTTTGCGGGAGCGAATTCTATTTTTGCAGGAGACAAATTATTAACCACTCCAAATCCTGATGTTAATGAAGATATGAAAATGTTTGAAATGTTAGGGTTAAGGCCTCAAAAACCATTTATCAAAAAGATGCAACCCGAAACTATTGAAGCTGAAGATTCAGTATATCAACCATTAGGAGAAAAACCAAAATGGACTAGACCGGGACATAAAATTGAGAAAAATATTGAAGCGTCTGCTAGCAAGAAGTAAATAATGCTTTATATAAACACAAAAAAGAGTTGCATTAATGGAACTCTTTTTTGTTGAAATAGAAATTTCATAAAACTATAGCACAAAAAAAAGTCCCGATTATATCGGGACTTTTACTTTCTAGGTAGTCAAAAAATATTTTATATTATTCGATTATTGCAACTTGTGCAGCAACTTTACCTTTTCTTCCTTCTTCTTCTTCGTAGCTCACTGAATCACCTTCGTTTAAAGATTCGATGCTCATTCCGCTAGCGTGTACGAAAATGTCTTTTCCTGTTTCGTCATCTGTAATAAATCCGTAACCTTTAGATTCATTGAAGAACTTAACTTTACCTGTTCTCATTGTGTATTGTAAATAATTAATAATAACCAAAGATATACTTAATTATAATACAAAAATAAAAAACTTGGTTTTTTTTTGAAATTATTGATTCTCAGGCTCTTTAATCTTCTTTAAATCAAAGTTAAACATGCGATCTCTAGTTGCTTTATTTCTGAACCGTGAGTATAAAAATAAGGGCATCACAACGAATGTTAAGATCAAAATTCCAATTCCAATCCATTTAGCACCACCGTCTTGATCGTTACTTAGAAAGTTTCCAAAAACAACAAATCCAAGAACAATTACCAGTAAACCAATCAGAATCTTATTCATTTTATCTCAATTTTATATGTAATTCTTGCAATTGTGACTCGTCAATCGTCGAAGGAGCATCGATCATTACGTCTCTTCCTGAGTTATTTTTAGGGAAAGCAATGAAATCGCGAATCGTTTCTTGACCGCCTAAAATAGCAACTAATCTGTCTAATCCAAAAGCTAACCCTCCGTGTGGTGGTGCTCCATATTGGAAAGCGCTCATTAAGAAACCAAATTGTGCTTCTGCTTGTTCTGGCGTAAAGCCCAGCAACGTGAACATGCGGCTCTGTAAATCTCTATCGTGAATACGAATTGATCCACCACCAATTTCATTTCCGTTTAAAACCATGTCATAAGCATTCGCACGCACTTTTCCAGGGTCAGTGTCAATTAACGCCATATCTTCTGGCTTTGGCGACGTAAATGGGTGATGCATTGCGTGATATCTGCCACTTTCTTCGTCCCATTCTAGTAAAGGGAAGTCTACAACCCATAAAGGTGCAAATTCGTCTGATTTTCTTAAACCTAATCGCGTAGCAACTTCCATACGAAGTGCTGACAACTGCGTTCTTACTTTATGTGCATTTCCAGATAAGATTAAAATTAAATCTCCTGCTTTTGCATTTGTGGCTTCCGCCCAATTTTTTAAATCTTCTTGATCGTAGAATTTATCCACTGATGATTTGAAAGTTCCATCCGCTTCACATTTTACGTAAACCATTCCTGATGCACCAACTTGTGGACGTTTAACCCAATCAATTAAAGCATCAATTTCTTTTCTTGTATACGCGGCGCAACCTGGAGCAGCAATTCCTACTACTAATTCAGCGGCATTAAATACAGGAAATTCTTTATGTTTTGCTACTTCATTTAACTCCCCAAATTTCATTTCAAAACGAATGTCTGGTTTGTCATTTCCGTAGGTTTTCATGGCATAATCATAAGTTATTCTCGGGAATTTCTCTACAGTAACTCCTTTGATTTCTTGTAATAAATGACGCGTTAAGCCTTCGAACATATCTAAAATATCTTCTTGCTCTACGAATGCCATTTCACAATCAATTTGTGTAAATTCCGGCTGACGGTCTGCACGCAAATCCTCATCACGGAAACATTTCACAATTTGGAAATATTTATCCATTCCACCAATCATCAAAAGTTGTTTAAACGTTTGAGGTGACTGCGGTAAAGCATAAAACTGTCCTTCATTCATTCTACTTGGTACCACAAAGTCACGAGCACCTTCTGGCGTAGATTTAATTAAATAAGGGGTTTCTACATCACAAAAGCCTTGGTCTGAAAGATATTTTCTAACTTCCATTGACACTTTATGACGGAATAATAAGTTGTTTTTTACCGGATTTCTTCTAATATCTAAATAACGATATTTCATTCGAATATCTTCACCACCATCTGTTTCATCTTCAATAGTGAAAGGCGGCGTGTGCGATTCGTTTAAAACTGTAAGTTCGGTAACTAAGATTTCAACGTCTCCAGTTGCCATATTAGCGTTTTTAGATTCACGCTCAATAACGGTTCCTTTTACCTGAATTACGAATTCTCTTCCAAGTGATTTTGCTTTTTCAAAAACAGCTTTATCAGTTCTTTTTTCATCAAAGATTAATTGAGTAATTCCGTAACGATCACGTAGATCAACCCAAATCATAAAACCTTTATCTCTTGATTTCTGAACCCAACCTGCAAGGGTAACTTCTATATTAATATTTGAAGCGTTCAATTCGCCACAATCATGACTTCTATACATTGTAAAAATATTTTATGCAAATGTAGTAACAAATATCAATTTTATAGGTCTAATTTTAGTAGATTTGATACTACAAAAAATATAAAAAGGTAAAATATGAAAAAATTAATCACATTGTTATTACTAACAGTAGTTTCAACGTATGGTCAAAAAGCTGGTGAAAAGCTTAGTTTCACGGCAAAAATCGAAAATAGAAATTCAGATTCGATAGTTATTCGTTCAAGAGTCTTTAGTAAGACGATCAAAATTAACAAAAAAGGAGAATTTAAAGATTCCTTTGAAGTAACGGAAGGAATGTATCAGTTTTTTGATGGGATGGAAAGTTCTACTTTGTTTTTGAAAAACGGGTATGATTTGAACTTGAAGATGAATGCAAAAGAATTTGATGAATCTATCGTTTACACTGGTACAGGTTCTAAAGAAAATAATTTTTTAGCACAAAAAGCGTTGGCAGATGAAAATTTTGAAATGAAATTGGAATCACTTTTAGATGCAGATGAGGCTACATTCAAAGCGGCTTTAGAAGATAAAAAATCAAGAGATTTAGCTGTTTTAGAAAAATCAGGGATTGATGAAAAATTAGCAGGTTATATAAAACCATCAATTGTTCAAGAAGGAATGATGTTAACGCAGTATTACAATCAAAAAGTAGCAGCCAAAAAAGTAGAAGGAACACTTTCTCCAAGTTTTGATTATGAAAATTTCAATGGTGGTAAAACGAAGTTAGAAGATTTAAGAGGCAAATATGTTTATATTGATGTTTGGGCAACTTGGTGTGGTCCTTGTATCGCTGAGATTCCAAGTTTGAAAAAAGTAGAAGAGAAGTACCACGGTAAAAACATCGTATTTGTAGGTATTTCTGTCGACGTAGATAAAGACCATGAGAAATGGCAAAAATTTGTGAAAGCGAAAGAATTAGCTGGAGTTCAATTGTTTGCTGATAAAAACTGGAATTCAGATTTTATTAAAGCTTTTGGAATCAATGCTATTCCAAGATTTTTACTAATTGGTCCAGACGGAAAAGTAGTTAAAGCGGATGCTCCAAGACCTTCTTCGCCACAATTGGTTGAATTGTTAGATCAATTGTTGAAATAATATAATTTTCGTTTCTATAAAACGGAGTCCTAAAAGATTTTGAAAACCTGTTAGGTAAAAAAAAAGTCCCGATGAAATTTCATTGGGACTTTTTTGGTTTTATACTATTTTTAGAATTTCTCTTCTAGCAATTTTATTTCTTTATTTCCTCTGTTCTTGATTCTGATTTTCATTCTGTTTAGTAAGTAGAACATCACAGGAACAATAATCAAGGTTAAGAATGTTGCAAATATTAATCCGTAAATAACTGTTTTTGCTAATGGACCCCAGAATACAACGTTATCTCCACCCATATAAATATTTGGATTGTAATTGATGAACAAGCCAAAGAAGTCTATGTTTAGTCCAATTGCTAAAGGAATTAATCCTAAAACAGTCGTAATTGCTGTTAATAGGACCGGACGTAATCTTGAACGACCTCCTTCAATAATAGCATCAAAATAATCTTGTTTGCTTAAAATTGAACCTTCTTCTAATCCCAATTCGTTAATTCTTCGATCTAACAACAACTGGGTATAATCAATCAATACAATTCCGTTGTTTACTACAATTCCCGCTAAGGAAATAATTCCCATCATCGTCATAATAATTACGAAGTCATTTTGGAAAATTACCAATCCAAGGAACACTCCAATGAAACTCAATACTACCGTAAACATAATAATGATAGGTTTCGAAATAGAATTAAACTGAGCAACCATCACTAAAATAATTCCCCCCATTGCAATTAACAACGCTTTTAATAAGAACGAAGAGTTTTTTGCTTGCTCTTCCTGTTCTCCAGTAAATTTGAAGGTAGTATCTTTTGGCATTTTGTACGATGCCATTTCTTTTTTCAAAGTAGTAACAATTTCGTTTCCGTTTGAACCTTCTAAAACATTTGAATAAACGGTAATTACTCTTTTTAAGTTCTTACGTTTGATGGTATTAAAAGATGATGTATTTGTTTTTTCGATTAAGGTTGAAATGGGAACTTGTTGTAATTTCCCTGTGGCTTGATCTCTAAAAGTTACCGGCTGGTTGAAAATTGCATTGTTGTCATTTTTCAATTCCTGGTTAAAACGTACATTGATTTCGAAATCGTCTTTGTCTTCTTTAAAAGTAGAAATCTTTTCACCATAAACCGAACGACGCAATGTTTGTCCTACTTGAGCGGTTGTAACACCAAGTTGCCCCGCAACTTTTCGGTCAACGATAACTTCTACTCCAGGTTTAGATTTATTTACATCTAACTTTAATTCCTCAATTCCAGCAATATTTTTAGAGTTAATGAAGTCTTTTACTTTTTCAGCTTCGACTAACATATCATTATAATTCTCACCGGTAATTTCAATATTTATTGGGTAACCTGAAGGTGGACCGTTTTGATCTTTTTCAACAATAATAGAAACGCCTGGATATCCTTTTACAACACCACGAATTTCATTCATCAAATCACTACTATTTACACCTTTTCTATATTTGTATTCTCGCATTGAAAGTGTTACTTTTCCTCTGTGTGGCATCTCGTTTTGAGCACCACCATCCGTTTGAGGATTTCCTGCACCTTCACCCACTTGCGTTACGCCTGATTCTACCATAAAGTTGAAATTCTCTTCATCGGTATATTTATTGGCAACAGCATATACTTTTTTCTCTACTTCTTTAGTGAAAGCATTGGTTTTAGCAATATCAGTTCCTTCCGGAAATTCGATGTAAGTTATAATTTGGTTTGGCTGATTTTCTGGAAAAAACAAGACTTTTGGTTGAACAAGTCCTACTAATACAACTGAGAAAACTAAAAGTCCAACTGTTCCAAATAAGAATACATAAGGTTTCTTTCCTGAAAGGACATAACTCAAAATAGATTTATATTTATTTTCTAGTTTAACCAAGAAAACATCCATAAAATAAATTTGTGCTCGCGACAAGTAATATTTATAAACCCAAAGCATAATAGCGAAAAACACCATTAAATTTCCGATTCCTTTAAAACCATCAATATTAGCTACAAAACCTAAAATCACTAAAACAATTCCTAAACCTCCAAGAATTCCACTATAACGAATTAATGTTTTTTGCGACATTTCTTCTTCTTCCAATTTCATAAATTCAGCCGTAATCATGGCATTGATAATTAATGCTACGAATAAAGAGGAGAATAATACCACAGAAAGTGTCATGGGGAAGTAAATCATAAATTTACCGGTAGTTCCTGGCCACAATCCCAATGGAAAAAACGCGGCTAAAGTAGTTGCTGTTGAAGCGATAATAGGCCAAGCAATTTCACCAACTCCTTCAATAGCAGCTTGTTTTCGGGTTAACCCTTGACTCATTAAAGAATGCACGTTTTCTACTACAACAATTCCATTATCTACGAGCATTCCTAGCCCCATTACTAAGGCGAAAAGTACCATCGTATTTAATGTAACTCCAAAAGAAGCCAAAATAATATACGACATAAACATAGAAAGTGGAATAGCAAAACCTACGAACAATGCACTTCTAAAACCTAAGAAAAACATCAAAACTCCGATTACTAAAAGTACTCCAAAAATGATATTATTAACTAAATCATCAACTTGATTAATGGTTCTTGTAGATTGATCATTTGCCATTGAAATTTTTAAATTCTTTGGAAAATAATTGTCTTGTGCTTCTTTTACAATTTCTTTAATGCTCTCAGTAGCTTCAATCATATTACTACCACTACGCTTTTTGATATCTAGCATCACTACCGGATTGCTATATTCTCTTGCGTAAGTTGTAGCTTCTTTAGGTTGAAATCTTATGGTTGCGATGTCTTTTAAATAGACTACACCATCTTGTTTTTTAACAACGATATCTTCTAATTCTGATGGATTGCTGATTTCTCCAACAACACGAATATTTTTCTTAATTCCGTTGTTTACGACACTTCCACCTGAAATCGTCGTGTTTTCTCTTGAAACTGCTCCAACAATGTCATCAAAACTTACTTGAGCAGCCGTCATTTTATAAATATCAACGGCAATTTCCACTTCTTTATCTTGAGCACCACGAATGGCAGCTTCTTTAATTTGTGGTAATCTTTCGATTTTATCTTCTAAATATTCAGCGTAATCTTTTAATTTTTGTAAAGGAATATCTCCTGATAAATTAATATTTAAAATTGGTTGTTCTTCTGCAATATTTAGGTCGAAAACATTTGGCTCTACTTTGTCACCACCTGGCATTGTTGGCCAGTCAGTTTCTGATTTCGCTAAATCAACTTTATCTTTTACTTTTTGTTTGGCTGCTTCTACTGTAATATCTTCGTCAAATTCCACCAAAATCATTGAGTAATCTTGTAGTGTATTTGAAGTAATTTTCGTTACACCTGAGATGTTGTTGAATTCTTCTTCAAGTTTTTTAGTGATTAATTTCTCAACATCTTCGGCGGCGTTTCCAGGATTAATAGAACTAACATATATTTTAGTTTCTATAATTTCAGGAAAATCCTCACGAGGCATCGAATAATACGAAAGTAATCCACCTAATAAAATAATAGCCGTGATAACATATACGGTCATTTTATTATTAATAGCCCAAGTGGAAATCCCGAAACTCTTAGTTATTTTATTGCTCATAATAATCTATTTTGCTACTGCTTATTTTTAAGAATTTCTACAAGATCGCCGTCTTGAACGCTTCTTGCTCCATCAATAATGACAACTTCTCCCTTTTTTAAGCCCGATTTTACTTCAATATTTGATCCTGAAGTTAAACCAACTTCAATTATTTTTCTAACTGCTTTTGGTTCTTTTCCTTCTGTATTAACAACAAATATGATTTTTTCGCCAGTTGCATTTTCAGTAACGATACTTTCAGGAACCAAAATAGCATTTGGCTTTCTATAATCTTCGATCTTAAGAACAGCAACTTGATTTGGACGTAATAATTTATCCGTATTTGGCACTGCAATTTCAATACTAAAGTTTCTGTTGTTTGGATTGATATAATTCCCAATCTGTCTCACTTTTCCTTGGTATGTTTTTCCGATAGATTTAATTAAAACATCTACAACAGCACCGTTTGTAATCTTTCCGATGAAACTCTCAGGAACATTCGCCGTAACATACATATCAGATAAATTCACAATACGCATTAACGGTTGACCCGGACCTACAACCTGACCTCTTTCAATAATAACCTCATCAATAACTCCAGTAAATGGTGCTTTTACAACTGTTTTTGAAACTTGCGCTTTCATTTGTGCAACAGATTTCAATTGAGCTTCATAATTTGTTTTGGCTTGTAAATATTGAATTTCTGAACCAATTTTTTGATCCCAAAGGTTTCTTTGACGTTCAAACGTAGTTTTAGCTAACGCCGCTTGAGTTTCTATTTGTGCCAATTGATTTCCTAAACCACCATCATCAATACGTGCTAAAGTTTGACCTTTAGTAACATTCTGACCTGATTTTACAAAAACCTGTGATAAAACTCCTGAAAACTCAGGATAAATAATCAAGTTTTGTTTGGTGTCAATACTTCCTTGAATCTCAATATAATGTGAGAAGACATTATCTTTAACAATTGATGTAGTAACGATTGATGTTTTCTTTAATGTATCTAATTCGGTTAGTGCCAAATCTAATTTTGCTAATTCAGCTCCAACCGCATCGTATTGCTTTTGAATTTGTGCTCTTGTATCTTTTATTTTGGTAATGTTTTTCGAGGCAATCGCTTTGTCTACAGAAGCTGTTTTTGCATCTCCACTACAAGCTGTAATCAATAAGCCTAATAAACTGATGTATACTATTTTTTTCATTTGTAGTTTTATTTTTTGTTCGTTAATTTGTCTAAGGTTGCTTTTTTGTTCATTACGTCAATCATTGCTTGCAAGTAATTCTGTTGTGCAGTGTATAATTGGCGTTGGGCTTCGGTAAATTCAAAACTGCTCGAAATCCCTTCTTTAAATTTAATTTGTTGTTTCCCTTCTATACGTTCGGCTAATTTTAAATTACTTTTTGAAGCGCTATATTCTTCAATGCTGTATTCGTAATCTGTTTTAGCTTGCTGATATTGCAATTTTAAACGTTGTTCGGTTTCGGTAAGTTGCGTTTTAGATTGGTCGTAAGCAATTTTAGCTTGTTGCGTTCTTGCTCGGTCTCTAAAACTACTGAATATTGGTAAACTGATATTTACGCCAAAGTTTGAATAGTTATACCATTTTTGATCTGTTGTTAAGAAATCAAATTTATTTGCGAATGTATTTGCACCATAATTTAATTGTGCACCAATTGTTGGTAAAGCTCTAAAACGTTCTAATTTCAACATCAAACGTTTTACTTCTTGTTCATTTTTTTGAATTCTAAAATCAATTGAATTTTCTGAATCAAATGTTTCAGAAAGCACTGTTAAATCTACATTTTGCATAGCCAAATCATCTAGTTTTTCTGTAAGAATTACTTCTGATTCGATGTCAATTCCCATGGCTATTTTTAAAAGATTAAGTGCGATTTCAGCTCTTTTAGTTGCATTAGAAAGTGAACTATTTAATTGTGTCAACGTGATTTGTAGTTGCTCTACATTTTCTTCTTCAACTAAACCATTTTTAAAAGTTTCTGTAGTTTCAAACAATGTTTTATCTAAAGTAGTCTTGTTTTTATCTAAAATTAAAATACTTTCTTTCGCTAACAAAACGTTTCCGTAAGCATTTGTTACCATCTCTTTAATTTCAAAAGCTGTTTTTTCTTTAGCGTTTTGAGAAACTTGTAGATATACTTTAGCGGATTGTAACGCTACAATATAGGAACCATCAAAAATCAACTGATTCAAAGTTGCTGAAGCATTCATATTGTGTTTTGTTCCAAAAGCAATTGTTGAAATCGCATTTGGATCACCATTAGGATCAAACGCATTTCCTGAAACACCCTGAACTTGAAAATCTAAGTTGTTTAGGTATTGTAAGTTACTCGTGATTTGGGGAAGACCAGAAGCGGTTGTTTCCCATTTTTTTTGCTTGGCAATTTCTATATCACGATTCGCATTGATGGCTGCATAATTATTTTCAACAGCGTGTTCAATCGCTTGTTGCAATGTAAAACTATAAGTTGTTTTCTTTTCTTGGGCATTTCCTAAAAAAGAAAGCAACAATAAAGTTACTATCAGTTTTTCTTTCATAGCTGTATTTCTATTTTTGCAAAGGTACATTCGAAATTTGAATTTCAAATAATTTATTATTTTGACCACTATTCAAACTAATAGCCGCAACAAGCGGCCATTAATAATTAATATTTAAAGTATGAATTAATGTTTCGGGGTGAAGCCGTCATCACTAATTTCTTTATGTTCATAATCTGCAACCATTAGATTTTTGTAATCTACCACTTCGTCTTTCCCGAATTTGCGTTTTATGCTTTCGAAAATTGCATAAACAACAGGCACAATAATTAAGGTTAAGAACAATGAAGATAATAATCCTCCGATAATTACCCAAGCTAATCCGTTATTCATTTCGGCAGCTGCTCCATCAGCTAATGCAATTGGCACCATTCCTATAACCATCGCAATCGTTGTCATCAAAATAGGACGTAAACGTGCGTGATTTGCTTGCACTAAAGCATCGAAAGTAGATTCACCTTCCGCTTTTCTGTGGTTAGCAAAGTCAACTAGTAAAATAGCATTCTTGGTAACGAGACCAATCAACATAATAATACCTAAAATGGTGAAAATGTTTAAAGAGTTGTTAGTTAAAGCTAAAGCAAGCAAAGCTCCAATAAACGATAGCGGAATGGAAAACAATACTACGAAAGGTGTAACGAAATCATCATACAAAGCAACCATTACTAAATATACTAATACAATTGCTGCTAACAAAGCTATTCCTAAAGTACCAAATCCTTCCGACTGGTTTTCTTTGTCGCCACCCCAAACGTAGTTTACACCTGTAGGACGTTCCATTTTAGAGAATACATCTTCCCATTCAGTTGCAATTGTTCCTGAAGGTTTTCCTACAGATTGTGCTTCGATTGTAATTGCTGTACTTTTATCTCTTCGCTCTAATATACTTGGACCGGAACTTTCAATAATATCTGCAAATTGAGATAGCTTTACTTGTTGTCCTTGATTGTTGATGAAAATTAAATTATTTACATTATCAATGTTTGAACGATCATACTCATTAAAACGAATGTTGATGTCATATTCATATTCACCTGCTCTGTATTTTCCATCGGTATTTCCGTTGAAAGCAGTTTGCATTGTCATTCCCACAGTTTGAAGGTTTAAACCTAAAGACGCCATTTTATCGCGGTTTACTTCCACTTTAATCTCTGGATTTCCAGCTTCTGAAGTTAATTTCACTTCCGAAGAACCTGGGATCTTTTTCAATTCAGCTGCCGCTTTTTCAGCAAATAACATTACATCATCAAAATTTGGACCTGTAACAGTTAATGCAATCGGCGCTTTATCAGCTCCTAATAAACCCATAGGAACTGTTTTTACTTTTGCGCCAACCAATACGCTTTCTAATTGACGTTTGATTTTTGCAGCATATATAAAGGAGTTGTCATCACGTTTCGATTTTTCAACTAACGAAATTAAAATTTCAGATTTATAAGCTGTTGATTGTGAAGCTCCCATTCCACCACTGGTTTGACCCACGGTGGTAATCATATCTACAATATTTTTATCTTTCTTTAGGTATTCTTCTGCTTTTTGAGTCATAAAGTTCGTTTGTTCAACCGAAACGTCTTTTGGCATTTCAATTTGAACTAAGAATTCACCCTTATCGGTTTTAGCGAAGAATTCACCTCCAATAAAGCCGCCACCTAATAAGCCAAACACCGAACCAAAGAATACAAGAGCAATCAATGCTAAAGTCGTTTTCTTGTGGTGTAATGCCCATTTTAAAATAGTCGTTACAGTATCTGTAAAACGTGCTAAATATGCTTCGAAACCTAAAATAACTTTACCAAATATTGATTTGTTATTCAAAGCTTCTAATTTTCCATATCTTGAGAATAACCATGGCACAATTGTAAAAGAAGTCAGTAAAGAAAGCAACGTAGCAATAATTACCGTTACACAGAATTGTGTAATTATATTAGAAACTAATCCAGTACTTAATGCAATAGGTAAGAATACCACCACAATTACTAAAGTAATAGCTGTAACAGTAAATCCAATTTCTGCTGCACCATCATAAGCTGCACGCACTTTGTTTTTACCCATTTCCATATGACGGTGAATGTTTTCTAATACAACAATAGCATCATCGACCAGAATACCAACTACTAATGATAATCCCAATAAACTCATTAAGTTTAAAGTATAGCCCATTACGTAAATTCCAATAAATGTTGCAATTAACGAAGTAGGAATACAGACCATTACAATAATAGCGTTTCTGAAACTGTGTAAGAAAAACAACATTACAATCGCCACTAAAATAACAGCTAAGAATAAATCGTGCATTACAGAGTTTGCAGCCGTTAAAGTAAACTGACTGCTATCATTTGCTACTTTTAATTTTAATTCCGATGCTTTATAATCGTTTTCAATTTTAGCAATTGCTTCATTAACTTTTTCACTTACTGCAACCGCATTCGCATCGGATTGTTTAATAACTTGCAGTAAAATTGAACTCTTTTGGTTAATTCTTGAAATTTTAGAAACATCTTTTTGCGCATCTTGCACATCAGCTACATCACCTAAACGTATTTGAACACCTTTATTTGAAGCAATTACTAAATTTCGTAATTCTTCAATCGATTTATATTTTCCAGACAAACGAATTGTTGTGCTGTTTTCTCTCGTTTTAATATTTCCGGTTGGAAAATCTAAATTTGAAGATAAAACGGCTTGTTGAATTTGCGGAACAGACAAGCCGAAACCTTGTAATTTTGTAGCATCTAAGCTTACTTTAATTTCTCTTTCTTGACCACCTATTAAATTTACTTGCGCAACACCAGGAACACGAGAAACAATAGGTTGGATTTTTTTATCCAATAAATCATAAAAAGTACTTTCGTCCATTTTTGCAGTCGCACCAATAGTCATAATCGGTAAATCACTTAATGAGAATTTACTCAAAGACGGCGGATCTACATCATCTGGTAAATCTTTTAGTACGGCATTAATTTTACGTTGTGCATCATTTAAAGCATTATCAGCATTAGCATCCGAAGTTAATGTAATCATTACAACCGAAATACTTTCATATGATTTTGACTCTAATTTCTTGATGTTTTCCATCGTGGAAACGGCATCTTCAATCTTCTTAGTTACTGTGTTTTCAACTTCACTTGGCGAAGCTCCTGGATAAATAGTGGAAACAGTAACCACATTGATTTCAAACTTTGGAATCAATTCATAGCTCAACTGATTGTAACTAAATAGTCCACCTAGCAATAATATTGTGAACAATACAATGATTATTGAAGGTCTTTTAATTGATATATCTACAATTTTCATAGTTCTACTTTAATTAGGATCTTATTTTACAATAGAAACTTTAGTGTTATCACTCAAGTTAATTTGACCACTTGTTACTACTACATCGTTATTTTTTAAGCCACCTAATATTTCTACTTTATCCCCAAAAACTCTTCCTGCTGTTACTTTTTTCAAAATAGCAATTTCGTTTTCAACAACAAATACTTGATTACTGCTCACACTTCCCACAAATGCATTTCTTGGAATAGTCATTAGTTCTGCTTGTTTTTCATTGTTCGAGCCAAATAAAACTGAACCATACATTCCTGCTTTAATATCATTATTAGGATTGTTTGTAATAGCAACTTCAATAGGGAAATTCAAAGAAGCATCAGCTTTTGGAGCAATAAATGTAACTTTACCTGTGAATTCTTTATCAGGATACACACTAGCTTTTACTTTTACTGATGAGCCTACTTTTAATTGTGCAATTTGGCTTTCACTAACCGCAACTTTTAATTTTAATGAACTTAAATTTACGATCTCAAACATTTGCGTTGGAGGCATTGCTGACAACATTGTTCCTACTTCAATATATTTTTTATTGATGATGCCGCTAAATGGCGCTTTTACTCTTGTGTCTCCCACATTTATATTCGCCTGCGTTAATCTAGCTTTTGCATTCACCATATTAATTCTCGCTTGGTCTAATTGTTGTTTTGTTACACCACCAGTACTAAAAGCACTTTCAAAACGATTGTAGTCATTTAATGTGTTTTGGTAGTTAGCATTTGCAGTTTGAGCTTCAACGTTTACAACATCACCTCTAATTACTGCTAAAGTCTGCCCTTTTGCCACAGCATCACCTTCTTTTACTAAAATACTAACCACTTTTCCAGAACGTTCCGCAGCAAAGTTTAATTCTTGTGCAGGTGCAAAATTTCCATTTGCTATAAAGTTATCTTCAATAGGTCCTGTAGCTACAGAAGCTACGCGAACTGCCACAGTACTATTTTCTTGCGCTACAATTGCAGTTGCAGCAGCATTTTCTTTTTTGTTATTTATTAGCGTAAAGACAGCTGCTCCAACTAATAATACAGCTAAACCGATATAAATTATTTTTTTCATTGGTATTTTTTTTATTTGTTTGAAAGAGTGTAGCGTATCAATAGTTGAAATCTACAATTCAATAGTAGGTTAGTTTAATAAGGTTTTTAATTCTCCTTTAGATTTGATAATTTGAATTTCAGCTAATTTGTATTCTAATTGTGCTGCTGTATAATTGTTTTGAGATTCTGTTAAAGCATTTTCAGCATCTAACAACTCCGTTAAAGAAGCTAATCCGTTGACATAGTTATTTTGTGTGTTGTCTAAAACTTCTTTGGCCAATTTCATGTTTTGTTCCTGAGTGCTTAAATTGATAACACTGTTGTTAATTTGCGTTTTGGCATTTTCAAATTGATAGTTTAAAGCTAATTTGGCATCATTAATATCTTCAGCAATTTTTTCTAAACTAATGTTAGCTTGATGCACTTTTGAACTAGTAGAAAAACCGTTAAAAAGAGGAATTCTTAAGCTTAATCCAATAGAGGAGAAGTCAGACCAATAAACGCCGTCAGAAGGTTTTGCTAACCAAGGAAATTCTTTACCTAAACCTTGATAGCCATAATTAGCATTTAAAGAAAGCGTTGGATAATATTCAGCCTGAAACGCTTTTTTTTGGTAACTTAATAAGGTTTCTTGTTTTTTTAATAAAGCCATTTCTGTACGATTAGAAACATCTGTATTTTTTTCGAAAACAACAGCGGTAACTTCCATAGTGTTTTCTGGTAATTTTATGGCTTGCTCAATTGCCATTCCTATAAAAAACTTTAGCGTATTTTCTTGTAATTGAACAGCATTTATCAATTGTTGTTTTGCTGCTTCAAGGTTACTGACTTTTACAGAAATTCGATCTAAATCGATTTTTCTAGCTAAACCATTTTTGAATTGACCGTCAATAATATTTTTTACTTTGTTCGTTGATTCTAAATTGCTTTCTGCAATTTTTAGCTTTTGTTGGTACACATAAACTTGGTAATAGCTTGAAGATACTTTTTCAATCAATTGTTCTTCTGTTAATAATTGATTGATTTGATAAAACTCACGAGTAGATTTAGCAGCTTTTAATCCTGTAAATACCTGTTGATTAAATAAGTTTTGAGAAAAGCTTGCTACAGCATTACTATTCCATTCCTGACCAAAAGGCACTAAAATTACTTGTCCAGGTTGTCCAAAAAACTCTCCAGGTAACGCGCTTTCTTGTAAAATTGGATTATACGTTAATCCTCCTGATAAATTTATTTGCGGTAAAGCCATTGCTCTAACTTCTGCAATTTTATACTTGCTATTTTCTACTTCTAACTTCGCTTTTTTTGCATCGGATTTATTTTCAATGGCATATTGCAAAGCATCTTTTAAAGTAAGTTCTTTCACATCTTGCGCTTTTAAAACAAATGCAAATAGCATAAATGCGATTATAAAACTATTTTTCATTTTTGATATTGTTATTTATTTGTTTTTCTAATTCTTGTATGCCTTTTTCTGTTGCAATAGCTCGAGTATGATATTCTAAAGCCTTCAATTCTAAAACGGTTGCTTCTCTTTCTAAAAATGTATTTTCATTGATGTGAAAAAGAATTACATAATAAAATTCTACAACGGTTTCAATGTCAATATTCGTCCTGTAAAAACCTTCTTTTATTCCTTTTAGAACGTTTTGTGAAAAAGCGGTGCGGTAGGTTTTAATTTCATCGTCCATCATTTTTTTATAAATTTCAGGATAATGTTTTTTTAGTTGGAAAGCTGGAGAATGGTCAACTGCTTGAAATATCTCTTTAAATTTTTTACGCATTTCATAATTCTCTTCAATAGCATTGAAGTTTTGTTGCGTGACTGCGCTCATTAAGTCGCGAATCTTCTTTTTTACTACTTGAGTTCCTTCCTCAATTAACACTTCTTTATTGCTGAAATATTTGTATATCGTTTTTTTTGACATACTCATTTCCGTTGCAATATCATCCATAGTGACGCTCTTAAAACCAAGTTTCAAAAACATTTCGGTTGATTTTGCTATAATTTTATTTTTTATTTCACACATAGTTAATCGCTTAAAAATTCGAAGTTTCCTGTTGCATTTATATTTTTTCCAAAGGCTAAACCGTTGATACTTATCTGTTCGTCAACGCCTAAACCGAAATCTTTTTTATCAATTTCTGTTACGATTTCAAAAACAACTTTGGATGGTCCAGTTTGATGTATTTCAGTTTTTACAAAAGCTTCTAGTTCCACGATTTTTGTGATATCGTTTAAAGTCACAGAGACTTTTAAAAAACTAAGATCATCATTGATTCTTTCATAGGAAAGAGATTTGAATTGAAGGAATGTTTCTTTTCTTCGCTTCGACAAACCTTGAGAATCTAATCGTGTAATTTTATTGTCGTCCTCTAAGATTAAGTCAAATTGTAAAGAAACACTTGATACAGTATTGTCTTTTACAACTACAAATCCAGATGAATTGTCAATTTTATTTTTTAAATAGGAATCAATGTTTTTTCTAATCTTGATTAAGAAGTAGGATTGATCTTTGTTTAGTTTTAGAGTTAGCGCTTGCATTTTGATTTATTTTAACGGTACAAATGTATGAAGGAAACTTTAAACACCAAAATAGTTTCCAATGTTTTTTAATAAATTTAACATTTGTGTAATCTTGGTTGTGCGCATTATTTGAAGTAATTTAGCCAAAAATTAAATTCTATGCATTCGATCTCCTATTATCAAGAGAAAATGGCTAATCATTTTTCTCAAATTGTAGCTAATAAAGAGCCTAAAAATTTATATGAGCCTATTTCATATATTTTATCGCTTGGCGGAAAAAGAATGCGTCCGGTTTTGACATTGATGGCTACAGAAGTTTTTAATGCAGATTGCGAGCAAGCTATTCCGGCAGCGACAGCAGTTGAGGTTTTTCATAATTTTTCTTTGATTCACGATGATATTATGGACGATGCGCCTTTGAGAAGAGGCCATCAAACAGTACATGAAAAATGGGATTTAAATACCGGGATTTTGTCTGGAGATGCGATGTTAATTTTAGCTTACCAGTATTTTGAGGAATATGAACCAAGTGTATTTCAAAAATTAGCTAAATTGTTTAGTAAAACTGCTTTAGAAGTTTGCGAAGGACAACAATATGATGTGGATTTTGAAATACGTGATGATGTTACGATTCCAGAATATTTGAAGATGATTGAATATAAAACCGCAGTTTTAGTGGGTGCGGCAATGAAAATGGGAGCAATTGTAGCTAAAACGTCAGAAGAAAACGCAAATTTAATTTATGATTTCGGACTGAATTTAGGCATTGCCTTCCAGTTGCAAGATGATTATTTAGATGCTTTTGGTGATCCAGAAACTTTCGGGAAACAGGTTGGTGGTGATATTATAGAAAACAAGAAGACCTATTTATATTTAAAAGCAATAGAATTTGCAAAGCCAGAAGATAAGCAACAATTAGTGCATTTGTTTTCGATTCAACCAAACGATAGTACAGATAAAATTGAGTCAGTGAAAGCTGTTTTTAATAGCTCGGGAGCGAGTGAAGCGACGAAAGGAGCAATTAAGAAATTTACTTTTAAAGCTTTTGATACGTTAGAAAAAATGGATATTGAAGCCGAAAAGAAAGCAATTTTGAAAGCTTTTGGAGAGAATTTAATGGGAAGAAACGTATAAAACTTCAATTATTTAAATCCCAAATTCCAATGGGAAAGTAAATGTTTGGAATTTGGAATTTAACTTTTGCAATTTATGAATTACAATCCACCAGTAACTATTGATGCTTTGATTTCGCAGGCAGAAGAAGAGCATTTGTACTTCAAACTGATTGAGCAAGCCAATAAAGATTTTAATTTGGCCAATGAAGCATTAGACGCTCCAATGGATATTTTTCCATTCGAATTTCAGCATTTGGTAAAAGATAAAATCTACAAACTCCTGCAACATAAGTTTACTGAATATCTAAATTTACTCTACATTATCGATGTTTCGGAAGCAGAAATAAAAAACTTAGACGGATCTGATTTGATGGAATTAGCTGAGCAAGTCGCTTTTTTAGTGCTAAAACGCGAATGGCAGAAAGTCTGGTTCCGAAACAAATATTAATTCTTCTGTAAAATTAAATTTAGAGTTCCCATAATTAGAGCTGCTCCAATATTAGTGGAACCATATGGATTGAAGGAATCAATTCGATTTAAATCCATTATATTAATTGTCGAAAACGTTTTTGTATTGCTTAAAAAATAATTATCACCCACTTTTGTGTAGTTACTGTTAATCCGGGTAGCTGAATTATAACTACTGAAGCTATAATTGTTGTTGGCAAATGAGGATTTCCAAATAAATGGCTTGAAAGTCGTTTGATCATTAAGTTTATAGCTTTTTAAATTTGCATGAAGTGTGTCACTTTGTGCAAAACCAAAAGTGCAAACAAAAAACAGTAAGTATAATATAGATCTCATAATTTATTCTTTAAAAAAACACGCGTACAAAAGGCATAAAAGCTTGTCCGTAAATGTTGTCACTGTCTTTATGTAAAACATTATAGCGAATACCAAACGTAACGTTTTGATTGCGATAACCAGCACCTATAAATAAAGCAGTGTTCCAGAAATCCTCTGAAGCGCTTCCGAAATTGTCTTTAAAAGTTCGGTTGACTCTAAGTTGTTCTAATTCAGTTGAAAGCTGTAATTCTTGAATTGGGTTAAATAACGCTATTAAACTTCCTCCATACATATTAGCTTGGTAGAAATCTTTTTGTTTTACGTAGTTGTACTGCGCGCCTAAACCTGCTGCTATATAGGGATTAAAGTTGTAGATAGCTGATGGCGCTACCATAATGTCAGTATAGTTATTTCCCAGCCCTAAACCTAGTCCGCCACCAAACTGAACACGATTCCAAAAATCTCCTTTTGTGCTGATTTCTGGAGTTTCTTGTGCAGAAATTTCAGATTTAATTCCAAATAAAAACACAATAGTAAGTAAAACTGTTAAATTAATTGTGAAATTCTTTTTCATAATTCGATTTTAAAAAAATTAATACTATAAAAGTATGAAAATCATTGATAGATTGACATAAAATGTTTTACTTTTGCGTAACATTTTTAATTAAAAGGTCTTTCAAACAACACAATATGGATAGGTTTTCCTTTTTAAACGCAGCACATACAGCATTTTTCGCAGATTTGTATGAACAATATCTTCAAAACCCAGATAGCGTAGAGCCAAGCTGGAGAAGTTTTTTTCAAGGATTTGATTTCGGACAAGCCAATTATGGTTCTGAAGAAGTAGGACAACAAGTAGCTTATATTGCCTCTGGTGATTCGGCTGAAGTTTCTGAAAAAATGCAAAAAGAATTCAATGTTCTTAAATTAATTGAAGGATATAGAACTCGAGGACATTTGTTTACCAAAACAAATCCAGTAAGAGACCGAAGAGTTCACGGACCAGCTTTAACCTTGGAAAACTTCGGATTATCACAATCTGATTTAAATACGGTTTTTGATTCCGCAAAAATGGTGAATATGCAACCAAGTACTTTGGCAGCTATCATCAAGCATTTAGACCGCGTTTATTGCGAGTCAATCGGTGTTGAATTTGCTTATATCCGTGATGAAAAAGCGCAAGAATGGATTAACAATAGATTATATATAAACGATAATCACCCTTCTTTTTCTTCAGATCAGAAGAAAAATATTCTTAAAAAATTAAACGAAGCAGTTTCTTTTGAAACTTTCTTACATACCAAATATGTTGGTCAAAAGCGTTTTTCATTAGAAGGATGTGAGGCTGCAATTCCTGCTTTAGATGCATTAGTAGAAGCTGCTGCAGAAAAAGGAGTGGAGCAATTCATAATGGGAATGGCACATAGAGGTCGTTTGAATGTTTTAGCGAATATCTTTGGTAAAAACACTCAAAACATCTTCTCTGAATTCGACGGAAAAGACTATGATGAAGATGCTAATTTCGATGGTGACGTTAAGTATCACTTAGGATTAACATCAGACAGAGTAACTTCTTCAGGTAAAAAAATAAATTTAAATTTAGCACCAAATCCTTCGCACTTAGAAACAGTAGGTGCCGTTATTGAAGGAATTGCTAGAGCAAAACAAGATAGAAATCATCCAGATGATTTTTCAAAAGTATTACCTATTGCCGTTCATGGTGATGCTGCAATTGCAGGTCAAGGTATTGTTTATGAAATTATTCAAATGGCAAACTTAGATGGTTATAAAACCGGTGGAACAATTCACTTAGTAATTAATAACCAAGTAGGATTTACAACAAATTATTTAGATGCTCGTTCATCTACTTATTGTACGGATATTGCAAAAGTAACAATGTCGCCAGTATTACACGTTAATGCGGATGATGCAGAAGCTGTGGTGCACGCAATGTTATTTGCTTTAGATTATCGTATGGAATTTGGCAGTGATGTATTTATTGACCTTTTAGGATATAGAAAATACGGACACAACGAAGGTGACGAACCTCGTTTCACACAGCCAATTCTTTACAAAGCGATTTCAAAACATAAAAACGCAAGAGATATTTATGCAGCGAAATTAATCGCAGAAAATGTTATTGGTGCTGATTATGTAAAAGGACTAGAAGAAGATTATAAAGCGAAGCTAGACGAAAACTTAGAAGCTTCTCGCAAGAAAGACTTAACTTTGATTTCTCCATTTATGCAAAATGTATGGGAAGGTTACAAAAAAGTTTCTGACGATGTAATGCTTCAAAAATTTGATACTACATTTGATAGCAATCAACTGACTGAAATAGCTAAAACTATAACAGAACTACCTGCTGATAAAAAATTCATTAGCAAAATCACTAAGTTAATTGGTGATCGAAAAAATATGGTTGAAACCAATAAGTTAGACTGGGCAATGGGCGAATTATTAGCTTATGGTTCATTAATTTCTGAAGGTTTTGACGTGCGTATTTCAGGACAAGATGTGGAAAGAGGAACATTCTCTCACCGTCATGCTGTGATTAAAGTAGAGGATTCAGAAGAAGAAGTAATTCTTTTAGATAATGTAAAAAATAAAAAAGGAAACTTCCATATTTATAATTCACACCTTTCAGAATATGGAGTTTTAGGCTTTGAATATGGATATGCATTAGCATCGCCAAAAACCTTGGTAATTTGGGAAGCACAGTTTGGAGATTTCTCTAACGGTGCTCAGATTATGATCGACCAATATATTTCTGCAGGCGAAGACAAGTGGAACAACCAAAACGGATTGGTAATGTTATTGCCTCATGGTTATGAAAACCAAGGAGCAGAACATTCATCAGGTCGCATGGAGCGTTATTTACAAAGTTGTGCAAAACACAATATGTATATCGCTGATGTAACTTCCCCAGCTAACTTCTTCCACTTAATGAGAAGACAGTTAAAAACAGAGTTCCGTAAGCCATTAGTAGTTTTCTCTCCAAAAAGTTTATTACGTCATCCAGATGTTGTATCTTCAATGGATGATTTAGCAAATGGACAATTCCAAGAAGTAATCGATGATCCGAAGATGGCTGATAAAAAAGCAATAAAATCATTGGTGTTCTGTACTGGAAAAGTATATTTCGATATTATTGCTGAAAGAGAAGTATTAGGAAGAAATGACGTTGCGGTTGTTCGTTTAGAGCAATTGTTCCCATTAGCAGTAGATCAAATCAAAGAAATTATAGCAAATTATCCAAATGTGGATGATTATGTATGGGCACAAGAAGAGCCTAAGAATATGGGAGCTTATAGCTATATGTTAATGAATTTTGATTTAGTAAAATTACGTTTAGCTTCGCCAAAAGCATATAGTGCTCCAGCGGCAGGAAGTTATGAACGTTCTAAAAAACGTCAGAAAAATGCAATAGCAATGGTTTTTGATAGAACATTATTTCAATAAAACAACAACTCAAACATTACCCGAAGCTAGTCTAAGGGTAAACTTTTTAAACTAAAAAGATATGATTTTAGAAATGAAAGTTCCTTCTCCAGGGGAATCAATTAAGGAAGTAGAAATTGCTACGTGGTTAGTGAAAGATGGTGATTATGTAGAGAAAGACCAAGCAATTGCTGAGGTTGATTCTGACAAAGCAACATTAGAATTACCCGCAGAAGCAAGCGGAATTATTACATTAAAAGCAGAAGAAGGTGATGCAGTAGCAGTTGGTGCAGTTGTTTGTTTAATCGACACAGCAGCAGCGAAACCAGCAGGTGGAACAGCTCCTGCTAAAGAAGAAGCAAAAGTGGCGGAAGCGCCAAAGGCAGAAGCTCCAAAAGCGGCTCCAGTAGCAGAAAAAACATATGCTTCGCAAGCGCCCTCTCCAGCAGCTAGAAAAATATTAGACGAAAAAAACATCCAGCCTTCAGAAATTGTAGGAACTGGAAAATCAGGAAGAATCACTAAAGATGACGCTGTAAATGCAGTTCCTTCAATGGGAACGCCAACAGGCGGAAGTCGTGGTTCTGAAAGAACAAAATTATCAATGTTGCGTAGAAAAGTAGCTGAACGTTTAGTGGCTGCTAAAAACGAAACGGCAATGTTAACAACTTTTAACGAAGTTAATATGACGCCAATCAACATGATTCGTAATCAATACAAAGACGAATTCAAAGCAAAACACAATGGTGTTGGTTTAGGATATATGTCTTTCTTTACAAAAGCAGTAACAAGAGCTTTACAATTATATCCAGATGTAAATTCAATGATGGATGGTGATTATAAAATAGCTTATGATTTTGCCGACATTTCAATCGCGGTTTCAGGACCAAAAGGATTGATGGTTCCTGTTGTTCGTAATGCTGAAAACTTAACGTTTAGAGGTGTTGAAGCAGAAATCAAAAGATTAGCAATTAGAGCTCGTGATGGTCAAATTACGGTTGATGATATGACAGGTGGAACCTTTACTATCACAAATGGTGGTGTTTTCGGATCTATGTTATCTACTCCAATTATTAATCCACCTCAATCTGGGATTTTAGGAATGCACAATATTATTGAGCGTCCAATCGCAGTAAATGGAAAAGTTGAAATTCACCCAATGATGTATGTGGCTTTATCCTATGACCACAGAATTATTGACGGTCGTGAGTCTGTTGGTTTCTTAGTGGCTGTGAAAGAAGCATTAGAAAATCCAATGGAACTTTTATTAGACAACAATCCTAAGAAAGCTTTAGAATTATAAAAGCAGCATTGTCATTCTGAATTTATTTCAGAATCTAAATAAAAAAATCCCAAATCCCAATATGGAGTTTGGGATTTTTCGTTTCTTTGTGTTCCCAAAAATTTTTTATGCAAAAATCTAAAAAACAAGCAGCAGTAGGTTTCATCTTTATAACAATGCTGATTGATATTATCGGATGGGGAATTATTATTCCGGTGATCCCAAGTTTAATCAAAGAACTAATTCATAGCGATATTAGCGAAGCAGCGAAATATGGTGGCTGGTTGACATTTTCTTACGCGATTACTCAATTTGTTTTTGCACCAATCGTTGGGAATCTAAGTGATAAATTTGGACGAAGACCTATTTTATTAGTCTCTTTATTTGTATTCTCATTAGATTATATGTTATTAGCTTTTGCACCTACCATCACTTGGTTATTCATTGGTAGAATCTTAGCCGGAATTACTGGAGCGAGTATCACCACAGCATCTGCTTATATTGCAGATATTAGTACTTCGGAAAACAGAGCGAAGAACTTTGGGTTGATTGGCGCTGCTTTTGGACTAGGATTTATTATTGGACCTGTAATTGGGGGTTTATTAGGCCAATATGGATCAAGAGTTCCATTTTATGCGGCAGCAGTTTTATGCATGCTAAATTTCTTATATGGTTATTTCATTTTACCAGAATCGTTAGACAAAGAAAATCGTAGAAATTTTGAATGGAAACGTGCAAATCCTATCGGAGCATTTCTGCATTTGAAAAAATATCCGAATTTAATCGGACTAATTATTGCCATTTTTATTTTGTACGTGGGTTCTCACGCCGTGCAAAGTAACTGGAGTTTTTATACCATGTATCGTTTCAATTGGGATGAAAGAATGGTAGGGATTTCATTGGGAATTATCGGATTATTAGTTGGTCTTGTACAGGGTGTTTTAATTCGATGGATTAATCCAAAAATCGGAAATATAAAAAGCATTTATGTAGGACTTTCACTTTATACGGTGGGAATGTTTTTATTTGCTTTCGCGTCAGAAAGTTGGATGATATTCCTGTTTTTAATACCCTATTGTCTAGGAGGAATTGCGGGTCCAGCCTTGCAAGCCGTAGTTTCAGAAAATGTAAAACCATCAGAACAAGGAGAGATTCAAGGAACTTTAGCAAGTTTAATGAGTGCTTCGGCAATTATTGGTCCGCCAATGATGGCTTATGTGTTTTATTTTTTTACGCATGACGATGCTCCTTTTAAATTTCCAGGAGCTCCATTTGTTTTAGGTGGAACTTTAATGTTAGTCAGCACAGTTTTGGCTTATCGAACTTTAAGAAAAAACCATCGTAAATAATTAAAATTATTTCAAATACAAGTATTGACTGCTATAATCAATAATAGCTTCTCCTTTTAAAAGTATATCAGCACCAATTATTCCATCAACAGGTTTGGTTTTATATTGTTTAAGCGCTTCGTTAACATGACTCATATCAAAAACGATAAGATGAAACTTGTCGTCTTTCCAGCGTCCGAGTTGAATTTCATTGTTTTTAGCTAACCGCGTTTCCATTCCTGTTGCACCAGCTCCAGCCGCTTTTGTGTCGGAAAATTCAGCATTCAGTAAAAACCGTTCAATACTTTCGAAACCTGCACAACTGGTACTAGCACCGGTATCTAAAATAAATTTCCCTTTTACGCCATTTATTTTAGCTATAATTAGTAAATGCTGGGTTTTTAATACCTGGAATTTTATTTTTTTATATTTTTTTTCCTTTAAAAAGTCTTGAAGTTCTTCCATAAATCAAAAATAGAATAATAATTGCGATAAGTCCAAAAATCAGATAATAAAGATTGTAGTTTTCGTCGGAATCAACTGCGCCATAATATACAAAAGCACTCCAATAATAAGGAGATTTTTTAGCATTTACAATGTCCGAATTCTCTAAATACGCTATTTTTGAATTGTAATTGGCTTCAAAAAAGGAATCGCTTTCTGCATAATCTTCATAGAAATTCGTCATCAATTGGGCGGAAGCATAATCGTTAATTTTCCATAAACTAAACAAAATATTCTCGGCACCCACATATTGAAAAGCTCTAGCAATACTCATTGCACCTTCTCCTTTTTGCAGTTTTCCAATTCCGGTTTCGCAAGCACTCAAAACAACCAGTTGCGGATGACAATCTTGTAAAGCATACAATTCGTTCAGCAACATTAAATCATCATAAAAAACCAAAGTTGCTGGTTCCGAGAAAGAACCACTTGTTCCATGCGTCGATAAATGAAGAATACTAAATTGACTAGAATTTTTTAAGAAGTTGGCTTTCGTAGCCTTTTCGTTCATAAATAATTTCGCCTTAAACGGAATTAATGCTTTTGCTTCTTGTTTAGAATATAGTAATTCGGCATTGCTGTTTTCGAAAACCGGAAAAAATCCAACGATAGTATTTTGCTTTTCTTTTGGTGTGTTTTTGATGTAAAAAGTAGCGTTGGTTTGATAAGCCAATTTATTTTGACGGACCAAAAAAGGAATTTCAGTATAGTTTTTTGAAGTAGTTTTTTGCGTTACTAAAGCATCAAAAGCGACAAAATTGAGTAAACCATCAGGAATGATAATGGTATTTTTGTTCTTTTCTAAATCCGAAAAATGCAAAGCATCAAACAATTCGAAACTCGTTTTAGTAAACAACTGGATATTGTTATTAATAAGCGAAGCATCATCAAAAAAGTGAATGAAGCTTTTTAGGTTCTCAGCAAATTTACCTTCTAATTTTATCTGGTTCCAAACCATTTTATTGTCAGAAACTTGAAACTGATAAACCGATTGATTTCCCCAAAAGAAATATACCAATTGGGCTTTGTCCTTTTTAATTTTAGAATACAATTCGGAAATAGAAAGCTCTTTTTCAATCTCCGTTTTGAATTGCTTCTGAATTTTCTCGTTGCAATTTTTCAATTCAATCGTTATAGCAGCTAATTTTGAATTGATATTTTCAATTTCATTCGGGTTTTCACCTGTAATTTGTAAACGGATTAGCTGATTGATTAGCGTTTCTTGCTGACCAATCAATTGCTTTTGAAGTTGTAAATCTTTATTTTTTGGATGTAATTCTGCTAATGTTTTTAAATTGGATTGTTCTTTTAGAATTACGTTTGTACTTCTTTCGGCATACAAAAAAGCTTTATCGATGTAGGAATTGTCTCTTGTTTTTTGATAAGTAATCCAGAAAGTGTTCAAACATTGTTCGGTACGTTTTCGATCTTCAAATTGTTGAATAATTAGCGATTCCTGAGAAACAAGGTTTTCTTTTATCAAATCACTAACATAAAAACTCAAATCATAATAGTCGATTTTCTGTTTTGAGTTGGTTTCAATTTCGGCTAAAGCATCAAATATCGTCAAAAATGTATTTTCGGGATATAAACTAGTTTTTTTGGGTAAACCCGAATTTTTTTCTAGTGGTAATAAGGTTTTTAAAGCTTGATTCAAGAGTTTTCTTTCCGAATTTAAATCATTCTTAAAGCGATAAATCGAAGCTTCTTCCACATATAATTTTGCCACATCACGAGCTGAGAAGTTTTTGGATTTGAAAAATGAAACTTTTGCTTTCGCGAAATAACTTATCGCTTCGGTAAAATTATTATTTTGAAGAGCTAAAAAAGATTTGGTTTTTAAACTTTGATAATCATTCGAATCAGTTTGGCTTTGAATTAATGAATTCGCATTGGAATAATTCTTTAAACCAATATAATTCACGCTAAGTTCTTCTTTAATTTTTTTATTTTGAAGCGAAGTAACTTCTTTGTTTTTCGATGCTTTTTGAAGTAAATCAATCGCTGTTTGATGGTTGCCAATGCTTTTGTAAACAATTGATAAATTAATATAACCTGAAATTATAGTCGCTTGATCTTTTTGTTTTTCGGCAATGAAAATATATTTTTTAATGATATTTTCGGCTAAAGTATAATTTCCGGTTTTCGTATATAATGTGCCTAGTGGTTTTAAGCAATATTCAATAATGTCGTAATTGGAAAGTTTATTCGTATCGTATAATTTCCAAGCTTTTTCATAAGATGAAATGGCATTTTTCTGTAGGTTATTATTCATTTCGAACGAACCTTTGTTACAGTTCAATATTACTAAAGCTAGCTTTTCGTCTGGTGATTTTACTTGTTTCGAAAATTCGTTTTCTTTCAAATTCAATAAAATAAAAGCCGATTTCGAAGGATTCGCAACAAATGCATCAACCGCATCATAAATTTGGTCTTCTAAAGTTTGGGATGAAACTATAGAAGTGAAAAAGAAAACTAGAAAAAGTAATTTAAAATTTCCAAATCGCATAAAACTGCCACGAATCAAAATCGTTTTTAAAGTTTTTATAATATCGAACGCCTAAACTTGGACCAATTCGTGCAAATCCAAAGGTTACATCCGCAAATAATTGGGTTTGCACTTCTGATTTTTCTGTGGTTGAACTATTAGCTTCTTTTTTCAATGGTACAATTTCTTCACCAGGACGAAAACCAGTTGACTTATAATATTGAAATGTCTCTGTTGACACTACTTTTGAAGAAACTACCGTTGATATTTGTGGTCCAAATCCCACACCAATGTTATTATTTATGTTGTATCGAATTGAAATAGGAACAACTTCGGTAACGATTCTACTAACTTCGCTCGATGTCGATTTTCTCTGGAAACCAATATCAATAACATCGCCATTTGGATCTTGATAGGGTGGATTAAATTGATATTCTGTAAAATCGGAAGTTGTGGAATTGCCGTTATAATTTAGTTTGTTGAAATAAAGTTCGGATTGCCAGTACCAGCGATAGGATTTGAAAGGCGAAACAGTGGCGCCCACAAAATAACTTTTGGCATGATCTAATTTTGGAAAATAATTGTATCCCGTTTTAGCGCCAATAGAAATTCCAGGATTAAATCGGGTAACCGAATAATTTGTAATAATTGGATCGTTTTTGTCAAAAATAATTGCTGTTCGACTCTTGGTTTTTATCTTATGGAAATCTTCACCGAATTTCAAACTATAAGCAACAAAACCTTTAGTAGAATCTTTTTCGGTAACATTTTTTTGTTCACTTCCGGGAATATAAATATTCTTAAAAGTAAAAATAATTTGTTTTGAATTCACAATCGTGTCTAAACAACTGTAGCGTACTTCCTCATTTTTGGGACAAATTGGACATTCAGGATATTGTTTTTCTATTTTGAGGGTTGTTTTGTTAAACATATCAGGAACATCGGTTTCCAAGCGAATCATTCGTGCCGGACCTTCACCATTATTTTGAAAACGAGTTTTGAATTTCACTCTTTTAAATCGGACCAAGCGGTAATTGATAAATAAACCATTAGTCGACATTTTATTTGGATCGTGAGAAGTCACAATCTCCATCTCCATATCTTTTACTTTGTGATTTTCATAATTAGAATTCGGAACATAAATACTTCGTACTTTTAAAATAGCACTTGTATCTTTTATCATTTCCGGAGTAGTTTTTAGCGTGAAAAAGATTGTACGTTGTTCATTCGGACTCATATTGTTGAACGTAATCGTTTTTCCTTTTTTGAATTTTTGTTTAGCCTCTTCTAGAGAAATTGCCAGGTTTTTTCTTGAAGTAGTATCTTGAAAATTTTTAGTTGAATAAACTAAATTTTCAACAGAAGCATATGAAGAACTGTTGGGTTCAAAATTTTCATTGTACACCAAATCGCTTGCCATTTCTTCAATGGTTTCGTCGTTATAATTTCGAGTTTCAATCAAATTGAAGTTGTCGTTTTTGAATTCTTTTTCATTGTAATAGAAATATATTTTTCCATTGGCAACGTAATTTTTATCATTTTTGTAGCTCAAAATCACTACAAAATCTTCATTTGGTAATGGTTCTCTGTTTCTTTTTAAAACAATGTTATCATCCATAGACTGAATTTCATTTTCAGAAGTATCAGCTTTGTCATTTGTTTTGACTTTTTGTGGTCGAGTAGTAGGTGTTTTTCCGGAATCATAATTGTTGGTTGCCCATAATTTTACTTCATATTCACCTGGTTTTTTGTAAGTGTGTTTTGGTTCGTCTTTTGTAGAATAATTACCGTCGCCCATTTCCCAATAATAACTATAAAATGCTTTTGGAGCACCAGCAATTTGATTTAATTCTGGTTTGTCAGATTTAAAAATAAAGGTATTGTTGTTTTGAACTGGAAGTATTTTTGCGACACGAGTAGTGGTGTCTTTTGCAATAGTTTGCGAAAAAATAATACTAGAAGACATTAAAAGTAATGTTATGAAGATATTTTTCGGCATAATTAATTTTTTAGAAACATTAAATATAAGAAAAAGTGATGAACAAATCATCACTTTTCCAGTAAACATATTCATAGCAATATTATGGTAGAGCATTTATAGCTGCTATTAGTTGGGCTTCTGAACCTACAACGGTTTCAGACAAAGTAAAGTTATAAACCGCATTATCAGAAATTGTAACTGATTTTATGGCATAACGCCATTGACCATTGTCCTCACTTGCAAAAATGATATGACATGGTAAACCAACAGGGATTTGACCATAATGTTCTGAGAATAATTTTGTCGTGGCACTATAAGTATCTAATTTAGCTAATGCATTTCCTTCTCCGTCATAGTGAAGATAAACTGCGCTGTTGTCGTAATTATATCCGGCAGGAACGCTTGCTAAGATTTGAGTTTTTGGTCCGGAAAAATCATAAAATTTATCTACGTTTGTCCAGCCGAAGCTATTGAAAAAAGCGTAATATGTTGGGTTCCCTGCTGGTCCTTCTAAAAATAAATTATCACGTCCAGTTGCATCTTGACCTTGTTCTTCCCAAACTAAATCACCGGCAGCATTAATCGTTCCATCCCATAAAATCATATCTGGGTCTGGTGCAGTTAAATTTGCAGGAATTCTTAGATTCATGCCACAATTTAAAACCAATTGTTGGCCGTTTTGTGTTGCATTAATATAAAAAGCTCCACCTGTTATAATCATTGCCATATCACCATTTGGTAATTTTCCCATTGTAGTTTTATTGGTAACTAACATATCGCCACCGTCGAAAATCTCAATGTACTTAATATCTATTAATCCGTTTACAGGGTTGCCGTTCAAAGTAAGGCAACTTGCATTGATGTCAATTTCAACTCCATTAGCAGAATTTAAAGTCGTTGTACCATTTGCGGCAACAATTTGAAAGTTTTGCGTAGCATTATCTAGTGCAATTTCTCTTATTGAATTAAATTCCATTGCTGTTGGAGGCGTGTTCGTAACATCATTGTCGTCGTTGGAGTCGCAACTCATAAAAGTAAATGATAAAGCAAATAGCATTGCAAATATTGGTTTTGCTATATAAAGTTTGTTTAATTTAATAGTTTTCATGATTTTTTTAATTTATTTGTTATTGTATAAGTATATTAATTTAGCTGTTTTTTTGTCGCATTTAGCGCTTAATATTCTACTGCACTAAATATTTGATCTGGGTAAGATCCAAAATTATAAGTACCAGTCATAGTATTATTTAATAAAGTACCTGTAAATTGATAGCTAGTATTAGTATTCTCGGAAGAATCCATATCATACGTTAGCGTATTACCATTTAAAGACCAAGTTCCATATGTTGTATAAGTTCCAGGGGAAGAAGGTTCGTCATAGACAGTTGTTCCATCAGTGTTAAATGTAACATCTGCGTTCCAAGTTTGACCTGAGTTAGTTAATAAGAAATTCCAAGTTGAAGCATTTAAAGTAGATGTGCTAAAATTTTGATTTAATCCATAACTTGTACCCGCACTATTTGTTGCATATACTCTAAAATGATAATTTGTATTTGCAATTAAATTATTTATTGTACTTGAATAAATATTTGAAGTCTCGGTTGTTTTACTGTCATTTATCGTTGGATTACTGTTCGTACTCCAACAAACACCTCGAGCTATGACAGTGCTACCTTGGTCAGAAGTAACCTCGCCATCAATTTTAATAGAAGTATAAGTAATTGCTACATTTTCATCTGTAGTTGTACTAATTACTAAAGGAGCTTGACTTTCATTGTTGTCATCATTATCGCAACTCATAAAAGTAAATGCTAAAACAAATAGCATTGCAAATAACGGTTTTGCTACAAGGTATCTTTTTATTTGATTTGTTTTCATAATTTCTAAAATTTACTTTTTATTAATTTAATTTAAAGCCTACTCCAATTACGGGAATCGCAAAGTCATTGCTAGGTCCACCTGTTCCATAGAAACTTGTGCCTATAAGTGTAGCGTTTGGATTAAGAGCAATAGGGAATACAATTGGGGCGAAGCCTGGATGTCTGTAAAGATTTCCGATAATTTCATCTGCCGAAGTATAGGTATTTGTAAATGTGCGTCTTACTGCAATTGTATCTCCAGCGTTTAATACTAAAGGAACAGCTAAAGGTTTATATTCAATAGCGGTTTGTGAAAAGCTTAGTGTTTCAGTAACTGTCACGTTAGTCGTCATGTTTTCAACTTCCATTTCATAAGTTCCAATGTAAGCCGCTGCGTTTTGGTAACCAATGCTGCAAATTTCTCCAGAAGCATTAACAATCATTGTATATTCATGCGTTAATAAATCCATTGTTTCTTCAAGTTCATAGCCATTAGCTGTAGTAAAAACATTTGAACCTGCTAAACTCAAGTACGTTTCATCGCATACATTATTGGTTGGATCATTGTCATTGTCGCAACTTGTGAAAGAAGAAACGATTAAACATAATAGAAGTGATTTTAAAGTTTTCATAATTTTCAATTTTAAAGTTTATACTAATAGATCAACTGAACTGTACAATTGTTACCCTCTTTTTTCAGTTATTTTTTTTACGCTTTATTTGTTGAGCGTTTACACCTTTATATAAACAGTATATAATATTTGTTACCCCATAAAATCATTATTTTTTTAATTCTTTATATATTAGCTGATAATTAGACACTTTATGACATTTAAAATAGTACATCAAGATCAAATTTATATTGAAGGACTTGCGAATAACAATTCGGAGGTCATTGCACGTATATATAAAAAATTTGCTCCAAAGGTCACTTATTATATAAAGTCAAATTCTGGAAGTGAAGATCAAGCGCAAGATGTAATTCAAGAAGTTTTAATTGCTATGTATAATCAGGCTAAGACCAAAGGATTAGAATTGACCTGTCCGTTTGATGCTTATTTTTTTCTATTGTGTAAAAGAAGATGGCTTAACGAATTAAAAAAATCTTCTAATAGGGAGGTAACAATTGCGGATGAAAATGTATCTATAGACAAAGACGTTGAAAAATTAGCCATCGAAACCGAAGAGCAAGACGAACGACAATCCTTATTTGATGAAATGTTTCAAAAATTAGGAGAAAAATGTCAAGAAGTACTCAAGCTTAGTTTTGTAACAAAAACAATGGAAGAAGTGGCAAGTAAAATGAAGGTTACTTATGCTTACGTGCGAAAGAAAAAATCTATTTGCACTGGACAATTGACCCAAATGATTCAAGCGTCTAATCGGTACAAATCTTTAAAAAAATAACGCAATGCAAGAAGAATTATACATAGAGTTTGAAAAGTATCTTCTTAACGAAATGACTACTCAAGAACAATCTGAATTTGAAAATAAACTTCAAACGGATGATAGTTTTAGTGAACAATTTCAAATTTATAAAGAAACCACTCAATTTTTAAAACTCAAGTTTTCTAAAGAAGCTGGTGATTTCAAAGAAAATGTACACGTAATTGGATCAAGTCATTTCGGAAAACCAGCGAGAAGAAGATCAAAAGTAATCTCATTACAGTCAAAATGGTTTGCCGTTGCAGCAATGTTGGTTGTTTTTATGGGAGTTTGGTACTTCAACCAATCGGGCAATCCTAATTTTTCAGATTATAACAAGTATAACGAAGCCCATTTTATTGAAAGAAGCGATACTAATCAAAATTTAGTCGATGCCCAAACATTTTTTAATGCAAAAGACTATAAAAAAGCATCTCAATCGTTTGCTAAGATTGAAGATTTAACGAATCCTGAATTGCAATTGTATTATGCGATAAGTTTAATTGAATCTGATGATTATGCAAAAGCTTCGGTATTATTAAAAAACATTAGTCAAGGAAATTCCGTTTATAAAGAAGAGGCGATTTGGTGTTCGGCTTTATCTTCATTGAAACAAAAAGATTATAAAACGTGTAAAAAGCAATTGGAACTAATTTCTCAAGAATCAGAAAAATACAATCAAGCTCAAAAACTTTTAAAGGAATTGGATTAAATTGTATTTTTGCAGTTCGCAATTGCCACAATTAAAATGATACTTACCGATACCCATACCCATTTATATTCAGAAGAATTTCAAGAAGACCGTAACGAAATGATGCAAAGAGCTATCGATGCCGGTGTTTCTCGTTTTTTTGTTCCTTCCATCGATTCTAGTTATACCAATAAAATGTATGATTTGGAATCACAATATCCCGAAAATGTATTTTTAATGATGGGATTACATCCTACTTATGTCAAAGAAAATTATTTAGAGGAATTGGCACACGTTGAAAAACAACTAGATTCGAAAAAGTTCTATGCTGTTGGCGAAATCGGAATTGATTTATTTTGGGATAAAACATTCTTGAAACAGCAACAACACGCTTTTCAGCACCAAATCCAATTAGCTAAAAAACACAAATTAGCAATAAATATTCATTGTCGTGATGCATTTGACGAAGTTTTCGAGGTTTTAGAAAGCGAAAAAGCGACTGATTTGTTCGGAATTTTCCATTGTTTTACGGGTGATTTGGGTCAAGCCCAAAGAGCGATTTCGTTAGGAATGAAATTAGGAATTGGTGGAGTAGCCACATTTAAAAACGGAAAAATCGATCAATTCCTGAATCAAATTGATTTGCAACACATTGTCCTTGAGACTGATTCGCCTTATTTAGCGCCAGTTCCGAACAGAGGAAAACGTAATGAAAGCAGTTATACACTTTTAGTTGCTCAAAAATTAGCAGAAATTTATAACCTTCCGGTAGAAGAAATTGCTAGAAGAACGACTGAAAATTCAAAACAAATTTTCGGAATTTAACCTAAATTAAAGTTACAAGTCATAAATATTTTGTTCTTTTGTAGATTGTTTTAAAATTAGTATGACAAGATTCGATTCTATTCGTCCGTATTATGATTCTGAGGTTAATGAAGCATTAAAATCTTCGTTACATCATCCTATGATGAAGGCCATAATGGAATTTACATTTCCAGAAGTTGAAGAAGAAGTTTGGAAAGAACAATTGAGTAAAATAAATTCAATTAGAGAATTCCAAGTTACCTGTGTATATCAATCCCTTCAGCGTATTTTAGAAAGAAGTTCGGAAGGTTTGACTACTTCAGGTTTTGAAAAATTAGCTCCAAATACCTCATATTTATATATTTCCAATCACCGCGATATCATTTTAGATACGTCGTTGCTGAATGTTGCGCTTTATGACCACGGTTTGGTTATGACGGCTTCTGCTATTGGTGATAATTTGGTTCAAAAAGATTTTTTGCTGAAATTATCGAAATTAAATAGAAATTTTTTAGTTCAAAGAGGCTTATCGCCAAGAGAGTTATTACAAAGTTCTAAATTAATGTCGGAATACATTTACCATTTATTGGCGGAAGAAAATCGTTCTGTTTGGATTGCCCAAAGAGAAGGAAGAACTAAAGACGGTAATGATGCCACGCATCCAGGTGTGTTGAAAATGCTAGGAATGGCTTCTGATGAAAAAAGAGGAATGGACTTTTTTAAGAAATTAAAAATAGTTCCTGTTTCTATTTCCTATGAATATGATCCTACGGACGCTTTAAAAATGCCTCAGTTGTTAGCGCATTCAAAAGATGAAGTATATATTAAGGAGAAAAACGAGGATTTCATCACTTTAATGAGCGGAATTATCGGTCAGAAAAAAGGAATTCACATTCATATTGGCGATGTTTTAGATAGCGAATATGAAAAAATAATCGCAGAAACAGATAATAATAATAAGCAAGTTCAAGCTTTGGCCCAAGTAATTGATGATTCTATTTTGCAATCGTACAAATTATGGCCAACAAATTTTATTGCTTACGATATTTTATATAAAACAGATCGATTTACGCATTTATACGACGAAAAAGAGCGTCAAATTTTCGAAAGAAGATTAGAAATGCGAATTGATGTTGATAATGACACCATGAGAGAAGGGTTTTTAGCCATGTATGCTAATCCGGTGGTGAATAAATTGAAATACACAAATGATCTCTAAAGCAAATATATTACTGATCTATACTGGTGGAACCATTGGTATGGTGAAGGATTTTAAAACAGGTGCATTAATTGCATTCGACTTTAAAGAGTTGCTAAACAGAATTCCTGAATTACATCTTTTAGATTGCTCCATTGAAACTTATTCGTTTGAAGTTCCTATCGATTCATCCAACATGAACATTTCTGATTGGCAGAAAATGGCTACGGTTATAGAGGAGAATTATGATAACTTCGATGGCTTTGTAGTGCTTCATGGTTCAGATACTATGTCGTATTCTGCTTCTGCTTTAAGTTTTATGTTGGAAAATTTAGCTAAACCAGTGATTTTTACGGGTTCTCAACTGCCAATTGGCGATCTTAGAACTGATGCAAAAGAAAATCTAATTACAGCCATTCAGATTGCATCTTTGCAGAAAAATAAAAAGCCAGTTATTCAAGAAGTTGGGCTCTATTTTGAATATAAATTATATAGAGGAAATAGAACAACAAAGATAAGTGCAGAACATTTTAATGCGTTTACCTCTCCGAATTTTCCCGAATTAGCAGAATCAGGAGTGCATTTGAAAGTGAATTCTGATCTTTTATGGCAGAAAAAAGCCACTAAAAAGTTAAAAGTTCACACCGAATTTGACGATAATGTTGTAGTTTTGAAATTATTTCCAGGAATTAATCAAGTAGTTTTTAATGCTTTTTTTACTATCCCGAATTTAAAAGGAATAGTTTTAGAAACGTATGGTTCTGGAAATGCCCCTACAGAAAAGTGGTTTGTAGACACGATCGAAAAGGCGATAAATGAAAATATTCACGTAATTAATGTGACACAATGTAGCGGAGGAAGCGTGGCTATGGGGAATTATGAGACGAGTACGCAGTTGAAAAAGATTGGTGTAATCTCAGGAAAAGACATTACTACTGAAGCCGCAATTACAAAATTAATGTATTTATTAGGTCAAAAAGTGTCTGATAATGTGTTCAAAATGATATTTGAAACAGCCATTAGAGGGGAATTGACATAAAAATAACATATTTAATTTTTATACCTGAATTTTTTTACGTTATTTAGCGCCCTTAAAATATAGTGTTATTCTGATAGAGAGGTGGCCGAGCGGTCGAAGGCGCACGCCTGGAAAGCGTGTATACTTCAAAAGAGTATCGAGGGTTCGAATCCCTTTCTCTCTGCTAAATAATAATAAATTTTAAAAAAATTACAAAATTTTTATATCTTTACCCATTAACTAATTAAATTTAAGAACAAAAGCGATGAAAAGATTATTTTCTATTTTAGCAATCACTGGGCTTATGACTTTTGGAAGTGTTCAAGCTCAAGATTCAACAGCAGTAACTGCAACAGAACAAGTGGAAGAAGTAGCGGCATCAGATGATGTAGTTGCAATTTCAACAGATGACGTAGCAAAAGAAGAAGTTACGTTTACTCAAGCAATTAAGAAACGTTTTATTGAAGGAGGTCCTGCGTTCATGGGGATTGTATTATTGTGTTTAATTTTAGGATTAGCAATTGCTATCGAAAGAATCATTTACTTGAACTTATCGACTACAAACACTAAAAAATTAGTTAACGATGTAGAATCAGCTTTAAACTCTGGTGGTGTAGATGCTGCTAAAGAGGTGGCAAGAAATACTACAGGTCCAGTTGCATCTATCTTTTACCAAGGTCTAGACAGATACTCTCACGGTTTAGAATCAGCTGAAAAATCAGTTGTAGCTTACGGTGGAGTTCAAATGGGTCAATTAGAGAAAAACGTGTCTTGGATTTCATTATTCATTGCTTTGGCTCCGATGTTAGGTTTCATGGGAACGGTAATTGGAATGATTGAAGCGTTTGACCAAATTCAATCTGCAGGTTCTATGGAGCCATCATTAGTAGCAGGTGGTATTAAAGTAGCTTTATTAACTACTGTATTTGGACTTATTGTTGCTATTATCTTACAAATTTTCTATAATTACATCACGGCTAAGATTGACTCAATCGTGAATGATATGGAAGATGCATCAATTAGTTTGATTGATATCTTGTCTGATTACAGTAAAAAATAATTTTAAAATATATAACAGTTATGAATTTACACAAAGTGACTAAAATAGCAGCTGTTATTGTCGCAATACTTAGTGTGGTATTCCTTGGAGGCTTAATGGCCACAAGTAATAGCGGAGACTTAGACAACAGTTGGCTTAATCCTCTTATATACTTAGCATATGTGATTCTATCTGCTTGTTTAGTAGTAGTATTATTATTTGTATTAAAGAATTTATTTTCAAACAAAGAAAATCTAAAGAAGTCCTTAATTATGATTGGTGCTTTTGTTGGTTTACTAATTATTTCATATATTTTAGCTGATGGTACGGAAGTTAGATCAGTTACTAACGAAATAATTTCGACTGAAAGCACATCGAAATGGGTAGGGACTGGTATAATGTTGACCTCAATTCTATCTATTATTGCTATTGGCAGTGTAGTGTGGGGAATGTTTACTAAAATTAAAAAATAAACTATGGCTAGAAAAGGAAGAGGTGCACCTCCAGAAGTGAACGCAGGTTCAATGGCAGATATTGCTTTCCTACTTTTGATTTTCTTCTTGGTAACTACAACTATTGGAGTGGACCAGGGAATCAATAGACTCCTGCCGCGTTATGAACCAAATCCAACTATACCGGATATTAATGAAAGAAACATCTTAACTGTTCTAGTAAATAAGGACAATCAGTTGTTAGTCAATGAAAAAATAGTAGCATTAAAGGATTTACGTGAAACTGCTATTGCATTTATTGAAAATAACGGAGATGGAAGTTGTACTTATTGTTTAGGAAAGAAAGATCCTACTTCATCAGACAATCCTAAAGATGCTGTTATTTCATTAAATAATGATGCGCAAACATCTTATGAAACTTATATTGCTGTACAAAATGAATTAGTAGGCGCTTATAATTTTCTAAGAGATAGAGAGAGTAAGAAACGATACGGTATCGCATTTTCAGAGTTGGATTATATTTATAATGATCCAGCTTCTAAAGCGAAAGAAGGACTATTAGAAGATTTGAAACCAAAAGTGGAAAGAATACAAGAATTAGTGCCATTGAGACTTTCAGAAGCAGAACCAAAAAAGAACTAAAAAAGTTATAAACTATGTCTAAATTTAGAAAGAAAAAATCAGGTGACTTACCTGCTATTTCGACGGCCTCATTGCCAGATATCGTATTTATGCTTTTGTTTTTCTTCATGACTGCAACTACTATGAAAGACAGTGATTTGAAAATCGAAAATACGTTACCAAAAGCGAATCAAACGGCTAAGTTGCATAAGAAAGAATTCCTTATGTATATTTATGCAGGTAAGCCAAACGCTAGATATCAAGCATCATTAGGAAGCACAGACCGTATTCAATTATCGGATAAAATGGCTTCTCCTGCAGATATCAGAAATTTTATTATATCTGAGAGAGCAAATAGAGATTCACAAAATGAAAAATATTTGACTGCTTCTTTGAAGATTGATAAAAATGTTAAAATGGGTCTAGTGACTGCAATTAAATTAGAATTGCGTAAAATTGACCAATTAAAAGTGAATTATACTACTGCTCAAGGTGATCCTTTAAACAAGTAGTTTACACATAAATTTTTAAAAAGGTACGCAATAGCGTGCCTTTTTTTATTACTTTTATAAAAAAATAGTTGATGCGTTTTTTAATTGTGTTTTTTATCTTTTTTAGTAGTTTAGGATTTGCGCAATCCAGTGAGAAAGTGGTGGATTCTTTGTTTAGAGAAGATCAAATATATTTTTCTATTTCCTATAATTTTCTTCAGAATAAACCGGAAAACTTCAGTCAATATTCTTTTTCTGCAGGACTTACAACTGGAGTGCTGAGAGATTTTCCAATTTCTAAAAACAGACATTGGTCAATTGCACCTGGAATAGGTTATTCTTACAATGACCTAAAACAAAATATCGACTTTTTAGATGCGTCTTCTTCCTCATCAGATGTAATAGTTCGGAGTAAATTAACTTTGCATTATTTAGAAATGCCGTTAGAAATTAGATGGAGAAATGCTACACCGGAAAGTCATAAATTTTGGCGCATTCACACTGGTTTTAAAGTAAGTTATCTGGTTGGTGGAACATTTAGATATGAATCAAGTACAATTGGAAACGGAAGCTTTAAAGCAACAGAAATTGCCAATAGGTTTCAATATGGAGCTTATGTAGCGTTTGGATTCAACACTTGGAATCCGTACATATACTATGGTCTAAATCCTATTTTTGATAAAAATAAAACAACATTAGAAAATAATGTTACCGCATTCAATGTGGGTCTTAAGTTTTATATTCTATAACCAGAAGCGGTATAAAAATAATTGGGGAAGTAATCCGATTAGTAAACCAACAACTAATTCAGTGTAAGTATGAGCTTTCATGTACAATCGAGATGAAGCGACTAATCCCATACAAACAATACAAAAAGCGAATAAACTTACAAACGGTAATTTATAATAAACGCTAAGACCATATATAAAAGCAGTTAATGCCGTAATGCCAATCATGTGCAAACTGCATTTAAAATTGAGGAGCACAGACGTTAGCGATAGCACAGCGCTAATTAATGCACCTATGAAAAAGTAATACAGTTCAACTGTAATTTCTTTCGAAACACTAAACCTTAGTAAAACCAATAGTAAAACTGCCTGGATTGCAATTGGCATTCTACGTTCTTTTATTGGAGCTTCAGTAAATGAGGTGACTAATCCCAACGAACGGAACAAAAAATAGATAGAAAGAGGTAGCAACAATGTTATTATTGTTATCTGCACTAACATTACATAAATCTGATTTGGGTAAAAGAAATTTTGGGTAATTAAAAAGTAAAACAAAGCGCCATAGACCGAAATAAATATGGGGTGAAAAATATACGAGAAAACAGGTAATATTTTTTTTAAATCCATAATTTGCTATATTTTCTTTCTCAATCGCGCTACTGGAATATCTAATTGTTCTCTATATTTTGCAATAGTTCTTCGTGCAATAGGATAGCCTTTTTCCTTCAAGATATCTGCCAATTGATCATCTGGCAAAGGCTTCTGTTTATCTTCTTCCGAAATTACTTGTTGTAATATATTTTTAATTTCAATGGTTGAAACCTCTTCACCTTGATCGTTAGTCATTGATTCACTAAAGAATTCTTTAATCAACTTCGTGCCGTAAGGTGTGTCTACATATTTGCTGTTTGCAACACGAGAAACAGTTGAAATATCTAAGCCAACCATATCTGCAATATCTTTTAAAATCATAGGGCGAAGTTTAGTTTCTTCGCCATCTAAAAAATATTCTTCTTGGTAATGCATAATTGCATTCATAGTAACATATAAAGTTTCTTGACGCTGTTTAATTGCATCAATAAACCATTTTGCTGAATCTAATTTTTGTTTGATAAATTGAACGGCATCTTTCTGAGCAGTCGATTTATCAGAGGTGTCTTTGTAGCTTTGTAACATTTCTTGGTAATCTTTAGAAACGTGTAATTCTGGAGCGTTTCTTCCGTTTAACAATAATTCCAATTCGCCGTCGACAATTCTGATCGTAAAATCAGGAACGATATGTTCAACCATTTTCTGATTTCCGTCGAAACTTCCTCCTGGTTTAGGATTTAATTTTTCGATTTCATTGATGGCTTTCTTTAATTCTTGTTGTGTTACATCAAACTTCTGCAGTAATTTATCATAATGTTTCTTGCTGAAAGCCTCGAATTGATCGGTAATCAAATTCATAGCCAAATCAACCTCTTCCGAAGGTGTTTTGTGCTTTAATTGCAACAATAGGCATTCTTGTAGATCTCTTGCACCAACTCCAACTGGCTCTAATTCTTGTACCAATTGCAAAATACGTTCTACAGTAGGTTCATCGGTATAAATTCCTTGGGTAAAAGCTAAATCATCAACAATATCCTGAACCGTACGTCTGATATAACCCATATCGTCAATACTACCTACTAAAAACTCAGCGATAACACGTTCAGAATCATTTAAGATAAACGTATTTAACTGATTAATTAAATCTTGGTGAAAACTTACCGCTGCCGCTATCGGCATTGTTCTGTCTTCATCATCGTCGCTATAATTATTACTTTGGTATTTATAATCAGGCGTTTCATCGTTACTTAGGTATTCATCAATATTGATGTCGCCCGTATCGATTTGATCGTTATCATAATCGTCATAATCATCAGTTTCGTTTCCGAAATCATCATCGTTGTCATAATCATCCTCCGACGCACTTTCTTCCAAAGCCGGATTCTCTACTAATTCTTCCTGAAGACGCTGTTCAAAAGCTTGCGTAGGCAATTGAATTAGCTTCATCAACTGAATTTGTTGAGGCGATAATTTCTGAGATAATTTGAATTGTAAACTGTGTTTAAGCATTTTTTTTGTTTAAAGTTTGAAGTTTCAGGTTTCAAGTTGCTTAACTAAAACAACTTGAAACCTGAAACTTGAAACAAATATTTTTTTAGAATTCTGCGTTGTGAGGTGTTCTTGGAAATGGAATTACATCTCTAATATTAGTCATTCCGGTTACGAAAAGCACTAATCTTTCAAATCCTAAACCAAATCCTGAGTGCACTGCAGATCCAAATCTTCTCGTATCTAAGTACCACCATAATTCTTCTTCGTCAATTCCTAAAGCTCTCATTTTTTCTACTAAAACATCGTAGCGTTCTTCTCTTTGAGATCCTCCAACAATTTCTCCGATTCCTGGGAATAAAATATCCATTGCTCTAACGGTTTCTTTTCCTGGTTCAGTATTGTCATTCAAACGCATGTAAAATGCCTTAATTTTTGCTGGATAATCAAACAAGATTACCGGACATTTAAAGTGTTTTTCTACTAAGAAACGTTCGTGCTCACTTTGTAAATCAGCTCCCCATTCGTTAATAATATATTGGAATTTTTTCTTTTTATTCGGAGTTGAATCTCTTAAAATATCAATTGCTTCAGTATAAGAAACACGTTTGAAATTATTTTCTAATACAAAGTTTAATTTTTCTAAAAGAGCCATTTCACTTCTGTCTGCTAATGGTTTTGATTTTTCTTCTTCTAAAAGTCTTCCTTCTAAAAACTTCAAATCATCTTCACATTTTGCAACGGTATATTTAACTACATATTTAATGAAATCTTCGGCTAAATCCATATTGTCTGCCAAGTCATTAAAAGCAACTTCTGGTTCAATCATCCAGAATTCTGCTAAGTGACGCGAAGTGTTTGAGTTTTCAGCACGGAAAGTAGGACCAAATGTATAAATTTGACCCAAAGCCATTGCGAAAGTTTCTCCTTCTAGCTGACCAGAAACCGTAAGATTTGTATGTTTTCCGAAGAAATCTTTTTTATAATCGATATTTCCTTCTTCGTTTTTTGGTAAATTATCTAAAGGCAATGAAGTTACTTGAAACATTTCACCAGCTCCTTCAGCATCAGCACCCGTAATAACTGGTGTGTTTACATAAAAGAAACCTTTCTCTTGAAAATATTGATGCACAGCAAATGCTAATGTAGAACGCACACGCATAATCGCACCAAAAGCATTCGTACGCACACGTAAATGTGCATTCTCACGTAAGAATTCTAAAGAGTGTTTCTTTGGTTGCATCGGAAATTTATCAGGATCACTATCACCTAAAATAGTGATTTTTGTCACTTGGATTTCAACATTTTGACCAGCACCACGACTTTCAGACAACATTCCGGTTACGCAAATAGCAGCACCAGTTGTGATTCTTTTTAAAGTTTCATCCGGTGTGTTTTCAAAATCTACAACACATTGAATGTTATTAATGGTCGAACCATCGTTCAATGCGATAAATTGATTGTTTCTAAATGTTCTAACCCAACCTTTAGCGGTTACTTCGTGTAAAGTGTTTGTGCTTTTTAAAAGGTCTATAACTTTTGAGTGCTTCATCTCTATTATTAATTTAATGCAAACCTACATAAAATTTCAAAATTTATCTAGGGCTTGGCTTGTTAATGTAGGTTCTTTCTTTCCTTAGGCAAAATAATACTAATTGAAAAAATATACTATTTCTTGTTTGATTTTTCCTCGTCTTTTCCTTGTGCTAAAATATCAATTTTCGGCTCAATGAATTCTTCTTTGTTTGCAATTGTTTTTTCCAGTGCAAGTAATAAAGCGGGCAATAAAATTAAGTTGGATAACATTGCGAACAAAAGTGTTGTTGCTACTAATCCTCCTAAAGCTACGGTTCCTCCAAAACTTGAAAGTGTGAATACCGAAAACCCGAAAAACAATACAACCGAAGTGTAAAACATACTAATTCCGGCTTCTTTTAAAGTAGCATAGACCGAACGTTTTATTTTCCAATTATTGGCTATTAATTCCTGACGATATTTCGCTAAGAAGTGAATGGTATCATCTACCGAAATTCCGAAGGCAATACTAAAAACCAATATGGTTGAAGGTTTGATGGGAATTCCAAAATACCCCATTAATCCAGCTGTCATTATCAAAGGTAATAAATTTGGAATCAACGAAACGATGATCATTTTGAACGAACGGAATAAATATGCCATCAATAAGGCGATTAACAAAATAGCAAATAATAACGATTGTACTAAATTACCAATTAAATAATGCGTTCCCTTTTCGAAAACATAAGCTTTTCCAGTTAATGTAACTTCATAGCGTTCTTTTGGAAAGATATGATCGATTTTATCTTGCAAACGCAATTCGATTTTTTCCATTTTATCGGTTCCAATATCACGCATAAAGGTGGTAATTCTAGCGTATTGTCCGGTGCTGTCCACATAGCTTTTAAGCATATTTTCGTTTCCTTTTTGAACCGAATTCTTGATGTAAGATAAAATAAAAACTTCTTCTTGCTTAGTTGGTAATTCGTAAAAATCTGGATTTCCGTTGTAGAATGCTTGTTTGGAATATTTTACCACATTTACAATTGAAACCGGTTTTGATAATTCCGGAATTTCTTCAATAGTTTCCTGAAGTTCTTCAATTTTCAGCAAGGTAGCAGCTTTCAAAGCACCTTTCGGTCTTTTCGTGTCTACTACAATTTCTAGTGGCATTACACCATCAAATTCCTGCTCATAGAAAACAATATCTTCGAAAAAAGCAGCTTTCTTCGGCATATCTTCGATAATACTTCCAGAAACTTTTATTTTTGTTATTCCGATTACGCCTAATACTAAAAGTGAGATTACGAATGCGAAAATAGTAACTCTGCGGTTTTTAACCGTGTTTTCGATCCAATTTAAAAACGAAGCCATGTAGTTTTTACCTAAATGTGCTAAGTGTTTTTCCTTTGGTAATGGCATATAACTATAAGCAATCGGGATGATTATTAAGCACAAGAAAAACAAGAAAACAATGTTTAATGAAGCTACGACTCCGAATTCTTTCAGCAATTTACTATCGGTAAAAATGAAAGTTCCAAAACCAGCAGCCGTAGTTAAATTAGTCATCAAAGTAGAGTTACCCACTTTTGCAATTACACGTTGCAATGATTTGGCTTTGTTTCCGTGATTTCTAATTTCACTTTGATATTTATTAATCAAGAAAATACAATTGGGAATTCCAATAACGATAATTAACGGCGGAATAATTGCAGTTAAAACCGTGATTTCATAGTTTAATAGTCCAAGTGTTCCAAAAGACCACATTACACCAATAATTACAACTGACATTGAAATTAATGTTGCTCTAATACTTCTGAAAAAGAAGAAAAACAGCAATGAAGTGATTCCTAAAGCTGCACCAACGAATAATCCAATTTCTTCAGTGATACTATTCGCGTTAAGCGTTCTGATATAAGGCATTCCCGAAACACGAAGATCCAAGTTGGTTTCCTGTTCGAAAGCATTTATTTTTTCAGCACTTAGATATTTCTCAATGAACTCTTTCCTAGCTTTTGTGTTTACGATTTTCTTATCCAAATAAATAGCAAAACGAACAGCGCCACTTTTTTTATTGAAAAGCATGCCTTCGTAAAAAGGTAAATCGGTGAAGAATTCGGCTTCTTTCTGCTTTAAATAAGCATCTGAAATACTATCATTGTTAATGAACGGAACTAATTTGAATTTTTGCGCAAGCGTGTCTTTGCTTAGCACTTTTAAATCTTCTATAGAAATCGTTAGCTCAACAGCTTTATCTTTTCTGATGTTGCTAACAAACTTCTCCCAGGCTCTTATGTTCTTTTCGGTGAAGAATTTCTCGTCTTTAAAACCAAGCACAATCAAATTTCCTTCTTCGCCAAATTTATCTAAGAACGAATTGTATTGAATATTTACTTCATGATCGTCTGGTAATAAATTGGCTTCGGTAAAGGTAAAGCGTATATTTTTCCACTGAAAAGCCATGAATAGGGTGAAAAGCAAAACTAGAACTAATAAGAAAATGCGGTTTCTTAAAATTTTACTTGCTATATAATCCCAAAAACTGGTGTTTAACCACTTTAACATCTCTCAAAATTTAGGCTGCAAAGGTAAGAAAAAATGCTTAATTTATTGACTTTGAGCGAGAGTTTTAAGATAAATTTAAAATCCTAAATCTAAGAAGTAAGAAACTTTTATAGCAATATTGTCCTCGAATTTAGCTAGCTGATTAGGTCCGTATCTATAGAATGTTACTAATCCAAAGCCTTTGAAAATTTTATTGAACTCAACGCCACTTTCAAAGAAACCATCTTCCATCGTTTTGTACGAAATTCCTAAATGCTGATTGTCTTTGTTGTTAGAACCAATCGCCATTCTTGTCACAATTGTTAATTCAGGATTAATTTTATAGCCAAATCTGATTTTATTAAACGTATGTTTTAATTGCAAAGAAGCATATTTGTTAGAGAAGAACTCGTTAAAATACATGGTTTCAAAACTGTTTTTTCCGGCAAAAGTAATACGTTTTAAAATAGCATCTCGGTTCAAGTTATTCGGGACGATACTGTATAAATGGGTAATCGGCACATCGCCAAAAGCAATACCAGTTTGCAATAAAAGGGAGCTTTTCTGACCCGACAAATATGGCAATTCATAATAGGTTTTAAAATCTATTTTTGAAAACACAAAATCATTTCCTAGTAAATTAGGAAGCGTTTGCGTTAACTGAAGTGTAAATTTAGGATGTCTTTTTTCATATTCAATTTTACCGATTGGCGTTTGCATATAATTGCTAAACGGATTCCACTGGAAAGCCAATTGAACTGCTGTGATTGTATAATCAGTATATGATTTAGCGTCATTCACAAAAGTATAATCAAAAAGAGGCTGGATTTGATTGTGCGAAACACCAAAATAACTGCTCGTTTTTGCGAGCATCTTACTTTCAACATACGCCAGACCCAATTTGTTGTTATAGAATGTGGAAATATTAATTGGCCTTGGATCGTAGATTTTAAATCTTCTTGAATCAGTAACAAAATTAGTTTGTGCAATTTCGTAAATATCATCAGAATAAGAAGCGCCAACCCACGTTTCAGTTTCTTTATGTAGCAAATAAGAAGGCGTAATTCCATATTTGAACTCTCGGTCCTTCAAGCCATAAGCACCATAAAAAGCAACGCGATAGTTTTCCGATAACTTGTCATTTGTGATACCGCCAATTCCAACTCTAAAACCTTCAAAGTTGTTAAATTTTACGATACTTCTTAAATCGAGATCAATAATGTTTATAGGAAAATAGCCGTTGAATATTTTCCGACCTAAGAAAACTTTATGTTCTATCTTTTCTGACAAAGACAAACTATCAATCGTTGTATAGGTTCTAAGTTTTCGCTTATCGATGGTGTCTTTTGCGAAAGTACGCCAATACGCATCGGGCTTATTTAAACTGCTTTCAGGAACTTCAATCTTAACTCTCGGCTTTGTAATTGTAATAGGTTGGTTGATTTCGATGTCAAAAGGAGTTGATTCAATATGTAAATACGCTTGATCTGTTGCGTTTTTACTTTCGACATTATCTAAGGAAGAACTGAATTTAATTGTACCACCTAAAATTTTTAAATCTTCGTAATTGTTTCCTTTTAAGACTTTAAAATCTCTCTTTTTAGGAAACCAGATTTGTTCGTTTTTTCTATAATTGAACGTGTAAGTCGCATTGATGTTTACCACACCATAAATGCGATAAAATGCTTTTGCAATAGCGAAAGTTTCAGTGTCGATATAGAGTAAACCTCTTAATTTGTTGGAATTTAATTTCTTTGGTTGGAAATAAACACGAAACGCTTTTCTACCTTGAATTGAAACGGTGTCAATTAATTTATAAGAATATAATTTACGACCATAATTTGAAATCGGATTTTGAACCGGAATTTCCAAAATCTTAAAAGGATTTTCATAAGCTGAATAGGAAACCAATTTCAATCCTAAATATTCATACAATGGTGTTTCAAAACCAGCCATTCTAGTAGCTAAAACAGTTTCTTTGTACTTTTTGTTTGAATGTTGTATTAAATTTACTTTCTCAGTTTGATACAAATGGTGCTTTTCAACGACTTTTTTGAATTTATAATTGACGGAGTCTAATTTGATAACTGTTTTTCCAAGAAGACGTTTTTTGTAAATTGTGTCAATTTTACTCGAAATACTATCGGGATTTGCGGTAACTTGAAGATATTCGTAATTTTTATATTGAAAACTAGCCAACGCCTTTTCTGGATCGTTATTTTTCTTGTTTTCAATTACTTTTTTAATGATGTTATTAACCTTAATTTCAGAATAGATCTCTGCTTTTTTATCGTTTAAATCCGTTACCAATTTAATAATCATAACGGTTTTAGAATCGGAGACATAAACGGCTTTTTCATAATAGCCTTTGTAATTAATTTTTATCGGAAGTTTTGTATCGTTAACTTCCACTGAAAATTTGCCTTCCCAGTCTGCTGTAATGGTATTTTTGTTGTACGTGACAGAAGCAAATGCAATAGGAACTGCATTGTCAATATCGATAACTTGCCCTTTAATTTTGGTTTGCCCAAAAAAAGTTGAAGATATTATAAAACACAAAAAAAGCCAGAAATATTTCATACGCAAAGGTCTATATTTTTTTAATAGCGATACACCATTTAATCCTTGTTGAATTACAAAGATATTTAAAATAAAAATCCCGACGGTTAATCGGGACTTAAAATTATACTTTCATTATTTCAGCTTCTTTAACGACTAATAGTTCGTCTACTTTTCTAATGTATGAATCGGTTAATTTCTGAACATCTTCTTCTGCTTTTTTGCAAATGTCTTCTGCTGTTCCGTCTTTTTCTTCTTTTTTGATATCAGTATTGGCATCTTTTCGGTGATTTCTAATTCCGATTTTTGCATCTTCCGCTTCTGATTTCGCCTGTTTTACTAAATCGCGTCTTCTTTCTTCCGTTAAAGCAGGAATATTGATGATGATGTTGTCTCCGTTATTCATCGGGTTTAACCCTAAATTAGCAATCATAATCGCTTTTTCTATAGGATGTAACATGTTTTTCTCCCACGGTGTCACTGTTAAAGTTCGGGCATCAGCCGTATTTACATTGGCAACTTGCGATAATGGAGTTTGAGAACCATAATAATCTACAAAAACGCTACCTAGCATTTGAGGCGACGCTTTCCCAGCTCTAATGTTTAAAAATTCTTTCTCTAAATGGGCAACAGAATCTACCATAGCTTCTTTTGCACTGTCTAAAATAAAGTTAATTTCTTCTGTCATTTTTATATTTTTTTACTTCGTACTATTATATTGTAACCGTTGTTCCGATCGTTTCTCCGTTGCATACTTTTAATAAATTACCATCTTTGTTCATGTCAAATATAATGATTGGTAATTTATTTTCTTGACTAAGTGTAAAAGCTGTTGTGTCCATTACATTCAATCCTTTTGCTAAAACGTCTTCAAATGAGATGAAGTCAAATTTAACAGCGTCTGCATTTTTTTCAGGGTCAGAAGTATAAACACCATCTACACGTGTTCCCTTTAAAATTACATCAGCTCCAATTTCAACACCTCTTAAAACTGCAGCGGTATCTGTTGTAAAATATGGATTTCCTGTTCCTGCGCCAAAAATTACGATTCTTCCTTTTTCTAAATGACGAGTTGCTTTTCTTTTGATGTAAGGTTCCGCAATAGCTTCAATTTTTAAAGCAGTTTGTAAACGTGTTTGCATTCCCGCTTCTTCTAAAGCGCCTTGCAAAGCCATTCCATTAATTACAGTGGCAAGCATTCCCATATAGTCACCTTGTACTCTGTCCATGCCGTTACTAGCACCTGCAACACCTCTAAAAATATTTCCACCACCAATTACAATAGCAATTTCTATGCCTGCATCGTGAATTTGTTTGATCTCATCAGCGTATCCAGCCAAACGTTGTGGGTCAATTCCATATTGTCTATCGCCCATTAAAGCTTCACCGCTTAATTTAAGAAGAATTCTCTTGTATTTCATGCTAGTTTATATTTTTACTGAGTTTTGCTTATGCAAGCTCAATTCATTTGTTGTGTGTTTTGTGGTGCAAATATAGTTAATTGCTTTTTTTGAAAAAAAAATGTTTTCAATAATTATAGCTCTAAATGTTCAAACGCTTTTTTAGCTTCGTTATAGCCAATTTCAAAAATCAAATCCATTTTAGCTTTATTGGTTTCAAAAGTACTATAATTCGTTAATTCTTTTGGTTCAATAATTAGATCACAATGGTTAAACTTCAGCATATTTGAATTTGCAGTTAATAACTCAAAAGCTCTATAAGTTACTGATTTTATTGACTTTAAGTTTTTAGCTTCAATATTTTGCACCGGACTTACATAAACCCCAATAATTGATTCACACTTGCCTTGTAGCAAATCTGCAGGGAAATGATTTAAAATCCCACCATCATTGTACATTTTGCCTTTTATAACGTAAGGTGAAATCATTCCTGGAACTGCTGTAGAAGCTAATAGTGCATCTACTATTTTTGTTTCGGGACTAAAAATTTTTAATTTTCCTCTAATCATATCTGTCGCGGTTATGTACGACGGAATTTCTAATTCTTTAAGCAAGGTATTTGCACCAAAAATGCCTTCAAAATATTTTTTAAAGGATTCTGAATCAACGATTCCTGCTTTTTTAAATGTGAAATGCCTCCAGTGGAAAAAATATATCGACTTGAAAAATTCTAATATCTCTTCAGGTTTTTTACCATAAGCATACATAGTCCCTACGATTGCTCCAGCGCTTGAACCTGAAACGCAACACGGTTTAATACCTTGTTCGGTTAAAAACTTTAAAACACCAGCATGTGCAATCCCTTTTGAACCACCTCCTGAAAGAGCCAATCCAATCGATTTTGATGCTAAATCCATTTGTAACATTTCTTACATTTAATTTCCAAAATTAAGGCTAAATTTGTGGATTAAAGATAATATGATGAAAAATACAATAGAACAAACGTTACAAAATAGTTTTTCTTATTCAGATTATAGAAAAACGATCACTGAGTTGATTGAACAAGGTAAATCTACAGGGCACGAACAATCAGAAGACTTGTTGAATTACTCAAAATTAAATGAATCAAGATTGAATCGTTTAGAAAAAACAATTGCAGTTACTGAAGAAGTAAAAAGTGATTTAGAAAAATTAGACAAGAAGTATATTTGGTTAGTTTTAGCAGAAGGTTGGTGTGGTGATGCTGCGCAAATAGTTCCTGTAATATATAAAATGAGTGAAGTTGCAGAAAATGTTACTTTAAAAATAGCTTTGCGCGATGATAATGATGCCTTAATGCAACATTTCTTAACTAATGGAGGAAAAGCAATTCCAAAATTATTGATTTTAGATGCAGCTACTTTAGAAGTTTTAGCCGATTGGGGGCCAAGACCTCAAGGCGCAAAACAGTTGATTTTAGATTACAAAGCAGCACACGGAGTTGTTGACGAAACAGCTAAAATTGAATTACAAAAGTGGTATTTACACGATAAAGGTGTTGCGATTCAAAATGAGATTATGGCTATGCATAAGAAAGTATTAGCGTAACGTTCCTATTATCTTCAATTTATCAGAAGTGGAAATTCCTCCAGGATTGCAACCAAGTTGTCCTTCAGGGATTTCCATTTTTAGGTTTTTATAATAAGTTTCCCAAACTTTGAAATATTCATTTGATTTTGGAGATTTGAAAGTCATCGGTACCAAATCAAATAATGGTTTTTTATACGAATGTAAAAACGCATCATAAATTAATTCAGAACAATAGTATTTCCCGTTGTCATAAAGATATTCCTCGTCATAAGGAACCCCAATTTGCTGCAAGGAAAAAGTAATTGCTTCCGGAATATATTTTCGATATTTACTTTTTAATCTTCCGACAAACATTTCCTCTGAAGTATACGTTTTAAAGGTTTCGTAAGGTGTCATTTTCACTTCTTTTCCACCAGCTTCAATTACATAGATGCTGCCATTTTGAATGTAAACCATTCCTAAATGACTACAATCTCTCCCTTGATAACCTTCTGTAACTTCGTTAATGGCTTCACAAAGTGGTCCACAGTTCATGGATTGAAATATAATATCTCCGGTTTTTAGTTTTACATTTTGTGCAAAACTAGAAACAACAACAAACAATACAACTATAAATTTTTTCATATTAAAAAGTAACTAATGCGATGCCAAGACTAATACTTCCTTGACTATTATTATGCAAATCGATGCCATAAGAAACCAATTCAACGAAAAGTTGCAATTCATCTGCTTCTAAATTCAGTTTGACTCGTTTGAAAGTTCCTGATAAATCGCCTCTTCCAAGAGCGAATGTTTGTCCAAAACCTAAGTCGATTCCTAGTCGGGTTTCTTCTCCTATTTTTGGCATAATTCTTAGATTTGCAAAAACGGGTGTCATTATCAATTTCTCAGATAATTTCATGCCAATCCCAGTATTTGCAGATAATCCAATCCATTGCTTATAATGATAACCGTAGCCGAAATTAACATTAACGCCATCAGGCAAAAACCAACTGTCATTTGTGCTTCCGTCAGGATAAACTTCGCCTCGATTTTTATTTCCTTGCAATGGGACTGAAATTTCAAATTGAGTAAAGTCACCAAAAGGTGAAGGTTGAATTGTTTCTTGTGAAAATCCCGCAAAAGTAAAAAGCAGGGTTAGAATGGAAATAATATACTTCATTATTTATACTGTGATTTTTTTTATGGCTTTTATATATTTAGGGGATCGACTTCCGTGGAAAGCTCTTAAAACTTCAATTTTATGGGCTTTGATTCGATATGTAATTAAGTAAGAACCTAAAATAATATTGCGATACATCTTGGTTTTAGTTTCCAAATGTCGGCATTCGGGATGAAGTAGATATTGTGTTTCTAAGGAAAGAACCATTACTCTAATATCTTCATAAAAAAATAAAGCTGCTTTTTCTCCAAAAGTAGCTTCTCCATATTCGAAAACATCTTGAATATCAGCCAGGTAAAAGGTGGATCTTACTACTTCTTTCTGCTTAATCTCCACGCTTCAAATTTATTATGGAAGTCTTCATCACTCAGAAACTCACCTTCTTCTGCCTCTTTTATTAAGCAAGCAAAATCCTCCTCAGACATTGGTTTGCCCGGAGTTGCAAGGTTTTTAGATTTTTTATCATCCGTTTTCATTGGATTTGAAATTTAATTGGAATAGTAAAAATAAGAAATATTACTTTAAAAACAGCTAATCCTTAACGATTTAAGTTTTTATTCTTTCTCGAAATCTTCGGGAGAAATTCCGTCTTCCACACAATAATCGCCAATTTTAGTACGACGAAGTGCCGATAAATGTCCGCCCGATTGTAAAGCCATTCCAAAGTCATAAGCTAACGAACGAATATAAGTTCCTTTACTACAACTTACTCTGAAATCAATTTGAGGTAATTCAATACGTGTAATTTCAAATTCGTGAATTGTAGTTTTTCTAAATGCAATTTCTATTTCTTCACCTGCACGAGCGTGTTCGTATAAACGTTTTCCATCCTTTTTTATGGCTGAGAAAACAGGTGGTTTTTGATCGATTTCACCAATAAACTGTTTGGTGGTTTCTAAAATTAAAGCTTCGGTAATATGATCTGTTGGAAAAGTAGCGTTAATTTCCGTTTCTAGATCGTAAGATGGAGTAGTGGCTCCGACAGTAATTGTTCCGGTGTATTCTTTGGCTTGCGCCTGAATCTCTGTGATTCTTTTAGTGAATTTCCCAGTACAAATTATTAAAAGTCCGGTAGCTAATGGATCTAATGTTCCTGCGTGTCCGATTTTAAATTTTTTAGGGAGTCCAATTTTATTAATTAAAGTGTATTTTAATTTGTTGACGGCCTGAAATGAAGTCCAGTTCAAAGGTTTGTCAACTAGTAAGATCTGACCTTCTTCGTATTGCTCTATTGATATTTTTGACATTACTTAGTATAAAAATAAATTAACAAAGCAGTTCCGATGATGATTCTGTACCAACCCCAGAATTTAAAACCGTATTTTGTAAGAACGTTAATAAAAGTTTTCACCGCTAACAAGGCGACAACAAATGCTACAACATTTCCAATAAGGAATAAATTAATGTGATTTTGGTCTTGTAAAATCATTTCGTAACCTTTCATTTCAGTCAGCGTTCCTTTACCCCATGTTTTTACAAAAACCGAATAAACAGTTACGGCTAACATTGTTGGGACAGCTAAAAAGAATGAAAATTCAGCAGCAGCTTTTCTGCTTAAACCTTGTGTCATTCCTCCAATTATTGATGCTGCAGAACGCGAAGTTCCCGGCATCATCGCTAAACATTGCCAAAAACCAATGATAACCGCTTTTTTGATAGTAATCTCTTTTTCGTCTTGAATCGTTGGGTTTTGAAACCATTTGTCTACAAATAAAAGGACAACTCCTCCTAAAACTAAAACGGTAGAAATAGCTATTTGATTTCCCAAAACAGCTTCAATTTTATCATCGAAAAGATATCCTAAAACCAATGCAGGTATTACCGCAAATACCAATTTTAAATAGAAATTAAAATTGCTAAAATCAAAGAATCTTTTCCAGTACAAGACTACGATGGCTAAAATGGCTCCAAGTTGTATGGAAACTTGAAACATTTTTAGAAATTCGCTTTCCTCCATTCCTAAAAGAGAACCGAAAAAGCCCATATGGGCAGTTGAGGAAATAGGTAAAAATTCGGTTAATCCCTCTATAATAGCAAGGATTATGGCTTGTAGTGTAGTCATTTATTTTATTTTCAGAGTTCAGATTTTGGCGCTAGTTTTCTATCAGGCATACTGAAACTGAAAACCGCAACTGTGTAATGAAAACTATTTTTTATTTGGATTTTTTAATATGGAGTAAATCGTAATGCCAAAGCCGATTAATACAACGGTTGGTGCTAAACGAATTCTTCTAAAATTAAAGATCTCTTCATTGAAAACGTTCGGGTCTTGGCTACCGCCACCGCTCATTAAAATAAATCCAAGTGCAATTACTCCTAATCCTATTAAAAGTATTTTATAATTTAAAGTGCTGAAAAGAAACTCAGGCTTATTGTTATCGTTTTTCATATTTTTTATTTTACTTCTCAGAAATCATTAATCGAAAACATTAAATTAATACAAATCGTCAGTTTTTAAATTCAAGAAACGTTGGGTTGCAAAGAATGTGCTAATCCAAGTTATAATAATTCCTACTCCTAATACTCCTAAAATTACAATTCCAATAGAAACGTAATCTTTCGCAATACCTAAACTTGGAAACAAGCCATCAACATAAGCTACAACGCCAAGTATTCCGAAAATTGCTAAAGCCGAACCAATTAATCCTAATTTGATGCTCGTCCAAATGAAAGGTTTTCTAATAAAAGATTTTGTTGCGCCTACCATTTGCATCGTTTTGATTGTAAAGCGATGTGAATATACTGAAAGTCGTAATGAACTATTAATTAATAACATTGCCACAACAGAAAGAAGTCCGCTCACAATTAAAATCCAGAAACTAATTTCTTTCACATTGTCGTTAACCAAATCCACTAATTGCTTGTCGTAAATGATTTCGGTAACCATTTCATTTTTACGAATTGTCTTTTCAATTTTTGCGATGCTATCCGTATTCACATAATCTCCTTTCAAATGAATGTCAAAAGAATTTTGCAGCGGATTGAAGCCTAAAAACTCCATGAAATCTTTTCCTACAATATCAACGTTATTTTTAGCGGCGCTGTCCTTGTGAACGAAGGCGTAATTTTTAATGAATTTTGAATTCTTAATGTCTGTGTCAAAAGCACTCAGTGCGCTATCATTCGCTTCATTTTTAAAGAAAACTGTCATTGGAATATTTTCTTTAAAATCATTTGATATTTTTTTAGAATTAATAACAAATAGACCTAATGTTCCCAAAAGGAATAAAACTAAAAAAATACTTAAAACTACCGAAAAGTAAGACGAAATTAAACGTCGCTTGTTGTAATTTTCAAATGATGATGCCATAGAATTCAATTTAAGCTGTAAAAATAGGAAAGATATTTTGTTTACACAGAATATAACAACAAAGTTTTAACTTTAGTATTATAAAACGTAAATTTGCACCTTAAATTCTGTTTTTAGTGATCATTCGCAGTTTGTAGTCAAGTGCGCAATCTAATAATGAAAATTAATAACTAGCTATTGAAAATTGATATATGAAATATTTTCCAAGTGAAATCGAAGCCAAATGGCAACAATATTGGGCAGAAAATCAAACATTTGCTGCATCAAACCAATCAACTAAACCGAAATATTATGTGTTAGATATGTTTCCTTATCCTTCTGGAGCGGGTCTACATGTTGGGCATCCGCTTGGTTACATTGCTTCGGATATTGTGGCACGTTATAAAAGACACAAAGGTTTTAATGTTTTGCATCCACAAGGTTATGATTCATTTGGTTTACCAGCGGAACAATATGCAATTCAAACTGGGCAACATCCTGCTGATACAACGCGAATGAACATTGAAGGCGGTGTAGACAAGGCGGGAAATGTTATTCAAGGATATAGAAATCAACTAGATAAAATCGGATTTTCATTTGATTGGAGTCGTGAGGTCCGCACTTCAAATCCTGATTATTACAAACATACCCAATGGATTTTCATCCAATTATTCAATTCTTGGTACAATAAAGACACCGATAAAGCGGAAGATATTTCGACTTTAACGGCTGTTTTCGAAAAAGAGGGAAATGCTACTGTAAATGCGGTTTGTGATGATCATATTTCACCTTTTGAAGGTTCAGAATGGAATGCTTTTTCATCAGAAGAACAACAACAAATACTTTTACAATATAGATTAACCTATTTGGCAGAAACCGAAGTGAATTGGTGTGCTGCTTTAGGAACAGTTTTAGCGAATGACGAAATCGTAAACGGCGTTTCAGAACGTGGTGGACATCCAGTTGTTCGTAAAAAAATGACACAATGGTCAATGCGGATTTCTGCTTATGCCGAAAGATTATTACAAGGTTTAAACGAAATCGATTGGAGTGAATCTATTAAGGAATCGCAAAGAAATTGGATTGGGAAATCAGTAGGAGCACACGTTGAATTTAGAATTCAGAATTCAGAATTTAGAATTCCGGTATTCACTACTCGTCCTGATACAATTTTCGGAGTTACGTTTATGACTTTAGCACCAGAACACGATTTGGTTGCGAAAATTACAACTTCGGAACAAAAAGCAGCAGTTGAATCGTATGTTGAAGCGACTGCAAAACGTTCGGAACGTGAGCGTATGGCGGACGTAAAAACGATTTCTGGAGTTTTCACTGGAGCTTATGCTGAACATCCGTTTACTAAAGAACCGATTCCAGTTTGGATTGGCGATTATGTATTGGCAGGTTATGGAACAGGTGCTGTGATGGCGGTTCCGTGTGGCGATGAACGTGATTACGCTTTCGCGAATTTCTCCAAAGGAACAAACGGAATGCCCGAAATTAAGAATATTTTCAATCAAGATATTTCAGAAGCAGCTTATGGCGAAAAAGGTGGCTTCGAGCTAATAAATTCTGATTTTTTAAACGGATTAGATTATAAAACTGGTACGAAAAAAGCCATAGAAGCTTTAGAAAATATGCAAGCTGGAAATGCTAAAATAAATTACCGTTTGCGTGATGCTGTATTTTCGCGTCAGCGTTATTGGGGTGAACCTTTTCCAGTGTATTATGTGAATGGTTTACCACAAATGATTGATAAAAAAAATTTGCCAATCGTATTGCCAGAAGTAGAAAAATATTTACCTACAGAAGATGGTCAACCGCCATTAGGAAATGCAATAAATTGGGCTTGGGACAGCGAAAAGTGTTATGTGGTTAGTAATCAGTTAATAGATAATGTAACCGTTTTTCCATTAGAATTGAACACGATGCCAGGTTGGGCAGGTTCGTCTTGGTATTGGATGCGTTATATGGATGCGAAAAACGAAGAAGATTTCGCAAGCACCGAAGCCATAAATTATTGGGAAAGTGTCGATTTATATATTGGTGGAAGCGAACACGCAACAGGCCATTTATTGTATTCTCGTTTTTGGAATAAATTTCTAAAAGATAAAGGTTTCGCACCAACAGAAGAACCGTTCAAGAAATTGATCAATCAAGGAATGATTTTGGGAATGAGTGCATTTGTTTATAGGGTTTTGTGGTCAATAAATGGGACTGACGATTTTGATAATTCAATCTTGCCAAATGTTTTAGTTTCTTCATCTCAAAGAAAAGAAATTGAGTTATTAAAGTTAGAATTAAATAAAATTCTTCTTAAGACATATCCAAATCGTAATGATTTACTGGTTAGAGAAATATCTTTTAGCCCTATCCACGTTGATTTATCATTAATCAATGACATTACTAATGAATTAGATATTGAAGCATTCAAGAAACATCCATTATATACGGATTACGCAAATGCAGAATTCATTTTAGAAGATGGAAAATACATTGTCGGTCGTGAAGTAGAAAAAATGTCCAAATCAAAATACAATGTAGTCAATCCAGATGATATTTGTAATGAATATGGAGCCGATACTTTACGTTTATATGAAATGTTTTTAGGGCCGTTAGAACAACAAAAACCTTGGAGCACTTCAGGAATATCTGGTGTTTTTGGCTTCCTTAAAAAATTATGGCGTTTGTATTATGACGAAAATGGTTCGGTTGTTAAAGACGAAGAACCAACGGCTGAAATGTACAAATCGCTACACAAAACCATCAAGAAAGTAACGGAAGATATTGAGAATTTCTCTTTTAACACTTCGGTTTCACAGTTTATGATTTGTGTCAACGAATTGCAACAATTAAAATGCAACCACAGAGCCATTTTAGAGCCATTAGCAATTTTGGTTTCGCCTTACGCACCTCATATTGCAGAGGAATTATGGCATGCTTTAGGTCATTCAGGTTCTGTAGCTTTAGTAGATTTTCCAATTTTCGAACCTAAATATTTGGTAGAATCTGAAAAGGAATATCCGGTTTCGTTCAATGGAAAAATGCGTTTTACTATTAAATTATCTTTGGATTTAAGCGCAACACAAATTGAAGAAATTGTTATGGCAGACGAAAGAACCATTGCACAATTAGCTGGAAATACGCCTAAAAAAGTAATTATTATCCCTGGAAAAATCATTAATTTAGTAGGATAATTAAGATAAATTCATAGAAATTGATTAAAACCCAACATTTTGTTGGGTTTTTTTGTTAAAAATAAAAGGGTTTTGTATTTGAGTAACATGCTGATATTTAAAATTTTATACAATTTTTTTAAAAAAGTGACGTTTATATTTTGAGATTTTATATATTTGAATTTCAAACAATTAGTTTGTAAAACGTATAGTAACATTCTATTAGATTTTATTAACCCCAAATCGATAAACTATGAATAGAAAATTTAGCACACTTGTTTTGCTGTGCAGTAGTTTTATGCTACTACAAGCAGAAGAAGTGAATCAAAATTTTGTTTCCGGCGAAAAATTGTTGGATCAGTTTTCAGTATTAAGAAATAATTCTTTGCCTTATAAAAATTATAAGGTAGTTGAGGAAAATTGGATTGTGAGCTTTCAGTCTAATTTAGGGAATTATGTAGCGCATGAAAAGACGCAAAAACAAGCTACTCAAAAGCAATTAAAAGCAAAGGAGAACACTATTGCTACATTGCAAAGTCAAGTTGTGGCACTTCAGAATACCAATACGGTTTTGTCAGGAGATCTTAATAGTGTTAGTTTTTTAGGAATGGATTTTAATAAAAAATCATTTACCACTTCTGTATGGCTACTTGTATTTGGCTTTCTTGGTCTTTCCACATTTTTATTTTTTAAATTTAAACGTGCTAATAGTATTACTAGCAGTTCAAAATTAACACTGCAGGAGCTGGAAGATGAATATGAATCTTTCCGAAGAGTAAGTATTGAACGAGAACAAGCTATAAAAAGAGATTTCTTTAATGAAATGAAAAAAATAAAAAAGCTAGAAACTGCTTCTTAGATAAATAACCTTCAGTAATGGAGGTTTTTTTATATTTTTATTTTAAAATTGTAACTTTTTTCAAATTCTGCGTATAATAGAGGAACTAAAACTAGTAAGAAATGGAAAAAATTAATTTTGGAAAATACGCCTTCGGTCTTGTCGCTGTTGGAATTGCATTTGTAGCTTTATTAATGTTTGGTTTGCCACGATATAATGTTTGGCAACAAGAAATGGTAGGAAAAGCAGAAATGGCAAAAGCGGAGCAAAATCGAAGAATTTTAGTAGAAGAAGCTAAAGCCAAATTGGAAGCTGAAAAATTAAACGCTCAAGCTGAGGTGGAACGTGCTAAAGGTATGGCCGAAGCAATGAAATTAGAAAATGGAACTTTGAGCGAAACGTATAACCAATATTTATTCATTAGAACCTTAGAAAAATTAGCGGATAAAGGTAGTTTACCGCAAATTATATATGTGCCTACTAATGGAATGGTTCCTGTAATGGATGTTTCTAAAACATCGCCCGTAAAACAAATGCAAAATTAATAGCAATTATCAGACTAAAGAATTGGTGGCGTTTATTACATCCAGTCGATAAATTGTCAATTTGTCATTTGTGTATTTTGGCTTGCAATTTGTAATAGATTATAGTAAATTTAGAAATTAAAGAAAAACAGCTATGTTAGAATATTATATTATGATTGGAGCAATTGCTCTATTCAGTTGGTTGGTCAGTAGAAAACTGAAAAGCAAGTTTGAATTCTATTCAAAAATTACATTGCGTAATGGAATGAGTGGTGCCGAAATTGCAGAAAAAATGTTAGCTGATCACGGTATCACGGGAGTTCAAGTGATTTCTACGCCGGGGCAGTTAACGGATCATTACAATCCAGCTAATAAAACCGTTAATTTGTCAGAAGCAGTTTATAATCAAAGAAATGCAGCAGCAGCAGCAGTTGCGGCTCATGAATGTGGTCATGCTGTTCAACATGCTCAAACTTATCAATGGTTGACTATGCGCTCTAGAATGGTACCAATGGTAAATGTTTCTTCAAGCATGTCGCAGTGGTTAATTATGGGAGGATTGATTTTAGGTTTTGCGTCAAAATCTGGAATTGGTTTTTATGTGGCAATCGCAGGTTTGGTTTTGATGACAATCGCAACTGTATTTAGTTTTATTACGCTTCCTGTTGAATATGATGCAAGTAATAGAGCATTAGCTTGGTTGAAAAACAAAAACATGTTAAGCCAACAAGAATATGCTGGAGCTGAAGATTCACTAAAATGGGCGGCTAGAACTTATGTAGTAGCGGCTTTAGGAGCATTAGCTTCGTTATTGTATTGGGCAGTTAGAATTTTAGGTTCAAGAGATTAAGTACAAAGTTTTTAAAAATATAAAATCCAAATTCCAATTAAGGAGTTTGGATTTTTTTATTTGTGCACTTCTTGAAGTTTTGAATTTAGAATTTCCGTTTTAGAATTTTACAATTGTATTTGTCTTTCAATTTGTTGGTCCAAAGAAATATAGGTTTCAGTTCTCGAAACACCTGCAATAGGTTGAATTTTCTTATTCAATAACAACATCAAATGTTCGTTATCTCTACAGATGATTTTGATTAAAATACTCCAATTTCCGGTAGTATAATGACATTCTAAAACTTCGGGTATTTTCTTTAATTCTTTTACTACTTCCGGATTATTAGATGCTTTTTCTAAATAAATTCCAATGAATGCCATCGTACTATAACCTAAAACTTTAGTATTGACAATGAATTTTGAGCCTGAAATTACGCCTGCATTTTCTAATTTTCGCAAGCGTTGATGAATCGCAGCTCCCGAAATTCCAATTTTATTCGCAATCTGCAAAATAGGCTTTCGAGCATCTTCCATCAAATCTCTCAGGATTTCCTTGTCGATTCCGTCAATTTCAATTTGTAAGTGATTTATCTTCATTTGCTTTTCTTTGAAAGTAAAAATACAAAATTGATTCGAATTGAAACAAAAAATCCGAAATCAATTAAGCTTTCGGATTTTAGAATATAATTTATTTTTTAAACTAAATCTTAATATTAAGTGGATTGTAGCCCAGATATAAGGTATCCATTTCTTTAAATACGATACCATAAGATTCCAATTCTTTCAAAATAGGTTCGTAAACTTCTTTTGTTATTGGCATTTGAACGCCAGGCGTTGTAATTTCTTTATTTAATATTTTTACTGTAGCTATTGCTACTGGTAATCCAACTGTTTTTGCCATTGCTGTGTAGGTTTGATCGTCTCCTAAACAAACCATTGTAGCGTCGATTTGTTTCTTTTCGCCATTTAATTCGTACCCAAATTTATGATACATAACAATCATATCTTTATCATTTGGTTGCAATGCCCAGCTTTCATGAAGAATTTTCTCCAAGATCTGAGCAGGAGTAGCTTTAACTAAACCAATCTTTTTAGTAGGATTAAATAGATCTAATTCTACTAATTTGTCCCAAATGATATCGTCTTGCTCAATTCTTTGAATGTATCGCAACTTAATTTCAACGGTATCTGTGGGGTGGTAAGGTAAAAATGAATTTGTAAATTCACGATATGTCATTTCTTCAGAATTATCGATCGTATAAGAATCATCAGTCATTCCTAGTTGAACTAAGATATCCCAAGCTCTAGAATATCCAACTCTTCTAATTGTTCCACGATAACAGGTTAATGCATTGTCTAAGCCGTAAACGCTTCTGTATTTTAAGGAATCTCTATTTGCATAGGCTTCAAATCTTCCGTAATTTTCTACATCTAAAAATTCAGTTCTTCTGAATAATTTCGAATACGGAATATATTTGTAATCGCCTTCTTGAATAAATTTTGCAGCTCCACCTTGACCTGCTAAAACTACGTTTCTAGGATTCCATGTGAATTTATAGTTCCAAAGATTTGTGTCGCTTTCTGGGGCTACTAAACCGCCACAAAAGGACTCAAATAAGATTACTTTACCGCCTTTAGCACGAATTTCGTCAATTACCTTCATGGCACTCATATGATCTACTCCTGGGTCAAGCCCAATTTCGTTCATAAAAACCAAACCGTTTACTTTTGCAGCAGTGTCTAATTCTTGCATTGCAGGGCTTACATAAGAAGCAGTAACCATGTGTTTTTTGAACACTACGCAATCTCTGGCAACTTCAATATGTAAATGTGCTGGAAGCATTGAAACGACTATGTCTGCTTTCTGAATTTGGGCCTGGCGTTGTGATTCATTGAAGATATCAAACGCAATGGCAGTAGCATTTTTATGATTTTTTGTTTTTTGTTTGGCTAGTTCTTCGGACAAATCGCCAATAGTTATGTGAAGATTTTCCTTTTCAGAATGTTCTAATAAGTATTTTATAAGTGATGATGCTGAACGACCAGCACCAATTACTAAAATATTTCTCATCTTGTAGTGTGTTGTAAATATAACACGAAGATAATAAAATGTTATATTTATGAAAGTTTTTTTCTAATTTATATCTTATTTTAACATTGAAACTTTTATTACCTTTGGTCTCAAATATAAAATAATGGATAAGAAAATTCTTTTAACCGCAGCGATAATAGGTCTTTTGGCAATAGTATTAGGTGCTTTTGGCGCTCATGCGTTAAAAAAGTCACTTTCTTTAGAACAATTACAATCTTTTGAGGTAGGTGTGCGTTATCAAATGTATCACGCTTTGTTTTTATTATTTATTGGAACATTTGCTTTTTTGGATGAAAAAGAACGAATGGTGATATTTTGGTTAACAATTTCAGGAGTGTTGCTTTTCTCAGGTTCTATCTATTTATTAGCGACAAACGGCATTACAAACATGAAAACTAAATTCTTAGGACCAATTACGCCTATTGGAGGATTCTTGTTGATTTCGGCTTGGAGCTACTTGTTTTACACTATTTTAAGTAAAAAACAATAATTTGAAAGGCTATCTGAAATTAAATTTATAATTTTGCACTTTATTAAACATACACATAACACACAACTTATGAATACGAATGCCAATAATACGAAGTCGATTTCGTTAGAAAAATACGGAATCGTTAATGTATCAGAATTAATATACAATCCTTCATATGAGTTTTTATATGAGGAAGAATTAAATCCGGCTTTAGAAGGTTTCGAAAGAGGGCAGTTATCAGAACTTGGAGCGGTTAATGTAATGACTGGGGAATTCACTGGTCGTTCACCAAAAGATAAATACATTGTAAAAGATAGCGTAACAGAAAACACGGTTTGGTGGAATTCTGATAAAGCAGCAAATGACAATAAGCCTATTTCTCAAGATACATGGAATGCATTGAAAGAAAACACGGTTAGTGAACTTTCAGGTAAAAGATTGTTCGTTGTGGATGCTTTTTGTGGTGCAAACGAAAATTCAAGATTGAAAGTTCGTTTTATTATGGAAGTAGCATGGCAAGCGCACTTTGTAAAAAATATGTTTATTCGTCCTACGGAAGAAGAATTAGCTAATTTCGGTGAGCCTGATTTTGTGGTGATAAACGGTTCAAAAACAACTTTCAAGAACTATGCGGATTACGGCCTAAATTCTGAAGTATATGTTGCTTTCAACTTAACCGAGAAAATCCAATTGATTGGTGGTACTTGGTATGGTGGAGAAATGAAAAAAGGATTGTTCTCTATGATGAACTATTATTTGCCTTTACAAGGAATGGCATCAATGCACTGTTCTGCAAATAAAGGCGCTGCTGGTGATGTTGCAATTTTCTTCGGTTTATCTGGAACAGGGAAAACAACTTTATCAACAGATCCAAAACGTGAATTAATTGGAGACGATGAGCACGGATGGGATAATGATGGTGTTTTCAACTTTGAAGGTGGATGCTACGCAAAAACAATCGACTTAAGTAAAGAAAACGAACCAGATATTTATGGTGCTATCAGAAAAGATGCTTTGTTGGAAAACGTAACAGTTGATGCTGGCGGAAAAATTGACTTTAAAGATGGTAGTGTAACACAAAACACACGTGTTTCTTACCCAATTAATCACATTGACAATATTGTAAGACCTGTTTCTAAAGCAGGACATGCTACAAAAGTAATTTTCTTAACGGCAGATGCTTTTGGAGTAATGCCTCCGGTTTCTAAATTGACTCCAGAGCAAACTAAATATTATTTCCTATCAGGTTTCACAGCTAAATTAGCAGGAACTGAAAGAGGAGTAACGCAACCAGAACCAACATTCTCTGCTTGTTTCGGAAAAGCTTTCTTATCATTACACCCTACACAATATGGTGAAGAATTGGTTAAGAAAATGGAAGAGCACAAGGCGACAGCTTATATGGTAAATACTGGTTGGAATGGAACAGGAAAACGTATTTCTATAAAAGACACACGTGCTATTATTGATGCAATTTTAGATGGTTCAATTGAAAAAGCGGATACTAAAGTAATTCCAACATTCAATTTTGTAGTTCCTACATCATTAAACAATGTAAATCCTGAGATTTTAGATCCAAGAGATACTTATGCTTATGCTGCAGAATGGAATACAAAAGCAACAGATTTAGCTTCTAGATTTGTTAAGAACTTTGTACAATATACGGATAATGAAGAAGGGAAAAGTCTTGTTGTGGCTGGACCACAAGTGGGATAATATCCAATTGAATATAATAATGAAAGTCTCGAGAAATCGGGACTTTTTTTATGGCGTATAAATTAAGTGTAAAAAAAATCCCAAACTCTTTTAGAATTTGGGATTTTATCTTTTAAGAACGTTTGGAATTATTTTCCTTTGTTCACTTCGTTGATATATTTTTCTAACGCTCCTGTCATTGAAGGAGTCCCTGGGCTCGGCGCCATGATATCTACTCTAAGACCACAGTCAAGTGCTTCTTTTTGAGTAGAAGGTCCAAAAACAGCAATACGTGTGTCATTTTGCTTGAAGTCAGGAAAGTTTTTGAACAATGATTTGATCCCTGTTGGACTAAAAAACGCTAAAATGTCGTAATACACATCTTTTAAGTCAGATAAATCACTCATTACGGTTTTGTAAAAAGTTGCTTGTGTCCATTCCACCTTTAAGCCATCAAGTGTTTGAGGAACTTCAACATTCAATTGATCAGAAGAAGGTAGTAAGAATTTTTCGTCTTTGTATTTCTTAATCAATGGAGACATGTCTACAAAGTCTTTTTGACCTACATATATCTTTCTCTTTCTGTATACCACATAACGTTGCAAGTAGAACGCAACAGCTTCTGACTGACAAAAATATTTTAAATCTTCAGGTATTTTATAGCGCATCTCTTCTGCCACTCTAAAAAAGTGATCAACAGAATTTCTGCTAGTTAAAATTATAGCAGTAAAGTTGTTTAAATCTATTTTCTGAGCTCTCACTTCTTTTGCAGCAAGTCCTTCAACATGAATAAAAGGTCTGAAATCAACCTTTACTTTCAATTTATTCTGAAGCTCAAAATAAGGAGAATTTTCTACTTTCGGTTCTGGTTGTGAAACTAATATTGTTTTCACTTTCAAATTTGACATATTTCTCTCTAATTTTTTGTAAACCAATTATAAATGAAATAGTACGGAGCTATTTCGAGGGTGCAAAGATACAAAATAAAATAAAATATTTTACGCATCAGCAAATTTTGATATAATTTCAATGCAACAACGTAAGTCGTTAAGTTAATTACGAATAATGCAGCTATTAATATCCAAAAGAATAAATTTGAATCAAATGAGTTGTAAAACAATATGATATTGATGGGGATTAGAATTAAGCCAAAATAAGCCCGGTAGTTTACTTTCAATAAATTAAACTGCTCATTGAACTCTTCCATCTTAAAAGCAGTCGCAATAATCTTTTCAATTAAGAATTTTGACAAGATGAAAACACTTAGAAAAGTAAAAATTTGGATAAAAACGATAAAATCTGCTTTCGATTTCACTTTTCCAAATTGATTCAACACTAAAAGTATGAAAAAAGACAAGGATATAAGTTGAACAAAAAACATAGACATCGTGAACGTACTCATTAGATTACTGCTGTCACGATACATTTTTGTGTACTTGTTAGAATACGCTAAGCGTAAAAACTCGTTAAAACGCACCGATGAAACAGCCTTGTTTACGGCGATAATTCCCACGCAAAAAACAAACAAAATGGTTGCCCAATCTTTGTTTGCAATTATTCGATCATGTAATTCAAATGCTAACATATATTTTGCAAAATTACAAAAAATACTTTCAAAATGATTATTATATAATTATTAAGAATTTAACTGAAGAAATAACTTATTTTTGCAATAAATTAAATCATAAAATGGTTCAAGGAGTTGTCATAATCCCCACTTATAACGAAATTGAGAATATTGAAGCAATCATAACAGCGGTTTTTGATTTGTCCACTTCGTTTCATGTTTTAATTGTGGACGATAATTCTCCAGATGGTACGGCTAGTAAGGTGCGAGAGATGCAAGAGCAGTTTGAAAACAGACTGTTTTTAGAGGTTCGCACTAAGAAATCTGGACTTGGAACTGCCTATGTTCATGGATTTAAATGGGCGCTTTCACGTGGATATGAGTACATTTTTGAAATGGATGCTGATTTTTCTCACAACCCAAATGACTTGGAAAAATTGCTTCTTGCTTGTCAAAATGGAGCAGATTTAGCAATAGGTTCAAGATATTCGAATGGAGTCAATGTAGTAAACTGGCCATTAAGTCGTGTTTTACTATCTTATTTTGCTTCCGTTTATGTTCGAATAATTACTGGAATGAAAATTGCCGATGCAACTGCAGGGTTTAAATGTTATAGAAGAATTGTTTTAGAAACAATAAACTTGGACAAAATTAAGTTTGTGGGATATGCGTTTCAAATTGAAATGAAATACAGAGCCTTTGTCAAGAAGTTTCATATTGTAGAAGTGCCAATTATTTTTACAGATAGAACAAAAGGGCAGTCAAAAATGAGTGGTGGCATCATTCGCGAAGCTGTGGTAGGTGTGATATTATTAAGATTACGAAAAATATTTAATACATTATAATGAATACGTTTTTAATTAGGAATGCTAAGATAGTAAATGAGGGAGTTATTTTTGAAGGTGATATTTTAATTGAAAATGAATTCATCAAAGAAATTGCTGAAAAAATAAGCCCTAAGTCATCTGATTGTATAATTATCGATGCCGAAGGGAGTTATGTAATTCCGGGTGCAATTGATGATCAAGTACATTTTAGAGAGCCAGGTTTAACGCATAAAGGAACTATAGAAACCGAAAGTAGAGCGGCAATAGCCGGAGGGATTACTTCGTTTATAGAGCAGCCGAACACGGTTCCGAATGCAATTACTCAGGAGCTTTTAGAAGATAAATATGAAATTGCTTCCCGAACATCTTATGCGAATTATTCGTTTATGATGGGTGGAACTAACGATAATTTAGAAGAAATTTTAAAAACCAACCCTAGAAATGTTGCTGGGATTAAATTGTTTTTAGGTTCTTCAACAGGAAATATGTTAGTAGACGATAAGGACGTTTTAGAAAAGATTTTTTCGTCTACTAAGATGTTAATTGCTGTTCATTGTGAAGATGAAGCAACGATTAAAGCAAATTTAGAAAAATACAAAGAGGAATACGGCGACGATATTCCTGTAAAATATCATCATTTAATCAGAAGTGCTGAAGCTTGTTATATTTCGTCTTCAACAGCTATTGAATTAGCTAAGAAAACGGGAGCGAGATTACATGTTTTTCATTTATCTACGGCTAAAGAAATGGATTTGTTTACTAATAAAATTCCTTTAGAAGAAAAACAAATAACAGCTGAGGTTTGTGTACATCATTTATGGTTTACAGATGCAGATTATGAAAAAAGAGGCGCGTTAATTAAGTGGAACCCTGCGGTTAAAACGCAAGAAGATAAAGACGCACTGTGGAAAGCTTTGTTAGATGACAGAATTGATGTTATTGCAACGGATCACGCACCACATACTTTGGAAGAAAAATCAAAACCATACACTTCTTCTCCTGCAGGTGGGCCAATGGTTCAACATGCCGTTGTGGCGATGTTTGAAGCACATCATCAAGGTAAGATTTCGGTAGAGAAAATTGTTGAGAAGATGTGTCATAATCCTGCAAAAATTTTCAAAATAGAAAAACGTGGGTTTATTCGTGAAGGCTATTATGCGGATATTGCTATCGTAAACGCTTATTTACCTTGGAATGTAAAAAAGGAAAATATTTTAGCAAAATGTGGTTGGTCTCCGTTCGAAGGCTATAACTTTAAATCGAGAATTACACATACTTTTGTGAATGGAAAGTTAGTGTTTATCAACGGAAAAGTGAAAGACAAAAAAGTAGGACAACGCTTATTATTTGAAAGAACGATATAAATGAAAAAACTATTAATCGTGTTTCTTGGAATTATTATTACTTCCTGCTCTAATAATCCGGTGCCTAAACCGGATAAAATGTTAAGTGAGGAAGTAATGGAGGATATAATGTTTGATGCTTCAATTTTGCAAGTAGCCGGACTTTCTATGGCGCAAACGTTAGCTAAAAATGGTGTGGATCCCAATACCTATATTTATGAGAAATATGAGATTGATAGTTTAACCTATCATCAAAATCAAAAGTATTATGCAGCGGATGTAAAAAAATACAAAAAGATGCATAAGAATGTATTAAAACGTATAGAGGCAATAGAATTAGTTCCAGAAGCTAAAGAAAAGGATTCGCTAAAAAAGGGAAAAACTAAGTCTTTAGCAGATGATCTTAGATAAATAAGATTCTTTTTTCTGGAAATTAAAACCGAGCGTATTTGTTAGTTTTTGTGCTTCGTATAATTCTTTTGAATGTGATGCTTTTGCAGTAGCTCTTGTTAATTTTCTTTTTCTGAAAGCAATTTTTGAAATTAGCCAATCTAATCGCCAACCTAAACTTGTAATTGCTTTTGTGGCATAAATTTTAGGTGGATTTACCTTTAAGATTTCGGCCAGGTAATATAATAAGTCTTTGATGTTTACATTTTCGCCCACAAGTGTAAATCGTTCGCCCGAAATTTCACTGCGCATTAATTGAATCATGCAAAAAGTTACATCTTCAACAGATACAATTCCTATGTTTCCTTTCGTGTAAAACGAACTTTCTTTTTTTACTACTTTAATTAGTAAACCGCTTCCTTTATCAGGGAATCCGTAGCCAAAAATAACGCCTGGATTTACAATTACCACTTCTAATCCTTCCTGAAAACCACGCCAAACTTCCATTTCGGCACCATATTTTGTAATAGCATAATCGCCATGTAATTTTTCAGGATTCCATTCCGTTTCTTCTGTAACTATAGTTTCATTTTCTTTTGTGTCACCAAGAGCCGCTATAGAACTTACGTAGCATAATTTCTTCACTTTAAAATCAATACAACAATTCACGATATTTGCCGTACCTTCAATATTCACTTTTCGCAATTCATCTTCATCATTGGGGTCAAATGAAATTAAAGCTGCGCAATGATAAACTTTAGTTATATTTTCAAATGCAGGTTCTAAAGATGGAATATCTGTAATATCTGCTTTTACCCAGTTGATTTTTTCAAAAAGCGCTTCATGATTTTTAAATATAAAAACCTTTCTTACTTTCTCAATTTGTTTTTCTGTACGATACAATGCTTTGACCTCTTCATTATCTTGAAGAAGTTGTACTAATAAATGAGATCCTACCAAACCTGTTCCACCTGTAACTAAAATCATACTGTAAAAATAGTAAATCTTTTAAACACCGGCTCACTTTTAAAGCTTCAAACTTTTAAACTTTTAAAGTAAAAACTATCTTTGTGCAAATTAAACGAACAAAATGAAAAATTTTATTGAAGAAGTGACTTGGAGAGGAATGCTTCACGACGTAATGCCAGGCACAGAAGAACATTTGAAAGAACAAATGCGTGTGGCATATGTGGGTATTGATCCAACAGCTGATTCATTGCATATTGGTCACTTAGTGGGTGTGATGTTATTGAGACATTTCCAATTAAGCGGTCATAAACCGTTGGCTTTAATTGGTGGTGCAACCGGAATGATCGGCGATCCATCAGGAAAATCTAACGAAAGAAATTTGTTGGATGAGCCTACTTTGCGTCATAATCAAGATGCTATTAAAGGACAATTGTCTCGATTTTTAGATTTTACTTCGGCGGAAGCAAATGCTGCTGAACTAGTAAATAACTATGATTGGATGAAGGATTTTTCTTTTTTAGAATTTATTCGTGATGTAGGAAAACATATTACAGTAAATTATATGATGTCTAAAGATTCCGTTAAAAAGCGTTTGACTGGTGAATCTGCAGAAGGAATGTCATTTACAGAATTCACTTACCAATTGGTACAAGGATTTGACTTTCTACATTTGTACAGAGCAAAAAAATGTACGCTTCAAATGGGAGGAAGTGATCAGTGGGGAAATATAACAACAGGAACAGAATTAGTTCGAAGAATCGAAGCCGGTAAAGCGTATGCCTTAACTTGTCCATTAATTACAAAAGCTGATGGAACGAAATTCGGAAAATCTGAAGGCGGAAATATTTGGCTAGATGCCGAAAGAACATCGCCTTATAAATTTTATCAATACTGGTTGAATACTTCGGATTTAGATGCTGAAAAATATATCAAGATCTTTACATTTTTAGATAAAGAAACAATTGAAAATTTAATCGCAGTACATAACGAAGCACCGCATTTGAGAGTATTGCAAAAGCGTTTAGCGGAAGAAATTACTACAATGGTACATTCTGAAGCTGATTTGGAAAATGCCATCGCTGCATCGAATGCTTTCTTTAGTCCGTCAATGGAGGATTTGAAAAAATTAGATGAAAAAACATTTTTAGAAGTGTTTGACGGAGTACCACAAGCTGCACTTTCAATGAGTGATTTAGAAGAAGGATTAGATATGATTGCTGCGTTAGCTGCGAAAACTAATTTCTTGGCTTCAAACAGCGATGCGAGAAGAGAATTAAAACAAAATGCAATTTCTTTAAACAAGGAAAAGGTAGCAGAAGATAGAATAATTACGAAAGAAGATTTGATTAATAACCAATTCTTGTTGCTTCAAAAAGGGAAGAAAAATTATTATGTAATTAAGGTTAAATAGGTTTTAAATAACCATCAAATTACAACCTCGAATATCAGAATTATCAAAACGGCCCAACACTTCAAACGAATGGTTGGGTTGTTTTTTGCCTAAATCTTGAGTAGCAATAAATGAACACGAATTGATATTCGCCAAGTCAATTACATTAATTCCACCGGTTTTTCCTTCGGCAACATAAGTTAAAGCGTCTTCAGCATCGCGAATTAAGATTTGCATCCAAGGCGGACATTCGAAAACGCCATCTCCTAAAGAATAAGCTTGCGAAAGTAACTCAGTCATTCCGTATTCTGAATGGATTTTAGAAACGCCAAAACCATCGCATAAAAGCGAATGTAATTCTTCACGAATCAGCTCTTTTCGTTTGCCTTTCATGCCGCCAGTTTCCATAATTATAGTATTTTTCAGCTGGAAGTTTTGCATTTCAATCAGATCTAACAAAGCGAAAGTAACTCCAATTAGTAACACATTCTGACCTGAATTATCTAATTCAATTAACTTCGAAATTAATTCGTCATAATTGTTGAGGTAAAATCCTGACTCTTGGTGTTTGCTTAATGTAATCAAATCTTCAACCATGTGAATTAACGAAGAGCCTTTGCGTTCTAAATAGGAGGGAAGTAATGCTAAAACACAATAATCTTCAATATTTCCGTAGAATTCTGAAAAGGCCAAACGGTAGCTTTCTTCGTACCAACTCACATCGGTTACTAAATGTTTACTCGTTTGCATTCCGGTTGTACCACTACTCGTAAAAGTAGTCTGAATCGTATCTTTCGAACTTAACACCTTGTGACTCTTAAAAAATTGAATGGGTAAGAATGGAATGTCTACAACAGTTTTCACATTATTTTTGTCTTTCTTCAAGAAGTTACAAAATTGCTGATACACCAAATTGTTTTCGTACTGGTGCCGAAAAACTTTTAAAGTAATTTTTTCAAACTCTTTTTTAGAATTGATTTGGAAAATAGCCTCTTGTGAAATCATGTTGCAAAAATAAGAAAGAATTCGTGCTTTCTAAGAAATTATAGTAACAAAAAAGCACCAACTTGAGTTGATGCTTTTTTTATAACTTTGAGTATGCTTATTTTTTTATAACTTTTCTACTAGTTTTAGCATAATCGTTTTGAATAGTGACAATATAAACACCAGCTCCTAAAGATTGAGTATTTATTGCTTCATTACTATCTACTCTATTTGAGCTGTATAATTTACCATCAACTGAATAAATGTTTACAGTAGCTCTTGTAGGCATTTCAATAGTTAAGAAATCTGAAATAAGTGTTGCCATTTTTACTTGATTGTCAAAACCTTCTACATCAATCATTGATAAAGTAGCTTTATCATAAAACATAACATCGTCAAAATAGATTACACCAGCACCAGCAGTTCCTGGATAAACTCTTAAGCCGGCTCTTGAAACAGTTGCTAAAGCATTAGGGGTTGCTTCTGCAGTGAAAAATTGCCAAGTAGGAGAGTCTGAAGAATAGTCAGCAGCTTGTAATGCATTTGTACCTGTGTCTCCAGAAGCTGATCTAAATTGATTCCAAAATTTAAATCTTGCATTAGCGTCATTGTCTAAATACCAACCAGAGAAAACATATACAGCACCTTGTGTTACTGGTATGTCATTTGTTGGAGAAATTGTTTTGTTACCACTTGCAGGTGATGTCAACCCTAAAGAACTTGTTCCACCGTGAACAATAGTAGTGTTTTCTGCTACTGTTGATCCCGTTACGAACCAACCTTCTGGTGCACCTGCAGTCCAAACTTCAAAACCACCATTAGGTATTAGATTTGTTTGAGCATTAAGAGAAAGTGAAATAGTGCATAATGCTAGTAAAGTGTAAAGTTTTTTCATTTTTTATTGATTTTTTAATTTACACAAATATAAATACTTTTTAAGTTTTAAACTAAAAAATAGATATTAAGTTAAGATTAAGGTTAAAAAAGAAAGATTTAACTAATTGATAATTAGCTTTCTTGTAGCAGACGCATCGCCTTCTTTGATTTTTATGATGTAAACTCCTGCTTCTAAATTAGAAACGTTTATCTCTTTTGAAGTGATAACTATTTCTAAAACTTTCTTTCCAATAACATTATAAATCTCTACTTTTTTATCCAATGAAGATTTAGTAGTAATGTATATTTTTCCACTATTTACCGGGTTTGGATAAATAGAAAGTCCTTCAATTGTGGGTTCTTGATTTTTAGACGCACCAGATGGTTTACTTTCCTGAGCATAAGCGCTAAAAGAAAATAAAACAAAGAATAAGACTATAAGTTTCGAGTATTTTTTCACCATTGACATCAATTATAAAGTGTAAAGATAGTATAAATTTAAAAGCAAATACGATGCCAAACAAAAAATCCCTCAGTATTGAGGGATTAGTAGTTATTTGTAGTTTTTTACTATTGAATTAGTGAAACTCCACCAACTGTGGACCAAGCGCCATTTGTTAAGTTAGCACCATTTGAAGTTGTACTTGTTGTAAATTGTCCAGTTGGGAAAGTTACATTCACAGCACCTACTCCCGCATATTCTGAAGTGCCATCCAAAATTTTCACAGCTGTTAATTTAATTTTATTTCCATTAACTTGATCTGTATTTGTGCCAGCATCTTGAATTCTCACAGCAGTCGCACCAGTCGTGGTATAACCCGAAATTACAATATTTGAAAAATGACCATTTCCTTGTTTCTTAAATTGAATGGCATCAAATTCTGTAGCTGACGAACCTCCTTCAGTATTTGTTCCAGGAGCTCTTTTTAAAGTAATATTTGAAATTACTGGATAATAATCATTATTGTTATTTGACGCTTCAATTTCCATCCCAAAGTTTCCTGTTCCTACTTGATACGCATACCAGTTTGAATTATTTTGGCCTTTCCAACCATCTTGCCAATCGAAAGAATCATCATAATTACCATAAGAAATTAAATTTGAAGCACTAACAGTTCCTCCGTAAAATTCAAAACCATCATCAGCACCTTTATAAGCTACTAAGTTTTCTAAAATTGTTCCAGAACCTACTGAATAAAACGAAAATGCATTCATTTCGCTAGTTCCATCCGTGATTTTTTTACCGGCATATTCAACTCTTACATAGCGTAAAGTTCCTCCGTTGTGTGCTGGATTTGTTCCTCCATAAGTAAGATTTAATCCGTCTTCAGATGTTTTTGTTGCTGTTGCTCCAGCACCATTGATAGGAGCGTCGCCATACATTATAATTCCACCCCAAGAACCTGGCGTTTGAGAACTTTCCGTTAAAATGATTGGTTGAGAAGCCGTTCCATTCATAATTAATTTACCACCATTTTTAACTAAAATCGCGTCAACTCCATTTGCAGTGTTGGCTGTAACTGTTGAACCGGCATCAAATGTTACGGTTACTCCGCTTTCAATAGTGTAAATTCCATTTAAAGTGTAATTGCCTAAAGCAAAAGTTTTGTTTGTAGTTGCCGAACCTGTTATTTCGCCCGCAACGATTTGAGTATTTCCTTCATCGTCACTTGTAGAACAGCTAATTAATGTAGTCGCTAAAATGGACAAACTCAATAAAATCTTTTTCATAATTTAAATAGTTTTTGTTTTGATTATTTGATACAAACTTAGAATTTGAATGTTGTGTGTGCGTTTTGAGTATGTTATATTATGCTTACGAAAAGGTCATAATAACGTAAGTAAAAGGTTTAGTTAGTGTAAACAAAAAGAGCGACTTGATGTCGCTCTTTTCTTAAAATTTATAGGAAGCTCCTAAGGAGAATCCAGTGCCTCGTGTGTAACTTTGAACAGTCAAGTCATTTTCTTGAATTGGAAGAATACTTTCCTTTCCAATAGCTCTTTCATAATACGGATTTAAAATATTATCCACTGAAAGTTTCACATCCCACGCTTTATCAATATTTTGTGTCCAAATGAAATCTAACTTGTGAAATGGTTTTTCATAAATGTGATCTAATCCTGCAATTCCTACAGCATAAATTCTTTCGCCATAAACGCCATAAACTAAAGTAGCAGTGTTAGTCCACTTTTCACTGAATTTGAAGTCGTATTTTAAATCGGCATTAACCAACCAATTCGATGCACCTTGCAATTGACGTTTTTCAAAAGTATCAAAATAAGCACCACCAATTCTATTCTTTTCGGCAGTAGCTTCGGTATGCATAATAGAAGTGTTGAAACCAAAAGAAACTCCTTTTAAATCATTATGTAAGCGACTCAATTGAATAATTGTTTCAAATTCAACGCCTAAAAGTGTAGCTGATTTGTTGTTGTAATAAGATATTTGTTGACCACTTCCTCCTCCAAAGTTATCAAACGAACGCTCAATTGGATTTTCAATGTATTTTCCAAAAGCAGTAACCGCAAATAATTCATCTTTTGTAGGGAAAACTTCGAATTTTATATCCAAATTATTATTAGTGCTATTTGATAGCAACGCATTTCCTTTTTCCGAAGTTCCATCGGCATTGATATAAGTAATTGGTAAAGATTCAAACAAAACCGGACGCGTTATCGTTCTACTTGTAGCAAATCGGATGTTTTTAGTATCACTTACTGCATATTTGAAATTTAAAGAAGGTAAAATGTCCAATTCATTCGTTTCAACTTTTTTGTACGATGAACCAATTGGATCACTAATCGTTCGGTATTTTAAATCTCTTAATGTATTTTCGGCTCTTACACCTGCATTTAATTCTAATTTTGGCGTAATGTTGTATGTAATATTTCCATAAAAACCATCGACACGATTAAAGATTTTGGTTTTGTATTCTCCACCAGTTTCTTCTCTAAATGAAATCTCGTTATTAGCAATTGCCGATTGAATAAATCCATCAATAGCATTCAAATTTACAATGCTTGAAGGTAAATTACTCGAATTGGGTAAACCCGAAATAAAGCGATAATTCGTCTTCATATATTCGGAATAACCATTGTAGCCAAGCGATAGTTTGTTTTGTTTTTCTTCTTCTTTACCAAATTTATAATTGTATTCTAGTAAACCCGAAACGTGGAAGTTATTTTCAACATCTAAAAATTGACGGATAAAATTATTACTTCCAAAACGCACTTCAATTTCATCTTCATTTACTTTTGTTCCGTTGATGAATTTTCTATCCGGCTGATTGAAGTTTGTTCTTGTGTATGATATTCCGCCTTTCAACAAATGATTTCCAGCTTTAGTAAGTTTATATTCCGATTGAATTTGATTGGCAAAATAGTTCGATTCATCGTATTGATTCAACCGAATTAGCTCATTTGGATTTTGAACTTGGCTTCTTGTATAACCAACTTGATCTTGAATTTGATTTTCCGTAGCTTTAATAAATAACGAATTTGTAGTTATTTTTAAACGATCAGATTTAAAATGCAAAGCGAATAATCCCGAAGCTTGTGTGCCAAATTTATATTGTGATTTCTTGAAATTATTGTCGTAAATTCCTTGACCAGTTTGAAAAGTGCGTTCTATTCCTTCTCTAAATTGATATTTGTTGTCAAAATTAGCTGAGATGAAATAATACATTTTATACGATTTCTTTCCAACATCAAATTTATTGGCGTGTGTGACTCCAAAACTTGTATTTAAAGGTGCTTTTGTTTTGGTTACATTCCAAGAAGATTCGAAATCGTTGTTGATTTGACCATTTGGAGTTTTGCCAAATCCAGAAGGAAGTTGTCTTTCTTGTCCGCCAAATCCGAAGAAGCTTTTAGTATTATCAGCATCAGCCGAAATTAGGAGATCGTGCATATTATTGTTGGAAACATAACCAACACCGTAACTGATTTTAGTAAAACTTTCGGTTGGTTGTGTAGTGTTAATGTCAATTGTAGCTCCAGCAAAATCGCCATATAAATTTGGATTAAATGTTTTAAAAACATCCATAAAACCTACAATATCTGTTGGGAATAATTCCAAAGAAATAATTTTTTTAAACGGACTATTAGAAGGAACGGCTAAATTATTAATCAATAAATTGTTGTAGCGATCTTCTAAACCTCTAATGAAAAGACCTCTTGATTCTACTTTGGTAATTCCACTTACTTTGGTTAACCCCGATTCTACGTTGCTAATTCCTTTTCGAGATAATTCTTGTGCACCGATACTTTGTTTGATTTCAACAGCTTTTAGTTGTTCTTGCAGTAAAGCACTTTCTTTTTCTTTCGATACAATATGAGTTATCACAACATCATCCAACTGAATTCCATTAGATTCTAAAGTATGGTTGATGACTTTCTTTTCGTTAGCTTTCAGCGTGAAGGGAATTTCTTTGGTATCATATCCTAAATAGCCAACCAATAAAGTATAATTTCCAGGTTTTAGGGTTAAAACATATTTACCATTTTCATTAGTAGTTGTTCCTGTTTTAGTTCCTTTAATCATTACGTTAGCAAAAGGCAATGGATCGTTAAACATTTCTTTGTCTAAGATGACGCCAGTAAGCGTTGCAGTTTGAGCAAATGCAAATGTGCTAAATAAGAGAGCGAATAATAACCGTAGTTTCATTTTTGTGTTGTTAATTTTTATGCAAAGTAACCTATGTTGTATTACACGAAAGTTATTAACCGATTATGGATTGGTTGGCATTACGTTAGGTTAATGTTAAGAGATTAAATAATTGTAAACTCCTATAATGAGCACATTTTATCTCTACCTTTACATTCTGAAACACAACATAATTGTATGATGAAGAAAAAAGACATTAAGATCTTATTGGTTGATGATGAGCAAGATATCTTAGAAATTGTAGGCTATAATTTAACACAAGAAGGATATCAGGTAATTACCGCTTCAAATGGTAAAGAAGCAATTTTCAAAGCTAAAAAAGAGCTTCCACAATTAATTATTATGGATGTAATGATGCCGGAAATGGACGGAATTGAAGCTTGTGAAACCATCAGAAGAATGCCGGAATTACAAGATACAATTATCACATTTTTAACCGCTCGTTCTGAAGATTATTCGCAAGTTGCTGGTTTTGATGCTGGAGCCGATGATTATATTGCAAAACCCATCAAGCCTAAAGTATTAGTTAGCAAAGTAAAATCTTTATTAAGAAGATTAAAATCGGATGATGCGGTTTCTTCTAGCACTTTAATTGTCGGGAATATTGAAATCAACCGAGAAGAATACAAAATCAATAAAGGCGGCGAAATAATGGTTTTGCCTAAAAAAGAATTTGAATTGTTCTATTTGTTAGCAACAAAACCAGGAAAAGTTTTCACTCGTGAAGAAATTTTAGACCGCGTTTGGGGAAATGAAGTTGTAGTTGGCGGACGAACAATCGACGTTCACATCAGAAAATTAAGAGAAAAAATTGGCGATGATTTTTTTAAAACTATAAAAGGAGTAGGATATAAAATTGAGTTTTAATGGAATTAAATTTCAAAAAGTCATATAAGTTTGCTTTTAAATCTTCAGCATACATTACACTCTTTTTTTTAGGCGTGTTTTTGTTGTATCATTTTTTTATAGCACCACTTCATTTGATTTTTGTTTTTGGATTTGCATTTTGTTTGGCACTTTTTTCGTTTTTTTTAATCCAATATCGCGTCGAAACCTTCATTTATAAAAGGGTAAAGAAAATATACGATGATGTTTCTTTATTAGAAAACACTTCTTTTAGAAATCAGCCGATTACTACGGATATGGAAACGCTTACTAAAGAAGTTCAGAAGTTTGCCCGCGATAAAAAACTTGAAATTGAAACTTTAAAGATTCGAGAAGAATACCGTAGAGAATTTCTTGGGAACATTTCACACGAATTAAAAACACCGTTATTTACCGTTCAAGGCTATTTGTTAACCTTACTTGATGGTGCAATGGAAGATAAAACCATTCGAAAAAAATACTTGCAACGTGCTGATAAAGGTGTCGAACGCTTAATCTACATTGTAAAAGATTTAGATATGATTACCAAATTAGAAACGGGTGATATTCATCTTGAAGTTTCTAGATTTGACATTGTTGAGGTAGTTCAAAATGTATTCGATTTACTCGAAATGAAAGCTTCTAAAAAGAAAATTACACTTAGTTTCGATGCAAAATATGCGAAGCCAATTTGGGTTTTAGCCGATCAAGAAAAAATTCAACAAGTGGTTACAAATTTGGTTGTAAATTCGATAAAATACGGAAACGAAGGCGGAACAACCGAAGTAGGAATCGAAGATTTAGTAAACGACCGTCTAATTGTTCGAGTAACTGATAATGGCGAAGGAATCAAAAAACAATACATCGGAAGGCTTTTTGAGCGATTTTACAGAGTCGATAAAAGTGGTGCTAGAAGCGAAGGCGGTTCTGGATTAGGCTTAGCAATCGTGAAACATATCATTGAAGGACACAACGAAAAAATATATGTAGAAAGTCAATTTGGAGTCGGTTCCGAATTTTCATTTACTTTGGAAAAGACTGAATAATTGTTCCCAATTTTGATCAACAGCAGGGATATCAAATCCTCTATAAAGTTGAATTTTATTTAAATCCGTATATTTAAAATTTTCTTGTTTGCATCTTGGCGCAACACCTTCCATTTTATATTTTTTAGCTAAGTACTCCTGTTCGTATTGCCCTGGCGTAGGAATAAAAAACGCTTTTTTATTTAATTTCGCCAAGTCCATAATTGTGGTATATCCAGAGCGACATAAAACGGCGTTACTCTCATTAAAAGCAATTTCTAGTGCTTCCGAATTCATAAAGTTGTAGAATGTGATGTTGTCCTCTTTTTTGGTTTTTTGTGAAACTTCTACTATTCCTTTGATAAATATAATTTGCCCTTTATATTTTTTTAATTCTACACTTAATTTTTCTTCTAATAAAGTGCGCTGTGGTTCCGGTCCTGACAAAATCACCATCAAGTCATATCGAATTGGTAGTGATTTTTTCTCAAATCTACTTAAAGGTCCAATATAAAGACAGTTTTTTAATGGTTTTTTCAAATGGCCTAAAATGCCCGAAAGCGTTTGGAAGTTTTCAAAATCAGGAATCCAACATTGATTGAATTTTGCGATATATCTAGAATGTACTTTAGTTGTTATCCAAGAGGTAGTCCCAGAAAGCACATTTAATTGATGCGTTATAAATACCGAAGGAATATTTTTAGAGTAAATGCCTAATCGATTGTCAGAAATTATTCCATCAATTTGATAATCTTCGATAATTTTTTGAATTGCTATTTTTTCTTTTTGTATGGCTTTTATGATTTTCGGAATTTGAGCAGCCATTTTCCATTTGAAAGTTCTTCTGCTTTCAGAATAAACTACATTATAGGATGGTAAATCTAGAGCAGTCAAATGTGGAAATTCTTTTTGAAGAAAAGACAAGGAATCGCCATCCGAAGCAATTATTGGGGTATAATTATGTTGCTCCAAAGCTTTAATAATAGGAATACAACGCGTTGCATGACCCAATCCCCAATTTAAAGGAGCAATTAATATCTTTTTTTTGGTATTCAAAATTTTGTTTTTATATCGAAATCAATAACCCGATGTGAAATAAAATACTGTTACCAAAGATATAAAAATTATACTTCCACCTCCACTTCGTGCTAAACATTTGGAATTTATTTAAAAACAAAAGCGAATTTTTTACGATGTTTTGCAAAAATAATTTGAGTTCCTTTATAATTCCTTAATTTTGCCAAAAATAATTCAAAAGTGGGAAGTAAAAATAAATTAAAGAGATTCGAGGAAAACGAAACATTTGTAAACGTTTTTCAACCAACAAGAGAGGAAGTAGTTGCAGATAGTTTTCCATTAAAAGGAAAATGGAATAGTGATTTCTTTAAAAATGACAACCCAATCGTTTTAGAATTAGGTTGTGGAAAAGGTGAATATTCTGTTGGGTTGGCTCAATTAAACCCAGATAAAAACTTTATAGGTATTGATGTAAAAGGAGCAAGATTTTGGCGTGGTGCTAAAACGGCTGTGGATACGGGTATGAATAACGTGGCATTTATTAGAACGCAAATTGAATTAATCAACCATATTTTTGCAGAAAATGAAGTGTCAGAAATTTGGATTACTTTCCCTGATCCTCAAATTAAATATAAACGTACAAAACACAGAATGACGAATTCTGAGTTCTTACAAAACTATAAAAAAGTATTAAAACAAGATGGTTTGATGCATTTGAAAACGGATTCTGAATTTATGCACGGTTACACTTTAGGCTTGCTGCACGGCGAAGGACACGAAGTTATTTATGCAAACCACAACATTTATAAAAACGAAGGGTCTCCGGCAGAAGTAACGGGAATTCAAACATTTTATGAAAACCAATATTTAGAAGTAAACAAAGCCATTACTTATATTCAATTTAGAATTAAGTAATAGATGTTACTTTCAAGTGATTTAAGTTTTCTAATTTTGATAAAAATCAATTTATGACATTTATATTAGCTATTTTTTTAGGATTGATCATTTCCATTGGTGGTATTATTATCCCCGGAATGTTGAATATGACGATTGCGAAAATAAGTATTAATGAAAATCAAAAACAAGCCTTAAACTTTGCTCTAGGAGCTGTTGTAGTGGTTTTTATACAAAGTTTTCTAGGAACTTATTTCGCTAAATTTTTAGATGCGAATCCAGCTTTTAGTGAAGGTTTGAAGCAAATAGGAACGTTTATTTTCATCGCATTAACAATTGCTTTCTTTATAATGGGATTAAATTCCAAAAAGAAAAAAGAGGTAGAAGTGAAAATTGAAGAAAAAAGAAATCGCTTCTTTTATGGAATGGCCTTGTCAGCTTTCAATATGTTTGCTATTCCGTGGTATGCGTTGACAACTTTAATGATGTCTTCAAAGGATTTATTTAATTATGATATGCTTTCGATTTTGCTGTTCTCACTTTCTGCGGCAGCCGGAACTTATTTTGTGTTTTATTTATATGCGAGATTCTTCAAGCTAATCGAGCATAAGTTAACTTTCATTGTTAAAAACATCAACTTCTTAATTGCCTTTTTAACTGGAATTGTAGCTATTTCTTCTTTGTATAAGATGTATTTTGCCTCTTGAAAACTGTAAAACCAGATAACGAAAATTTTTTCGAACGCGTTTATGCAATTGTTCGACAAATTCCTGAAGGAAAAGTAACTTCTTATGGAGCAATTGCAAAAGCTTTAGGAACTGCTCGCTCTGCCCGAATGGTTGGCTGGGCAATGAACGCTTCTCACACTTTAGAAGATGTTCCTGCACACCGAGTTGTAAATAGAAAAGGATTACTTTCGGGTAAACATCATTTTGATGGCACGAATTTAATGCAACAATTGCTCGAAAATGAAGGTATAAAAGTAATTGATAATCAAATAATAGATTTTGATAAACATTTCTGGGAACCTGTTTTTTAAGCGTAATGCTATCCTATTGCTTAAATAAATTATGACTATCTAATTATAAGAAAACTTTAAAGCTTTATACTTTTAAACGTATAAACTTCTCACTACCTTTGTAATCCATATTAAGTTTAAATAAAAGCAATTGATTTTGAACTTTATACAAATAACTTTTTCAAACAAGTAAATGAAATGCTGATTTCAAAAGCGTTTCGTTGAAAATAAACAAATAAACTCTTAGTGAGATGAAATTAGAAAGAAAAGATATTCTTGCTGCTTTAGAAACAATTACGGTAGCGGGTGAAGGAAAAAATATGGTTGAAAGTGGTGCAGTTCAAAACGTAATCACTTTTGGCGATGAAGTTGTTGTCGATTTACTTTTGACAACTCCGGCATTACATATTAAAAAACGTGCTGAGGTTGATATTATCAAAACGATTCACGAAAAAGTATACGAAAAAGCAAAAGTTAAAGTAAATATTAAAGTTGAAGCTCCAGAAAAACCGGAGAATCCAAATTTAATTAAAGGAAAATCAATCCCTGGTATTTCAAATATTATTGCGGTTGCTTCAGGTAAAGGTGGAGTAGGAAAATCTACGATTACAGCTAACTTAGCCGTTACATTATCAAAAATGGGATTTAAAGTTGGTGTTTTAGATGCTGATATCTACGGACCTTCGATGCCAATTATGTTTGATGTAGAACAAGCAAAACCTACTTCAGTTGAAGTTGACGGAAAATCAAAAATGCAACCTGTTACTAGTTACGGAGTTGAAATTCTTTCTATAGGATTTTTTACAAAACCTGATCAAGCGGTTATTTGGAGAGGACCAATGGCGGCAAAAGCGTTAAACCAAATGATTTTTGATGCAAACTGGGGAGAATTAGATTTTTTATTAATCGATTTGCCTCCAGGAACAGGCGATATTCACTTATCAATTATGCAATCGTTGCCAATTACGGGAGCTGTCGTTGTTAGTACACCGCAAGCTGTTGCTTTAGCCGATGCTAAAAAAGGAGTTTCAATGTTTTTGTCAGACGCTATTCAAGTTCCAGTATTGGGAATCATTGAGAATATGGCGTATTTTACACCAGAAGAGCTTCCTGATAATAAATATTATATCTTTGGTAAAGAAGGTGCTAAAAACTTAGCAATAGATTTACAAGTGCCATTACTTGGAGAAGTTCCATTAGTACAGAGTATTCGTGAAGCAGGAGATTATGGTCGTCCAGCGGCTTTGCAAACAGGTTCAGTTTTAGAAACTGTTTTCGAAGAAATCACAAGGAATGTAGTACGGGAAACTGTGAATCGCAACGAAACTTTGCCTCCAACAGAAGCAATTAAAATAACTACAATGGCGGGTTGTTCTGCTGTGAAAAAATAAGAATCAATTATGCAATGTGTCGATGCTTAAAGTAAGTAAAACCGACACATTGACATATTGAAAATTGACATATTATAACTATGACTACAATAGAAATTAGAGAGAATGTTGAAAAAGCACTACAAGAAATTCGTCCTTTTTTGAATTCAGATGGTGGCGATATTACCTTGATAGACATTATTGAAGGCAAACACGTAAAGGTTCGTTTAGAAGGCGCTTGTACAAATTGTAGTTTAAGTATCAGTACAATGAAAGCAGGAGTGGAAACAACGATTAAAAAATACGTTCCGCAAATTGAAACAGTAGAAAATATTGCATAACTGATTATTATCATGTAATGCTGTTTTTGAAATCACCAATTTTGTGCCTGTGTAACTAAAGTAACGAATAGCTATTTTCTAAATAGTTAATTTTACACGATTAAACGAAATCAGATTATGATTCAAACAGATATTCTAATTATTGGTGCGGGTCCAACAGGACTTTTCACTGTTTTTGAAGCCGGATTACTACAATTAAAATGCCATATTATTGACGCTTTGCCTCAACCCGGAGGACAATTAGCCGAATTATATCCTAAAAAACCAATCTTCGATATTCCAGGTTATCCTTCTGTTATGGCAGGTGATTTGGTTACTAATTTAATGGAACAAATTAAGCAATTTCAACCTGGATTTACTTTGGGCGAAACCGCTGAAACTATTGAAAAGCTAGAAGACGGAACTTTTATTGTAACCACAAAAGAAGGAACAAAACATCAAGCAAAAGCAATCGCGATAGCTGGAGGTTTAGGTACTTTCGAACCTAGAAAACCACTGCTGAAAGACATCGAATTCTACGAAAAAGAAGATAGAGGAGTAGACTACTTTGTAAAAGATCCAGAAAAATATAGAGGAAAAAATATTGTTATCGCCGGTGGAGGTGACTCTGCTTTAGATTGGAGTATTTTCTTAGCTAATGTTGCTGAATCTGTGACTTTAGTACATAGAAGAAATGAATTTAGAGGTGCTTTAGATTCTGTTGAAAAAGTGCAAGAACTAAAAAATGCTGGTAAAGTAAAATTAATTACACCTGCAGAAGTTATTGGTTTTAAAGGAAGTGAAAGAATTGAATCGTTAGATATTGAAATAAACGGAGCGCGTATGAATGTGCCAACAGATTATTTCATTCCGCTTTTTGGATTAACGCCAAAATTAGGACCCATTGCAAATTGGGGATTAGAGATTGAAAAAAATGCGATTAAAGTAAATAATGCTTTAGATTATCAAACCAATATTGAAGGGATTTATGCTATTGGAGACGTAAATATTTACCCAGGGAAATTGAAGTTAATTTTATGTGGATTCCACGAAGCTACATTAATGTGTCAAAGTATTTATAACCGATTGAATCCAGGAAAACGTTATGTGTTGAAATACACGACAGTTTCAGGAATTGATGGTTTTGACGGAACAAGAAAAGAAGCAGAAAAAGCAGTTGTAAAATCTATTGATTAATTTATTAAATTTGAAAAAAGTAAATTATGGAACAGTTTAAAATGATAAGAAATGTTGTTTCTAAGTCAAGTTTTAAAGAAGCTGATGACCATGTTACTTTTTATAAAGATAAATCTGCATTAGTGCGACTAAATAGTGCTTGTTTTATTATTAATTCTATTTTTGGAACCTCAGAAAAAACAAAAGTAAACAGAACGTTAATCGCTTCCAGAAAAAATGCCGCATCTATTTAATTATGATTTTCTCGAATTCTTACAACTTCTAGATAAACATGAAGTCAAATATCTTTTGGTCGGAGGTTATGCGGTCATTCTAAATGGCTACGTGAGAAGTACGGGTGATTTAGATTTGTGGGTTGATAAAACGCAAGATAATTATAAGAAATTAGTTCAAGTTTATAATGATTTTGGTGCACCAATATTTCCAGTTGAGGAATTCGTAAATGATAAGTTTGACGTTTGGAGCATAGGTGCTGAACCAACAAAAATTGAAGTTTTAACACACGTAGATGGATTGATTTTTGAGGAAAGCATTTTAAATTGTAAATATCTTACGGTTTTAGATTTTAAAATACCTTATGTTAGTTATGATGATTTATTAAAAAACAAATTAGCATCTGGAAGATATAAAGATTTGGCAGATATTGAGCAGCTTAAAAAAATTAATAAAAATTTAGAATAATGTCAAAAGACGTAACAATTTACATTACCGACAGAAACGGAGTAAAACATGAAGTTCAGGCACCAACGGATATGAACATGAATGTGATGGAGTTAATTCGTGCTTATGAATTAGCCGAAGAAGGAACCATTGGAGTTTGTGGCGGAATGGCAATGTGTGCTTCATGCCAATGTTATATTTTAAATGATGTAATCTCATTAGAAAGAAATCCAGATGAAGACGCAATGCTTTGCGAAGCTTATCACGTTAAGGATAATTCGAAACTTGGTTGTCAAATCCATCTAACTGAAGAGCTACAAGGTTTAGAACTAGAAATCGCACCAGAACAATAGTGATTTTATCATGCTGGATTAATTTCAGCATCTATATTACTACTTATAATCTTCTAAACGAGCTGGACCTTCTAAAACTTCTTTTACTATTTGAAGTGTTCCATCTTCTTTTGTGTCAATAAACCATTTTATTAAGGAAATAGTTCCTACAGCAACTTCAATTCCAGTGATGCTTCTCGGATGAACACAACTTCCACTATTAAAATAGTTTAAAATATTTTCACTTGGGCCTGGAAATCTAGGCCGATGTGTGTGTCCCGTGATTGTAATTTTATTACTGTTATCGGCTATCCATTTTTTTATTCTTCTTTCAACCTTGATCAATTCCACATAATTTTTAGCGGGGCTCGTTGGGTCTTTTATTCCCCAAACTTGAAGCGGCTTCCAAAGAACACGTACTAAAAACCGATTGAATTTCCATCCTACATAATTCATAAAATCAGCCTGATGGCCGTGTGTTAAAAATATCTCTTGGTTATCATTGTTGCTGTATTCCAAAATTATACCTTCAGAAAATGTAATGTTTGGAAAAAGCGGTAATTTTTTACCTTCTCTCGGTTCAAAATATTCAGACAATAGTTTTTTTACATTATCTGGATTTTTGTAAACAAAATCATGATTACCGAAAATTAAATGCAATCTGTTCTCAACAAAGAATTTTTGCATTAATAAATACACATTTTTGTTGACTTCAAAAATATCTTTAAAGAAAATATTTTCCCATAATTCGTCGCCATCTCCTAATTCAATATAAGTATAACCTTCTTTGAAATAATGTTGTAATGCGTGGTAATATATGTTTCGATTGTTAGCAAAATCATCTGCAAAACTGCTATCACCACGATGAACATCACTAAACAAGATAAATTTTGAGGTGTTGTCAAAACCTATTCGTTTAGCTTCTTTGTAAGCTTTCGTTAATCTATCTTGTGATGACATAAATTTGTAAATTCAATTTTTAAAATTCCAAATATCAATAAGGAATCAAGTCAAAATTAGTCTTTTTTATAATAATCAAGAGGTTAATTATAAAAAAAATGCTTCCCATGAATGAGAAGCATTTTGAACATTTAATTGTAAAATCCCACATTTTGGAATTTCGTATTTTCTCTTGAAATTTTATTTAAACGCTGGAAAACCAGTAACATCCATTCCTGTAATTAATAAGTGAATGTCGTGTGTTCCTTCATAAGTAACTACTGATTCTAAATTCATCATGTGTCTCATAATTGAATATTCACCAGTAATTCCCATTCCACCTAACATCTGACGTGCATCACGAGCAATCGTTAAAGCCATATCAACATTGTTACGTTTTGCCATCGAAATCTGCGCTGTAGTCGCTCTTCCTTCTTCTTTTAAAACACCTAATCTCCAAGTTAATAATTGCGCTTTAGTGATTTCAGTAATCATTTCAGCTAATTTCTTTTGTTGCAATTGTGTTGCTCCAATTGGTTTGTCAAACTGAATACGTTCTTTTGAATATCTCAAAGCTGTATCATAACAATCCATTGCAGCGCCAATTGCACCCCAAGCAATTCCGTAACGTGCAGAATCTAAACAACCAAGTGGCGCTCCTAATCCTGATTTATTTGGTAATAAGTTTTCTTTTGGTACTTTCACATTGTCAAAAATAAGCTCTCCAGTTGCAGAAGCTCTTAATGACCATTTGTTATGTGTTTCAGGAGTTGTAAATCCTTCCATTCCTCTTTCCACGATTAATCCGTGAATTCTTCCTTCTTCATTTTTTGCCCATACAACTGCAATATCAGCGAAAGGTGCATTTGAAATCCACATTTTCGCCCCATTTAAAAGATAATGATCGCCCATATCTTTAAAGTTGGTAGTCATTCCAGCCGGATTAGATCCGTGGTCTGGTTCTGTTAATCCAAAACATCCGATGAATTCGCCAGTAGCTAATTTTGGAAGATATTTCATACGTTGCTCTTCGTTTCCATATTTCCAAATTGGAAACATTACTAATGAAGATTGCACAGAAGACGTAGAACGAACGCCTGAATCTCCTCTTTCAATTTCTTGCATAATTAAACCATATGAAATTTGGTCTAATCCAGCACCACCATATTCCACAGGAATATAAGGGCCAAAACCACCAATTTCACCTAAACCTTTTACAATTTGTTTTGGAAATTCGGCTCTTTGAGCGTAATCTTCAATAATTGGTGTTACTTCTTTTTTAACCCACGCACGCGCAGCATCACGTACTAATTTATGTTCTTCAGATAATAAGTCATCTAATAAATAATAATCTGGCGCTTGAAATAAGTCTGGTTTCATATCTTTTGTATATTGTGTTATTGAAAAATATCTATATTAATGGATAAAACGTGTGCAAATTTACGTAAAGAAATTTAACATTTTGATGAACGAATGTTATATTTTAAATATTTGAATATAACAATTAAAACGAATATGCTTTCTTTATATTTGTAATTGATAAATTATACTTTTCAGATGAAGTTTTTATTTTTTTTATTAGTAGCAACTAGTTTGTTTTCACAAAACACAAAGTATTTAAATGACGCGGAATTTAAACAGCTGGAGGATAAATCAAGATTAAATATTAATTGTTCTATTGACAGTTCTTTTTTTTATGCTAATAAAATAGAAGTTTCATCAAAAAAAGAACATTTGGCCTTTGCAAAAGGAATAAAAGCATATTTATATCAATTAAAAGGAGATGTTGCTTTATGTGATGAAAACTCTAAGTTAGCTTTCAAGTTAATAAATGAAAGTAGTCACTCAAAAGAGAAAATCAGAATTGAGTCGCTATTATATAATTATGTAGGGTTAATTAATTGGAAGCGAAATAAATTTAGTGACGCAATTAATTTTTTTAATGATGGAAAGAAATTATCAATTTCAATCGGAGATAAAGTTCAAGAAATAAAGTTCAATAATAATATTTCGTTAATCTATAATGAGATTGGTAAATATGATTTAGCAATCTCAATATCAAAACAGTCAGATATAATGACAGATTTGATAAAGAAAAAGTACACACTTCAACAGTACTACAGTAACAAGAGTAATATTAATCTTAACATTGGTACTTATTACGAAAAATATTATTTAGTCAATAGACAAAATAAGCACTTATTAGACTCTTCTAAATATTATTTTGAGAAGACATTATATTATTCGGAAGGTTCATTATTAAATAAGATTTCAGCAAATATTAGTTTAGCAAATTTTTCTTATTTTAAAGGTGATTTGGATGAAGCTGAAAGAAGATATCTAAGTACTTTAGGAATTGTTAAAGAAAATAATTTAGAAGCTAATTTTTTGAGTTTAATTTATGATTTGGGAGATTTATACTATGTTAAAGAAGAGTATTACAAGTCACTTTTATATTTCAAAAAAGTAGATTCTATATATTTAGCAGATCCTGTTAAAAACAAGCTTCAATATATACAATCAAATTATAATCAGTCTATTATCTATGACAAGCTAAAAGACCATGACAAAGCGACTTTTCATTCTGATGTTTTTTTAAAAGAATATCAGATAAATCAAAAAAATTTAAACAACGAAGCATCAAAGATTAATTTTAGTAAAGAAAATCAAGAAGCTAAATTGGAGATTCTAAAGATTAAAAGTAAAAATGAAAGAGATTTAATGGTCGAGTTGTTGGTTAAAATTTTTACGGGATTAGTAATAGTTATTTTAGTGCTTTATATTCTAAAAATAAGAAAAGAGAAAAGGAAAATTAACAATACAATAGATAGACTTATAGTTGCCTCTAACAATAGAAAATTAATTGAACATAACCCTCAAAATATAGCTAGTAACTCGCAGCCAATCACCATAGATAAGCAAAAAGAATTAGAAATCTTAGAGAAATTAAGTGTATTGGAAGAGAAAAAGTATTATTTAAGTCAGGACTTTAATCAGCAAAATGTTGCGAAAAAAATAAAGACAAACACTACTTATTTATCTCATATCGTTAATACTAATTTTAATAAGTCTTTTAGTGAATATGCTAATGAGTTAAAAATCAATTATGTTATTGACGAATTAATTAATAATCCTACGTATAGAAAATACTCTACACAAGCAATCGCAGAAAGTGTAGGTTTTAAAAATGCAATTTCCTTTACAAAATCATTCAAAAAAAGAGCAGGTGTTTCGCCTGCTCAGTTTATTAAGAAATTAGATTTGTAGTTCGACTTTCGATTTATGGCATCTTTGTTTTCTCTTCTTGAAGCGGTGGTGAAGGGATGCTTTCATCCATTTTTCCATCTCCATTTGTGCTACTTCCAAGTGGATTACCTTGTGTAAATGGCGGTTTAGGCTTATCTTTCTCTGGCGCACTACCTATTGTATTTCTTTTCTCAACTTTTGTTAATGAATCTTTAACAAAGTTTTCAAGTGATGATCTGTTTTTTTTCATAAATCTTGTTTTTAATTTTGCGGACAAATCAAATTTAAGGAATAATAACCTCAATTTCTTTCATTAATTAACATTCAAAATCTAATTTAATTAAATTTATGTAACTATTTGTTTTTTAATTACTTGAAGTGTGTTTAGGTGTTGATAATTTATAAATTGTTAGTGCTATAATTTATAAATCGTTAATGTGTTTTCTTTTTTAGGCTCAAATTTATCCCAAATTTGTTGGAGTAAAAATCAAAATCAATTAATAGATATGAATTCCATACTTCATCAATTTTTATTAAAACACGAGTTGTCAAATTTGCAAGTGGAGTTTGACGATTGTTATGAGTCGCATCCAAATTTCCCTAGTTTGTTTGCATTAACCGATACATTTAGCCTTCTTTACATAGAGAATGTCGCGGCGAACGTACCCAAAGACCAGTTAGACGAATTACCTAGGTGTTTTTTAGCATATGTTAGCAATGGTGATAAAGGGAACGATATTGCTTTGATAGAAAATTTAACAGATAAAGTTGGGGTAACCTTTGAAGGTAAAAATAAAAAGTACTTTCCTATTGATGAATTCAAGGATTTGTGGAATGGTGTTGTTATAGCTATTGAGCCTAACAATGAAAACAACAAAGTTAGACCAAAGTCTTCCTTTAATAAGATTGTTTATTTGACCATTGCGGTATTAGGCATGTTTTTAGTAAAGCAATGGAATGTTTTTTCGTTTGATGCAACGATTAGCTTTTTCTTATATCTTCTTGGATTTGTAACAAGTATATTTATTATTATAGAAAAATTAAATCAAGGGACAGAAAGTGTTTCTAAATTATGTTCTTTTAATGAAAATACTTCCTGTGATTCGGTAATTAAATCAGCGCAAACAAAAATCAATAATTGGTTAGACTTTTCGGACTTACCGATTTTATTTTTTAGTATAGCTATAGTTGCAATGTTGATTGATACATCTTCTTATTTGATTTTAAATATAGTTAGTCTTCTAGCAATACCGCTAGTGATTTATTCCGTGTGGTTGCAGAAAGTAAAACTACAAAAATGGTGCTTTTTATGTTTGGCTGTATCACTTTTGTTAGTGCTTCAAGCAGTATTGCTTATTAAGACTGGATTTGAATTTAAAAACAACATTAGTAGTTTGCTTATAGCGACAGTTTTAACAGTTGCACTTTGGTTTTTTATTAGAGATTATTTAGGAAAAAATATTTTTTTAGAAAAAAGTAATAAAGAATTAAAAAGATTTAAGCGGAATTACAAAGTATTTGAGATGCTACAAAAGCCTTTAAATGTGGCAAGAACATCCACTAAATTTTCTACTATTGAGATTGGAAGTCATGGAAATCCAGTTACACTTTCTATAGCTTTAAGCCCAAGCTGCGGTCATTGTCATACTGCTTTTGAACAGGCCTTAGCTTTATACAATTCAAGTCCTAATAAAATAAAATTAGCTATATTTTTTAACCTCAATCCGGAAAATAAGAACAATATTTATTTAGATGTTGCAAAATCTATAATGCAAATCAATTTTAAAAATCAAAAAGAAGCTGTTGAAGCTCTATCCGACTGGCATATTAAGAAATTGAATTTGGCGGATTGGATGTTTAAATGGGAACAGATAAATATTGATGCTGAAGTTATAGAAAATCTACAATCTCAATATAATTGGTGTCAGCAAAATGATTTTAATTACACTCCTGTAAAAATGATCAATGGTAAGGAGTTACCTGAGCAATATAATATTGAAGAAATGAAATATTTTATATCAGAAATCGAAGAAGAAACGAAACCACTAGTTTTGGTTTAAAAATATTGTTGCAACGATAGTCAAAGTTCTCAATTGACTTAAAATGCTTGAGATAAATCAATTATCAAATTTTATATTATGAAAAAGTCAATTTTAAATTTAAAGGGTGCTCAAGAATTAACTAAAAATGAGCAAAAAAGTGTTCAAGGAGGAAAGTTTGATTGTGGTTATAATTTTAGAACAGGAACATGCAAAGAATATGGTTTGCATTGTGCTCAAGCGCCATGTAGACAACTTCTTGAAGACTTCCCAGGTTAAAATTTTAAACTACCTGATTTTTAGTTGCCTTAAAAGTCAAATTTCTCAGTTGACTTAAAATGCTTGAGAAAAATTAACCAATTTTTATATTTATTATTATGAAAAAATCAATCTTAAATTTAACAGGAGCGCAAGAATTATCTAAAAATGAGCAAAAGTCAGTAAGCGGTGGAAGACTCCGTTGTAATGATGGTTCTAATTGTCCAAACGGTCAATGTTGTTCTCGTAATGTGTGCTGGCCAATAGGTGCTCCAGGTCATTTATGTGAAGTTATGGAAGTATTTGACCCTATTTTTTAGAAGATTTTATTTTATATTTTAGTTATTTGCAATAGTTGTTAATTAAATTTCCAATTATGAGAAATGCTAAATAATTTAACTGCCTATTTATTTAGGCAGTTTTTCATTCTTAAATATAAAAAGTATAAATTTGATTAAAATTATATCTTGGTAAATAAATTCCCACATTACACCCAAACTGAATCCAAAGATTGCGGGCCTACATGTTTAAAGATTGTAGCTAAACATTACGGTAGAGTTTTAAATATTCAAAGCTTGCGGGAGTTGTCAGAAACAACACGTGAAGGAAGTAATTTATTGACTTTAAGTGATGCTGCGGAAAGTATAGGTTTTAGATCTTTAGGAGTTAAATTATGCGTTAATGATTTAAAGGAAGCGCCACTTCCTTGTATTTTACATTGGAATAAAAATCATTATGTAGTTCTATATAAAATTAAAAAAGACAAGTATTACGTCTCAGATCCAGCTCATGGTTTGTTAGAATACAATCAACGAGAATTTATAAAATTTTGGATTGGTAATAATGCGGATGAAACCACAAAAGAAGGAATTACGCTTTTATTAGAGCCAACACCAAATTTTTACGAGAAGGAAGACGATGACAAAAAGGATAAGAAAACTTTAGGCTTTGGCATGTTGTCAAAATATGTGTTGCGCTATAAGTCTTTTATAGTTCAGTTAATTATTGGTCTTTTTGCAGGAAGTTTATTGCAACTAATTGTTCCGTTTTTAACCCAAAGTGTTGTCGATGTCGGTATTCAGAATCAAAACATTCACTTTGTATATCTTGTTTTAATTGCACAATTATTTTTATTCTTCGGAAAAACAGCTTTAGAATTAATTCGAAGTTGGATAATTTTACACCTTTCAACACGAATAAATATATCGTTAATTTCTGATTTCTTCATAAAATTAATGAATTTACCCATTTCTTATTTTGATGTTCGAATGACAGGTGATATCATGCAACGCATCAATGATCATCATCGAATTGAAAGAATCTTAACCACATCTTCACTGAGTGTCTTGTTCTCTTTTATCAACATGATAATTATGGGAGGAGTTTTAGCTTACTATAATTTAGCCATTTTTGTAGTTTTCTTTATAGGTAGTTTTTTATACTTCCTTTGGGTAACTTTATTCCTCAAAAGAAGAGAAAAATTAGACTACAAACGATTTTCAGAAGTAAGTCAAGAGCAAAGTAAAGTCATTGAACTGATTAATGGAATGCAGGAAATAAAACTACACAACGCTGAAAAACAAAAGCGCTGGGGCTGGGAATATATTCAGGCAAGATTATTTAAAGTTTCTATGAAGAGTTTAGTTTTAGAACAAACGCAAAGCATTGGAAGTAACTTTATCAATGAATTAAAAAATATAATTATTATATTTTTATCGGCAAAATTAGTAATTGACGGTCAAATTACTTTAGGGATGATGATGGCAATCACCAGTATTGTTGGAAATCTAAATGGACCAATTGTTCAATTAATAGGTTTTATTCGCGAATTACAAGATGCTAAAATATCGTTAGCGCGTTTATCTGAAATCCACGATAAAGAAGATGAAACCCAGCACGATGCTGATAAAACTAAAGAAATTCCAAAAGATGCGGAAATAATAATTAAAGATTTATCGTTTCGTTATATTGGTTCGGATATTCATGTTCTAGAAGATTTGAATTTAGTTATTCCGGCAAACAAAATTACTGCTATTGTAGGAACAAGTGGCAGTGGAAAAACAACATTAATGAAGCTATTGCTGAAGTTTTACGAACCTATTAAAGGTGAAATAATCTTAAATAAAACGGCATTAAATAATATTACTCAGAAAGCATGGCGAAATCATATTGGTTCAGTTATGCAAGAAGGCTTTATTTTTAATGATACAATTGCTAATAATATTGCTATTGGTGAAGATATTATTGACAAAGACAGATTACAATATGCTGCTGACGTTGCTAATATTAAAGAATTTATCGAAGATTATCCGTTGCGATATAATACAAAAATTGGTTCAGAAGGCGTTGGAATGAGTACAGGACAAAAACAACGTTTACTAATAGCAAGAGCTGTTTACAAAAACCCAGAAATGTTGTTTTTTGATGAAGCAACTAGTGCATTAGATGCTAATAATGAAAAAGAAATCATGGAAAAACTAGATATCTTTTTCAAAAACAAAACCGTTGTTGTCATTGCACATCGTTTAAGTACGGTAATGAATGCAGATCAAATTGTAGTCTTGGAAAAAGGGAAAATTATTGAACTAGGAACCCATGAAGAATTAGTCGCTTTAAAAGGAAGCTATTTTAAATTAGTGAAGAATCAATTGCAATTAGGAACATAAGATTGATGATTGAAGAGTAATTATTTTTGATTTCAGAATTTAAAATAAAGCTGTGCAATCTGTAGTGAAAAAGTGAAAATTCTTAAAACACACATTAATCCTTGTCCAAAAAAATATAAAAATGCCAAACCATAACGACATAGAATTAAGAAGCGAAGAAGTACAAGAAATACTTACTCGGGTACCGCATTGGATGATTCGATGGGGCAACATTATTATTCTGATTATCCTTTCGATTGTGATGTTGTTTTCTTATTTTATTAAATATCCGGATATTTTAACGGCTCAAATTACAATTACGACTCAGAATCCACCGGAAAAATTGGTAACAAGATCTACGGGAAAAATTGCTAAAATTCTAGTTGAAGATAGAACTGAAGTGTCGCCAAAAACACCTTTAGCCATAATTGAAAACACCGCGAATTATACGGATGTTTTTAACTTAAAAAATCTTGTGGATACCATTTCCATAAACACTACAGCATTTAATTTTCCAATTGATAAATGTGCTGCAATGCAATTAGGTGAGGTTCAGAATGCCTTTATAATTTTCGAAAAAGATTACATTGCTTATGATTTAAACCGCGATTTAAATCCGTACGGAATTGAGAAAACAGCGCAAGGTTTAGAAACAAACCAGTTAAAAGAACGCTTATTATTGATGCAACAACAGCATGAAATAAGTCAAAATGAATTGCAAATAAAAAAACAAGAATTAGAACGATTTAGAACCTTGCATGAAAAAGGAATTATAGCTTCACAAGAATGGGAAAGTAAAAATTTAGATTATCTACAAACGGAGAAAAATGTAAGAAATAGCAGTTCACAATTGTCTCAAATGCGTTCGTCTATTAATGATTTAAACAGAAACTCAGGCAATACGAGGATCAACGAATCTAAGGATAATATAAACTTACTTCGTAATGTATTGCAATCTTTTAATCAGCTTAAAAAAGCTATAAATGATTGGGAGTTGGCTTATGTGTTGCGCTCCTCTATAAAAGGACAAGTATCATTTATGCAAATTTGGGTGGAGAATCAAACCATAAATTCGGGCGAACAAGTTTTTACAATTGTTCCTACGGATAGTAAGAATTATATTGGAAAAGTAAAAGCGCCTGCTCAGAATTCTGGTAAAATAAAGATAAATCAAGAAGTAAATATCCGGTTAGCGAACTTTCCAGATCGAGAATTCGGAATTATAAAAGGAAAAGTAAAATCCATTTCGTTAACGCCGGATAAAGAAGGCAATCTATTACTAGATATTTCTTTACCTACTGGAATCGAAACTTCGTACGAAAAGAAAATAATTTTCCAACAAGAAATGAGCGGAACTGCCGATATCGTTACAGAAGATTTACGACTGATAGAAAGATTACTATATCAGTTTAGAGATATTTTTAAGCGGTAATAAAGGCTTTTTTTTAATATTTTTTTTTTTGATGTAATTGTTAGGAATGATTTAAGGTTTGCTCCAAATAACAATTATTGAACGCTTTTATTAAATTTTATAATTTTCGAAGCTTTATCCAGCTGTCCACTATATCTTTTCATTTTTAAAGAAAAAATAAAAAGGATGCCGTTCCCATCTGGGCTAGGGCTACATTTTTAAATAGAAATCTTGCGTTAAATTGATATAATCATCCGTGTATTCATGACGATTAATTTCAACAACCAATTCATCAGCAGTTAAAACGGATAGTTCAAAGCGTTTAAAAGCTAATAAACTTCTCACAATTGGCGTTTTGTGCGAACCTTTTACACGAGTTGCCTTTACAGGATACAGTTCATATTCGGCACACAATTCAATAAATCGATCTTCTTCTTTATACGGAATAACCACAGCAAAAATGCCATTTTCGGAAAGCAATAAATCAGCCGCTTCAATTAAATCTTCAAAAGGCATTGCATCTTGAAAACGTGCTAAAGCGCGTTGTTCATCTGCTGTCTTAAAATCTTCACTATAAAAAGGCGGATTCGAAATAATTAAGTCATATTCATCTTCAGGGTCATCCACAAACTCATCTAAAGCCGCATGATAGCAGAACAATTTATCGGCCCAAGGAGAACCTTCAAAATTTTCAACACATTGTTCGTAAGCTTCTTCGTCAATTTCTAAAGCATCAATTTGGTCGGCATTAGTTCTTTGTGCTAACATTAGACCTAAAATCCCAGTTCCTGCACCAATATCTAAAATAGATTTAGGGTGATTGTCGATTGGACACCAAGCACCAAGTAAAACCGCATCTGTACCTATTTTCATAGCACAACGATCTTGGTTTACAGCAAATTGTTTGAATTTAAACATGTTTTAAAGCTCAAATTTATAAATTCCTCCATCAATTAGAATTTGGAATTTTTGTTTTTGGAGTTTATGAAAGATATAAATCCACTAAACCGTCAGGAGTTTCTAAAGTGATTGTTTTGTTCTTTCTGTCAAGAGCAATAATGAAATCATCAATAAGTGGAATTAGAATTTCAATTCCATTTTTGTCAATTTCGAATAGAGGTTGAGCGCCACTATCATTAATCGCTACGATTTTTCCGATATTACCTCTTATAAGGTCAATAACATCGTAACCAATAACTTCATGATAATAAAACTGTGTTCCTTCTAATTCAGGTAACATTGAAATCGGAAGGTAAACTGCGCTTCCCATAATCGCATCGGCCTCTTCTTCATTTTTAACATCTTCAAAACGAACACGTAAAAATTTATCTTTATGAATCGAACCAGTTTCAATAAAAAATGGAACCAGTGTTTTGTTGATTTCAACAAAAACTGATTCCAAGTCTTCATACAATTCAGGTTCATCGGTGTCTAAAAACACCAATACTTCCCCTTTAAAGCTAAACTTTTTCGCGATTTTACCTAAATAGAAACATTCTTCTTTACGCATGGAACCGCTATTAAAATTATGCTTGAGTTTCTTCGTTGTTTTCTTCAACAGCAGGAGCTTCTTCAGTTGCAGCCTCAGCTACCTCTTCAGTTACTTCTTCTGTAGCTTGAGCAGCGTTTGCAGCCTCAACTTGAGAAGCAATACGTTTTTCATTTGCTACTTTTTCAGCTTTTAAAGCTTTCGCTCTAGCGTCTGCATCTACTTTAGATAAACCAGATTTTTTAACATCTACTTTTCCAGTTTTTTCGTCTAACCAAGCAGCTAATTTAGTGTCAGCTTGTTCTTGAGTTAAAGCACCTTTACGAACTCCACCATTTAAATGATGTTTCAATAAAGCACCTTTGTAAGATAAAATTGCTTTCGCAGTATCAGTTGGTTGTGCACCATTGTGCAACCATTGTGCCGCTTTTTCGATATCTAAATCGATAGTTGCAGGGTTGGTGTTAGGATTGTAAGTTCCGATTTTCTCTAAGAATTTACCATCTCTTTTTGCTCTTGCATCTGCAGCAACAACCCAATAAAAAGGTTTCCCTTTTTTACCGTGTCTTTGTAATCTAATTTTTACTGACATAATCTTGTGATTAATTTGAGGTTCTCGACCTCGGTTATTTAAGGGTGCAAAGATATAAAACTTTGTTATACAAACAGGTGTATGTGGTAAAAAAAAATATTTTTAGTAGTAAATTGTTTTTTGTTTGGATAAAAAAGTTATTTTTGTTACTCAGATATAATCAAGAATAAGATGAAAAAAGTATTTTCTATATTGGCTGTTGTAATGTTATTTACTGCTTGCGAACAAAATATTCAAACCAATACGCCTGCTTTTCAAGCAAAGTTGGATGGTACATTATGGCGAGCTAAAGATGCCAAAGTTACAATAGATGGAGCTGGAGGAATGACGATTACCGCTTTTACTAGTGCTCAAACGGTTATTATGAAGACGAGAGCTGCTGCAGTGGGAACCTATGTTTTAGGAACTACTGATTACGCATCGAATCATGCTTCGTATGATATTGCGACTGCTGCTTTAGAAGATTTTTATGATACTAGTGTTGTAGTTGGTCCAGCTTACAAATTATCTGCATTAACTTCAGGTGGAACAGGATATGTAGAAAGCCCTGCGGGAGCTCAAACTACTGGAGGATCTGGTTCTGGTTTGAGAGTTGCAACGGAAGTTACAAGTGGAGCAGTTACTAAAATTACTATGGTTTCACGAGGACTTGGTTATAAAGCGGGTGATATCATTACAATTGTTGGTGGTGGTAATAACGCTAAGTTCAAAGTGGTGAATGTGCAGTCAAGTAATGGTGAAGTTGTTATAACAGATACAGCCGGAGGTTTGTATTCAGGAACGTTTAAGTTTAATGCTGTAAACGAAGAAGGTGAAGTAGTTACTTTTTCTGAAGGATACTTTTTCAAGATTCCATTAGGTCTTTAAAAGATATATAAATACTTATAAGAAACCATCTGGAGTAATTCAGATGGTTTTTTGTTTTGTTGATAACTTAAATTGGTATTCCTTTCGATAAAATGTATTTTTGTTTTCAGACAAAAATTACGTTATTTTTCTCATACTCCTTAACAATCAGATAGATGTATTTAATTTTCGATACAGAAACTACGGGATTACCTCGCAGTTGGTCCGCACCCATTACCGATACTGACAACTGGCCACGTTGTATTCAAATTGCATGGCAGTTGCATGATGAGATGGGAAATCTGATTGAACATCAAGATTATTTAGTAAAGCCAGAAGGTTTTAATATTCCTTACGATGCGGAACGTATTCATGGTATTTCTACGGAATTGGCCATGGAGCAAGGTATTCTCTTATCAGAAGTTTTAGAAAAATTCAACATCGCACTTTCAAAGACTAAATTTATTGTTGGACAAAATTTGGGATTCGATGTGAATATTATGGGATGTGAATTCCATCGTATGAATATTGGCTCAGATATGGCAAAAATGCCTGTTTTAGATACTTGTACAGAAGTAACGGCTAGTTTGTTAAAATTACCAGGTGGAAGAGGCGGTAGATTTAAATTACCAACACTTACCGAATTACACCAATATTTATTTGACAAACCTTTCTCTGAAGCACATAATGCTACAGCCGATGTTGAAGCAACTACAAGATGTTTCTTAGAGTTAATTAAGAGAGAAGTTTTTACAAAAGAAGAATTAGATGTAACACCCGATTATTTTAGACGCTTTCGCGAGAAGAATATTGGCGAAATCCAATTAATAGGATTAAAACACATCAATCTTAAAAAAGCTTCGGACGACATTAGAGCGCGTTTGCAAAAAATCCAAAAGGAAGACGAGCAAACCACTATTTCGGCCGAAGTCAAAGCAGATTTACAAGATGCAGTTTATGCGCATTTGCACAATCATACGCAGTTTTCAGTATTACAATCGACTATTGGAATAAATGATATTGTAAAAGCATCGGCTAAGTTCAAAATGCCTGCTGTTGCAATGACTGATACTGGGAATATGATGGGTGCATTTCACTTTGTAAGTGCGATCTTCAATCATAATAAAGCCGCGGAAGCTAAAAACAAAGCGCTTATTGCAGAAGGAGAACAACCAACTGAAACGATAATTAAACCGATTGTAGGTTGTGAATTTAATATCTGTGAAAACCATGCAGATAAAACCAAGAAAGACAACGGTTATCAAGTTGTTTTATTGGCAAAAAATAAAAAAGGATATCACAATTTAGCTAAAATGTCTTCGTTGGCTTTTACTAACGGATTTTATTATGTGCCACGTATCGATAAAAAAATCGTGGAACACTATAAAGAAGATATTATGGTTTTGTCTGGGAATTTATACGGTGAAATTCCGGCTAAAATTCTTAATGTCGGAGAAAACCAAGCCGAAGAAGCCTTAATTTGGTGGAAAGAACAATTCGGAGCTGATTTTTATCTCGAATTAATGCGTCACAAGCAGGAAGATGAAAATCGGGTAAATAAGACATTGATCGCTTTCGCGAAAAAACACGATGTTAAACTGATTGCAACAAACAATACTTATTACGTAAATAAGGAAGATGCCAATGCGCACGATATTTTACTGTGTGTAAAAGACGGTGAAAAACAGGCTACACCAATTGGTCGTGGACGTGGTTACCGTTACGGAATGCCTAATCAGGAATATTATTTCAAATCGAGCGATGAAATGAAGCAAATTTTTGCAGATTTGCCCGAAGCGATTATAAATATTCAAGAAGTTATTGATAAGGTTGAAGCGTATTCGTTATATCGAGATGTTTTACTTCCGAAATTTGGAATCCCTGAAGAATTTTTAGTCGAAGAAGATAATTCAGACGGAGGAAAAAGAGGTGAAAATAGTTTTTTAAGACATTTAACTTATCAAGGAGCAGAAAAGCGTTACGGTGATATCACCAATGACATTCGGGAACGTTTAGATTTCGAATTGCTTACGATTGCCAATTCAGGTTATCCAGGTTACTTCTTAATTGTTCAAGATTTCATTGCCGAAGCCAGAAAAATGGACGTTTCTGTTGGACCAGGTCGTGGTTCTGCAGCAGGTTCCGCCGTAGCTTATTGTTTGGGAATTACGAACATCGACCCAATTAAATACGACTTACTTTTTGAGCGTTTCCTAAATCCAGACAGGGTTTCAATGCCCGATATCGATATCGATTTTGATGATGAAGGTCGAGGTCGAGTAATGGATTATGTAATCAAAAAATACGGAAAAAGTCAAGTAGCTCAGATTATCACTTACGGTAAAATGGCGACTAAATCCGCGATTCGAGATACAGCTCGTGTATTAGATTTGCCTTTATTTGAAGCCGATCGAATTGCCAAATTAATTCCAGGTTTGATGCCTTCCAAATGGAATTTAGCACGATTCCTGTCGGAAGATGAAGCAGTGGTGAAAAAAGCCTTACGTTCGGAAGAATTTGATAAAGTAAGAGAGTTAATCGAAATTGCGAATTCGGAAGATTTAGCGGGAGAAACGATTCAGCAAGCAAAAGTGTTAGAAGGATCCATGCGAAACACCGGAATTCACGCTTGTGGAGTAATTATTACGCCAGATGATATTACGAATTACGTTCCGGTAACCACAGCGAAAGACTCGGATCTATACGTAACCCAATTCGATAACTCGGTAGCCGAAAGTGCCGGTTTGTTAAAAATGGACTTCTTGGGTCTGAAAACCCTAACCTTAATTAAAGATACGGTCAAATTAGTGAAATACCGTTTGGATGTCGATTTGAATCCCGACGAATTTCCAATTGATGACGAAAAAACATACGAGTTGTTCCAGAGAGGTGAAACAGTTGGGATTTTCCAATACGAATCACCAGGAATGCAGAAATATATGAAAGATCTGAAGCCAACAGTTTTTGGCGATTTAATTGCGATGAACGCGTTATATCGACCAGGACCATTGGAATATATTCCTTCTTTCGTACGCAGAAAAAATGGGGAGGAACCAATTACATACGACTTAGATGCGTGCGAAGAATATCTTGGAGAAACCTACGGAATTACGGTTTACCAAGAACAGGTTATGCTTTTGTCTCAAAAACTAGCCGGATTTTCAAAAGGGGATGCCGACGTTTTGCGTAAGGCAATGGGTAAAAAGCAAATTGAGGTTTTGAACAAAATGAAACCACAATTCATCGACAGTGCAGCTGAAAAAGGTCATGATCCGAAAATTTTAGAGAAGATTTGGAAAGACTGGGAAGCATTCGCAAGTTATGCTTTCAACAAATCGCACTCCACTTGTTACGCTTGGATTGCTTATCAAACAGCTTATTTAAAAGCGCATTATCCTGCTGAATATATGGCGGCTGTGCTTTCTAATAATATGAATGACATCAAGCAAGTTTCATTCTTTATGGAAGAATGTAAGCGAATGGGATTAGAAGTTTTAGGTCCGGATGTGAATGAATCATTTTATAAATTTACCGTAAATGAAAATTATGCGGTTCGTTTTGGAATGGGCGCTGTTAAAGGAGTTGGTGCTAATGCCGTACAAACAATAGTTGAATGCAGAAAAGACGGAAGATATAAGTCTATTTTTGATTTGGCAAAACGAATTGATTTGCGTGCAGCCAATAAAAAAGCTTTTGAAAATTTAGCCTTAGCTGGCGGTTTTGATGGTTTTTCGGAAACAATTAGAGCACAATATTTTCAACATGATGGCGATAATATTACGTTTTTAGAAAAGGCAATTCGCTATGGCGCAAAATATCAAGAAAATGAAAATTCATCGCAAGTAAGTTTGTTTGGAGATGCTTCGGACGTTCAGATTGCAGAACCAATTGTGCCTCCGTGTGAAGATTGGAGTACGATGGAAAAATTGGCTAAAGAGAAAGAAGTTGTTGGAATTTATATTTCAGGTCATCCTTTGGACGATTATAAATTTGAAATGAAATACTTCTGCAATACGAAGTTAGAGGCTTTAAAAAGTTTAGAGCAACATGTGGGTAAAAACCTTTCTTTTGGTGGAATTGTGACAAATGTCCAACATCGAACAGCGAAAAATGGTAATGGTTGGGGCTCTTTTTTTCTGGAAGGTTATGATGAGAGTTATGAATTTAGAATCTTTGGAGAGGAATATTTAAAATACCGTCATTTCTTGCTTCAAAACCAATTTGTGTATTTGAAATTGAATGTGAAAGATGGTTATACCAATAAAGAAACCGGCAAAAAATCAGAGCCAAGAATTCAATTTATAGATGTAAAAATGCTGATTGAAGTATTGCCAACATTTGCTAAAAAATTAATTCTACAGTTTTCGATTAATGAAATTAATGAAGGTTTGGTGCAAAATTTAAGCCAACTTTTTGTGGCTAATTCTGGAGATAATTACGTTACGATTGAAGTTGTGGAACTGGAAAAAGTAAAAAAAGCGGTTGAAGTTCCAATAATTGAAATGATAAAAGACATCGAAATCGGAAGTGATGATATTTCCGATGAAATTGAAATTGAGGAATTAGAAGATATTGAAATTCAAGATATCGAAATAGAAGTTCCAGTTGAAGAAGAAGTCATCGTTAAAACGAGACTAACGATGCCTAGCAGAAAGTTGAAGGTGAATATTTCGTCTGAGTTACTTCAGGAATTAGAAAAAATGCAGTTGAGTTTTAAGCTGAATTAAATAATCCAAAAGAAACGCTCATAAGTTCTGCTAATGAGACTATAACGAAAACTAATTTCTAAATGGTGTTTAATTGCAATTAAATTTTTAAATTTGTAATTATAATAAACGTGTAACTTAATATTAAAAAATATGGCTTTAGCAATTACAGATGCTACTTTTGACGAAGTAGTTTTAAAATCAGACAAACCAGTAGTAGTAGATTTTTGGGCGGCTTGGTGTGGTCCTTGTAGAATGGTTGGTCCAGTTATCGATGAAATCGCAACAGAATATGACGGAAAAGCTGTTGTAGGAAAAGTAGATGTAGATGCTAACCAAGAATTCGCTGCAAAATATGGTGTTAGAAACATCCCAACAGTATTAATTTTCCAAAACGGAGAAGTAGTAGGAAGACAAGTTGGAGTAGCGCCAAAGAAAACCTATACTGATGCAGTTGATGCATTATTATAGTAGATAAAAAATTAAAAACTAAGGTTCAACGAAAGTTGGGCCTTTTTTTGTTTAAACATATAAGTCATATGGTTTTTTTAAGTTTATAAATGCATTTATTTTCTCTAAATAACAATACAAGAAAATCTGTTTAATTCGCGTTACGCAGTATCCGCTAAATCTGCGTCCATTTTTTTTAAGTTTTCCTTTTTTTTAAATATCATTCTGATGTTTCATGAAGATCTATCATCCGAATATACTTTTAATTCGCGTCGCACTGCATCTGTTTAACCTTCGTTCAATTTTTAAGTTTCCCTTTTTTTTAATATCATTCTGATGTTTCAAGGAAATCCGCTATCCGATCACCCTTTTAATCCGCGTTGCACAGCATCTGTTTAATCTGCGTTCAATTTTAAGAATCCTTTTTTCAAATATCGTTCTGATGTTTCAAGAAAATCCACTATCCGATCACCCTTTTAATCCGCGTTGCACAGCATCTGTTTAATCTGCGTTCAATTTTTAAGGATCCTTTTTTTTGAATATCGTTCTGATGTTTCAAGGAAAATCATTATCAGTTTACCCTTTTAATCCGCGTTGCACAAAATCTGTTTAATCTGCGTTCAATTTTTAAGAATTCTTTTTTGAATATTGTTCTGATGTTTCAAGAAAATTCACTATCCGATCACCCTTTTAATCCGCGTTGCACAGCATCTGTTTAATCTGCGTTCAATTTTAAGGATCCTTTTTTTAAATATCGTTCTGATGTTTCAAGGAAATCCATTGTCTAAAAATCCATTATCCGAAAATCTTATTTATCTTTACTATATGAATTTAGAATCACAAATAGAAAAAATATCAAGTTTTGGTCATTTAGAGTTATTAGCCAACCAAATTGTGGAAGGTTTTATATCTGGAATGCATAAATCGCCTTTTCATGGTTTTTCGGCTGAATTTGCGGAACATAAAATATACAACCCAGGTGAAAGCACACGACATATTGATTGGAAACTGTATGCTAAAACCGATAGATTGTATGTAAAACGCTATGAAGAGGAAACGAATTTACGTTGCCATTTGATTATTGATAACTCGTCCTCGATGCATTATCCTAAATTAAAGGACAATCAGTTGTTTTATGAGAGTAAAATAGGATTTTCAGCACTAGCTTCGGCAGTTTTGATGAACTTGCTTAAAAAGCAACGTGACGCTGTTGGATTGAGTGTTTATTCGGATACTTACGAATATTATTCGCCAGAAAAAGGAAGCGATCGCCATCATAGGATGATTTTAAACCAGCTGGAAGGCATTTTATCACAGAACAAAACAACCCGAACAACTGATACGGTAACTTTTTTACATCAGATTGCAGAAAACATTCACCGTCGTTCTATGGTAATTCTATTTACGGATATGTTTCAAACTGAAGACAACGATAAAATATTTAAAGCCTTACAACATTTAAAACATAACAAGCATAAAGTAGTAGTTTTTCATGTGTATGATCAAAAAACGGAGCTCAATTTTAATTTTGATAGCACGCCTCGAAAATTTATTGACGTTGAAACAGGTGAAGAAATTAATCTGTTTGCTGAAAACACACAAGAAATATATCAAAAAGCAGTTGAGGACTATTTTAAAACGATAGAGACAACTTGCATGCAATACCAAATTCGGTATGTTCCAGTGGCAGTTGATGAAAAATTTGAAAAAATTTTACTGACCTATTTAGCTGAGAAACAAAAGTTTGGCTAAAAAGTGTAAAAAAACTTTAAATTATTTTGCTAAAATGTTTGCAGGAATGAAAAAGGTTGGTATATTTGCACTCGCAATCAAGCGCTGGTTTGGTAGTTCAGTTGGTTAGAATACATGCCTGTCACGCATGGGGTCGCGGGTTCGAGTCCCGTCCAGACCGCCAGTAAAAGAGGAAGCCTTTCGTAATCGAAAGGCTTTTTTGCCCTCTTAAAATATTTAAGAAAGTTGTGTTGTTTAGGTACGAAAGTACCAAAAGGTTTAGTAGTTAGACCAATGGAAAGCTTTGCATTTATGCAGAGCTTTTTTGATTTATACTATTTGGTGATCTATTCTTTAATATTACCTGTTCTGTTTTGCACGATACTATAATTTGACATAGAGTTAACTACTAAAGAATCGTATTTTTTTATGAATGTACAAGAAAAGTGTGTTTTTGAAAATCTTTAAACAAAACTTGATAGCGGTTTGATTTTGACTTTTTTAAAAGCCCCGCTCCAGCGCGAATCATTTCGCGTGGTTGTGTTAAATAACATGTTAAATCTAGTATTTTTTATATTTTAGCTTAAAAGTAAACACGAGTAGAAATTACAAATATAGTAGTGCCTATGATTATGCAGGAGAAAACGGTTTGATAAATACTCTTTGTGTTTTTCAGTATATTAAATTGTAGAACCACACGAAAGGATTTGTGCGGGAGAGATGGGCATGAATTGGGTGCGCGATAGTTAAGATGAATGAATTAGCTTTAGACAAAACAGTTGAGTAGTAATGGAAAAATAATAAATGAAGACATTTTTATATTTTTGGTTGTTTATAATATATGGGGTGTTTTATACTTATTCTTTTTGGAGAAAAAGACCTGACCCCATAATGGGTGGTTTTTTCGGATTCATACCAATTTCAATAAGTTTAATGATTTTTATATTTTCGTTTATTAGTATGGATAAAGTTGGTTTAAATCCAATAGTTTATCTTTTTGAAGAAAATGTATGGAGTGGTTTGCTTTGTATTTCAATAGGTTTATTTGCAAATTATATCGGACTGAGCTACATTAAAAAAACAAAAAAGACTTGGACGATACTTGTTTTGTTTCCTATTATCCTAGGCATAATGATGTTATTGGGATATTTTAAAATATGGGGAGGATATTTGCCTCCAGTGGATTTAAGAAAAATTAATTAAAAAAATGTGGACATTAAATTAGTTAATAGTTTATTATTTCCAATAGTAGCTAACGTATTTAGTTTAATTTCTATGTTTACAAACTACTCGATAGTGCGAATTTACAACCCCGATGGCGTGGATTTCCCCAGAAGAACAAAGAGCCATCAAGAATGGATATAACTTTTATAACTTTTAAATTAAAATGAAAAAGTATACATCAATATCAATAATAGCTTTTTTCATTTCAATAAGCATTTATATTTTTCAAGTATATTTTTATACAGATTTATACAGAAGGTGTTTTAGCTTTTTGACTTTTTTAATCTTTTATCCTTCTCTATTTATATCTTTAGTTTATTCAATTAGAGGTTTGTTATCAATAGAAAAAAGCAAGGAAAAAAAAGGATTATACTACTTTCTTTGCTTACCAGGTTTAGTTTTATTTTTCTTTTTTTGTTATAATATAATTAAAGTATTATTATAAATAAAAGAAAATATTTAATTTTAAGAAGAAGTATTTAAGGCGTTTGAAAGTGTATCTTACCCGATGATATCTCCCTACAACGATAGCACTGAGTTGTTATAAGTATTTACAAAGTACAGCCACACAGTAAATAAGTCAATGAGTAATAACACAGATTAGTTGATGAAAAACTTTTAACAATCAACCCATTAAAGAACAGAAAATTAAATAAACAAAAGGATAGACGCAAAGTTTATCCTTTTGTTTTTTAATGCAATTTAAGCGTCTAAAATACGTTTCGTTGACCTTAATGATTCGAGTTTTTAGAAAGAAACCCTAACTTAAACAGTTAGGGTTTTCCTATTTAATCACAATTACCTTAAAAACTCAAAGCACCGAAACTCAAATCGTCATAGTCGTCATTTTCATCTTCAATTTCAAATAATACTTCTTCATGTAGTTGTGGAGCAACACCAAACAACGCAATACAGCTATCTAAAACTACCGTTTTAACTATTGGTAGTTCACTTTCGGTAACGATAAATGAATCGTGAATCGTAAACGGATAAATCTCCAATTCTTGAAGTTTCACCGTAATAATATCCAAAACCGTTATTGATTCTCTTTCTTGCAATTGAATAGCTAAAGTGCTATTTTCAATACAATTGGTTAAATTTATATATTCCATAATAAATGGACATTTAATACTGAATTCATATTTTATCAGATACAATTTTAGAATAAGATGTTTTTTTAACCAGTTGCTTTTTCTGCGTTTTCCTCATTAAAAACAAGTAATTCAGCGCGTTTGCTTTGCGTAATTTTCTTTATTTCAAAAGATTTTTGAATATAAACTAATAAATTAGTTGCAACTAAAGAATTAGTTTGTATATTTGATTTAATAAACTAACAAATTAGTTCGTAAAAAAATGAAACAACTTACAAAAGCAGAAGAGGAGATAATGCACGTGTTATGGTTATTAGAAAGTGCGAATGTAAAAGAAGTAATTCTTCAAATTCCAGAACCTAAACCCGCTTACAATACGGTTTCTACCATTATACGAATATTAGAAACGAAAGGATTTGTGAGTCACAAACAAGAAGGGAAATTTCACTATTACTTTCCAATACTAAAGAAAGAAGAATATAGTAATTCATCACTAAATAAATTAGTAGAAAATTATTTCGAAGGCTCTTTTAATGAGTTGGTTTCTTTTTTCATTAAAAAAAACGACGTTAAATTATCCGATATCGAGGCATTATTGAAAGAAATTAAAAAATAACGACTATGACCACATTTTTAATTTACAGTCTTCAAACTATTGTTTTACAACTGCTATTTTTAGCGGTGTTTGAAATTTTATTTAAGAAGGAAACCTTTTTTAAGGCAAATAGATTTTATTTAATTGGTGCTTTGATCCTTTCCTTGGGGCTTCCGTTAATTCAGATTCCTGTTGATGTTATTGTGCACGAGCAAGGCGTTTATCAATTAAAGGAGATTGTAATTACTAAAAATGTGTCCGAAATATATCTTAAGAATGGACTCGAAAATTATTCATCGGTATTTCTGCTTTATCTTATTGGTGTGTTTGTATTTTCGTTCTTATTCATTTACAAGTTAGGGAAACTTCTTACCTATATTATTTCGGCTAAGAAAAGCGACCAAAATAAAGGAAATGTCTTTTTTATTTCAAACCCAAATCAAGCTTTTTCTTTTTTTAATAAAGTGTTTATTGGTGCCGATAATCAGAATATAGACGTTATTCTAAAACACGAATTAGTACACGCGAAGCAATTGCATTCTGTGGACGTTCTTTTTATGGAAATTTTAAAGATTATATTTTGGTTCAATCCAGTTTTATACCTGTATCACAACCGAATTGTAGCACTTCACGAGTTTGAAGCCGATTTCAAAAGTGCCGATTCAGATCGAAAAAAGTATTTTGAAGTCTTGCTGTGCGAAGTTTTAAACTGTCATTGTGTTTCATTTACAAATAATTTTTACAATCAATCATTAATCAAAAAACGAATCATTATGTTACAAAAATCTAAATCAAAAAGACAAGGAGTTGTTAAGTATTTACTAGCTATTCCAGTAATTGTGTTATCAATGACTGTATTTTCTACAACAGTTGTTGCTCAAGAAACTAAAAAATTAGAGAAAAAAGTGGAAAAAGCTGTTGAGAAAAAGTCAAATACAGATCAGTCGAAAATAGAAGCTGTTTCTAAAACACAAGTAGCTCCAGTTTATGACAATGAAAGAGTTGAACGTATTAAAGCAGCAGATGAAAAGGTATCACAACATTTAGCTAAAGAACTTCCTTTAGCTGTGGTAGAAGAAATCCCTAGGTTCAAAGGTTGCGAAGGCGTAGCTAAAGCAGATCAAATTGATTGCTTTCAAAAACAAATGACGAATCACATCAGACAGCATTTTAATTATCCATCAGAAGCCCTTGAAAATAATGTGCAGGGAAGAGTTCAAGTAGAATACGTCATTAACACAGAAGGGAATGTTGAACTATTGCGTGTGAAAGGACCTGAAAATACGCAAGCTCTGGAAGAAGAAGCACGAAGAATTATTAAGCTTCTGCCTCAATTTATTCCAGGAAAACAAAAAGGGAAAGCAATTGCAGTGAGACACGTAGTTCCAATTACTTTTAAAATGCAATAAATTTGAAATGAAATAGAGTCACAAATCTCCATTAGTTATCTAGTGGAGATTTTTTTCAGCTAATTTTCTTAAATATCAAACTCCGAATCCTTTAGAATCTCTTCCGAAATTTTAAAAAAATTGTTTCCAATTGTGAATATCTATTTTAAAAACACTTCTTTTCTTTAGCGTTTAAATCTATCTTTGACTTCCTAAAAAAATAGAAAAAATGAGTGCAACTTGGTATGAATGCAAAGTAAAATTTAGAAAAACAGACGATTCGGGAGTTCAAAAAGTAGTAACTGAAGCTTATTTAATTGACGCTCTTTCTTATACAGAAGCTGAAAAAAGAATAAACGAAGAAATGGCAGCTTACATTAGTGAAGAATTTAAAATCACAAACATCAAAGTGGCTAATTTTTCTGAAATTCATCCCTTTGAAAATTCTGACCGCTGGTTTAAATCGAAAATTTCTTTACTTGCTTATGACGAAGAAAGTGGAAAAGAACGCAAAACGAATTTATATATTTTACTTCAAGCCAATGACGTAAAGGAAGCGTATGACAACACCGTTAAAGTAATGGACGGAACAATGGGTGATTATACAATTCCGATGATTATGGAGTCGACAATCATGGATGTCTTCCCATATTTTAGTGGAGAAGAAGGAGATTTAGAAAAACTAGAGAAGTTTAATGCAGCAAAAGCGTCTAAACCGGAAGTCGTTGCTGTAGGTGAAACTGACTTTTCTATTGAAGAAGAGGAAGAAGTTTTGACGGAAATTGAATAGTCTGAGAAGAATTTAGGCTACTATTTAGTAAAACTCATTTAACATTTTTAATTTAAGAATGTTAAATGAGTTTTATTTTTAGTATCAACGCCAACCAAAACCACGAACAACCAAAGAAAAGGAAACTAAGAAAAGACTTCGGATAAGTTGTTGGTAGATTTTCTAAAAAGGATACTTCCTACAATTCCAAACTACAGGAAGATAAATAATAAATTATTAAAAGTATTCCTTGAGATTTTAGTTATTGTCTGGCAAATTTTTAACTTTGTTTTACACTATTCTAATACCGGATTATGAAACGTATTTTTTTATTATTTTTTATTTTATTATTTTGTGGAAGCATTGTTGCACAAAAGAAAACTTCGGCACAAATAAAAAAGGAAGCTTATGAATTAAAGTTAAAGCAAGAATGGGAATCTTATTTAGTAAAAGTAGAGAAAAATAATACGCTTAAAACTAAATTAAAGACCGAAAAAGATTCTTTAAATTCACTTTCTCCAAAGAAGGACTCTATCATTTGCGATAATATTAGATTGCCATTTTATGAAAAAACTGATAATTTGGGCAATAAGAATGAAATCTCCGTACAAGAATATATAAGTATGCATATAAGGAACAATTTCAATTATCCTGAATTTGCCATGGAGCATAACATTCAGGGCAGAGTTGTAACAACTTATACCATTAATAAAGAAGGTGATATTGTGGGTGTTAGTGCAGAAGGTCCAGAAAATGGCTTAATCTTAGAACAAGAAGCTATTCGAATTATTAAAAAACTACCTAGATGTGTTCCGGGTTTATGTGATGATAAACCAACTTCTATAAGACATGTAGTTCCAATAACTTTTAAATTGTAATAATTTAGAAATAAAACCTGTTAGTATTATTAGTTATGGTGGAGATTTTTTTATTAACGTTAAACTTTAATTAGCTTTCGTTTTTTTTAAGTCTATGAAGAATTAAAATTATGTATTAATCTGGTCAGATGTGCTATGAAAATTATGTTTTTCTGATATTAAATTGTAAGCAGTGAAGTTCAAAATCATGTTTATAGCCTTAGTTATTATTGGTTGTCAGACAGAAATGAAAAAAACCATTCAGTTTGATTTTTCAGAAAAAATACAAATTATTCAAAACATTCAATATCCTCCGAAGCTATTCAGTAGTAAAGAACAACTTACTAATGTTTTAAGTCAGAGTAATAAACCTTTATACATTTTAAAGAAAGATATTAACTGCGAAAAATATGATTTTGAGAAATATGATTATCTGTTTTCGTTTGGTAAAGAAGTAATAAAAATACAACCAACGGAAGATGAATGTGATTATTTATCAAAACAACCAATTAAGATTTCAAACTCGAAGAGAAATACAGGAAATTATATCTTTGTTTATACTGTAGATAAAAACAAATACAGGGATCTTTGTCCGTAAGATTTGATGACGCGAAATTATTCTGATTTAAAGAGAAAGTTCGAAATCAAAACCAAACCATCCTATTTTGCCAAACTAAAAACACGAATAATCCTAAAAAAAGTAAACTCACCAAAACTTTCATAAAAGTTCCTGCTAAAAATCCTAAAAAAGAACCGGTTGCTGCTTTAAAAGCACGTTTTCCTTCGTTAGAATTGTAAATAAGTTCACCAACTAAAGCACCAACAAAAGGTCCGATTAAAAAGCCGAAAGGAATTGGGGCGATAATCCCAACTACCAAACCAATATTTGTTCCCCAAATGCCATATTTGGAACCTCCAAAATATTTTGTGCCTTTTGCTGGAATTACAAAGTCTAAAATCCCAATGACAACAGCAATCACCAAAGTAATGCCCAGTAACCAAAAATTTATTGGAATTCCAGGACAGAAATAAAGCATCAAAATCCCAACCCAACTAATAGGTGGTCCAGGCAATGCTGGCAGAACGCTTCCTGCAATTCCAACCAACATAAGTAAAAAACCGAGTAGTAATAAAAAGTATTCCATAAATTATGGCTATTTTTGGCAATGTCTTGCAGCAAATGTAAAAGTAATTCTATTTGAAATGAATAAACTGGTTGTTTTATTTTGCTTTTTTTCGTTGATCTCTTGTCAGTACTTTGATAAAAAAGCACCTGATGAGCAAGAATTATTGCAAAAAGAATTACAAAAAATTAATTGGAATGAAGTTGATGAATTTCCAACGGTTCTACAATGCGATACGATTAAAGATGCGACAATTAGAAAACAATGCTTTTTTGATTATTTAGTACAAACCATTCAAGAACGAATCGGAATTGACACCTTGCAAATGTTATATCCGGAAATGGATACTATTGAAGTTAAAGTAACTATAAATCCTGACGCAAGTCTAAAATTCGAACCTCATTTTTCAAGAGATAGTGTGGCTTACGACAAAATTAAAATCGACAGCATATTAACTGCTCGTTTATCGGATTTTCCAAAAGTAGAACCAGCCATTAAAAGAGGCATTAAAGTTAAAACGCAATTTGTACTTCCAGTTATTGTTAAAGTCGAGAAGTAAATCAATTGCAATAACAAGAGCAATTTCAAAATTCACTTCGTGAAATTCGTGAAATTCGTTTTACTTTTAACTTAAAGGATATGTGACATAAAAGTTATATATCTAATCATAAAAAATCCGTAAAAGTCCGCGTTTCGCGCTAGCGAATCTGTGTAATCCGCGTCCAAAAAATTTATTTGCTAAAAACTCTCCCTTTCCAAGAATACTCCCCAAACAAAGAATAAACAGCCACAGAAACACTAAAAAATGGATACAGTAAACTACTAGCCACTACATATTTTAATTTCGATTCGAAGAAGTTCGCTGTTTTAAAAAGCAATATGAAATCAACCAAGAATTTTGAAGCTATAAAAACCAAGAAAATATTTGTATCCAAATATCCAAATAACCAAAGGATAAAAGCTACTAACCAAACCACATTTCCACCGAAAACTACTAAAGCCAATAACTTTCCATAAACAGAAGAATATCCTGTGCTCTTTGAAGCCCATCGTACTCGTTGTTGAAATAGTTCAGACCAACTCCCAACAGATTTCGTGCTGACAATACTTTCTTTGGTATATAAAAATTCAACCTTTTTTGGTGCGGAAAGAATTGCTTTTTGTAATAAAAAAACATCATCACCACTCGCAATATTTTCGTTTCCTTGAAAACCATTTAACTCCTTGAAAAATGTTTTCGCGTAAGCAAAATTAGCACCATTGCACATAAAAGGCTTATTGATTCCGAAACTGCCAATTGTTGCACCTTGTAAACTCAGGAAATCTAAAGTTTGAAAAGCGTGTAAAAAACCACTTTTGGGAACATAACATACACCAGAAGCAATCATTTTTAGATCTTTTTCCTGAATCAATTGATCAAAAGAACTCAACCAATCTTTCTGCACAAAACAATCTGCATCCGTTGTAATAATCCAGTCATTTTTCGCTATTGCAATCGCCGTTTCAATTGCATCCTTTTTAGGAGAATTAGATCTGCGAATGTTTTTAACTATATGAATTCTAAATTCTAAATTCTGAATTCTAAATTCTTCTCCCGAATCATCATCGACCAAAATCACTTCAAATAATTCTTTTGGATAATTTAAATTGGAAATCGTATGCAACAACTTGGGGAGGTTTTCAGCTTCATTTCGAAATGGAACCACAATTGTAAATGAAATTGTTGGAATTCTGTCTTTTTTTGTAAAACGTTTCATTCGGTTAAAACCATAAATTAGTTGCCCAATAAACAGGATATAAATGATAAAAACGACACTTAAAATCAGTTCCAACATAAAATTAAAGATTCTTCTAAAACTTAAATGAACTCTTTGTTCAAACTAGCGTATTGCTTCTAACAAACTTCTATGACTTCTATGTTTAATTCACAACAATAGGTTTCAACTTAAATCGCATCACAAAATAAGCACCAATTATTACCGGTAAAACGACATTTAACAACCACATCAACGTGCTAATAAAAATCACAATCCACTCGTTAATCCCCAATTTTCCGAAGAAAAATACAGCAACACTTCCTTTAACGGCAAAATCTAAAAACTGAAAACTAGGTAAAGATGAAGCCAGAAAATAAACTGCTGAAATCGAACTAATTAAAGTCAGATAAGGTAAATCGACATCAAAAACTAAGAATAAAACATAATATTGATGCGAAAATACGATGTAACGCAAAATTCCTAAAATAACATTTTTCCTATGAATTCTTTTTGGAATTTCATTTATTTTATGAAGTAACTTCTGAATCGAATAGCCTTTAATAGTAATGTTTTTCGACAAGAAAGAAGTAAAAAGTAAAACTGAAGCAATTGCAATTATTCCCAAAGACCATTTCCAATAACCAATAAAAATCAAACCAATAGTTCCAAAGATAATAGTCAGAATCATTTGAATTCCGTTACAAATCAGATTTAAAAAAATCACTTGTTTGGTTTGTTCCTTTTTGAAAAATAAGGCTTTTCCGGCGTATTCTCCTAAACCATTTGGAGTGAAAATTCCAGCTGTTAAAGCTCCTAAAACTTGTTTACTCGCTTCACCAACAGATATTGGTTGAATAAAACTGGCTAAGTTTTGCCATTTCAAGATTTCTAAATACCGATTCGCAATGCTAAACAACAAGATAAATAACATTGTAGTGATTGCCGTTTTTTCTACTACCAGATTTTGAAATTTATTCCAATCTAACTTCGAATTATTCGAAATTTGATCATAAATAAAATAAAACGCCCCAATTACAATCAGAAATTTGATGGTAAAAACAAGGAATTGCTTAGCTTTGTGAGGAATTGAAATCATTGGGACAAAGTAACGAACTTTAAACTTTAAACCTGAAACTTTTAAACTAAAACTTTGGCAAACGAACGCATCATATTGGGCATCGACCCAGGAACTACCATAATGGGATTTGGATTGATAAAAGTGGTCAACAAGAAAATGGAATTTCTTCAGTTGAACGAACTTATTTTGTCCAAATACGATAATCATTACCAAAAACTGAAAGTTATTTTTGAGCGAACTATCGAATTAATTGACACACACAATCCGGACGAAATTGCTATTGAAGCACCTTTCTTCGGGAAAAATGTACAGTCGATGTTGAAATTGGGGAGAGCACAAGGTGTTGCGATGGCAGCCGGACTTTCGAGAGATATTCCCATTACGGAATACGAACCCAAGAAAATTAAAATGGCAATCACCGGCAGCGGAAATGCCAGCAAAGAACAAGTCGCAAAAATGTTACAACAACTTTTAGGCTTGAAAGAATTACCAAAAAACTTAGATTCCACCGACGGATTAGCGGCAGCAGTTTGTCATTTTTTCAATACAGGAAAAGTGGTGGGTGAAAAAAGTTATACTGGTTGGGATGCTTTTGTAAAGCAGAATGAATCTCGTGTTAAGAAATAATTTTTATTAAACACTAAAACCTGAACACTGAACACTTCTAAATGAGCGGCATCTACATCCATATCCCTTTTTGCAAACAGGCTTGTCACTATTGCGACTTTCATTTTTCTACTTCATTGAAGAAGAAAGACGAGATGATTTTGGCATTAGCGAAAGAAATTGAATTGCGTAAAAGTGAGTTTCAAGAAGAGATTGTCGAGACGATTTATTTCGGTGGTGGAACGCCAAGTATTTTACCGATTGCTGACTTGAAATTTCTAATTGATGAAATTTACCAAAATTATAAAGTTTCAGAAAATCCTGAAATTACGGTAGAAGCGAACCCAGATGATTTGTCGGAAGAACGAATTGTAGAATTATCAAAAAACAAAGTAAACCGACTTTCTATTGGAATTCAATCTTTTTTTGAAGATGATTTAAAGTTGATGAATCGCGCTCATAATTCTGAAGAAGCTCAAAAATGTTTGGAAATTGCTACGCAATATTTCGATAATATTTCTTTGGATTTAATTTATGGAATTCCAGGTTCGAGTAACGAAAAATGGAAACAGAATATTGAAAAAGCACTTTCTTTTGGCATACCGCATATTTCGAGTTACGCTTTAACGGTCGAGCCGAAAACTGCTTTGGACAAATTCATCCAAAAAGGAGTTATCAAAGCTCCAGACGACGAAGTGGCTCAAGAACAATTTCATATTTTGGTAGAAACCTTACAAGAGAAAGGGTTTGTTCATTATGAACTTTCTAATTTCAGTAAACCCGACTATTTTTCGAAAAACAATTCAAGTTATTGGTTGGGCAAAAAATATATTGGAATCGGACCTTCCGCACACAGTTACGACGGAATAAATAGAGGTTGGAACATCGCCAATAACACTTTATACATCAAATCGATTCAAGAAAATAAAATCCCGATCGAAACAGAAAACTTAACTGAAACCGATCGTTATAATGAATATATTATGACCGGATTACGAACAATTTGGGGCGTTTCTTTAGCACGAATTAAACAAGAGTTTGGTGAGAAATATTTAACTTATTTGAATAAACAAACTGCTAAGTTTATTGCGGACGATTTACTTTCTTTATCGGATGGTATTTTAACAACCACTAAAAAAGGAAAGTTTCTGACAGACGGAATTGCATCAGACTTATTTTTAGTAAATTTGGATTAAACAATAACCACTAAGAACACGAAGAAGGCACAAAGAGACACAAAGCTTTGTGAACTTAGTGATAAACCCTTGTGCCCTTTGTGGTTAAGCAAATGATAGCAACAATAAATAATTCAACAATAGATTTATCTAAACCTTTAGATATTTCAATTTCTTTGACCAATAACGAGCAAAATCCGATTGCCTGGTATCAGGATATTCCTGAAATTGAACCCGTAAAAATGGGGGATTGGATCGGAAAAGTATCCGAAGGAAAATCATCAACTAATTTCAATAATATTTTCTTCAATCCGCATGCACACGGAACGCATACCGAATGTTTAGGACATATTACACGCGATTTTTACAGCATAAATCACTGCTTGAAGCAGTTTTTCTTTACAGCCGAACTCATTTCGGTCGAGCCGAAAGCAATTGGCGACGATTTAGTAATTACTAAGGAACAAATCGAAAAAGCTTTAAACGGGAAATCGTCAGAAGCAATTATCATCCGGACAGTACCAAATCCCGAAACTAAAAAACACTTAAAGTATTCGAATACGAATCCGCCTTATTTAGACGAATCGGCTTCAGCTTTTATTCGAGAAATCGGAATTCAACATTTACTGATTGATTTGCCAAGTGTTGATAAAGAACACGATGAAGGAAAGCTATTGGCACACAAAGCATTTTGGAACGTAAAAGATGTTACTAATTTGAACGAAGATGCACGAATGAATTGTACTATTACCGAAATGATTTACGTTGATAATGCTATTTTAGACGGAAGTTATATCTTAAATTTACAAATCGCCTCTTTTGAAAATGATGCGAGTCCTAGCAAACCTGTTTTATATAAAATAAATAACTAATGGAAATAATTAAAAGCCAAACAACCGACATTGATGCAATTTTCGAACTTTACGAATACGCTACCGCTTTTCAACAAAAAGTAGGAACAAATACCTGGAAAGGTTTTGAACGAAAAATGGTGGAACAAGAAATTGCAGAAGGAAGACATTTCATAATTGAAGATGAAAATCAAATAAGTGCCACTTTCGTACTTACATTTAGTGATCCGATAATTTGGAAAGAAGCGGATAACGATCCATCGGTTTATATTCATCGAATTGCGACACATCCCGATTTTAGAGGTCGAAATTACGTGCAAAAAATTGTCGATTGGGTAATTGAATACGGTAAGCAAAAGGATTTAGAATATGTTAGATTAGACACTACCAGCGGCAACGAACCGTTAAATCAATATTACATCAAATGCGGTTTCACATATAAAGGAATAAGCATAATAGAATGGACAAGTGATTTACCGGAACATTATAAAGCGGATGGATTCGCATTGTTTGAAATAAAATTATAAGCAATGAACATCCAACAATTATACGAATTTTGCTTGTCAAAAATAGGTGTAACCGAACATTTTCCTTTTGACCAAGATACTTTGGTGTTTAAAGTTGGTGGAAAAATATTCGCTTTAACTTCTTTGTCTAATTGGGAAAAAGGCAATCCAGCGATCAATTTAAAATGTAATCCTGATAAAGCAATAGCACTTCGTGCAGAATTTGAAGCTATAGAACCAGGATATCATATGAATAAAACACATTGGAATACGGTTCATTTTAATAGTGATGTTTCAGATAAAATTATATGTGAATTAATCACTAATTCATACGACTTGGTTTTTATGAATTTACCCATAAAAATAAGGGCCTCAACTGATTTTTAATCTATCTTTTGATTGTATTATAACAAAAAAAATTAATAATGTGTAATTTTTAGCGAATTTGCATGGTGTATTATCAAAAATATAGTTATATAATTGCAGAATTATAACCAAACTATATTTTATGAAAAAATTAATTTTATCAGCATTCGCATTGACGATGCTTTTATCGTGTAGTAACGAGGATTCAGTTGCAGTAGAAGATGGAGCTGTAGCAACGGCACACAGAGGATGTGCTTCTCATGACGTTTTAGAAAGACAGTTAGCTGAGGATCCGAGTTTATCACAAAGAATGGCAGCTTTTGACCTTCAAGCTGAGCAATTTTTGACAGAAGGTAGAATTGTTAATGGTGTTTTAGAAATTCCTGTTGTTTTTAATGTTCTTTATAAAACAGGTTCAGAAAACATTACTGATGCACAATTGCAATCACAAATCACTGTTTTAAACAATGACTTTAATGCTACGAATGCAGATTACGTATCAAATAATCCTTTCAACAGTGTAAGAGGTGGTTTAAAAGTTAAATTTACTTTAGACGGAGTTAACAGAAAAGCTACTACTAAAGCTTCTTGGGGAACGAATGATGCAATGAAAAAATCATCACAAGGTGGAATTAACCCTACTTCGCCAACTACGAAGTTAAATTACTGGGTTTGTACTATTGGCGGAGGAATCTTAGGTTATGCTCAATTTCCTGGAGGTTCATCTGCAACGGATGGTGTAGTTATCGATTCAAAATACACAGGAACTTCAGGAACTGCAAGTTACCCTTTCAACAAAGGTAGAACTGCAACTCACGAAGTAGGTCACTGGATGAATTTACGTCATATTTGGGGAGATGCTAATTGTGGTAATGATCAAGTTGCTGATACACCAACTCATAATGCTGCAAATTCAGGTGTTCCAGCTGTGGGTCATAGAAGTACTTGTTCTGGTCAGCCTTTAGAAATGTATATGAATTATATGGATTATACAGATGACAGAGGAATGTATATGTTCTCAAAAGGTCAAGTTAGTAGAATGTCTGCAGCTTTTGCTTCATCAGGTCCAAGATCTTCATTCAGATAATATTTATCAAATCTATATCAAAGCCGCTTAATTTATTAAGCGGCTTTTTTCGTAGAAAAGTTATTAATTTAGTAATTTTAGAATACTTTTGTATAGAATAAAAAGCTTTGAGGTTTTTTATAAAAAATTTATAGATTCGACTTAAAGAGAAAATTCTATTTTAAAGGAATTAAAAACAAACGAAATGATTGACAATTTAAAAAAAATATTAAACGAAGACCAAGATCCTAAAGCTATTGAGAAAATCACGGCTAAATTGGACAACTTGTTGATGTCTAATGAGGAAGTAGGTTATATTGCTGTGCAAAAAAAACCGGCAGTAACTCTTTTTCCGGATAGTATTGTTGTCACAAACAAGCGAATCATTTTGTGTAAACCTAAGAATTTAGGTTTGTCAATGGAATTCGTAGATTATGATTGGTCTGATATTGAAGCTTCTTTCGTGAAAGAAGGAATTTTAGGTGCCGATTTTACTTTTTCTACGAAATCAGATTTGACGCACACGGTTGATTATTTACCGAAAAATCAAGCGCGAAAACTATATACTTATGCTAAAGAGCAATTGGATTTATTGAAGAATCCAATAGTAATAATGCCAATAGCAGAACCAATCGTTGAAGCACCAGTAATTGTAGAACCAATACCCGAAGCGATTGTTGAGACACCAATTGATGAGGTTGAAGAAGTAGAAGCAATAGAAGAAACGCCAACAGAAGAAGTAACGCTTTATGCGGAAATAATGCCAACACCAAATGACATTATTAGAGATACGGAATTAGAAGCACCAATTAGAACTAACCAAGAAAAAGGTTTATCAGATTTGTCACAAGATGAATTGTTTAGCAAATTACAGAATTATAAAAAATTATTAGACAACGGTTTAATCCTACAAGGCGAATATGACCGTTTAAAATCGGAAATATTGAAGTTTTTGTAACCTCAATAAGCTATAAAATACAAAACCCAACATTGAATTAATGTTGGGTTTTTCTTTATGTATTATATATTTAAGAATTACATCGAACGCTTCTGTTTTTCAACAAAGCCATCCGCTTGCAGTTTTAATAATTCCAAAGCACTTTTCTTTTTGTAATCGTACAACTCTTTGTCGTCTCTAATATCCGCATACACTTTATCGTAAATTTCAGCATCCGTTTTTCGTTGCAATTCACTTTGGTAATTGTTTTGGGCCAACATATTTTTAATGCCCATTTCATTGTCTTCTTGCTTAAAATCGTATTCGCTTTTTGGAGCTAATAATTTTGCAATAATTGGCGAAGTTTCAATGGCCAAGAACAACAACATAATAAAAAATGAAGGCAACCAAGGCAATTGATTTAATGCGTTTATTCTTGCCATTAATCCATCAAATCCTTCGATAATTGGTTGGGTTTCTATTATTTTTTTATCTAAATCGGCTTGAAGTGTTTTTGCTTTAGTTTCTAAATCGGTGATTTTTGCTTGATTCGTCGTTTTTAAAAGTGATAATTCTTCCAAACTTGCATCATGTTTTTGACGTTTTTCTTTATAAACCGGACCTTTGCCTAATAATTTTGAACCTGCTGTTCCTTCCGCTTCCGTTATAAATACAGCATATAACTCGTTAACTTCTTTTTCCTTTTTTAAAACATCTGATTTTAAACTGTCAATCTGCGTCTTATTTTTATCTAAATCCGACTGAAAATAATTAGCAATTTCTTTTTTATTAGTCAACATCATTTGATTTTTCTCTTTCAATAAAACCGTATTGATTTCTTTTTCGAAAATTTTAATTTCCAAAGGTTTTGAAATAACTACGGCGATAATAATTGCCAAAGCAATTCTTGGTGTTGCTTGTTTCAATTCACTCCAAAAAGAATCTCTTTTCTTAATGGTGGAAACAATAAAGCGATCTAAATTAAAAATCAATAATCCCCAAACTAGCCCAAATCCCATTGCCATATAAGCATCGTCAAATACGGTGAAAAGTGCATAACTTGAAGCTATAAAAGCCATTACGGCGGTGAAGAAAACGGTAGCTCCAATTCCAGCATATTTATTTTGCTCGCCATTAGAACAACCATTCATTAGGTCGGAATCGGCTCCCGAACATAAGATGAAAAAACGTTTTAACATGATGATTGATTTTGATTGATAACTATTAGTGCAAATTTAAAGCCAAATGTTACTTGTAGTTGTAAATTGTTGATAATTAGTTTTATATAAACAGAAAATTCCGTTTACACTATAATGTACAAACGAAATCTTGAATTTATTTCATAAAAAAAAATCTAATATAAAAAAGGAGAAATGTTTTCAGTTTATTAAATTAATTATTTCTTTTTGGAACCTGACATAATTAATGAATCGCTAGGAAAACGACTTTGCCACTTATCCATATTTTTATCTTTGTAATGTTTATTAGTGTAAAACCAGAATTGAAATGGTTGAGGGTGTTTTTTAGTTCTTGCATTTTTTAAAACTACGCTACCACCAAAACTTACTATCTCCGATGGTTTATAGTTGTTTAATTTAGAATTATCTACGTAAATACCATCAATCCAAATTGCATATTTTTTTGAATTTTGAAAATCATTTATTTCTTTTTGAGTTGGTGATTTTTTCACAGTTGGTTCTTGACGAAATTTTAAGAATATTAGTTTTTCAATTTCATCTTTCGATAACTCTTGATATTTTTTTGAAAAAACTATATTTTTAGCAGGCCATTTAGTCATGTCGTTTCCTTCAACATTTTGATAATAAACACACACCACATCTTTGTAGTATTCTTCATCTGAAACTTTATAGGTAAGATATTCAACTTTTCTTTTATGTGTTTTCTCTAAAACAAGCTTCTCTTTCTTGGTTACAGTATCTTTTTTATTCACAGATTCTACACTTGTTATTTTCTCTTGAGCTACAATTTCAACGCTGAAAAAATAAACTAAACCTGCTAAAATTGGAACAATAGCTATTTTCTTGGCTAATGCCAATTTTTTTGATGTGCTTTTTGTCATCATAATTAATCGTTTTTTGGTTACTAAATAATTCAAATTACTGGCCAAGTAAATCGTTTGAATGTTACTGCTTTTTTGTAAAAGTAAATTTTGATAAAAAGTAACATTGTTATAAGAATTCACCACTTTTTCGTCTGCAAGAAATTCGTGGTTGAGTTGGATTGCTTTTTTATAGAAATATACTATGGGATTAAACCAAAATAGACATTTTAATATTTCAATAAATAAGATGTCTAACGTATGTTTTTGAGTTATATGAACTAATTCGTGCGTGTATAATTCGTCTTCAATATTATGATTTTCATAATCGTCCAAATTGACATATATGAAGTTTAAAAAACTATGCGGAAGTGTATTTTCGTCCACCAAAACTAATTTCGCTTTTTTATATTTTACTACAGGATTGGATTTCGATTTGTGATATAATTGTGCAACGTTTTTCCCAAATCGTATTAAAAGGAATGAGGTAATTATGCCATATAAACTCCATAACAGCGTTGGAAGGTAATTAACACTTTCTACTTCTGCAACTTGAATGGATTGATTTGAAATGGGAAATTCTTGAACAAATTGCGTTTTGGTGTTTTGTACCGGAATTATTTCGATGATTTCAAAATTGAGTAACGGAATAATAAACGAAACTACTAACGAAATCAATAAATAGAAACGATTAAACCGATGCATTTTTTCACCCTCTAAAAATAAATGATAGAAGGCTAGGAACCCAATTAGACTTACAGTCGATTCGAAGAGGAAATTGATCATTTTTTCTTTTTTTGAAGTTCAACGTCGATTATTTTTCTCAATTCTTGTAGTTCGTTTTCGGTTAGATTCGTTTCTCTGGTGAAAAAAGATGCAAATTGTGATGCCGAATCATTGAAGAAATCTTTTATTAATCCGTTTACATGTTTCGAGAAGTAAGCTTCTTTTTTTACTAATGGATAATATTCTCTAGCGTTTCCAATTTCGGTGTAAGCCACAAAATTTTTAGCGATCATTCGCTTTAGTAAAGTCGCGACAGTCGTAGTAGCAGGTTTAGGTTCTGGAAAAGCTTCTAGCAAATCTTTCATAAATGCTTTTTGAAGTTTCCACAAATGTTCCATTAATTGTTCTTCCGAATTTGATAATTGCATTACTACCTATTTAATATTAACTCTACAAATGTAGAACAAAAAATCAATTCTACAAGTGTAGAGCTATTTTTTTTAAAAAATATTTTAAATGGATGTAGAAATAAGTAAAGTCATTAATGTATTTGTATTATTTTTCTTAAAAGTCGAGTAATCGCTAAAAAGCATAGAAAAACAGGATTAGTATATAAGATAGTGAATTTTATTGGATAAATGCCTGATTATTATCATAGTAAGTGTCAGACTTAAATCGTAAATTAGCATTATATTTATTAATCGATTTAAACACTTGAAAAGATGAGCACTATTTTAAAAAAACTAAAAGACCTTACTTCAGAGAATTGCATTTCAATCATTATGAATTCGCACAGAACGAAACCAGATAATATTCAGGATCACGTGACACTTAAGAAGCTGATCAAAGATGCGGAAAACAGACTTTTAGCAGATACTACAAAACGCGATGCAGGTAAATTAGTTGAAAAATTAAATGCACTTGCAGATGAAATAGACCACAATTATAATTTAGATAGTTTACTGCTTTTTGTAAACCACGAGATTGCAGAATTTACAAGATTGCCAATTCACGTTGAAGATCGTGTAGTTATTGACGATACGTTTGCAACAAGAGATTTAATTAGAGCGATGCATAAAGAATCGCACTACTATGTTTTAGTGTTAAGTCAAGATAATGCAAGATTGATTGAAGCGTTGAATGATAAAGTAGTTAAAGAATTTAAGTCGCCTTTCCCTATGGAAAATAAGCAATTCTTTACTAGAAATAAAGCGGAAGATGCAATTGCTTCCAGAAAATCCAGTTTAATTGCTGAGTTTTTCAACTTGGTGGATAAAGAAGTAAATGCGATTAGAAAAGAGAATCCGTTACCCGTTTTAATTTGTACGGTTGAAGAAAATTATCCAGAATATTTAAAAATTGCAGATCACAAAGAAAGTATTTTTACTACGTTTTTAAACAAAAACAGAATCGAAGAAAAAGATCACGCAATTGTCACTGAAGCAGCAAAAATTATTGAAGAACATCTTGCCACTAAAAACGCGGATAGAAAAACTGAATTACTTAAAGCTGTTACCGATAATAAATTTTTAAGTGATACGAATGAAATCTATAAAGCGATTAAAGAAGGTCGTGTGCAAACGCTATTTATAGAACAAGGTTTATTTCAACCAGCGGTTTTAGAAGGAGATGAGATTACTTATGTAGAAGCATCGCATAGAAGTGATAAAGGTGTTATCGACGATATTTATGACGAAATGATTGGTATGAATATGAATTTTGGTGGTGATGTTGTTTTTCTTCCAAAAGGAGAATTAGAGAGGTTTAATGGTTTTGGTGCAATTACGAGATATTAATTGCCCAACTTAAAGTTTTATAAAATGAATACTGATAAAAAATTAATAGTAATTACTGGTGGAGCAGGAGGAATTGGTCAGGCTTGTGCCCGAGCGTTTAAAAATCAACCTTTAGTAATTACAGATTATGCACAAGAAAGTGTTGATAAAACGGTAGCGATATTAGCAAAAGAAGGATTCGATGTTTCTGGAATTGCTTGCGATATCACTGATAAAAATGACGTTGAGAAACTGGTAAATTATGTTTCGGAAAAAGGAACATTTAAAGCATTAGTCCACACGGCTGGAGTAAGCGGAACCGTAAAAGATTTAAACAAAGTTTTTACCATTGATTTGGTTGCAACAGAACTATTAGTAGATGCTTTTTACAAAGTTGCGGATCAAGATTCGGTAGCGGTTTTACTTTCTTCGATGATGGCTCATACGATTCCAGCTAACAAAGAGTATGACGAAGCACTTCAAAACCCACAAGCTGCAGATTCTTTTGCAACGGTAAGCAAATTTGTAAACGGTAGTTCTGATGTAATGTACAATTTCGCCAAACGTGGTGTGATTTTATTAACGCATAAACACGCCGACAAATGGGGCGAAAAAGGAGCAAGAATTGTATCCGTTTCACCCGGTGTTATTGAAACGCCAATGGGATTGAAAGCAGCAGAAGAACATCCAGAACGAATGGAGATGATTAAACAAGCAACGCCTTTAAAACGAAACGGTAAACCGGAAGATGTTGCTGATGTAATCCACTTTTTAGTAAGTGATGCCGCTCGTTTTATAACCAGTACTGATGTTTTAGTAGATGGTGGAGTGATTCACAACATTAAAAAAATGGGCATATAAATTTAAATTGTAAAGTCTGTTTTAAAATGATAAAAACCTTTCAGCTGTTATGTTGGAAGGTTTTTGTTTTTGTAGGATTTTCCAAAAATAGTGAACTGAAAACAGGTATGCATTAGGGAGTGAAGCGGCATCCTTTTTGTTTTTTTCTTTAAAAAATAAAAAGATACAGCGAAAAGCCCGACCCTTGTGGTAATGCCAAAAAAAAGAAAACCCTCACAAATTTGCAAGGGTTTCTATATTTTAATTTCTGAATTCTAATTTCTGAATTTCAGATTAGTATCTCTAATATTCTGCTTAAACGGTCCCGTAACTTCAACACCAATATAAGCTGCTTGATCGTCACGTAAAGTTTCTAACTCAACACCTAATTTAGCTAAGTGCAAAGCTGTTACTTTTTCATCTAAATGCTTTGGTAGCATGTACACTTCATTTTAGTAATTTGAAATGTATGTCCATAATTCAATTTGAGCTAGCGTTTGGTTGTTGAATGAGTTATTTAAATTGGTAAATGAAAATACTATGTAAATTTTAATCTAGTTTTTCGAAAGTATTTAGATAAAATTATTAGCAGTATAAATGTATTGCTACGCTAATTTAAAATTAATTCACTAGTTTTAAAAGTGAAAATTACTTCCATTTTGGAGAAAGATAATTTTTAAGAAATTCACAAAACTTCATGGAGTGGTAAAGTGAATATTATAAACAATTCGATGATATGTTTTAAAAAGAAAAAAAAACCTCAATTTTTACCAATTGAGGTTTTTTAAATCTGATAAATTTAGTAATTAATTAAATTTATTTGAAATGTGAGCAACTATATCTTCATCGCTCATTTTGTTGGTAGTACATTCAGAAGTTTCTACATTCTTATATTGAGGAGTTTCAGCAAGATAATTAATAAATTGTTCTTGAGCTATTCCTGTTCCTGTTACGTGCAATTCGTCAACATTCTGCATGTGAGAAGTGATTTCTTTAAAGAATTTTGTTCTCAAAGTTACTTCGTGATTATTTTCTGTATTTTCACTTGAATTTCTAGGAACGCTGCTGTTTTTTTCGTGACCAAGAACTTTAAATTCACCTTCATTGTTTTCATCTCTACCAATTATTGTAGCATGTTGAGAATCCATCCAAACTCCGAATTGTTTTTTATTATTTTTTGACATTTTATTACTTCTTTAAATTAAAATATAATTGTAAATTTCGACTAAATTCGAACTAATAAATTACAACATTTTATATAATTATTGTATAATCATTATATTTAAAAAACTGAATTTAACTTTTAGGAAAACATAATTAAATAAAAAAACCCCAATTTCTCTCGAAATCGGGGTTTAAATCTAATATCTAAAATCGTTTTTAAACAATCTAAAATCTTTCTAGTATCTGTAGTATTCTGGTTTGTATGGACCTGTAACTTCAACACCAATATAATCAGCTTGGTCTTGACGTAAAGTTTCTAACTCAACACCTAATTTAGCTAAGTGCAAAGCAGCAACTTTTTCATCTAAGTGTTTTGGTAACATATAAACTTCATTTTTGTAATTTGAAATGTTTGTCCATAATTCAATTTGAGCTAACGTTTGGTTAGTAAATGAATTTGACATTACAAAACTTGGATGACCTGTAGCACAACCTAAGTTTACTAAACGACCTTCCGCTAAAAGAATAATATCTGTTCCGTTAATTGTGTATTTATCAACTTGTGGTTTGATTTCGATTTTTGATGCACCATGGTTTTTATTTAACCAAGCCATATCAATTTCGTTATCAAAATGTCCGATGTTACAAACAATTGTTTTGTCTTTCATTTGCTCAAAGTGAGAACCAAGAACGATGTCTTTATTTCCAGTTGTAGTAATGATGATGTCAGCAGTTTTGATAACTGTGTTCAATTGTTTTACTTCGAAACCGTCCATTGCAGCTTGTAAAGCACAAATAGGGTCAATTTCTGTAACAGTTACAATAGAACCAGCACCACGGAAAGAAGCCGCAGTTCCTTTTCCAACGTCACCATATCCACAAACAATTACTCTTTTTCCAGCTAACATAATGTCAGTTGCTCTACGAACTGCATCTACTGCAGATTCTTTACAACCATATTTATTGTCAAATTTAGATTTAGTAACTGAATCATTAACGTTGATAGCTGGCATATGTAAAGTTCCAGCTTTCATTCTTTCGTATAAACGGTGAACTCCAGTTGTAGTTTCTTCTGATAAACCATTGATTCCAGCAATTAATTCCGGGTAACGGTCAAATACCATATTTGTTAAATCTCCACCATCATCTAAGATCATGTTTAGTGGTTTTCTGTCTTCACCAAAGAATAAAGTTTGCTCAATACACCAGTCAAAATCTTCTTCGTTTAATCCTTTCCAAGCATAAACTTGAATTCCAGCAGCAGCAATCGCAGCAGCAGCTTGATCTTGAGTAGAGAAAATATTACAAGATGACCAAGTAACTTCTGCACCTAAAGCAATTAAAGTTTCAATTAAAACAGCCGTTTGAATTGTCATGTGTAAACATCCTGCAATTCTTGCTCCTTTTAACGGTTGACTGTCACCAAATTCTGATCTCAAAGCCATTAATCCTGGCATCTCAGCTTCTGCTAATTCAATTTCTTTTCTACCCCAAGCTGCAAGAGAAATGTCTTTCACTTTAAAAGCTATAAATGGAAATGTTTGTGTACTCATCTATTTTGTATATTTGTATGTTCTTAATTAGGGTGCAAATTTACAAAATTACTTTTTACTTTATCAAGAAATTTGACTAATTTGTGAATTGTTTAATATTCTAATGGTTTGAAATACAATAAAATATAAATGCCTTTCTATAAATCTATACAAATAAACGAAACCACAAATGCACATTTCTGGGAGATAACTGAAGATGTAACTTCGTTATTCAGAGCTGTTTCCTTAAAAGACACTTCGCTTTTTAGGCTGGAATCGATGAAATCGGAAGCGCATCAATGCGGTTTTTTAGCAGTCAGAATGTTGTTGCAACATTTGGGTTATACTGATTTTGATTTATCATACGATGAAGTTGGTAAACCGCATTTAATCGACGGAAAACACATCTCTATTTCGCATTCGCACGAATTTTCTGCAATCTGTATCAGTGATGTAATTATCGGAATTGATCTGGAAAAATTAAAAGAGAAAACACTCAAAATTGCACCGCGATTTATGGATGTAAATCATCTTGAAGGTCTTGAGGTTTCAGAACAAATAGAAAAGGCAACGGTGATCTGGGGAGTAAAAGAATCTATTTTTAAAATTAAGAATGAAAAAGGAATTAGTTTTCCAGAGCATATATCTGAACGTACATTTGATTTAAAAGATGGGATTTGTACCGCTGAGCTAAGATTTAATAACCAATTAGAAACGTTTTCCATTCAGTTTTATCCCGTAGAAGCGTATATCTTTGTGTGCGCAATTCCAAATTAATGACGATTTACGAAAACATACTTCAGGCAAAAGCAAAAAACGAAAAGCTGTTGGCAATTTTAATCGACCCGGAAAAGGTAACGGTTGAAGATGCTATTGTTTTGGCTGAAAAAATTAAAAGTTCGCCCGCAACGCATGTTTTTGTGGGAGGAAGTACTTTTAGCGGTTCGCATTTGAATGAATTGATTGCCATTTTAAAGAAGAAAACTAACTTGCCAACATTAATTTTCCCTGGTCATCCGTATCAGATTTCAGATGAAGCAGATGGAATTTTATTTTTAAGTTTGCTTTCTGGGAGAAATCCAGATTATTTGATTGAACACCAAATTAATTCGGTACGTCTTTTAGAACAAACGAATTTGGAAGTAATTCCAACAGCTTATTTGTTAATTGATGGCGGAAAAGAAACGACTGTTCAAAATGTAAGTCAAACACGTGCAATTGCTTATAATGACATTGAATTAGCCTACATTACTGCAAAAGCTGGTGTCTTCTTAGGAATGAAATTAATTTATTTAGAAGCCGGCAGTGGCGCAACCAAAAACGTTTCTGCAGAAATGACTAAATATATAACAGAAAACTGCGAAATTCCCGTTATTGTAGGCGGAGGAATTCGCTCCATGAAAACAATACAAGAAGTTTATAATTCAGGAGCTGATTTAATAGTCATAGGAACAGCTTTTGAAAACGATTCTGATTTCTTTAATTTATAAAATAATTATGTTCGAATTTTTATTTTCACAGTACAGTGAATATGATACAATTGATATTGCGTTAGAAATAGTTGCTGTTTTATTTGGATTAGCCAGTGTGCTTTTTGCCAAGAAAAACAACATTGCTGTTTATCCAACAGGAATTATTAGCACAATTATTTTTGTTTATTTGTTGAATAAATGGGGATTAGTAGGGGATATGATGATTAACATCTATTATACATCCATGAGTTTTTACGGTTGGTATTTATGGTCCCGAAAATCGGATGATAAACCGGAATTACCTATTACAAGCGTAACCTCAAAAGAAATCTATTATGGTATTTTATTATTTATACTAACAGTCATTTTTGTTTTAGTAGTTTACAATTATTTTGATAAATTCACACATTGGACTGCTTATGTGGATACGTTTACAACAGGAATTTTCTTTGTTGGAATGTGGCTGATGGCAAAAAGAAAATTAGAAAACTGGATCCTATGGATAATAGGAGACATAGTTTCAATACCTTTGTATTTTTACAGAGGATACACGTTTACAAGTATTCAATATGCGATTTTTACTATAATTGCAGTTTATGGTTATATGGAATGGAAGAAGAATTTAAACAAATAGCAACTGATATTATAAAGATTGCAATGTACGGACCAGAAAGCACAGGTAAAACAACGCTTTCTACACAATTAGCCACACATTATAATGACGGATGGATTCCTGAATTTGCTCGCGATTTTCTACAAGAGAAATGGGACAAAGACAAAGAAATCTGTACCGAAGAAGATCTGATTGCTATTGCTATAGGTCAGACTAAAATAGAAAATGAAGCAGTTTTAAAAGCAAATAAGTTTTTGTTTTGCGATACAAACTTATTGGTTACAAAAGTGTTTTCAGATATTTTCTACCACAGATGTGATGCTAGATTAGAGGAAGCAGCGAAAGAACATGAATATGATTTGATTTTCCTTACTTATATTGATGTGCCGTGGGAAGCAGATGATTTACGTGATAGTCCAGATGATAGAGAAAAGACTTTTAAAATCTTTGAAAAAGCAATAGTAAAAAACGGAAATCCTTATATAAAAATAGAAGGCAATAAAGAAGTGCGTTTTAAAAAAGCAGTTCAAGTAATTGACGAACTATTAATTGCTAAAGAGCTAGGTTTTTCTACAGCTGATTTTGTTGCGATTTACAACAAGGGTATTTCGATGGCAACAATTCAGAAACAAATGACTTTTTTTAAAGAAGGGTTTCCCAAAATAAATTTGGTACGTTCGGCTATAAAAAAGGACGGAATTAGCGTTTACAGTGAAGAAGAAGTTCAGAGATTCATTACTTCTTTTGACGATAATAAAGAGAAACATGCAATTGAAAAATTCGTTCCAGCTTCAGGTGCTGCAACGCGTATGTTCCAGTTTTTATTGGAGTTTATCAAGGAGTTCGATGTGGAGAACGACACTTTGAATGCGTATATCAATCGAAAAAAATGTGCTCATTTATCAGTTTTTCTAGTGGGATTAAAGAGTTTTCCTTTTTATCAAGAATTGAAACAAAAAACGATTGGAATATATCCGGATTACTTTACTAAAGAAAAAGAAGTTAGAAGTTATTTTTTAATCAAAACATTACTTTCAAACCAGTATTTTGACTTTGCGAATAAGCCAAAAGGCATTTTGCCATTTCATCAAAAAGAAGATGAAGTACTTTCTCCGATTGAAGAGCATATAAAAGAAGCAGTGTTTTACGAAATCCCAAATCAAAAAACAAAAATTCATTTTACAGTTTCTCCCGAACACCAAAGTGCGTTTGAAGAAATAACGAAGAAACACGAGGCTATTGAAGTTTCGTTTTCTTATCAAAAAGAAGAAACTGATACTTTGGCGGTTACTGTTGAAAATAAGCCTTTTCGAGATGCTACTGATTCGTTAGTATTTAGACCCGGAGGCCATGGCGCTTTAATTGCAAATTTGAATGCGCTTTCTTCAGATATTGTTTTCATTAAAAATATTGATAATGTGTCTCAAAATCACATTTCAGACATTGTAAAATACAAAAAGTTACTTGGTGGAATTTTGTTCCAGTTGCAACAACAGATTTTCGGATTTTTAAAAGACCTGCAACAAGATTCAGTTACCGATGAAAAAATAGCAACAATAAAAGAATTTGCGCAAAAGCAATTGCATTTGGTTTTCCCTAATGATTTTGAAATGTATAAAAAGACATTTCAAATTACGTATTTGTTCAATGAATTAAACCGACCAGTTCGTATTTGTGGAATGGTCAGAAATGAAGGCGAACCTGGTGGTGGTCCTTTTTGGGTAAAGAATGAAGAGGGCAAAGTTTCACTTCAAATTGTTGAAACTTCACAAATTGATTTAACCAACAAAAAACAAGCACAAATTGTGAGTGATGCTACGCATTTTAATCCAGTTGATTTGGTTTGTGGTTTAAAAAATCACAAAGGCGAAAAGTTTAATTTGACGCAATTTGTGGATCAAAACACTGGTTTTATTGTTTCAAAAAACACGGAAGGTCAGCTGTATAAAGCTTATGAATTACCAGGTTTATGGAATGGTGCTATGGCAAAATGGCTAACTGTTTTTGTAGAAGTTCCAGTTATTACATTTAACCCGGTTAAAACGATTAACGATTTGCTAAAACCGGCGCATCAACCTGAAAACAATGGATAAAGCAATTTTACTTTCGGAACTAAAGTTCAAAGCTGTTAGAAGCAGTGGCGCAGGCGGACAAAATGTAAATAAAGTGTCTTCAAAAGTCGTGTTGTCTTTTGATTTAGCTAATTCTTTGGGCTTGACCCAAGAGGAAAAAGAGTTGCTACAAATTAAAATTGCGAATAAACTTACTCAAGAGTATGTCTTAATCGTTACAAGCGAGGAAGATAGAAGTCAGTTTAAGAATAAGGGAATTGCCATTAAAAAGTTTCTAACAATTATTGAAAATGGTTTAAAAGTCCCGAAAGAACGAAAAGAAGTCAAAGTTTCAAGAAGAGCGAAGGAGAAACGACTCAATGCTAAAAAAGTAATGAGCGTTTTGAAACAGAATCGAAAAAAGCCTAACTTTTAATTGGCTGTTTGATAAAACCGAACTTTAAATTTTGACATTGCAATTGTCATAGATATTAACGTACTTTGCAGCGTCTCAAAGGGGTGCTCTAAATAACGAGCTGAGATCATACCCATAGAACCTAGAACAGATAATGCTGTTTAGGGAATTGAAAAATAATAGTATTGTGCTGAACTAGTTTCAGGATTTTACTGTTGTTAGCGTATCAAATTTAATTTTAACAAAGAGTAATTACCCCTTTTATTCGTATTTATTTTACGGATGAAAACTTTATTCACAATTCAAGGCTACAAAGCCACAAGAAGTAGCGCGTTTTTAAGTCTATTTGTCATTTTTTTAGGTTTCTTTTCTTACGCTCAAGAAACGCCAATTGATTCCCTGAAGATTCATGAACTTAAGGAAGTCACAGTTTCTGCTATTAGAGCAAAAGACAAAAACCCAATTACTTTTACTAATGTTACTAAGGAAGAAATTGCACCGCGTAATTTAGGACAAGATATTACTGTTTTATTAAGTTATGCGCCGTCAGTGGTAACTACGACTGATGCTGGAAACGGCGTGGGTTATACCTATATGAGAGTTCGTGGTTCCGATGGTTCTAGAATTAACGTAACATTAAACGGAATTCCATTTAACGACAGTGAAAGTCAAGGTACATTTTTTGTGAATTTACCAGATTTTGCTTCCTCATTAGAAAGTGTTCAGTTGCAAAGAGGTGTTGGTGCTTCAACAAACGGAGCAGGAGCATTTGGTGCAAGTTTGAACATGCAAACCAAATCGTATCAAGAAAAATCGTTTGCTGAAGTGTCTAATTCTTTCGGAAGTTTTAATACTAGAAAGCACACCTTGTCTTTTGGGACGGGATTGCACAATAACTTCGAGATAAATGGTAGGGTTTCTAACATTGCATCGGATGGTTATATTGACAGAGCTTCTACGGATATGTTTGGTTATTTTTTCAATGCGAATTATGTACGAGAAACCACGTTAATAAAGGCAATTGCTTTCGGTGGGAAGGAAAAAACCTATCAAGCTTGGAACGGATTGGAAGATCCATATAAGTTGAAAAATGACAGAACCTTCAATTCAGCGGGAATGTACACAGATGAACTCGGAAATATTCAATTTTACAGCAATGAAAACGATAATTATAGTCAAAATCATTTCCAATTGCATTGGTCTGAAAATTGGTCTGAAAATTGGGTTTCAAACATCGCTTTGCATTATACAATGGGAAAAGGATATTTCGAACAATATAAAGAAGATCAAAAATTTTCAAGTTATAATTTGCCTAGTTTTGAAGGAAATGCAAAAACTGATTTAGTGCGAAAAAGATGGTTAGATAATGATTTTTTTGGAACTACATTTTCTTTGAATTATAAAACTCAAGCTACAAGTGTTTTATTCGGTGGTGCAGTAAATCGTTATTTAGGAAAGCATTATGGCGAAGTGGTTTGGACGCAATATTATGTGCCAAATCCAAACAGATATTATGATAATTACGGAAACAAAGACGATATGAATGCTTATATAAAGCTTTCCCAAAATCTAACTTCTAAATTGAATTTATACGTGGATTTGCAATACAGAATGACATTTTATAAAGCAACAAGTGTGAAGTTTGCCGATGTAAATGATACGTTCAAATTTTTCAATCCAAAAGTAGGTTTAAATTATCAATTGGACGATCAGAATTCATTGTATGGTTATGCGGGAATTGCAAATAAAGAACCAAGAAGAGATGATTATGAAAGTGAAGCCAACAAACCGGAACGTTTATATGACTATGAATTGGGTTGGAAATACAACGGTGAAAAAGCGAAAATTTCAGCCAATATGTTTTATATGAACTACGAAGATCAGTTGGTTTTAACCGGAGCATTGAATGATGTTGGTTCGCAAATTTTCACAAATAGTGGTAAAAGTTATCGTTTGGGATTGGAAGTGGAATCAGTAATTGCAATTACAGATAAAATTATTTTGAGTCCGAATGTTACTTTGAGTGAAAATAAGAACCAAGATTTCTATTTCGAAATAGACGGCGTTCTTCGGGATCTAGGGAATACAGATATTGCTTTTTCACCAAGTATAATTTTAGGAAATCGTTTGACCTTTTTACCAATTGAAAACTTCGAATTTTCAATATTATCGAAATATGTAGGCGAACAATTTATGGGGAATATCGATGCGAAATCTTCTAAATTAGATGATTATTTTGTAAACGACTTGAATATTAGCTACGATTGGAAAATCAACAAAGGAATTAAATCTATTGTTTTCTCAGGATTAGTAAATAACGTGTGTGATTTAGAATATGAATCAAACGGATTTTTCTATACTTACGATGACGATTCTTCTGGAAATATTATCACCTATGGAGGAACCGGTTATTATCCACAAGCTGGAATAAATTTCCTTTTAGGAGTAACGCTTAAATTTTAAATTCAATAAAGAATCCTGATGTTATTCATCAGGATTTTTTATTTAGTTATAAACTTTCAGAGAAGATGCATTAAGTTGTTCCACTCGGTATTGTTTCAATCTGTATTCTTTTTCGGGAGCTTGTCCGGTAAAAAGACTGTAAACAGCATCATCGCAAGGGCAAATTGCATTAATGCCACTTAAAGTCATGGTAGAACAGCTGCTTAATGCCTGATTTGGACAAGCGGCATCAAATGCGACATAACCACTTCCGGTATTAAAAACAATAACTCCTCTAATACCAGCGCTTCCATTGTTGATATAAACGGCATTACTTGGAAACTGTAAATTGCTATATTGAGGTAGGGCCAAATTAATATTTAAACTAAAACTATAACTTGGTAAATAAGGATTGTTGTTGCTAAAGTTTTCTTTGTCACAGCCGAAAAACAACGGAATTAGCAACAAGACTAAGTATTTTTTCATAGAATTTTATATAGTAATTGGAAAACAAATTTAATTAATTACTTTTGACATGCATTATAGAATGTCATAAATTAATATTAAAAAATAAATCACTATCTTTGTGAATAGGAATCCCATGCAGTTGGGATTTTTTCTATTTATATAAACGATGAAGTTATGAGTACAGTATCTTATTACACAGCAGAAGGGTTAAAAAAATTAAGAGACGAATTAGACCAACTTAAAAGTATAGAAAGACCAAAAGCCTCTCAGGCCATTGCAGAAGCGCGTGATAAAGGAGATTTATCTGAGAACGCAGAATACGATGCAGCAAAAGAAGCACAAGGATTATTAGAAATGAGAATTTCTAAAATGGAAGAGGTTGTGTCATACGCTCGCTTAATTGATGAGTCTCAATTGGATGTATCTAAAGCATTAGTATTATCTACTGTGAAGATTAAAAACCAAGCTAATGGTATGGAAATGAAATACACATTAGTAGCAGAAAGTGAAGCAGACTTAAAAACAGGAAAAATTTCAGTAACTTCTCCAATCGGGAAAGGGTTGCTTGGAAAATCTGTGGGTGAAGTGGCCGAAATTACGGTGCCAAACGGAACTTTAAAATTTGAAGTATTAGAAATTACAAGAGACTAATTATGTCAAGTATTTTTACTAAAATAATAAACGGAGAAATTCCCTCTTACAAAATAGCCGAAAACGATAAGTTTTTGGCTTTTTTAGATGTGAATCCAAATGCAAAAGGACACACATTGTGTATTCCAAAACAAGAGATTAACAAGATCTTTGACATGGAAGAAGATTTATATTTGGAATTAATGGCTTTTTCTAGAAAAGTTGCAATTGCAATAGAAAAAACAATCGAATGTAAACGAGTAGGAATGGCCGTTGTAGGTTTAGAAGTGCCACACGTTCACGTGCATTTAATTCCCTTACAAGATATGGACGATATGCGTTTTCAAAGAAAAACGAGTTTAACTCCTGAAGAATTTCAAGAAGTAGCTAAAGAAATTGCTTCGAACTTATAATTAAAACACCTTCGGGTGTTTTTTTGTTTACCTCAGTTTATGAAATATATAATTTACTTTTTACTGCTTCCTATTGTCGCTTTTTCACAAGTACAGAACACTTATTTACCTGTTGAAAAGTTGATGAGGTCAATTCCTGAAAAGCAAAACAAATCGGTACAAGATATTGCAAAATACATTCAAGCTAATTTTAAAAGCGAAGAACTGCAAATCAAAGCGGCTTATTTTTATGTGGCAACGAATATTTCTTACGATATTGCGCATAATTTCTCCACTGAATTGCTGAGCAGTGATGAGGATTTTGTTACCAAAGCCTTAACTTCAAAAAAAGGAGTCTGTATTCATTATGCTAAGTTGTTCAAAGCAATTGCAGATGATTTAAAATACCCGTGTGAAATTATTACAGGTTACACCAAACAGAACAATCAAATTGCAAAGCTTTCTCATGCTTGGTGTGCGATTAAGTTTAAAGATAACAATTGGTATATTTTCGACCCAACATGGGATTCGGGATATGTGAATAATGGAAAGTTTACTAGAAATTTAGGTGCGAAATATTACAAACAGCTTCCGGCAGCTAGTCTTAGAACACATATGCCGTTTGATTATTTATGGCAATTTTCCAAAGAACCAATTTCTAATCAAGAATTTTATAATGGAAAAACATTTGAAGGAAAGCCTAAAATGAATTTCAATTATCAGAAGGAAATTGATAAATATTTGAAATTATCGCTTATTGATCAAGCTTTTGAAACTTCGGAACGAATTGAGAAGAATGGAATTCTAAACAATTTAATTCTCGAAGAATATACGTTTAAAAAGAATGTGTTTTCCGTAACGCAACAAAACACGAATATTAAAAAGTTAAATGAAATTGTGGAAGAATATAACGTCGCAATTATACTTTTAAACGATTTTATAATTTACCGAAATAAAGAATTTACACCTTCGTATTCAGACGGAGTTTTATTAGAAATGATAAAAACACCTCAAGAACAGCTTGAAAAAGTTAAGAAAGAAATCTTCGTTTTAGGAACGGTTGGAAAAGAGAATGCGGCGAATTTCATTTCATTAAAAGCTTCAATTGTAGATGCTGAAAAGCAAGCGCAAGAACAAGCTATTTTTGTAAAAGAATATGTTTCTAAAAGTAAAAAAGACCGAAAAAAAATGTTCAGAAAATCAACTTGGTTTGGTATTCCGGTGAAATAATTAAGCTTTTTTAAAACTAATTTGCATCGTTGTTCCTTTTCCTATCTCAGATTGTACAACTTTAATTTTTCCTTTGTGGTACTCCTGCACAATTCTTTTTGTCAAGGATAATCCAAGTCCCCAACCGCGTTTTTTTGTAGTAAATCCGGTTTCAAAAACCCTGCCGAATTGATTTTTAGGAATTCCTTTTCCAGTATCCGAAATTTTGATTTTTACGATATCTTCTACTTCCGAAATTTTGATGGTAAGATTTCCTTTTCCTTTCATGGCATCAATTGCATTTTTTACTAAGTTCTCAATCGTCCAGCTGTGTAATGCCGGATTAATCGCAACTGTAATCGGATGTTGAGGTGCTGAAAAATCAAAAACCACTTGTTTTGAAACGCGAGATTGCAAATAATCAACCGTAGCTTTCGTGTCTTCAATAATATCTCTGGCTTCTAAAATGGGTGCGCTTCCAATTTTTGAGAATCGATCAGTGATGGTTTGCAAACGAGTAATGTCTTTTTCTATTTCTAAAAGTGTACTTTCTTCTACATTTTCCATTTTTAGAATTTCTAACCAGCCGATCAACGAGGATAAAGGAGTTCCAATTTGATGCGCCGTTTCTTTTGCCATTCCGGCCCAAAGTTTATTTTGAGTCGACATTTTTGTAGCCTTATAGAAATTATAAACAACGGCTCCAAATAAAATAATAATAAGGACTAGAGCAATCGGGTAGTATTTTAATTTATTCAAAAGAGGCGAATTCCCGTAATAAACCAATTGATAGGCGTTATCTGACAATTCCATTTTAATCGGCTTGTTGTCGTTTCGTATCGAATTGAAATATTTATTCAATGCAATGCTATCTTTTGTAGTGCTTTCTGCAATATTGTGATAAAATATAATAACATCGTCACTGGTTGTTACTACCATTGGGATTGTGGCGTTGTTTGTTATAATTTCAAAAGGTAAATCAATATCCGTGTCCTCATTAGCATTGGCTAAATTTTGTTGAGCGGATGCCCAAATTTCCATTTTTACACGTTCTTCTGTTTTAAAAATTTGGAAAAAATTATAGGTGTTCCAAAGTATCAAAACTACAATGAAAAAAGATGCTACAATGAGAAACCAACGGGTAGTATTTCGCCTTTCGGAAAATTGCATAAATCAAGATTTGATGTAAAAATACTAAAAACGAATCGATTTGTAAGAGTAAAGATTGTAGATTTTTGGTTTTTGAGCTGTTGGTAAGTTTTCAAAATGTTCGAATTAATTTCAGATTCAAATCGTAAATTTGTTGTTGAAAATGCAATTGATTTTTGAATTTGTAATTGCAGTTGAAAATCTTCTTGTTATCTTTGTAAAAAATAATTCCGTATGTTAACTATCGACCCGAAAGAAATTGCACCTGCAAAATTACAAGCCTATCTTCAAACTGCTGTAGCTCCTAGACCTATTGCTTTTGCAAGTACAATAGACAGCAACGGAAACCCAAATTTATCGCCGTTTAGTTTTTTTAATGTTTTTAGTTCTAATCCGCCGATTTTGATATTTTCGCCAGCTCGAAGAGTTCGCGACAATACCACAAAACATACGTTGATTAATGCGCAAGACACTAAAGAGGTGGTGATTAACGTGGTTAATTATGACATTGTACAACAAATGTCGTTGTCAAGCACGGAATATCCAGACGGTGTGAATGAGTTTGAAAAAGCCGGATTTACCATGCTAAAATCGGATCTTGTTAAACCGTTTAGAGTAGCTGAAAGTCCAGTCCAATTTGAATGTAAGATTAAAGAAATAATTGCTTTAGGCGATCAAGGAGGAGCAGGGAATCTAGTAATTTGTGAAGTAGTTAAAATTCACATTCACGAAGCTGTTTTAGATGAATCAGGAATGATTGACCAACGTAAAATTGATTTGGTTGCCCGAATGGGAGGAAATTGGTACAGTCGTTCAAATGCCGGAATGTTTGAAGTTGAAAAACCCTTAACTACTTTAGGAATAGGAGTAGATAGTATTCCAGATTTTATCAAAGAAAGTTCATTTTTCACTGGAAATGATTTAGGAAAATTAGGCAACATAGAAAATATCCCTACCGAAGAAGAAATTAGTATATTTGTAAACGAAAATTTTGAAGTCAAAGGAGTTTTGTCTTCAGATGATTCTGACACAATATTTCAAAAAGCAAAAGAGTATGTAGATAATGGAAAAGCAATTGACGCTTGGAAATTATTATTAGCAAAAAAAATAAATTAGTAGAATTATGGAAGTTTTAGGAAAAGTAAAAGTTATTAATCCGGAGCAACAAGTTAGTGCTTCGTTTAAAAAAAGAGAACTTGTTGTAACGACTGAAGAGCAATATCCTCAGCACATTATGATTGAGTTTACACAAGACAAAACCGATTTATTAAACCAGTATAACGTTGGCGAACAAGTAAAAGTTTCGATCAATATTAGAGGTAGAGAATGGGTTAGTCCACAAGGTGAAACAAAATATTTCAACTCTATTCAAGGTTGGAGAATTGAAAAAATGCAAGCAGAAGCGCCATCGGCAGCACAAATGCCTCCAATGCCAGCTTCAGAAGCTTTTGAACCTGCAACTAATTTCAAAGAAGAAGAGCACGACGATTTACCTTTCTAATCGAAGATTAAAAAGTAAATTACAATAGAAAAGTTCCAAATTCCAAAATGTCTTTCAAATGATATTTATTGGAATTTGGATTTTTTTGTTTTTTAATTTGAAGACATTATTTGTTAGTGCTATTATTTTTGAACTTGCCAATGAACATGTATTATTTATCGAAAGAATTATATTTCCCAGCTGTTGAAACTTCTTCTCCTGAAGGAATTGTGGCGGTTGGTGGCGATTTATCTCCAGAGCGATTGCTTCTGGCTTATAATTCGGGCATATTTCCTTGGTTTGAAGATGACGAGCCTATTTTATGGTGGAGTCCTCCAGAGCGAATGGTATTGTTCTTCGAAGATTTAAAGATTTCGAAAAGTATGCGCAACCTCATCTTGAAGCAAAAGTATAAAGTTACATTTAATACTGCTTTTAGAGAAGTAGTTTTGAACTGTAAAAAAATAGCCAGAAATGATCAGGCCGGCACATGGATTACCGATAATATGGTAGAAGCTTATTGCAAATTACACGAATTAGGTACTGCAAAAAGTGTAGAAGTGTGGGAAAATGACGAATTAGTTGGAGGACTTTATGGTATTGATTTAGGTCATATTTTCTGCGGAGAAAGTATGTTTTCTAAAGTGTCGAATGCTAGTAAAATTGCTTTTATCGCGTTAGCAAAACAATTGGAATTTGCCAACTATAAATTGTTAGATTGCCAAGTTTATAATCCACATTTAGAAAGTTTAGGTTGTGTGGAAATTGAACGAGAAGATTTTCTTGAAATTTTAAAACTATGATAGTTAATGCTTTGTAATCTATAATTTATTCTTCTGTTTTTTTGGCACACTTGTTGAAAATCCTACTTTAAGAACCAATAAATTAAGATTTTTATGAATTTAGCCTATCTAAATAGATTTCTAACAAAAGCGAGTTTAACATTTACTCTTTTATTTTTATTTACCCTTCAAGGAATTGCTCAAAAAGTAACGGTTAATATTAATGTCAACTCACGTCCCCAAGTGTATGAAAAACATTATGAAGTATATGAAGAACCGGGCTATTTCTATTATCCTGAAATAGAATCCTATTACGATGTTGGCTCGTCTGTTTACATTTATTTCGAAGCAGGAAATTGGATAAGATCAAGACATTTACCTAGATATTACAGTAATTATGATGTTTCTCGAGGCTATAGAGTAGTTATCTATTATCACGGAAGAGATCCTTATCACGACTTTCATTCGCACAAGAAAAGATATAAATGCAAAAAATATGATTCGTGTTGTGAGCGAAATTACAACCATAAATGTTACAAGAAGAAGTATAAAAGACATCACGATGACGATGATGACGACGATGATGATGATTAATAATAAGTTTTGAGTTAGTTATATAAAAAAGGAATTGTTATTGAAACAATTCCTTTTTTATTAGAATTTCAATTTTATAAAACTCCACTCGAGTGTGTTGAAAACTATAAATTCATTTGTTAAACAAGGTAATCCAGTAATTATTTTCAAAGTTTCATGTGCCATCATTGTTCCAATAATACCTGGTAATGTTCCAAGTACACCATTCAAACTGCAATTTGGCACATCTTCAGGATTTGGCGCTTCGGGAAATAGATCACGTAGATTTTTACTTCCTTTGTAATTGAAAACACTAATTTGACCTTCAAACTTCAAGATACTGCCATAAACTAACGGTTTGTGTAACTTCACGCAAGTGTCATTTACTAAATAACGTGTGGTGAAATTGTCGCATCCATCCACGATAATATCAAATGATTTTAGAATTCCCTCACAATTCTCCGCAGTAATTTTCTGTTCAAATGCTAAGTGCTTTAAATGTGGATTTAGCTTTTGTAACTTATCAATAGCAGTAGTAACTTTTGGTTGTTCAAGATCATTTTCTGTATATAGAATTTGCCGATGTAAGTTCGACAATTCAATATGATCATAATCTACAACGCCTATTGTTCCCACGCCAGATGCTGTTAAATATTGCAATATAGGACAACTTAGACCGCCAGCGCCAATAACTAAGACTTTTGCATTTCTGATTTTTTCTTGACCATTGGTACCGATTTCTGCTAACTGCATTGGTTTCGTGTAACGTAAGTAATCTTGAATTGTAAGCATTTCTTAAATTTATAGGCGGTGATTATAACTTTTATCCCAATCTTTCCAAACAGGTTCGTATCCTTTTTGACGAATTATCGTGGAGATTTCTAAAGCTGAGCGATCATCATTGGTTTCAAATTGTTCTAAAGATTGTTTGTCAACGCTATAACCTCCCGGATTTGTTTTTGAACCAGCGCTCATCGTCGTAGTTCCCAATGGAATAATATTGTCTCTAAATTTTTCATTTTCACGAGTTGAAATAGAAATTTCTAAATCGGGATTCCAGATGCGATACGCACAAATTAATTGCGTTAAATCTTTGTCGTCCATTACGAAATTTGGTTCTATAATTCCTTCTGCAGGCCGAAGTCTTGGAAAAGAAACGGAATACTTAGTTTGCCAGTAGGTTGTCTGAAGATAGTTCAGATGTAAAGCATTAAAGAAACTGTCTGTTCTCCAATATTCTAAACCCAGCAATACACCCAAGCCAATTTTATGAATTCCGGCTTTACCAATTCGATCGGGTGTTTCAAGCCTAAAATCAAAATTCGATTTTTTGCCTTTTGGATGATATTTTTTATATACTGCTTCGTTATAAGTTTCCTGATATACTAAAACCGTATGGACACCTGCATTATGCAATGCCACATATTCTTCTTCGCTAAGTGGTTGTACTTCTACTGAAATAGTAGCAAATTGTTTTTGAATTAATTCAATTGCATTTAAAAAGTAATTTATATTCACGGTATAATTTGCTTCGCCTGTAACCAACAAAACATGATCAAAACCTGCTTCTTTCAGCACTAAAACCTCTTCTTTTATTTCACTATCCGTCAATGTTTTTCGTTTAATTTTGTTGTCTAAACTAAAACCGCAATAAGTACAAATATTCTGGCATTCGTTACTCAAATACATGGGAGCATACATTTGGATGGTTTTTCCAAAACGTTGCTTTGTTAGCAAATGACTTTTTTGTGCCATTTCTTCCAAATAGTTTTTTGCAGCGGGAGAAATGAAATTAATAAAATCATCAAGATTACATTTCGTTTTCCTAAGACTTTTTTCGACGTCTTCTGCAGTTGCGCTTAAAATCCGTTCCTCGATTACATTCCAATTGTATTTTACGAATAGCTCTTTAAAGGTGTTCATGTGGTGAATTTTTTATAAACTAGTTATTTAAAAATGCCGTTAAAGGACTAGATGCTTGAGCGGTATTTGAAACAGATCCCAATTGAGCTTCGAATGCTTTTCTACCGGCGATAACTGCTTGCTTGAAAGCTTCTGCCATTAATTTTGGATTTTGTGCTACTGCAATTGCTGTATTTACAAGAACTGCATCGGCACCAATTTCCATAGCTTTTGCGGCATCAGAAGGAGCGCCAATTCCCGCATCAATAATAACAGGAACTTTACTTTGTTCAATTATAATTTCTAAAAAATCGATTGTTTTTAATCCTTTATTACTTCCAATGGGTGAGCCCAATGGCATAACTGCAGCCGCTCCGGCATTTTCTAATAACTTGCACAAAACAGGATCAGCATGAATGTAAGGCAGGATAACAAAACCAAGTTTAGCTAATTCTTCAGTAGCTTTTAATGTTTCGATTGGGTTTGGTAATAAGTATTTTGGATCGGGATGGATTTCTAGTTTTAAGAAATTTGTTCCAAAAGCTTCTCGCGCTAATTGTGCTGCAAAAATGGCTTCTCTTGCATTTCGAGCACCAGAAGTATTTGGCAATAAGTTAATATGAGCATGTTTTAAATGAGCAAGAATGGAATCAGTTTGTGTTTCTAAATCAATGCGTTTTAGAGCTACGGTAACTAATTCACTTCCAGAGGCTAAAACTGCTTCTTCCATTTGTAAATTAGAACCGAACTTCCCTGTTCCTAAAAATAAGCGAGAAGTAAATACCTTATCTGAAATTTTAAATGTTGACATATAATTTTTCTTTGATTGTTGTTGTAATTTTTGGTTGGTGGGTAAGTAGGCCAGAAACGGCAATACCATAAATATCTGTGTCTAGTAACAATTCAATAGCTGCTAAGTCAATACCACCAATTGCAATAATAGGAATCTTAATTTGGTGTTGTTCCATTTGATTTAGAATGTTTTTGTAACCTTCTAACCCTAAAATTGGACTTAAGTTTTCTTTAGTTTTTGTGAAGCGAAATGGACCAAGACCTATATAATCGCAGTTTTCAGTTGCTCGTTGTTTTACATGTTCGAATGTATTTGCTGTTCCTCCAATAATTTTTTGCGTTCCAAGAATAGCCCGAGCATCTTTAATTTGCATGTCACTTAAACCTAAATGAACACCATCTGCGTTTAATTGATAGGCTAAATCAACTTTGTCGTTAATTATAAAAGTAGCTTCAAATTGTTCACAAAGCTGTTTTGTTTTTTCAGCAACATTGTGAAGTGCCTTAGTATTACCGTTTTTAAAACGCAATTGAATCCAATTGCAACCGTTATCTAGTATTTTCTGAATGTTATACAATTGTTCTTCAACCGTATTTCCTTGTGATATATAATGTAGTTTACTAATCATGATGATAACCTAAAAGGGTGGTGTTAGAAGTGAGAAATTTTTCAATGTAGATTTTAGAAATTTTACAGGCTGTAACGATATCAAAACCTAAAGCAATATTTGCAGTGATTGAAGCTGCTAGAACACATCCCGAACCATGTTTACTGCCCGAAATCTTAGTTATAGGCGAAAATGTTATAATTTGGTCGGCTATAAAAAGAGAATCTGTTCCCAATGCGCTCATATTATGACCGCCTTTTAAAAGAACTGCACAAAACTTAGAAAAGGATTTAGCATTATTTTCAGCAGATTGGTTTGAATCACCTAAACGTAAAATTTCATAGTAGTTTGGCGTAATTAAATCGATTTGCTTTAAGATAGTGTGAAGTTTAGTTTGATTTTCAACAGTTAAAAAATTAAATTCTGTACTGGATTTTAATACCGTATCCCAAATAATCTTTGTACTAGGTGCTATATTCTTAATTGTAGCTACTATTGTTTCCAAATATTCCAAAGAAGGAATAATGCCAATTTTTACAGCTTTTATTTCGTATTTGTTAAAAAGCGTTTCAATGGATTCTGTCACAAATGCAATAGAAACCCATTCCATTCTGACGAAATTACTATCCGTTTGAATAGTGTTTCCGGTTATAATTGCTAAACCATACACCAGATGTTGTTCAAATGTTTTAATATCTGCTAAAACCCCAGCGCCACCAGAAGGATCAAAACCAGCGATAGTTAAAGTGAAAGGACGATTGTTTGACATTTTTTAAAATTTTCTAAGGGATTTGTACTGTTCCAGATGGTTCCGAGTAAAGCTACAGCATCAAATTGTAGTAAAGTTTTTTGAATGTTTTCAGCTGAAATACCGCCTAAGGCAATAAGTTTGATCTGCGTATTGTTTCTGTTTTTAATCGTTTCAAATACATTTTTTATAGGCATATAATTTTCTTTTGATAGACTTGGATAAACGGGACTCAAAAACGCATAATCAAACAGATTACTTAAATCATTAAAAGCTTCAATTGAATGAACCGATGTTGATAAAATCATGTCTCCTTTTTGACAATATTCGGGAATAGCAATCCTTGCTTTTTCTGTAAAATGAAGCCTTTTTATGTTGAATTCAATTGCCAAAATATGATGTTGGTGCAATACTATTTTCGAATGATATTTGGAATCTATTTTAGAAATAAAAGCCTTTAATTCGATTGCTGTACTAGTTGGTTTTCGAATATGTAACAAAACCAATCCTTCTTCAAATAATTGTTGGATTATCTGATGTTCATTAACTACTGAAGAAGGATTGGTGATGACTATCATTATGAATATAATTCTTTTCCGTTTTCTATGAATTCTTCGGACATTGCTTTCATTCCTTCTTCGGCTGCGACTGAATCTCTAATTTCTTGTGAAATCTTCATAGAGCAGAATTTTGGTCCACACATGGAGCAAAAATGAGCTACTTTAGCACCATCTGCTGGAAGCGTTTCATCATGAAATTCTCGAGCTGTAACTGGGTCGAGTGATAAATTAAATTGGTCTTCCCATCGGAATTCAAATCGAGCTTTACTCAAGGCATTGTCTCTGTATTGCGCTCCGAGATGTCCTTTAGCTAAGTCAGCAGCATGTGCAGCAATTTTATAAGTAATTACACCATCTTTTACGTCTTTTTTATTGGGTAATCCCAAATGCTCTTTTGGTGTTACGTAGCATAACATTGCGCAACCGTACCAACCAATCATTGCCGCTCCAATTGCAGATGTAATGTGATCATAACCAGGTGCAATATCTGTCGTTAATGGGCCTAATGTGTAAAATGGCGCTTCTGAACAATGTTCTAATTGCTTTTCCATGTTTTCTTTAATCATATGCATTGGCACGTGACCAGGTCCTTCAATAAATACTTGTACATCATGCTTCCAAGCAATTTTTGTTAATTGTCCTAATGTTTCGAGTTCAGCAAATTGTGCTGCGTCATTAGCATCCGCAATAGAACCAGGACGTAAACCATCGCCAAGAGAAAAAGCAACATCATATTGCTTCATGATTTCGCAAATCTCTTCAAAATGGGTATATAAGAAATTTTCTTTATGATGAAATAAACACCATTTTGCCATAATTGATCCACCGCGCGAAACAATTCCTGTTACTCTATTGGCCGTTAAGTGAATGTATCTCAAAAGGACACCTGCATGAATCGTGAAATAGGAAACTCCTTGTTCAGCTTGCTCAATAAGTGTGTCTCTAAAAACTTCCCAAGTTAAATCTTCTGCAACTCCTTTTACTTTTTCTAACGCCTGATATATTGGTACTGTTCCTATTGGCACGGGTGAATTACGAATAATCCATTCTCTAGTTTCATGAATGTTTTTACCAGTGGATAAATCCATGATAGTGTCAGCTCCCCATCTGCAAGCCCAAACCGCTTTTTCTACTTCTTCTTCAATGCTAGAAGTCACGGCGCTGTTTCCAATGTTTGCATTGATTTTTACTAAAAAGTTACGTCCTACAATCATCGGTTCACTTTCTGGATGATTGATGTTATTTGGAATAATGGCACGACCAGCAGCAACTTCACTACGTACAAATTCAGCAGTAATTTTACTTTTAGGTGTGTTTGCTCCAAAACTTTCACCTTGGTGTTGGCACTGCATTGCCTTCGTTTGTTGTTCTAGTAACTCAATGCGTTGGTTTTCGCGGATGGCAATATATTCCATTTCAGGAGTGATAATTCCTTGCTTGGCATAGTATAATTGGGAAACGTTAGCCCCTTTTTTAGCACGCATTGGCTTATGTAAATATTCAAAACGCAAATGGTCTAATTCACTATTTACTAAACGTTCTTTGCCGTAATTAGAAGAAATTCCGTCTAATTCTTCTACATCACCACGCTCTAAAATCCATTGTTCACGTATGCGTGGCAATCCTTTTTTAACATCAATTTCAATAGTAGGATCGGTGTAAGGTCCGGAAGTATCATAAACTGTAACTGGTGGATTTTTTTCTATTCCTCCTCTGGCTAATTTGGTGTCGGATAATATAATTTCACGCATTGCTACTTTAATGGGATGAATTTCTCCGTCGATATACACTTTTCTAGAATTTGGAAAAGGTTCTCTTGAAATCTGTTCTTCGTTTGTCATAATTATGTTTTAAATGTTGTTTTAAAATTTAATAACTAAATGCAATAATCAGAATTGTTGATGCTTGTTTTTAGCCGCCTTGAGTAGCGGTAATAATTAAAATTTCATCGGAAGAAGAAAGTGTAAAAGTTATCCATTGACTTTTAGGAACCACGGTTTGGTTCACAGCAATAGCAATTCCATTTTGTTTTGCGGGAAGTTCGAAATCGATAAGTTCTTGGATTGTAAGTGATTTACAATCAAAAGTTTTGTGTTGGTTGTTGATTTTTAATTCCATTCCTCTTACTGAATTTAGTATATAGTTATACTTTAGGAATGGCTACAATTGTACATGGATGTACAAAGAAGTCATCTTACTTTTCCCTACGCTAGTATGAACTAGATCAGGTTCAGAGGGTAAAATCTCAGCCTGTAAAATTACAGACACCCCTAAAGTGAAGAGCAAATGTAGTGCTTTTTGTTTTGGAAAAACAAGTAATTTCTTTTAAATGCTTAGTTTTTGTTTATTTTTGGTAAAGTCCTTACATATAAATCTTCTACTTTTTTTCTCGCCCAATCTGTCTTTCTCAAAAAAGTTAAGCTCGATTTTACAGATGCATTTTCTTTAAAACATTTGATGTTAATCAATTCGGCAAGCGTGTCAAAGCCATAGAAACTAACTAGTTGTTCTACGATGAATTGTAGGGTTTTTCCGTGAAGTGGGTCGTTACTCATATTTTTATTTTCTTGTAAAACATTCCGTTATATGATCATTTACCATTCCTGTAGCTTGCATGTGCGCATACATTACGGTCGATCCTGTAAATTTAAAACCTCGTTTTTTTAAATCCTTGCTCAATGCATCTGAAATTGGTGTTGTAGCTGGAACTTCCGTTAAAGATTTGAATTTGTTGTCGATGGGTTTACTTTCAACGAAACCCCAAATGTATTTTGAAAAGCTTCCAAATTCTTCTTGAACTTTTATAAAAGCTTGTGCGTTTGAAACTGTGGCTCTAATTTTTAATTTGTTTCGTATAATTCCCTGATTTTCAATTAAAGAGGCTATTTTTTCTTCGGAATAATTTGCTATTTTTTTATAGTCAAACTGATCAAATGCTTGTCTGAAATTTTCTCTTTTTGCTAAAATTGTGTACCAACTTAATCCAGCTTGAAATGTTTCTAAAATTAGAAATTCGAAAATAGTGGCATCGTCATAAACAGGTTTTCCCCATTCATTGTCGTGATAATTTCGATATAAATCATCTTTTTCGCACCAAGCACATCTTACTTTAGTTTCCATTTTTACTTATCTTTTTCGATCGATTTAAGAATGAAATCTAGGGAAGGATTCTCTTCATTAACGTATTGTTCAAATGTAGGGATTATTTCGTGATGTGGAATAACACCTCTGCCAAAAGGAAGTTTAGGCGCAACATTCATCACAAATTGTAAAGCTGGAATGTTAACTTCTATTTTTGAGTTTGGGAGAATAAGTTCTTGCGTGTAACCACTAGTATTTCCATAATAACCTCCGCCGGTTTCTTCGCCCACAAAGGTTGCAAGATCATTGGTGTAAACCATGTTGCTAAATTCACTGCCACCAGAATAGGTGAGTGGACTAATAATTACATAGACTTTGCCACTAAAAGCATTTTTTGGTTTTTTCTTGAAAGCTTTCAGACCATATCCGATCCATTCTCTACGTTCGAAGGATCCATCTTTCATTTTTTTATTTACAAAAGTGCGTTCTAGAAAGCCAAAAGTTTTTAATTCGATTGGTTTATCAACACCGTTATCTAGAATTGCGTTTTGAGTTTTTGCTCTTACGGTTTTGTACTTTTGATAATTTTCTCCCAAATAAGAATATAGTAAGCTCTCATTTCCTTCTGTGCCGCCACTATTTTCGCTAACGTCAATAATTATATTTTTAATTTTATTAGTTGCAATGGATTCAAAACTATTTACTAAGAAATTCTCGATATTCTTTTCTTTGGACCCCTCTTTTATGTCAGGATTCGAAAAAGAGTGAACCCCTAAATATGCTGTTTCGCTAGTTATGATTTTAAATTCGAGTAAGTCTTTCTTTGCTTTTCTCTCCTTTATAGCTTGTTTGTTTTTAACGTTTTTCCTTATTTCAGCAAGTTGAAGTGAGTCAATAAGTATCGGCTTTTCTATTTCTTTAAATTTCAGAGTAAAATTTTTGACATTGCCGTAATAATAAAAATAATAAAGCGATAAACTAAAATTGCTTAAATCTGTAAATTTGCTGGTTTTTATGTAGCCATCAGCTGTAAGAAATCCTGCTAATTTTTTAGCGATCTCAATTGGTTTTTCTCCATTTATTGATTCAATTTCCTTGCCTTCTAATACGATGTTTTCAAGATTAGATCCATCCAAAATACAATATAATTGTTCCTTTAAAAACACGATAGTTATAGGGAGAAATGAAGCTTTATCAATTATCGTCTTTTTTATGTTTTCAGGAAGTGAAATATTGGTATGGCCTTCTCTGGACAAAGCAACTAAGGGAGCTATCAGTTTGTAGTATTCCGGAATGCTTAAATCTTTATTGATTTTTTTCTTAACTTCTTTAAAAGCATTATCTACACTGTCTTTTGGCGTGTACCAATACATTCCAGAATGAAATTTATCTAATCCTTGATGCAGAATTTCTAAATCATTTAGCGCTTGTTCTGGTGTAATTATTGGGAAATCTCCATAATCTTGACCAAAAGAAAAGTTAAGCAGTAATAGAGAAATGATGATTGCTAACAAAGATTTTTTTTTCATTACTGTTTGAATTTAATAAGAATAGTTCATCTGAGAAGGAATATTAAAACTCTTCGTTATAATCGTTATAAGTTAAGTTTTGATCTTTTAATTTTCCAAAGGATGCGCGGAAATGATGTGCATTCAGTGACTGATCAATCAAAGAGTTCATCAACGGTTTTATCTCTTTTTCTTGTAAATAGGTTCTAGACGATAATTTAAAATAGCCTTTTATATTTAAGATTCCATTTTCCGAAATAAATGCAATTCCTGTGATTTGCTCTTTATCTGTTTGGTACGAATCTTTTTCTACATTAATTTTCTTGAAAAAATAATAAGTAATTTTCTTATTGTTATAATGAATTTCTCTAGTCTCATAAAAAGATAAAGAATCTTTTTTAGGGTCAATTTTTTCAGAATAAACAATGGCAGATTTTGCAATTTCTATTGGGTTTATTTTTTCAAATGTTGCTTTTTGTTTTGCAAAGTGTTGCATTAAATAGCCTATAAATTGGGTTTTTGGATTACTTAAAACCTTATTAATCGTCTTGCTATCTATTACTTTGTTTTTTTCCAATTCTAATTCGGCATACGAAATATCTAGTTCATCGATATCTAAGTCACTTGCTTTTTCAAACAGTAGCTTGATTTCCTTTTCATTTTTAAAAGGATATAAAATATGCACATAACTTAAGAAATCGCCAGTGGGTGCAATATCCTCTCCGTAGTAATATTCGTCGTCTTCTTTATCTCTTATCTTTTGTTTGTTTTTCCAACTGGCTAATCGCTTGTATTCTAATTTTGCATTGGTCAAAATCATTTTCTTATATGATTTTAATTTTTTCGAATTGCCGAAATTTGCTTGAACTACCTTATGGGTAAAACTCACAATTGGTGCGTGATATTCCTTGATGCTATAATATTGAAATACTTCAGGAAATAATACTTGACTGTTTTCTAAATCATGTTCGAAAGACCTAAATAAGCTACTAATTTCGTATTCATTATCTGAAATAGGTAAATCGTATTCTAATAGTTCTTTAATTTTACTGTATCCTTCCTTGCTTTTTTGCTTTACTAAGCCTCTCAAAACCGCAAATTGAATAATTGTGTTAGTATTTTCTTTTTTGTAGATGGTTTCTAAATAGGCAATTGTGCTTTTTGATTTGATAGTACCGATTTTTTCATACAATTCTCCTAAAACTTCCGTCTCATCATCCTTAAAGGTAAATGTATTTAAAAAGTTTTTTAATTTTGGCAAATCGTTTTCTTCAAACTTCAGATAATTAATTGATTTTAGTGCAGAATAGCGAATTGTATCTTGCTTGCTAGCAACATCAGTTAAAAATAAATTTAACTTATTTTCAAAAATAGTGGTGGTTTTTTTACTTTCAGTCAAAGTTAAAGAGCCAAAAACTTTTTCTACAAAAGCATCTTCGTTTTTGTAGTTCTTATCAACTAATGTTGTAAGCTCGTAAATTTCACCATTGTTAAAAACAACCTTGTGTTTGGTCGCTTGGCTGGATTTCGGGCTGGATACTAATGCTTCGAATATAGTTGAATTTGTGTTTTTATCTGTAGTTATCTTTTCCGATATAATTTTTAATTCCTCATCTTTTTTGGAATTAAATAGAATATTTTGCCAATCCGTGTTGATGTATTCATCAAACTTATCTTCTTTTTCTTCTGCCACGATAGGCTCAATTACATCTGCAAATTCCTCTTCAATTAGGTTGGTGTCTTGCTGTTTGTTAGTAATTCGTTTTCGATAATTTCCCCAGACGGAATCTAAGCTTTTTTCAGATTCATAGCGATGAAATTTGTAATATGCTAATTGTATAAATGACCCGTTGCTTCCTAGGAATTCGAAGTTTTTATTTTTGTTTATAAAATGATTTTTCTTTTTTAGGCCAATGTTGTAGTCTTTTTCTACAGAGAAATCTAGATGTTCGTTTTGTTTTTCTGGAATCTCAATGCAAAAATTCGCTGTCGAATCGGTAAAAGTTCTATATTTTTCAGAGATAATTGAAGGTATTAAGTTGAACGAGTCAAAGAATTTTTTAGTATTTTCTATCGAAGCATTAATAGATCCTAATAAATAATATTTATTTCCCTTCAGAACCGATTCTAAAGCAATTTCTTTGTCTTCAAATTTAGATTGAGAAGTGAAAATCAGCTGTTTTTTATCAAATTTGGTATTAGTAGAATCGATATCATGTTGGGTATAAAACTCTTTATGCATTCGCTTCAGTTCGTATTCCGAATCTTCTAATTTATCAATTTCTTGAAGCGTTTTTTCGATTAGGAAGTAGTGTGAATTTTCGGATTGATCATACCCGAAAATTGACATATCTGCATTGTCTTTTTCGTCCGCCTTATTCCCTCTGTAGCTGTAATATCCTGGGAACTGAATTTCGAAACTACCTTTTCTTGGAATGATGGTTTCCCAATTTTCTTTTTGTTCCTTAATTGTGATCTTGGAGAATATTTCATCTTCAAAACGGCGCACATAATTGCCCTCACCACTCATAATTACCGTGATTAATTCTAGTGGTGTTATGTAGTAGCGATAGTGTTGCGCATTACCGGTTTTTGTTTTATTTTTTATGTCATAAACATAATAGTTTTTTTCCTGATATCCCTTTTTCTCTAAAATTTCACCTGGGATGTTTTCATAGAATAAACTGTCTAAGGTTTTAGGATTGAATGTTTTGTTGTTCTTGTTTAGAAAGTCCTTTAAAAGGCTTCTTTTTACATTGATATATCCGCCGTTTGCTAAATCTGGTGATTCTAAATCTTCTCCATTTTGCAAAAATATTTCAAACAACGGTAACGAAATTACGCCATCCGCAGTTGTTTTGGTTTTTAGTTCAGGTTTGCTGTAATATTCTTCAATCTTCTTTTTTTCTAACTTTCCCTTATTGGTGTAAGGTCCAAAAACGGGATTCACAGTATATCCTTTTCTTCTCAGTAATTCAATAACTCCTTTTTCTCCCGGAAGATGCGCCGCGCCAATTGCACTAAACAAACTTCCTGTTTTCATAATGGAATCCATATTCTTTACCATTTCGATATTGCGATCAAATAGCATCGCTTTCAAATAGCTTTGAGGCGAACTCAAGATCGATAAGGAATCAATCATATCCAAGTCCTTTTCGCGATAATAATCAGTTAGCGCTTCGTTATAGGTTTTATTTTTTAATATTTTCAGAATAGCCTGACGGTTTTTGTCCACTTCTTTCTGGTCCATAAGTGCTTGCGCCTTCATTATTTTTATGGTCGAAGTTTTAACATCTTCTAATCCTACCGTTTTCTTGTTGAATTTTCTGCCCGTTCTATAAATAAACATATCCAAATAGGTTTCCTCTTGGTATTCTTTATTGCTTTCGTTGGTTCGGGTCAGTAAGCTTACTAAGTTGTAATTGCTACTTCTAAATTGAGAATATAAATGCTCTTTTTCTAATGGATTGATGTAGAAATTAGTGTAAAAACTACCTTTATCGGCATATTGACTATAAAAACTAAACATATCAAACAAGGAAGTCCAAGTTCTAGGTTCACTTTCATTAGCAACAATATCGGCGTTTTGTAAATGGGTAAAAAAAGCGTCTGAAAGATGGTAGGAAACTTTATCACTTACGTGCATAGATCCATAAACATAAGATTTTTTTTGTAAACCGTTGCCACTAACTTCCCACAGAAGGCTTTGATATTTTTTTTCTTGTGCAATTGAAGAGGTAATACTTAAAAGAGCAATTATAAATAGAATTCTTTTCAAGATGAATAAGTTTATACGTTTCTTCAAATATACAGTTTTTTGGAAATAAAAAAACCTTAATTCTTATTAAAGAATTAAGGTTTTTAAATGTATTATGTGTGGAGATTATCCTAAAGATACTCTGCTAAATCCTGTAACTGTTAAATCAGCATTTACAGATTTGATGTAAGCAGCAACACTCATTGCGTTGTCTTTAATGTAATCTTGGTTTACTAAAGTATTGTCTTTGTAAAAACGTTGGATTTTTCCTTTAGCGATGTTTTCTAACATTGCTTCTGGTTTACCTTCAGCTCTTAATTGTTCTTTAGCAATTTCTACTTCTTTTTCAATGATTGCAGCATCAACACCAGCTTCGTTTAAAGCAATTGGGTTCATAGCAGCAGCTTGCATTGCTACGTTTTTCGCAGCTTCATCAGCTCCTTCTACGTTTGCAGATAAAGATACTAAAGTAGCGATTTTACCAGCGTGAATGTAAGATCCAACGAAAGCACCTTCTAATCTTTCGAAAGAAGCGATTTCAATTTTTTCTCCAATTACTCCAGTTTGCTCAATTAATTTATCAGCAACAGTGATTCCGTTGAAATCAGTAGCTAAGAAATCTTCTTTGTTTGTGAAGTTTAATGCTAAGTTCGCTAAATCATTCGCTAATTTCACGAAAGCTTCATTTTTACCTACGAAGTCAGTTTCACAGTTTAATGTGATTGCAACAGCAGCTGTGTTGTCAGCGTTAACCACAGCAACTGCAGCTCCTTCAGTAGATTCTCTGTCTGAACGGTTTGCAGCAACTTTTTGACCTTTTTTTCTTAAGTTTTCGATCGCTAAATCGAAATCACCTTCTGCTTCAACTAATGCTTTTTTACAATCCATCATTCCAGCACCAGTGATAGTTCTTAATTTATTTACGTCTGCAGCAGTAATATTTGCCATTTTGTATATTTTTAATTTGTTGTTTATAATGTAAAAAAAAATCCAAGAATTAAATCCCAAACTCCAATTTTACTACTAACTAACAAGAAGCTAGTACAAGTTTGGAATTTGGAATTTAACCTTGGAAATTATATTGATTTATGCTTCAGTTTCAGTAGCAGGAGCTTCAGCAGCTTCTGTTTCTTTAGCTGGTAATTCATCTTTTTCTACTTTTCTATCTGAAAGACCTTCGATGATAGCAGAAGAAACTAATGATAAAACTTTATCAATTGATTTAGAAGCATCGTCATTTGCAGGAATTACGAAATCAATAGGACGTGGGTCCGAATTCGTATCTACCATTGCGAAAACTGGAATGTTTAATTTTTGAGCTTCTTGAACAGCGATATGCTCAGCTTTTACGTCAACTACGAATAATGCAGCTGGTAAACGAGACATGTCAGCAATTGAACCTAAGTTTTTCTCTAATTTCGTTCTTAAACGATCAACTTGTAATCTTTCTTTCTTAGATAAAGTTAAGAAAGTACCGTCTTTTTTCATTCTGTCAATAGTAGACATTTTTTTAACGGCTTTACGGATAGTAACGAAGTTTGTTAACATACCACCTGGCCATCTTTCAGTGATGTAAGGCATGTTACAAGCTGCTGCTTTTTCCGCAACGATATCTTTTGCTTGTTTTTTGGTAGCAACGAATAATACTTTTCTACCAGATGCAGCAATTTTCTTTAAAGCTTCGTTAGCTTCTTCGATTTTAGCTGCAGTTTTATATAAGTTAATGATATGAATACCATTACGCTCCATATAAATGTAAGGAGCCATGTTTGGGTCCCATTTACGAGTCATGTGTCCGAAATGTACACCTGCTTCTAATAACTCTTTAACGTCAATTTTGTTTGCCATTGTGTAATAGTTTACGTTCCGTGTGTAGCAATTTTCAAGTAGTCACTTGCGTTAGTCTTGAAAATTTAGATGCTAAACTAATCCCCTTTTTACAAGGAATATCGACAACTTTGTTTTTTAATTCAATTTTAATTGTAAGAATAGATCTGAAAATAAATTCGATAAAATATCGAATATTAACGTTTAGAGAATTGGAATCTCTTACGTGCTTTTTTCTGACCGAATTTCTTACGTTCTACCATTCTTGGATCTCTTGTAAGAAGTCCTTCTGGTTTAAGAATAGCTCTGTTTTCAGCATCTACTTCACACATAACACGTGCAAGTGCCATTCTCACAGCTTCTGCTTGTCCTGTGCTACCACCTCCGTGAACATTTACTTTTACGTCAAAGTTTGTAGCGTTTTCTGTCATTGCCAGAGGTTGCATAACTTTGTACTGTAAAGTAGCTGTTGGGAAATAAACTGCAAATTCTTTTTTGTTAACTGTAATTTGTCCCGTTCCTTCAGAAACGTATACACGAGCAACAGCTGTTTTTCTTCTACCGATTTTGTGGATTGTAGCCATTACTTAAGATCGTTTAGGTTAACAGTTTTAGGAGTCTGAGCAGCATGTTTGTGCGCAGAACCTACATATACATTTAAATTGCGGAATAATTCAGAACCTAATTTTGTTTTAGGTAACATTCCTTTGATAGCTTTTTCTACTAATAATGCAGGGTTTTTCTGTTGCATTACTCTAGCAGTTAAACTTCTTTGACCTCCTGGGTAACCTGTGTGTCTGATGTACGTTTTGTCATCTAACTTGTTACCAGTAAGGTTGATTTTTTCTGCGTTGATAACGATTACGTTATCCCCACAATCAACGTGTGGTGTATAACTTGGTTTGTACTTACCTCTTAAAAGCATCGCTACTTTTGTAGATAAACGACCTAAGTTATGCCCTTCAGCGTCCACAACAATCCACTGCTTATCTGCAGTTGCTTTGTTGGCTGATACTGTTTTGTAGCTTAATGTGTTCACAATAATTAATTTAAATTAAACATTCCATTCCCAATAAAGGGAGTGCAAAAGTACAAATAATTATTAGAATTACAAACGGTGATTAAAAAATATTGCATTAAAAGTTTCAACAATAGCGGGAATAGGTTTTTTTTAGTGTTTTCTGAGGTGAAACATGCCTTATTCCGCACCCAAAAGTAATGAATTGAATTGATTTTCAAAGCAAAAGAAATTTTAAACAACTTATTTCTTATGATTTACTTCAATATTCGGGTTAATATCTAACATTTTTTTTATGAATTCAGCTTTTTCTTTGGGCGAAATCAAAACGGAATCGTACTTATTATAGATAATTTCTAAACGATCTAATGACATAGCAGGAGCGCTTAAAATGCTGTTCGTTTCAATAATTTTACGAATTGTGTTAATGTCCACAGTAATATTAATGAGGAATCCCGATTTAATTTGCAAGTGCTCACTCTTAACGATGTAATAAGTAGTTAAGAATAAATGTATTATGAAACTTATCATGCCTAGTAATATAAAAACACCAGGCCAAGAAGTTTCGCTGGTAATTGCTAAGATAACTATTGATCCTAGTACAACAATTAGAGTAATTGCTAATGCTGCACCTATTTTAGATTTAAATTTTCTTTCCATTTAATTTTGTGATTTATTCTTTTGTGAATTCGAATTTTTGCCCGCTTTGCTTTAATTGTAAAGTGTTAGTATTAAATTCGATTTCAATGCCTCCTGCTGGAAAAACAAATGTATTCTCTTCTTTAAAAGTCAATGGAAAAGGGCTTTGACCTGTTGCTTGTGCAATTAATTCACCGTTCTTTTCTGAAATTGTAATTTTTAAAGGAATGTCTTTAGAAGTGTATGTCCCAAAAAAGCGCTGTAATTCTGCCGCATCCAGCTTTGTAAAAACCGGAAAAGGAAATGGTATTTTATAATAAATACTTAAAATACCGATCATAATATCATTACTATTGAAGTTATCGCCATTTACAATTAATGAAACCCCTAATTTTTCAGTTGGATAATAGCCAACAACGGCTCTAAAGTTTTCAATTCCGCCTGTGTGACCAAAAAATCTTCTTTCGCCAAAAGGGAATTGTACCAATCCTTTTCCAAATCCATCTTTCAGTTGCTTCATCAATTCAAGGGATTTTTTATTAACTAGCTTTCCTTGAAATAGTGCATGCATAAAGCGAGTTAAATCAGCTGGTGTTGAAATTAGCGCACCTGCAGAATAAGCAATAGAATTGTCCCATTCGGCGGTTTGTTCCCATGCTGATCCATTATTTGAGTACGAATAGCTTTCACCATTATCGCTATTTATTTTTCCCTTAGGATAATAAGTGTTAGCAAGATTAGCTTTTTTTACAATGCGTGATTGAATGTTTTCCGCATAAGACTTTTTGGTAAGTGTTTCAATAATATAGCCTAACAGATTATAGTTTGAATTACTGTATTCAAATTTAGTACCAGGTTCAAATAGAGGTTGGTATGCTGTGATTTTTTGAATCATTTCCTCTTTAGAATGTTCTCGATAAAGGTTGTTGTGAGTGATTGTATCTTGATTGATATAATCTACAATTCCAGTTCTGTGATGCAATAAATCTTCAATCGAAATTTTTTCTGCATTAGGAATCTTAGGATAAAATCGGGCTAATTTAGTTTGCAATCCTAATTTTCGTTCTTCAATTAGTTGCATTATTATTACTGCGGTAAATGTTTTAGAAATAGAACCAATTTTATAGCGCGTTAAACGATCGGCCATTATTCCTTTTTCAACATCTGCAAAACCATATGCTTTATTGAAAACGACATTTTCGCCTTCACGAATTGTTACAGAACCCATAAACTTATTGTGTTGGTTCAGATAAAGTAATAAATCATCTATTTTTTCAAGGCGATCTTGTCCATAAGTTATTGTAGAAAATACTACGACGAAAAGTATTATTAGTTTTTTCATTGTTTTTCTATTTTGGTTAATTAGTGGTCTCTATTTTAATTTGTTACGTTTTTTATTTTTTTAAATTCTAAATACGAATATAGTATTGGAATGATAACTATAACAGCTGTGATTCCAAAAAATATATATTCTTGAAAGTTATTTGGCACAAGAAATGTCATTGCCATCAACAAACCGCCTACAAACCACAGTTTTCCACCCATTAAATGGGTTTTCTTCCAAACCTCTTCATTTTCTAAAGTCCAAGGAGTTCTAATTCCGATAAAATAATTGGGCTTTATGGTTTGGAAATAATTCCCTAAAAACGCAAACAACAAACCTATAATAGCAAAAACAAAGCCAGGATCTGAATTTTTTTGTTGTGTGCTAAATAGGATAAAAATCCCTAATGCTGACATAAATACGGTTAAAACCATTCGTAGTGAATTTAGTTTTTTCCCCATATTCTGTAATTTTTGCTTCGGGTCGATGTGCGGAATTACTAAAAATATGAAATAAGTTAATCCCACAAGTAATAATAGTGCGAAAACCAGTTCTTTTCTGTCGCCATAACGGTCAATTTCACCAGAACCATTCCAATGAATTGGCACTTTTTCAGGTAAACTATTCCAAATGTAGGCCAAATAAATAAACGGAATCAAAGCAATAGCTATAAACGGAATTTCTTTTTTTAACTTTTCCATACTTATTTTTTTAATGTAATGATCCATTTTAAAATATCGTTAACAATGGTGGTGTTTAGGGAATAGATTACAAATTGGCCTTTTTTCTCGCTGGTAACCATATCGGCACGTTTTAAAATATCTAAATGATGTGAAATACTTGGTTTTGAAATATTAAATTGGTCCGCAATATCGCCAGCTGTCATTTCCTTCACCCGCAGAAGTTCCAAAATCTCTCTTCTGGTTTCATCGTTTAAAGCTTTGAAGATAGCGTTCATATTCATTTATATATTTAGACAAATATCTAAATATTATTTTAAAAACCAAAACATTTTTAAAATAATAAACCCGATAGTTTTTGAAACGTATCGAGTTTTATAGTTGTAAGGACTATTTTAATTGAAAATAAGTCGTAAATTGTTTACTGCGACTGAAAACTGATCACTGAAAACTGATCATTTTTTAATGCGCTTCTAACCAGTTTTTCCCTAATCCAATCTCAACATCTAACGGAACCGCCATTTTAAAAGCATTTTCCATTTCATGTTTAATCATCGGTTGAATTTTTTCTAATTCCGAATTGTGTACATCAAAAACCAATTCATCATGTACTTGCAACAACATTTTAGATTGCCATTTTTCGGTTGTCAGTTTGTTGTGAATATTGATCATTGCAATTTTAATAATATCTGCAGCCGAACCTTGAATAGGAGCATTTACAGCATTTCGTTCCGCACCACCACGAACAATCGCGTTAGCCGAATTAATATCTTTTAAATAACGTCTTCTTCCTAAAACCGTTTCCACATAACCGTTATCTCTCGCAAAATTAACTTGATCAGCCATATAAGCTTTCAATTTTGGATAAGTCTGATAATAAGTTTCAATCAAATCTGCACTTTCTTTACGAGATAGATTGGTTTGATTTGAAAGTCCAAAAGCCGAAACACCATAAATGATCCCGAAGTTCACGGTTTTAGCCTGACTTCTTTGCTCTTTTGTCACTTCTTCTAACGGCACATTAAATACTTTTGCAGCCGTACTTCTGTGAATGTCTTCGTTATTTTGAAACGCTTTAATCATGTTTTCTTCGCCAGATATTGCAGCGATAATTCGCAATTCTATTTGAGAATAATCGGCAGCAAGCAAGGTGTAGTTTTCATCACGAGCAATAAATGCTTTTCTGATTAATCGTCCTTTTTCAGTACGAATTGGAATATTCTGTAAGTTTGGATTTGTAGAGCTTAAACGACCTGTTGCTGCAACGGTTTGCATATAATCGGTATGAACTCTTCCTGTGTTTTCGTCGACTTGATTAGGTAATGCATCAATATATGTGCTTTGCAATTTTACCATTTGACGCCATTCTAAAATATCGCGTACAATTTGATGTTCGTCTGCTAAAAAGCTCAAAACTTCTTCACCAGTTGCATATTGACCGGTTTTGGTTTTTTTCTGCTTCGCTCCACCAATTTTCATTTTATCGAATAGAACTTCGCCTAATTGTTTTGGGGAAGCTAGGTTGAACTTTTCGCCAGCCGTTTCATAAATCTGTTCTTCAAAAGTGTCGATGTCTTTTTGCATTTCAACGGACATCTTCTTCAGAAAATCAACATCTAAATTGATTCCTTCTTTTTCCATATCGGCTAAAACTTGCACTAATGGAATTTCAATTTCATCAAATAATTTTTTTGTACCTACTTTTTCTAAAATCGGTTGGAAATGTTCTTTTAATTGAAACGTTATATCTGCATCTTCTGCCGCATATTCTTTCGCATCTTCCAAAGGAACCGTTCGCATTGAAAGTTGATTTTTGCCTTTCTTTCCAATTAAATCTTCGATTGATTTTGGTGAATATTTTAAGTAAGTTTCGCTCAAAATATCCATATTATGACGCATATCTGGATTAATTAGATAATGTGCAATCATGGTATCAAATAATTTTCCTTTGACTTGAATGTTATATCTAGATAAAATCTTTAAATCATATTTTAAGTTTTGACCAATTTTCTCGATGTTTTCATTTTCGAAAAAAGGTCTGAATTTTTCAATTAGCAGTTGGGTCTCTTCCTGATCTTCCGGGAACGGCACATAAAAACCTTTTCCTTTTTCAAATGAGAAAGCGATTCCAACTAATTCTGCATTTAAAGCATCAAGTCCAGTAGTTTCAGTGTCAAAACAAACCGAATTTTGGTTCGATAAATTTTGCAGCAATAATTTAACCGGTAAATCGCCCTGAATAATTTGGTAAAAATGTTCAGTATTTTCTAAAGTTGCGTAATATGAAGTAGTACTAATAGTTTCGTCCGAAGCATCGCTAAAACCAAATAAATCAAATTGGTCTTCATTGGATTTTTTTGCAACTGGTTTTTTCTGAATTGCTTCATTCGTACTGTTTCCGTTTTCATCAATTGCACCTTCTTCGTTTCCAGCACCAAATATTTTATCAAACTGCGTTTTCATTTGACGAAATTCTAATTCTAGAAAAATTTCGTCTGTTTTTTCAACGTCTGGTTGTGAAAGTTCGTAATCATGAGCATCAAAAGTAACCGGACAATCGAGTAGGATAGTGGCTAGTTTTTTCGACAAAATCCCTATTTCTTTGTTGGCTTCGATTTTTTCTTTTATTGCACCTTTCAATTGATGTGTATTCGCTAATAAGTTTTCCATCGAACCATATTCGGCCAAGAACTTTTTAGCAGTTTTTTCACCAACGCCAGGTAATCCTGGAATATTATCGGCCGCGTCACCCATCATCCCTAAGAAATCAATTACTTGTTCGGGTCTTTCAATTTCAAACTTCGCTAAAACTTCGGGAATTCCCCATATTTCAATCCCATTTCCCATTCGGGCGGGTTTGTACATAAATATATTTTCGGACACTAATTGAGCAAAATCCTTATCAGGCGTCACCATAAAAACTTGGAAACCTTCTTTCTCCGCTTGTTTTGCTAAAGTTCCAATTAAATCATCGGCTTCAAATCCAGCTTTTTCAACAATTGGAATATGCATCGCACGCAATAAATCTTGGATATATGGAATCGCGATTTTAATGGCATCAGGCGTTTCATCACGATGTGCTTTGTATTCCTGATACATCTCAAAGCGATAATCACTTCCTTCTTTGTCAAAAGCCACTGCTAAATGATCCGGTTTTTCACGCTTTATTACATCCATCAACGAATTCATGAATCCCATAATAGCCGAAGTATCCATTCCTTTTGAGTTGATACGAGGGTTTTTGATTAGTGCGTAATAACCTCTAAATATTAAAGCGTAAGCATCGAGAAGGAATAATCTTTTTTGTGACATTGTTCTTGAAATTTCATTTAAAATGTAAAAATACAATTCTTTACAGATTTATCTAGGAATTGGTTTTAAAATCGCGTTTATCAAGTTTGAAAAGTGATTTGCGTTTATTAGGATAAAAGTTAAAATTATATAATTTATTTTTTTGACATTTTAATATTTTGTAACTTTACTAGTCCACTAAAATTTTCATTATGATCAAAATTAACTATAAATTGAGAAATTGCATTTGCGTATTTATGTTTTTGTTTACAATGCAATATGCTTTTGCTCAAGTAGGTATCAATACTACAACACCTCACCCTTCATCGATTTTAGATGTAAGTTCTGCTGAAAAAGGAATGTTAGCACCAAGGCTGACAACTGTTCAGCGATTAGCTATAACAACGCCAGCAGAAAGTTTATTGGTTTACGATACTACTGAAAAGGGTTTTTACTACTACAATAATACAAGTTCTTCATGGATAAAATTGGCTAATGACAATAAGAGAAATAATTATAAACTAATTAAATCGGTTGCTGATCTGGCACAAGAGTCAATCGATGGTGGTGGAGCAGGTTATTTACTAAATACAAATACATTTTATGAAATCAATGGTACAATTACTTTAGTAAAACCTATTAATTTAAACGATGCTTACGTTTCAGGATTAGATGCAAATGAAGATGTTCTTTCGTTTCCGGGAGGAACGGTTTTCGAAGGAACTAAGGGTGGAAGTATCAAAAACGTTACGCTAAAAGGTGCTCAAGCTTTTAATATTACTGGTCCAGGTATCGCAACTAATTCTTCTCTTCTAATACAAAATACTATCATAGACGGAATGACAACTGGCGTAGGAAATATTTCTAGTTTAGGCTTGTATTATGGAGGAATAGTGCAGTTTATAAACAATGCAAATGGAATAGTTTATTCTAATATAGGTAACTGCCTACTTGATAATCAGGCATGGTTGAGTTCTAATAATGGAACTTTTGAAAAGTTCACTGGTGGTTTTGGGCTTGTAGAAAAGGGAAGTGGTTTTAGCACTGTAAATGGCAATGATATTGCTTTTGATGTAAGTGCTGTGGGATTAACTATAGGAACAGGAACTCTGTCAGGAACTGTTTTTTCTGGAACAACAACCGCACCTTCAGGCTATATTAAGGGTTATGCGCCTGCAAATACGTATCCTGGTTATAATTTTAGCGATGTCTGGTATGTGGATTCGCCTGGAATTCCTCGCGAAGGGGATGCAGCAGCAACTGGTAATTTGTATAAGAGCAATAGAACTTTCGTAGAAACTGATACTAATGCGGGTACTCCTGGTTTAAAACTCAATACGCCAATCACTCTTTCAACTAACTTGTTTAGATTTAGTTCTGCAACAGTTGGGAGATTGACTTATGAGGGGAAAAAACCTCGAGCTTTCCAAGCTACGGCTACTTTATCTTATGAAGGCGTTGGTAGTAATACTAACACAGATTATGTTTTTTACTTTGTTAGAGTAGGCTCAAACGGCATTAGTACCATTCCGCTACCAGAAACGGAAATATTTAGTGATAGTAAAAGTAATAGTATTATTAGCACTATCACTGTTTCAGGAACCATTGTTTTAGCAGAGAATGAATCTATAGAAGTTCATGTACAGAGAATTGGAGGTTCGACCACTAAAGTAAATCTTGTATCTTACAATCTTTCAATAAAATAAAATCAATACTTAGTCTTATTTATATTTTGAATGTGTTTAACCTTTTTAAGCTACAATTTAATTTGCTTTTTTTAGCAATAGCTTAAACAAATGATTTGAGAATTTAACTATTCTTGATATTCTGTAATAGTGAGATTAATACTAAAGTTCAAATATAGAAAAGAATGTCTAATTATTTTAAAATTTTAACAAGAATTTTATTCTTAATACATGAATATTAATTATTTTTTAATATAAATTCATTTTTTGTACTCTTTTTTCGTACTTTTACTAGTACTTTAAAAATTGCTATTATGAAAAAAGTTATACCTACATTAAAAATTTCTGCTTGGATTGCTATTTTGTTATTTTCTATTCAATTTAGTAATGCCCAAGTTGGGATTAATACTACGAGTCCTGATGCTTCGTCAATGTTAGATGTAACTTCTACTACAAAAGGAATGTTGACACCTCGAATGACTACATTAGAAAAAAATGCCATTAGCTCGCCAGCTAATGCCTTGTTGGTATATGACACTACATTGAATGCCTTCTCGTATTACGATTTACCAACTACAAAATGGGTAAATATGGAAAGTGGTAGAAATAATTTTAAAAGGATTAAAGCTACGGATGTGCTAGCGACTGTTTTAGCGGACGAACTTGCGGCGGGAGGGGGAACTAAATATCTGCTTCAAACTAATACTTTGTACGAAATTAATGGAACTGTAGTTGTTAATCTTCCTATTGAATTAAATGATGCTTATGTTACGGGTTTAGATTCTGGAGATGATAAATTGGTTAAAATGTCAGGAGATCTTTTTACTGGAGCGACTGGTGGGTCGATTCGAGTATTGACTTTAGTTTCTCTAGGTAATGTTTTTAATATTACCGGTACAGGAACCCAAAACTTAATATTGAGAGATTGTATAATAGCTAACTCTGGAAATGTGGGGTTAGTAAAAAACTTTTCAATGGTATTTCTTAGTATTATACAATATGTCGGAAATACTAATGGAGTAATATATGAAGATATAGGGAGGTTGTTGCTTTCTAACACTGGTTGGTTCGGGGGTGGTCCTCCTCTGGGCAACTCAGGAACTTACGAAAAATTGGTAGGTACATTTGATTTAGTGCAAAAGCAAGGAGGTTTTAGTGAAGTATACGGAACTAGTATTGGTTTTGATGTATCTTCCAATCCAACTATTAATTTTGATGCAGTAATGGAATCTGTTGTTTTTTCAGGCACAAATATTGCCGGCTATGTAAAACCTTACACAGTTGGAACTTATTCAGGTTATAATTTCAATATAAATTGGAATGTTAGATGTGCAGGAATTCCTAATGAAACTGACTCGAATGCTGGAGGTGGTTTTTCTATGGATTACGGGGTAGGTACAGGAATATCAGTTTCCACAAACAGTTCAAATCCTAGTAATATTGTAAAAGTTGGTACATTAGCAACTGTTTCTCCCGCATCCAATTTATTTAGATTTTCATCAGACAATCCAAATAGGTTAAGATACTTGGGTAAGAAGAAAAGGATTTTCCAAGTGTCGGGATCGATTTCTGTACAAGTTCCTAATGCTGCTACTTATATAGTTTATATTGCTAAAAACGGATCTGCTTTATCACAATATAAAGTTTATGGTAGAGGACAAACAAATGGTGATATTCTTGTTCTTCCTCTAGATGGTAATATTGAGTTAAATTACAATGATTTTGTTGAGATTTTTCTGCAAAGATATACAGGTAGTTTAACTGATCCAATAGTTGCTAATCTTACGGTTATTATTAAATAGTTATAATTTTTATAGGTTAGTTTATTTGAATTTTAGATTGCAGAATAATTTGATTTAAACGATTTTCATCAAAATTTCCAAGAAATTTTTCTTAGCATTATAATCTTCAATCGTACCGTGAAAAATATAAACTAACCAGTTTTAAAAAAAAGAGATCTTTTGTTGACGTTAAATTTTTAATAATTACCATCTTACACTAATTGATTCTTCGTTACTTTGTATAAATTTACTATCAATGCTTCGTTGGATCGCTTTTCTATTATTTGTCGCCATACTTGAAATCTATGCATTTCAGGCTTTTAAGACCGTGATTAAATCAAGAGGTTTTTTTGTGTTTTACTTTATAACTTCTGCAATTGCGTTGCTTTATATTATGTATCAATTGTATCATTTTGATAGAAGTATTGGGCAAACCCCAAAAACAATGATGACAATGGGTTTACTATTGTTGTTATACGTACCAAAGTTATTATTAACCATTATTTTATTCGGGGAAGACATTATTCGCTTCTTTGGTGGCATTTTTACCTTCTTTTCAAAAAATGAATCAGAAGGTTTTTTACCAGAAAGAAGACGTTTTGTGAGTCAAATAGCGATGGGAATTGCTATCATTCCATTTGCATCGTTTTTATACGGAATGACCAAGGGGAAATATAACTTTAAAGTAATTAAGCAAACTATATATTTTCCAGATTTGCCAGAAGCTTTTGAGGGAACTACAATTACGCATATTTCAGACGTACACAGTGGGAGTTTTGATGATGCAGAAAAAATAGAATTTGCAATTGATTTAATTAATGAGCAAAATTCAGATTTGGTTTTGTTTACAGGTGATTTAGTGAATACACACGCTATAGAAATGGATCCGTGGATTGATACCTTCAAGCGAATTCACAATCCAAAATTTGGAAAATATTCGGTTTTAGGAAATCACGATTATGGCGAATATATCGACTGGCCAACGAAAGAGGAAAAAGCCACTAATTTTGAAGGCATAAAAGCAATTCATGGTAAAATGGATTTCAAATTGTTATTAAATGAACATATTAAAATCAAAAAAGACGATCAAGAATTAGCATTAGTGGGGGTTGAAAACTGGGGAAGAAATTTTGGAGAAAGAGGTGATTTAGATGTGGCTGGAAATGGTTTAACAAAGGATGATTTCAAGATCTTAATGAGTCACGATCCAAGTCATTGGGACGAAAAAGTCCAACATGATGCCAAACATTACCATTTGACGCTTTCAGGTCATACGCATGGAATGCAATTTGGAATAGAAATTCCGGGTTGGATAAAATGGAGTCCTGTGCAGTATGTTTACAAGCAATGGGCGGGATTGTATAGCAATTCGGGCAGATATGTGTATGTAAATCGTGGTTTTGGCTTTCACGCTTATCCTGGAAGAGTGGGGATTATGCCCGAAATAACAGTAATTGAACTAAAAAAGGGAGAAAATGTAGCGTAATTCAGTAAAAATGCTACATTTGTATATCGTTTTCGAGTGAAAATTAATTATTTGAGACTAATTAAAATCAATTTATGTCAAAATTTGGAGAACTTATCGATACACAAGTACCTGTACTAATCGATTTCTTTACCGAGTGGAATGAACCTTCAGTAGCTATGAATGAAGTAATTCGTCACGTTGCGGCCGCTTTAGGCGATAAAGCACGCGTGATTAAAATTGATGTGGACAAAAACCAAGAACTGGCTGATGCACTTCGCATTAAAGGATTACCCACTTTAATGATTTATAAAGATGGTCAAATGGTTTGGAGACAAAGTGGTGAACTTGATGCTAATACGTTAATTTCGTTAGTGCAAGAACAAGCTTAGGAAATTACATCAAAAACAAATCCCTTACTTTTTAAAAAATGTATTGCCTTTGGTAGTGCATATTTCATATTTTTTGCTGCTTTCAAGCTATCGTGAAACACGATAATACTTCCTTGTGCAGTGTTCGAAATTACATTTTCTAAACATTTTTCTGGAGAAACGCTTGCATCAAAGTCATAACTTAAAACATCCCACATAATTATCTTATTATTGAGTTGTCTAATGATTTTAGATTGGCTGGCTTTTATTTTTCCATAAGGAGGCCGGAATAAAAAAGAGTTTGCAGTATTCAGTTTTAAGTGTTCAGTTTCACACAATTTAAAATTAGCGCTATAATCGGCAGTATTCGTTTTCCAGCCATTCAGGTGATGGAAAGTGTGATTTCCGGTTTGGTGTCCTTCAGCGCCAATTCTATTGTAGATTAAAGGGTGTTTTTGGATGTTATCGCCAATGCAGAAAAAAGTAGCTTTAATCTCTTCTTCTTTTAAAAGATCTAAAACCCATTCCGTTACTTCAGGAATCGGTCCATCGTCAAAAGTTAAAAAGATGCGTTGGTCCGAATTTGGAATATCCCAAACCAGTTGCTTAAAAATCTTTTTTACAATACAATTTGTTTTTACCCAATTGACCTTCATGTTGTAAATTTAAAATAAAAAAAATGTACCAAACGAAATAATATTTCAGAATGATACATTTTTTATGTTTTTATGTTTTTTTGTTATTGCATTTTTCTTCCAAAACGCTCAAACATTTTATTGTAATTGTTGAATTTTACTTTCTCCTTATTGTAGAATTCTAAATCTTCCGCATCTTTAGCAACCACTAAATAGCTTCTGTATTGTTCAATATCCATTACAATATCCATATAGCTAAAATTCTGGTCGCTTGGTTTCCAAACATTGTAGTGTGTCATGTTTTCTTGTTGCACTTTAATTAATTTAGCAAGCAATGCTCTAGCTTTTTCTTTTTCTCCTACTGCATAATAACCCGTAACAAAAGGTTCTAACATGGAGTAATAACCGTAATATTCAAACGGCATTTTAGTCATTGCTAAATCAATAACTTTTAGCGCTTTGTCATTTTTGCCCTCATTAATTAAGGCTTCAGCTAAACGTGCTAAATTAGTACGATATGAAATACTGTTTTTACGGGTTTCAGGATCGTGATAAATTTTTGGACTATCGCTATTGCCCCAATCCCATTTCATCACAATGTCATACATTTTATCAGCATCGACATAGCCCATTTCCATTGGATTTGGTTTTTTTGAAGTTGTTTTTATAGGAACTAATTTAAAGCACATTCCGTCTAATTGTAAATAATCTTTCATCCACAAGTAATCATCTTCGCCATAGCTTCCGCCTGAGAAGTAAATTGGACGTTTCCAGTTGTTTTGATTTACAATGTCTAACATCATTAATCTGTTTTTGTATAATGCTTTGTCCGTAATTGTAAATTCAATTTGAGGAACGATAGAATCATAATACTTCGGATTAACTACTTTGTTTTTTATGATTGTATTTTTGTCAATTGGTAAGAACACTTTTTTAGATGGGAAGTAATTTACTTTATTCCCACTGTCTAATGTTATCTTAGCGCGGTCATCTTCTAAAGCAATGAATTTCAGCATTTCGTCAAGTAACAAAGGCTCAGTCGTTCGCTCCACATATAAACTGTAATCCCTGTTGTTTCCTTTGTACTGGTCTCTGTTGAAAGAACTTGGAACTGGATCTGATTTATGCGTTTTCATTTTCATTTGGTCAATGTACCAATCCGTCATGTATAAACTTGTGTTTACAATTCTAATATCCGTTCTGTACGCTTCAATTTCTTGAACATACCAAAGCGGGAAGGTATCATTATCGCCAATTGTAAATAAAATAGCATTTGGTTCGCATGAATCTAAGTAAGCTTTTGCCATCGCCAGTGCTGTGTATTTGCCTGAACGATCGTGATCATCCCAGTTTTCTGTTGCCAGAAGTACCGGTGAAGCCAACAACGTAGCAACAAGCACTACTGGAATTGCCACTTTTGGAGCTAGGTAGTTTCTAACCCAATTAAATATTGCGTAAACACCAAAAGCAATCCACATGGCAAACACGTAAAATGAACCTACTAAAGCATAATCGCGCTCTCTTGGTTCAAAGGGTCTTTCATTTAGATATACTTTCAATATTAAGCCTGTAAATAAGAAAAGAACCAATAAAACATAAAAGCTTTTCACGTCTTTTTTTGCATGGTAGAATATGCCGATAACTGCTAATATAAAGGGTAAAAAGTAATATACATTACGGCCTTTATTGTTTTTCATGTCCGATGTTAGTTCTTTTTGTGAGCCAATGAATGCCTCGTCGACTACATCAATTCCTGAAAGCCAGTTTCCTTTTAAGTCTTCATACCTGCCTTGCTCGTCGTTTTGTCTTCCAGCGAAATTCCAAAGTAAATATCTGGTATACATGTATCCAAATTGATACTGTACCATGAATTTCATATTCGTAAAGAAACTAGGTTTCTCGATGATTAAATACTGGCCATATGTTTTTAGAAATTTGTCGTAGTCCTTTAGATCTAAATCACCATTTGTATAAGCGGTTCTAAAATCGGTTACTATTCCTAGCAATTCGTCTTCATGCGAATATTCGGGATTTAATCTAAATTCTAATGGCTCTCCAAATGTCATGTAGTTTACGCTGTGATCAGTGCTCCACATTCTTGGCAATAACGCTTTGTGGGCATCATCTGTATTTTGTTTTGTGTTTTTGTAGGTGTTGATGATTGCATATTTTCCTGATGCATAATCACGCTCGTAGTTCGGTTTATCGTCTAAATAAGGCGTTGTAGCATCTAAACCAGCATATTTATCTGAAAACTGAGATCCGTAAAACAACTTTTGTTCTCCATATTGCTCTCTGTTGTAATAAGCTAAGACTTCAGCCGCGTCAGAAGGTTTGTTTTCATTAATTGGCGTATCTGCATTTGCTCTAATTGGTAGCATTAACCAAGAGGAGAAGCCGATTAAGATGAATAAAGTTGCTAATATTAATGTGTTGTAGAAAACATGCCCTTTTTTCTTAGTGTAATTTAGTCCAAAGTAAAACGCAACAATAATTAATACAAATGCAAAAATTGTTCCTGAGTTAAAAGGTAAGCCTAAACTGTTCACCATGAAGATTTCCGTTTTCGCGAAGAATGCTAAGGTGTATGGAAGCAATAGTTGAAAGATGAAAAGTAAGATAGCAGCAATAACTATGTTCGCAAGTATGAAGCTTTTTACGGTAATGTTTTTATATTTTTTGAAGAAATAAAGAAATCCAATTGCAGGAAATGTCAATAAAGCCATGAAATGGACACCAAATGATAATCCTATTACTAAAGAAATAATAAGCAACCATCTGTTTCCTCTTGGCGTGTCAATTTCTTGTTCCCAACGCAATCCCAACCAAAATAAGAGTGCAATTAAGAAAGAAGCCATTGCGTATACTTCAGCTTCTACGGCATTAAACCAGAAACTATCGGTAAAAGTAAAAGATAAAGAAGCGATTAATGCACTTCCTAAAATCATTATATTGTTGCTGTTTGAGCTGTCTTCGGATGTGTTAATAATTCGTTTCATAAGCAAGGTCAAAGACCAAAACATAAAAAGAATTGTAAATGCACTAGAGAAGACTGATAAATAATTCACCATCAAGGCGACCTTGTCTGGACTCATGGCAAACATTGCGAAGAATGCGCCAAGCATTTGAAATAAAGGGGCTCCGGGAGGATGACCTACTTCTAAATTTGCCGAAGTGGCAATGTATTCACCACAATCCCAAAAACTTAATGTGGGTTCAACGGTTAGGGAATAAGTTAATAAAGCAATTGCAAAAGTGGACCAGCCCAAAATGGTGTTCCATTTTTTAAAATTGAATGAAGTCATAAATTTGGTTTCTTTTATATCAACTACAAAGAAAGTATTTTTTTGCTAACATAAAATGTTAAATTAAATTTTTAATATTTTTTTTAGAAAAATTTGCACATTCAAATAATTGTATTACATTTGCACTCGCAATCGAAGAGGTTGTTTGGGAATTGGCCCATGGTGTAATGGTAACACTCCGGTTTTTGGTATCGTCATTCAAGGTTCGAGTCCTTGTGGGCCAACAGAACTCCGCTTATTGCAAGCGGAGTTTTTTTATGCGCTTATGTGACTGATTGTCTGATTATTCGCATAAAAAAAAGACCACATATGTTGTGGTCTTTTTTTATTTTTAACTCTTTTTATTAGATTTTAAATGTAATCACGGGTCTTTTAGCATGATTTACTAAGTCTTCGCTGATACTTCCGTTAAAGAAATGTGCTAGTCCTTTTCTGCCGTGTGTGCTCATTCCTATAATATCGGCATCGATGCTTTTTGAAAAATGTAAAATTCCTTTTTCAACATTTACATCATTATAGATATGTGTTGTTATGTCTGTTGTGTCAACTCCTTCTAAAAACTGTTCCATTGTTTCTTCAGCAACGATAGTTGATTTGAAATTATTTGGTGTGTTGATATTAACAAGGTGAAGTTTTGATCCAAACTCTTTTGCAAATGAAAATGCTTTTTCAAATGGTTTTTTAGCTTCGTCAGAGAAATCTGAAGCAAATACAAATTTATCAGCGTTAAAATTTGGTTCTTCGCGCTTAATGACTAAAACAGGTATGTCTGCGTTTCTAACTACTTTTTCAGTATTAGAACCTATGAACATTTCTTGGAATCCGTTTGCTCCATGCGAGCCCATTACGATTAAGTCAGCATTATGCGTTTCTGCACTTTTAACAATTCCGTCAAAAGCCAATTCAAACTGAATTATTTTAGTAACTTGAACCTCGGCTAAATAATCCGAATGCATTAGTTCGTCTAGTTTATTTACCGCTATGTTTTTGAAAAGCATTAGCTCTGGCATTTCGTGAGATCTTGACAAAGCATCTGCTCCTGTAGTTGGAAGTTCTAGCATGTGAATCAAAAAGATTTCACCGTCATTTTTTTTTGCGATTTGTGCAGCCACTTTAAGTGCATATTCCGCATGATTAGAAAAATCGGTGGGTACTAAAATTCTTTTCATAAGTTTGTTTTAGGTTAGTAAATAGGTAAAAATAATTTATACTATAAAGATATAAAAATTATCCATACTCACAATATTTTTTTTAATTCAAATAAAATTGTACATTTGCGCAGTTATTTGAAGGAAAATGAATAATGAGGCACGCATTGCGTGCCTCTTTTTATAAAAGTTATGACGTTTAAAGAAAAGGTTCAAGGTTTGATAGATGACGCGTTAACAGCAAGACAAGATTTGTTTTTAGTGAACTTGTCTATCAGCGACGCTTTTAAAATTAGCATCGATTTAGATGGTGATAATGGTATAAATCTTCAGGATTGTATTGAAATCAGCAGAGTGATTGAGGGTAATTTAGATCGTGAAGAGCAAGACTTTTCTTTAGAAGTTGCATCAGCAGGTCTTTCAAGTCCTTTGAAGTTTGTTAGACAATATGTAAAAAACATTGGCAGAACTTTAAAAGTAAAAACTACCTCCTCTGAAGAAATTGAAGCGAAACTGACTGCGGCAGATGATGAGAAAATCACGTTAGAATGGGAAGCAAGAGAACCAAAGAAAGTTGGTAAAGGAAAAGAAACAGTGGATAAGAATGTTGCTATTTTGTATGAAGATATAAAAGAAGCAATTGTTATAGTATCATTTTAAAACAAAAGAGTTGACATGGAGAATATTGCATTAATAGAATCGTTTTCGGAATTTAAAGACGATAAACTCATTGATAGAGTCACACTAATGGCAATTTTGGAAGAAGTATTTAGAAATGCTTTGAAAAAGAAATATGGTTCAGACGATAACTTTGATATTATCATTAATCCTGATAAGGGAGATATGGAGATATGGAGAAATCGTGTTGTTGTACAAGATGGTGAAGTGGAAGATGAAAACTCTGAAATTTCTATTTCTGAAGCAAGAAAGATAGAGCCTGATTTTGAAGTTGGAGAAGATGTTTCCGAAGAGGTTAAATTATTTCAATTAGGAAGAAGAGCTATTTTAGCACTGCGTCAAAATCTTATTTCGAAAATACATGAACACGACAATACGAATCTTTACAAACAATTTAAAGATTTAATTGGCGATATATATACAGCGGAAGTACACCACGTTCGTCCAAAAGCTGTAATTTTGATGGATGATGAAGGGAACGAAATCATTTTACCAAAAGAAAAACAAATTCCAAACGATTATTTCAAAAAAGGAGATAATGTGAGAGGAGTTATTGAAAATGTTGAATTAAAAGGGAATAAGCCACAGATCATCATGTCTAGAACGGCTCCTGATTTTCTTGAGAAATTATTTGAACAAGAAATTCCAGAGGTTTTTGATGGTTTAATTACAATTAAAAAAGTAGTTCGTATTCCAGGTGAAAAAGCTAAAGTGGCTGTTGATTCTTATGATGATAGAATTGACCCAGTTGGAGCTTGTGTAGGAATGAAAGGTTCTCGTATTCACGGAATTGTTCGTGAATTAGGTAATGAAAATATTGACGTTATCAATTACACTTCAAACCCGCAATTGTACATAACAAGAGCATTAAGTCCTGCGAAAGTATCTTCTGTTAAAATTAACGAAGAAGCTAAAACCGCGGAAGTGTTTTTGAAAATTGAAGAAGTTTCGAAAGCGATTGGTAGAGGTGGAAATAACATTAAATTAGCTAGCTTGTTAACTGGTTATGAAATTGATGTTATCCGCGAAGGTGCTATTCAAGAAGAAGATGACGTTGAATTGAGTGAGTTCTCTGACGAGATCGAAGCTTGGATAATTTCTGAATTCGCAAAAATTGGTTTAGATACTGCAAGAAGTGTATTGAATCAAGAAGTAGCTGATTTAGTGAGAAGAACTGATTTAGAAGAAGAAACTATTGTAGATGTGATGAACATCTTAAAAGAAGAGTTAGATAAGTAATTCTTGTCATATAATAACACACAACAAAAAAGAATTTTTTAAAAAGATTATATGTCTGAAGGAAGAGAAATAAGAATAAACAAAGTTTTAAGGGAGTTAAATATTTCTCTTGATAGAGCTGTGGATTTTTTAAAAGACAAAGGTCATGAGATCGAGTCTAGTCCAAATGCTAAGATATCTCAAGAGGAGTATAAAGTCTTATGTGGTCAATTTTCTGCTGACAAAGGAAATAAGGAAGCCTCTCTTGAAGTAAGTGAAGAAAAACGTAAAGAGAAAGAGGCTCTTAAGCGTGAACTTGAAAAAGAACAAGAAGCGAAGCGTTTACAGGAAGCTGAACGTCAAAGACAGGAAGTGGTAAAAGCAAAAGCTGTTGTTTCTGCGCCAAAAGCAGTTGGAAAAATTGATTTAGAGCCTAAAAAACCCGTTGTTGTTTCTAAAGCTCCAAAAGTGGAAGAAAAAACGATCACTCCTGAAGTGAAGGCTGTTGCGGAAAAGAAACCAGCAGTGGATTCTAAACCTGTGGCAGATACTCCTAAAGTAACGGAAGCTAAAGCGGTTGTAGAAGCTAAACCAGTGGCTGTTTCTGAAGAGGTAGCAGGATCTAAGGAGGTAGCTTCGGAAAAACCTGTTGCTGATGCAAATGCTGAAGTGGAAGTGAAACAAGACAAGCCTGCTGTTGCTAAAACAGAAGCTCAAGAAGAAAATGCTACTGAGGAATCTTCCGAAGAAGCTGGCGAAGTAAAAATCGAAACACAATATCAAAAATTGACTGGTGCTACTTTTACGGGTCAAAAAATTGATTTAACGCAATTTGAAAAGCCTAAAAAGAAGAAAGAAGACTTCAAAAAAGATGTTAAAAAACCAGGAGCTCCTATCGTAACAAATGCTGCAGGAGCGAATGCAAATAATAAAAACAAACGCAAAAGAATCATTAAGCCAGGAGGTCCAGGTGCGCCAGGAATTACAACTGCGGCTGGTGGTCCTAAAAAAGAGTTTGTTAAAGGTAATGCTGCAGGTGGATTTAATAAAGGTAAAAAACCTATTATTCAGAAAGTTGAACCTTCTGAAGAGGATGTTAAAAACCAAATTAAAGAAACGCTTGAAAGATTACAAGGTAAAGGTAACAAGTCTAAATCTGCTAAATATCGTCGTGACAAACGTGATACGCACAGAGAGAGAAATGAAGCTGAATTACAAGCACAAGAAGATGGTAATAAAATATTAAAAGTAACTGAGTTTGTTACTGTTGGTGAAGTTGCTACGATGATGGATGTGCCAATTACGAAAGTGATCGGAACTTGTATGTCGCTAGGAATCATGGTTACCATGAACCAACGTTTGGATGCTGAGACGTTAACAATTGTTGCAGATGAATTTGGATTTGAAGTAGAATTTATTACTACTGATATCGAAGAAGCTGCGATTGTTGTCGAAGATCTTCCAGAAGATTTAGTGCACAGAGCACCGATTGTTACTGTAATGGGTCACGTTGACCACGGTAAAACATCTTTATTGGATTACATCCGTAAAGCAAATGTTATCGGTGGTGAATCGGGAGGAATTACACAGCATATTGGAGCATATAGTGTGATATTAGAAAATGGAGAGAAAATTGCATTTTTAGATACACCAGGTCACGAAGCCTTTACGGCGATGCGTGCTCGTGGAGCTCAAGTTACAGATATTGCAATTATTGTAGTAGCTGCTGATGATGACATCATGCCACAAACGAAAGAAGCGATTAGCCATGCTCAAGCAGCAGGTGTACCGATGATATTCGCAATCAATAAAGTAGATAAAGCAACTGCAAATCCAGAAAAAATTAAAGAACAATTAGCACAGTTAAACTTGTTAGTTGAAGACTGGGGTGGTAAATATCAATCGCAAGAAATTTCTGCTAAATTTGGACAAGGTATTCCAGAATTATTAGAAAAAGTATTACTTGAAGCTGAAATCTTAGAATTAAAAGCAAACCCGAAAAAATTAGCTATCGGAACTGTTGTGGAAGCACAATTAGATAAAGGTAGAGGATATGTTTCAACGATTTTAGTACAAGCAGGTACTTTAAGAGTAGGGGATTACGTATTAGCTGGTAAAAATCATGGTAAAATTAGAGCCATGTATGATGAAAGAGGTAAGCAGATTAAAGAAGCAGGTCCTTCATCTCCAGTGTCTGTATTAGGTTTAGATGGTGCTCCAACAGCAGGTGATAAATTTAATGTATATGAAGAAGAAAGAGAAGCGAAACTAGTTGCTGCGAAACGTACGCAATTACAACGTGAGCAATCTGTACGTACTCAGAAACATATTACATTGGCAGAAATTGGTCGTCGTATTGCTTTAGGACAATTTAAAGAATTAAATATTATCCTTAAGGGAGACGTGGATGGTTCGGTAGAGGCTTTAGCGGATTCGTTCTCTAAATTATCTACTGAAGAAATTCAAATCAATATTATTCATAAAGGTGTAGGTGCAATTACTGAGTCTGATGTATTGTTAGCTTCGGCTTCAGATGCAATCATCATTGGGTTTAATGTACGTCCACAAGGAAATGCTAAGCAATTAGCAGATAAAGAAGAAATTGATATTCGTAACTATTCTATTATTTACGATGCTATTGATGACTTAAGAGATGCGATGGAAGGAATGTTATCTCCTATTTTAAAAGAAGAGGTTACGGGTACTGCAGAAATTAGAGAGATTTTCAAAGTTACTAAAGTGGGTTCTATTGCAGGATGTATGGTGACAGATGGTAAGATCTTTAGAAATTCTAAAATACGTCTTATTAGAGAAGGTGTGGTTGTTTACACAGGTGAATTAGCGACATTAAAACGTTTTAAAGATGATGTTAAAGAAGTAGCTAAAGGATATGACTGTGGTATGCAGATTAAGAATTACAACGATATTAAAGAGTATGACTTAGTTGAAGCTTTCCAAGAAGTAGAAGTAAAGAAAAAATTGAAGTAATTCAATTAGATGATAAAAAAAAGCCCTGAATTTTCAGGGCTTTTTTTGTGCTTAATTATTTGGCTTGATGATTAAAGCGGTTGGGTATTTTTTCTTGAACTCTAGCATTGCTTTTTCAACTTCGATTCTTGAGGCGTAATTCCCCACCATTACTTTGTAATTTGGATTTCCGTAGGTAATTGTACCATCAATATCTTTGAACTCTCTTTTGAACTCCTGCAACTTTCGTTTCGATTCTTCACTGTCTCCGTAAAAAATTTGAACTTTGTAAGATTCATTCGAGGCGATGCTTTGATTGATTTTTCTTTTTTCTTTTAAAAGCTGCTCCAGTTTTGGGTCTTGGGATAGCTTGCTTTTGGATTCCTGAGAAAAACTATTTACCCCATAAAAGATAGATAGTAACAAGAGCAACAATGACTTATGTTTGGTTGTTTTTTTCATTTTTCATTTATTTTGATACAAAAATACAATTTAAGTATATAATTGGCGAATTAAAATTATTTAGAATTGTTATAAATTACATTTTAAGATAAAGTTAAGGTTTTAATAATAGTTCTAATATCGTATTTTTGTCGGAGTTTTAAAAAAGAAATAGGTATTGTCTTTAGATATCATTGCTAAAACCATACCAAAATTTAGTTGATAATCATTTTAAATATGAAAAAAGTGGGTAACCATAAATCGTTTTCAAGGATTTTCTTCGGTCTAGCATTTTTGCTAGTGACGTCTTTATCTGCATTCGCGCAGGATGCTGTAAAAGGTAAAGAATTGTTTAACGCCAATTGTGCAGCTTGTCATAAGTTAGATGGTAAAGCAACGGGGCCAGCGCTTCGTGATGTTGCTTCTAAGTATGACAAAGAATGGTTGTATAAATGGATTAAAAACAGTGGAGATTTAATCAAATCGGGAGATGCGCTAGCAATCAAAGTGTTCGAAGCGAACAATAAAATCCCGATGTCTTCTTTTCCTCAATTGTCAAATCAAGATATTGATGACATGTTGGCTTACACATCTGAGCCGCTTCCAGTTGTTGAAGCTCCTGCACCTGTTCCAGGTGGACAAGCTGCTTCTGATGGTTCTGGGATTTCTAACAATGTTATATTAGGAGGACTTGCTTTGGTGATGGCGATGTTAGTAGTTATGCTGTTCTTAGTGTACAGTATGTTGACTAAAATTGCTGATGCAAAAGGTTTAGAAGTTGTTAAAAAGAATCGTTCTTTAATGACATTCTTTAGAGCGTATGCTAAAAATCAATTTTTAGTATTGGTTTCTGTTATTATGTTGTTGTTGGTTAGTGCGTTTTTTGCATACGGATGGATGATGCAAATTGGTGTAGATCAGGGATACGAGCCATTACAGCCGATTCATTACTCACATAGAATTCACGCAGGTGAAAACGGTATTGATTGTAAATACTGTCACTCTGCTGCTAGAGTTAGTAAGCATTCAAATATTCCTTCATTGAACGTTTGTATGAACTGTCATAAGAGTATTGGTGAAGTTGCTGAATCTACAGCTACTGAGGAATATTCAAAAGAGTTTTATGACGGTGAAATTGATAAATTGTATAAAGCAGTTGGATGGGATAAAGACGTGCAAGCTTATACAGGGAAAACTGAACCAGTGAAATGGGTTAGAATTCACAACTTACCTGATTTAGTTTACTTTAATCACTCACAACACGTAACTGTTGCAGGTGTAGAATGTCAAACTTGTCACGGGCCAGTTGAAGAAATGGAAATCATGAGACAACATTCTCCATTAACAATGGGTTGGTGTATCAACTGTCACAGAGAAACAAATGTGAAAGTAGAAGATAACGCTTACTACAAAAAGATACATGAAGAACTTTCTAAAAAATACGGTGTGAAGCAGTTGACTGCAGCGCAGATGGGTGGATTAGAATGTGGAAAATGTCACTATTAATATTAATAATTAGAAGCTAATATACTATACAATGGCATCAAACAAAAAATACTGGAAAAGTGTTGAGGAACTAAACGAAAATAGTTCTATTGTTGAGACGCTAAGAAACAACGAGTTTGTGGAACCAATTCCTGTTGATGAATTTTTAGGAGATAAAGATTCTTTATCTGCGTCATCAACTACTCGTCGTGACTTTTTGAAATATGTTGGATTTAGCACTGCTGCTGCATCTTTAGCTGCGTGTGAGGGTCCTGTTGTAAAGTCAATTCCTTACGTAATTCAACCAGAAGAAATTATTCCTGGTGTTGCTGATTTCTATGCAACTACTATGGCGGATGGATTTGATTTTGCTAATATATTAATCAAAACTCGTGAGGGTCGTCCTATTAAAGTTGAAAATAATAATTTAGAAGGATCAAGAACTGGAGCTAACGCTAGAGTTCATGCATCGGTTCTTTCTTTATATGATAGTACACGTTTAAAAAATCCTAAAATTGCTGGTAAAGATGCAAAATGGGCTGACGTAAACACAAAAGTTAAAGCGAGTTTAGTTGACGCTAGTGCAAGTGGGGGTAATGTAGTTGTATTAACTAATACAATGGCGAGTCCTTCTACTGATGCTTTGGTTGCTTCTTTAGTAGCAAAATACCCTACAACTAAGCATATTGTTTATGATGCTATATCTGAATCTAATGCGTTAGATGCTTTTCAATCTGTTTACGGAACGAGAGCTTTAGCGAATTATGATTTCTCAAAAGCAAATACAATTGTCTCTGTGGGTGCAGATTTCTTAGGAGATTGGCAAGGTGGAGGATTTGATGCAGGATATGCTCAAGGACGTATTCCTAAAAATGGAATGATGTCTAAACATATTCAAATTGAAGCTAACATGTCTTTAGCTGGTGCTAATGCAGATGTTAGAATTCCTTTGAATGTTGCTGCTCAGAAACAAGCTTTAGTTAAAATTTATAATATTGTTACAGGTGCTTCTATTGGAACATCTAAAATTGATAAATATGATGAAGCAGTGGTTAAAGCTGCTAATCAGTTAAAAGCTGCAGGAAGCAAAGGAGTTTTTGTTACTGGTTTAGACGATGTTAATGCGCATTTGGTGGCGATTGCAATTAATCAAGCGTTACAATCAGCAGCATTCAATCCTAGTGATGCAATTTTAACAAGAAAAGGTGATGCAAAAGCTGTTACTCAATTAGTAGCAGATCTGAAAGCTGGAAAAGTTCATACATTAATTATGAATGGAGTTAATCCTGCTTACACATTAGCAAACTCAAAAGAATTTACTGACGCACTAAAATCGGTTAAGTTATCAGTTGCTTTCTCTTTGAAAGAAGATGAAACTGCATCTTTAACAACTATTGCTGCTCCAGTTCCACATTACTTAGAATCTTGGGGTGATGTTGCTATGACTAGAAGTAATTATAGTATCATGCAACCTACGATTCGTCCTTTATTTGATACAAAACAATTCCAAGAAGCTTTACTTTCTTGGACAGATAATACAGCTCCTTATTTTGATTACTTAAAAGGTTTTGCTGCTACATCGTTAGCTGGAAAGTCTTGGAATCAAGCTGTGCATGATGGGTTTGTGGCTGGTAGTGCTTCTGCATTAACTGCTGGAGCTCTAAATGCAAATGAAGCTGCAAGTACTTTGGCTCAAGCTAAATCAGCTAATTTTGATTTAGTTTTGTATACTAAAGTTGGTATGGGAGATGGACAGCAAGCTAACAACCCGTGGTTGCAAGAATTCCCAGACCCTATTACTAGAGTGTCTTGGGACAATTATGTTACTGTTTCTAAAGCGGATGCAGAAGCGATAGGTCTTAAAAACTGGAATGTAGCAAACGGAGGTTTAGACGGAAGTAAGGCTAATATTAAAGTTGGTAATGTTACTTTAGAAAGTGTTCCGGTTATTATTCAACCAGGACAAGCTAAAGGAACTGTAGGTTTAGCTTTTGGTTACGGTAGAAAAACAGGATTGAAAGAAGAAATGCAAGTGGGTGTTAATGCTTACGCTTTGTATGCTAACTTGAATTCAAATCAATCTGCGACTATTACTTTAGCTTCAGGAGATCATGAGTTCGCTTGTGTTCAATTACAAAATACATTAATGGGTAGAGGTGATATCATCAAAGAAACTACTCTTGAAATATTCAATACAAAGGACGCCAAAGATTGGAACATTATGCCGATGGTTTCTTTAGATCACAAACCAACAGCTGCTAAAGACGTTGATTTATGGGATTCTTTTGATAGAAGTATTGGGCACCACTTCAACTTATCGATTGACTTAAACGCTTGTACAGGATGTGGAGCATGTGTAATTGCATGTCACGCTGAAAATAACGTACCAGTTGTAGGTAAATCAGAAATTAGAAGAAGTCGTGATATGCACTGGTTACGTATCGATAGATATTACTCTTCTCAAGATACATTTGCTGGAGATATCGTTGTTAAAGACGCTGCTTCAGGATTGTTTGAGAACGTGAGTACTTTCAAGGATATGGAACATGCTGCTGAAAATCCTCAAATTGCTTTCCAACCTGTAATGTGTCAACACTGTAATCACGCACCTTGTGAAACAGTTTGTCCTGTTGCGGCAACATCGCATGGTAGAGAGGGTCAAAACCATATGGCATACAACAGATGTGTTGGTACTCGTTATTGTGCTAACAACTGTCCATATAAAGTAAGACGTTTCAACTGGTTCTTATATAACAAAAATAGTGAATTTGATTATTTCATGAATGACGATTTAGGCCGTATGGTTATAAATCCAGATGTGAATGTTCGTTCTCGTGGAGTTATGGAGAAATGTTCAATGTGTATCCAAATGACACAAGCTGTTAAATTAACTGCAAAACGCGAAGGTAGAGTTGTTGGTAAGGATGAATTCCAAACTGCATGTTCTGCTGCTTGTTCAACTGGCGCAATGAAATTTGGAGATATCAACGATTCTGAATCTGATGTAGCTAAATTGCTAGAAGACGAAAGAATGTATCATTTATTAGAGCACATCGGAACAAAACCTAACGTGATGTATCACGTGAAAGTTAGAAACGATAAATAAGTATTAATTAACAGAAACAATATAAAGGAATATGTCGTCTCATTACGAAGCACCCATTAGAAAACCTTTAGTAGTAGGAAGTAAATCTTACCACGATGTAACGGTAGATGTTGCTAGACCTGTAGAAGGTAGAGCAAACAAACTATGGTGGACTGTATTTTCAATAGCCTTAGCCGCATTTTTATGGGGAGTAGGTTGTATGATTTATACTTTAACCACCGGTATTGGAACTTGGGGATTAAATAAAACAGTAGGTTGGGCTTGGGATATCACCAATTTCGTTTGGTGGGTAGGTATCGGTCACGCTGGTACGTTAATCTCAGCCGTATTATTATTATTCCGTCAAAAGTGGAGAATGGCAATTAACCGTTCTGCAGAAGCTATGACGATTTTCTCAGTAATGCAAGCTGGTTTATTCCCTATTATTCACATGGGTCGTCCATGGTTAGCGTATTGGGTTTTACCTATCCCGAATCAATTTGGTTCGTTATGGGTTAACTTTAACTCGCCATTATTATGGGACGTATTCGCAATTTCAACGTACTTATCAGTATCATTAGTTTTCTGGTGGACTGGTTTACTACCTGACTTTGCAATGCTACGTGATAGAGCTGTAACTCCTTTTACAAAAAGAGTATATTCTATTCTTTCTTTTGGATGGAGTGGAAGAGCAAAAGACTGGCAGCGTTTTGAAGAGGTATCTCTTGTATTAGCTGGTTTAGCAACTCCTCTTGTACTTTCTGTACATACAATTGTATCTTTTGACTTTGCTACTTCAGTAATTCCAGGATGGCATACGACTATTTTACCACCGTATTTCGTAGCTGGAGCTATTTTCTCTGGATTCGCAATGGTAAATACGTTACTTATCATCATGAGAAAAGTATCCAATTTAGAAGATTATATTACTGTACAGCATATTGAATTAATGAATATTGTAGTAATGATTACTGGTTCTATTGTAGGTGTAGCCTACATAACCGAGCTGTGGGTTGCTTGGTATTCAGGAGTTGAGTACGAACAATATGCATTCTTGAATAGAGCAACGGGACCTTACTGGTGGGCTTATTTCTTCATGATGTTCTTTAACGTTGTTTCTCCGCAAGTAATGTGGTTTAAGAAAGTTAGAACTAACATTTTAGCATCATTCGTTATTGCTATTCTAGTTAACATCGGAATGTGGTTTGAGCGTTTTGTAATTATCGTTACTTCTTTACATAGAGATTATTTACCTTCTTCATGGACTATGTTCCAACCAACATTTGTTGATGCAGGTATTTTTATAGGAACTATCGGATTCTTCTTTGTATTATTCTTATTATATTCTAGAAGTTTCCCAGTAATTGCACAAGCTGAAGTAAAAACTATTTTGAAAGCTTCAGGTGACAATTTTAAGAGAGCAAGAGAACAAAACGGATCTAATCATTCAGATAATCATTAATATCATGAGTAATAAAGTAATACACGCTATATATAATGATGATGATATTTTAATGGATGCTGTTAAGCAAACTAGAGCAGCTCATCATCATATTGAAGAAATTTATACGCCATTCCCAGTTCATGGTTTGGACAAAGCAATGGGACTAGCACCTACAAGATTAGCTATTTGTTCTTTTCTTTATGGAGTAGTTGGTTTGGCTTTCGCTACTTGGATGATGAATTTTATCATGATTCAAGACTGGCCTCAAGATATTGGTGGTAAACCAAGTTTTAGTTACATTGATAACATGCCGGCATTCGTTCCTATTATGTTCGAATTAACAGTGTTTTTCGCTGCCCACTTAATGGTTATTACTTTTTACATGAGAAGTAAATTGTGGCCTTTTAAAGTTGCAGAGAACCCAGACGTTAGAACAACGGATGATCACTTCTTAATGGAAGTTGGAATTCACGGTAACGAAGATGAATTAATTTCATTTTTTACTGGGACTGGTGCAGTTGAAGTTAAAGTAGTAGATAAGCATTAATAGATAGTTATGAAAAGTTTATATAAAATAGTAGCAGTAGTAGGTTTGTCTTTTTTGGCAACTTCTTGTTTCGATAAATCAAAACCTAACTATCAGTTTTTCCCTAACATGTATGAAGCAGTTTCTTATGAAACATATTCAGAGCATGACGTTTTTAAAGGTGGTGTTGAAGCACAAATGCCTGCTAAAGGTTCTGTAAAAAGAGGATTCGTTCCTTATGAGATTGCAGATACTCCAGAAGGTTATGCATTAGCAAAAGCAACTTTAAAATCTCCTTTAGATGCAACAATGGTTGATGAAAAAGCTGGTAAAGAATTGTATAGTATTTATTGTGCAGTTTGTCATGGTGATAAAGGTGATGGTAAAGGGGTTTTAGTAGTGAAAGAAAAATTCCTTGGAGTACCTAGTTACGCAGATAGAGAGATTACAGACGGAAGTATATATCACGTAGTTACTTATGGATTGAACTCTATGGGTTCACATTCAAATCAATTGTCGCAAGATGAAAGATGGCAGGTAGCTGATTACGTTTTAAAGCTTAAAGCTGGATTATAATAGTAAAAATTTCTGAAAATTATAGATATGAATACGTACACGTTTTCAAGTAAATTAAAAACATTTTCATTTGTCCTTATGGCTTTAGGCCTAGTAGGAATAGTTATAGGGTTTATTAACGCTCCTAAAACTATTGAAGATGTTGAAAAAATAATAGCAGATAGTCACCATCAGGAAGCTGCTCATGTTGAAAAAACTACACATGATGTACATACGCATGCGATAGCTATTGATACAGTTCAAAAAAATGAAGGTGCTACTGAAGTTCTTTTAGACTCTTCTGTAGTTACAAATGAAGCTGTAGACTCTGCTGCTTTAGTTGCTGTTGCAAAAGCAGAAACACCTAAAAAAGAAACTGTAGCTCATGATGCTAATCATGATAAAGAGCATGCTGAGCACGTTTTACATCAGTTGCAAAATAAACCTTGGGCTGCGTTGTATGTTGCTTGTATTTTCTTCATGTTAATTGCTTTAGGAGTTTTAGCTTTTTATGCAATTCAATATGCTTCACAAGCAGGATGGTCTCCAATTCTTTATAGAGTTATGGAAGGAATCACGGCTTATTTATTACCTGGATCTATCATTTTCTTTGTTTTATTAGTATTATCTTCATTACATTTCAATCACTTATTTGCTTGGATGAATCCTGATGTTATTAATCCAGAACACGTTAATTTTGATAAATTAATTTTTAACAAAAAAGGCTGGTTAAATGTTACTAGATTTTTAATTACTGCAGCTTTATTTTTAGGAGTTTGGAATTATTTCCGTTACAAATTTGTAAAAAACTCTATAGCGCAAGATACTGCTACTGATAATGTGCCATATAAAAGAAACTTTAAACTTTCTGCTGTATTCTTAGTTGTGTTTATAGTTACAGAATCAATCATGTCTTGGGACTGGATTATGTCTGTTGATCCACACTGGTACAGTACATTATTCGGATGGTATGTATTTGCAAGTTTCTTTGTAAGTGGAATTACCGTTATAGCATTAGTGACTATATACTTAAAATCTTTAGGATTATTGCCAAACGTAAATACAAGTCATATTCATGATTTAGCTAAATTTATGTTCGGTATGAGTATTTTCTGGACGTACTTATGGTTCTCACAATTTATGTTAATTTGGTATTCAAATATTCCTGAGGAAGTAACATACTTCGTAACAAGAATTCAAGACTATAACTTCCCATTCTTCGGAATGTTGATTGTAAACTTTATATTCCCATTGTTAATTTTAATTAATACTGATTTTAAACGTTTATCTTGGATTATTGTTTTAGCTGGTGTATTACTTTTATTCGGACATTATATTGATTTCTTCGTTATGATTATGCCTGCAACTGTTGGAGATCAATGGTTCATCGGTATTCCTGAAATCAGTTCAATTTTATTCTTCTTAGGTTTATTTATATTCGTCGTGTTTAATGCGCTTACTAAAGCTCCAATTGAACCAGAAGGAAATCCATTTATTGAAGAAAGTAAGCACTTTCATTATTAATAGTTAAAAAAGAAATAAAAAAATGACAAGTTTCTTCGTTTTTATAGTTATCGTCTTAATCGGAATTGCTGTATGGCAACTGACAAGAATTTTTGACTTAACGCAAATTGGTGGTGTTTCTGCACAGTCAGAAATCGCTAACGACAATGATAATAGTGTTAATGGATATTTAATGTTTGGATTCTTAGGATTCATTTATATATTCACTATTTATTCTTTATATGCTTGGGGAGATTTCGTATTAGGAACTCCAGGTTCTGAGCATGGAAAAGAAGTGGACAATTTAATGAACATTTCGATGGCTATTATTTTCTTCGTTCAAACTGTTACTCAGTTTTTATTACACTATTTCTCGTTTAAGTACAGAGGAAAAGAAGGAAGAAAAGCATTATATTTCGCTGACAACAACAAATTAGAAGCAGTTTGGACTATTATTCCAGTTATTGTCTTAGCTGGTTTAGTGATGTACGGTTTATATACTTGGAATACAATTATGTTTGTAACTGAGGAAGAAAAACAAGACGCTATAGTTATTGAGTTATATGCTAAACAATTTGGTTGGGAAGCACGTTATGCTGGAGAAGATAAAACTTTAGGAAAAGCAAACGTTCGATTGATTGAGGGAATTAATACTTTAGGTGTTGATTTAGATGATCCTGCAGCTTTAGATGATAAAGTTGTTACTGAATTACACTTACCAAAAGGAAAGAAAGTAATTTTCAAAATTCGTTCTCAAGACGTTTTACATTCAGCTTATATGCCTCACTTTAGAGCGCAAATGAACTGTGTTCCGGGTATGATTACTCAGTTCGCTTTCACGCCAAGTGTAACTACCGCTGACATGAGAAATGACGAAGCGATTGTTAAGAAAGTGGCTAAAATCAATGATATTAGAAGCAAGAAAAGTAAAGCTCTTGTTGCATCAGGTCAATCTGCTTTAGATCCTTATACATTTGATTATTTGTTATTGTGTAACAAAATTTGTGGTGCATCGCATTACAATATGCAAATGAAAATTGTTGTTGACACACCTGCTGATTTTAAAGCGTGGTTAGCTGAAAAGCCAACATTAGAACAACAAAGGAATGACGCTAATGCTCCTGAAGCACCTGCTCCTGCTATTACTAACGAAGTTGTTGTTGATACTACTGTAGTTTTAGCTCAAATTATTAAATAATTATTTATATTTCACATAATAGAATTAATATGTCACACGAACACGTTCATCATAAAGAAACATTCATAACTAAATATATTTTTAGTGTGGATCACAAAATGATAGCAAAGCAATACCTTATTTCAGGATTATTGATGGGTATTGTTGGAGTTGTTATGTCTTTATTCTTTCGTATGCAAATTGCATGGCCTGAAGAATCTTTCGAAATTTTCAAGATATTTTTAGGAGATAATTTTGCTCCTGATGGCGTAATGCGTAATGATATTTATCTTGCGTTAGTTACCATTCACGGAACTATCATGGTTTTCTTTGTACTTACTGCTGGTTTAAGTGGTACGTTTAGTAACCTTTTGATTCCACTGCAAATTGGAGCACGTGATATGGCTTCAGGATTTATGAACATGCTTTCATACTGGATGTTCTTTGTATCTTGTATTATCATGTTAAGTTCTTTATTCATTGAATCAGGACCTGCTTCTGCTGGTTGGACAATTTATCCTCCATTGAGTGCATTGCCACAAGCAATTCCAGGATCTGGATTAGGAATGACTTTATGGTTAATATCTATGGCTATTTTTATTGCATCTTCTTTAATGGGATCATTAAATTATGTAGTTACAGTAATCAACTTGAGAACTAAAGGAATGACTATGACAAGACTTCCATTAACAGTTTGGGCTTTCTTCTTAACTGCTATTATTGGAATTGTATCTTTCCCAGTATTGTTCTCTGCAGCATTATTATTGATTTTCGATAGAAGTTTTGGTACTTCTTTCTTCTTATCAGATATTTTTATCCAAGGTGAAGTTTTACATTATCAAGGTGGATCGCCTGTATTGTTTGAGCATTTATTTTGGTTCTTAGGTCACCCTGAGGTTTATATTGTAATTTTACCTGCAATGGGTCTAGTTTCTGAGATTATTGCAACAAACTCTAGAAAACCAATTTTCGGATACAGAGCGATGATTACTTCAATTATCGCAATTGCTTTCTTATCTACAATTGTTTGGGGTCACCACATGTTCGTTTCAGGAATGAATCCTTTCTTAGGTTCTGTATTTACATTCACAACCTTATTAATTGCAATCCCGTCTGCTGTTAAAGCGTTCAACTGGATTACAACTTTATGGAAAGGTAACCTTCAGATGAACCCTGCAATGTTGTTCTCTATTGGTTTCGTTTCAACATTTATTACAGGAGGTTTAACAGGAATTATTCTTGGAGATAGTACACTAGACATCAACGTTCACGATACCTATTTCGTTATTGCTCACTTCCATTTAGTAATGGGTATATCAGCTTTATATGGTTTCTTCGCTGGAGTTTACCATTGGTTCCCAAAAATGTTTGGAAAAATGATGAACAAAAACTTAGGTTATGTTCACTTCTGGACAACTGCTGTTTGTGCTTATGGAGTTTTCTTCCCTATGCATTTCATCGGAATGGCTGGATTACCAAGACGTTATTATACAAACTCGGCTTTCCCATTATTTGATGAATTAGCTGACGTAAATATATTGATTACAGTATTCGCTATCGTAGGAGCTGCGTTCCAAATTGCATTTTTCTGGAACTTCTTCTATAGTATTTTCTTCGGAAAGAAAGCACCACAAAACCCATGGAAATCTACAACTTTAGAATGGACTACACCAGTAGAACATATTCATGGAAACTGGCCTGGAGAAATTCCAGAAGTACACAGATGGCCTTACGATTACAGCAAACCAGGTCATGATGAAGACTTTGTTATGCAAAACGTACCAATGAAAGAAGGAGAAGAAGAATTACATCATTAATATTTTTCACCATACTATACAAACCTCTCCAATTCGGAGAGGTTTTTGTTTTATAACTTTACTATCTTTGTCTTTATGAATGATAATTTGAATCCCAATAAAGAGTCTTTTACGCCACAAGATATTGATATCGAAAAAGCGTTACGTCCTTTAAGTTTTGATGATTTTGCTGGACAAGAACAAGTATTAGAAAATCTAATTGTTTTTGTGCAAGCCGCGAATATGAGAAACGAAGCACTAGACCACACCTTATTTCACGGTCCGCCCGGATTAGGAAAAACAACATTGGCTAATATTTTGGCGAATGAATTAGGTGTTGGAATCAAAATTACATCAGGACCGGTTTTAGACAAACCTGGAGATTTAGCTGGATTGTTAACCAATCTCGAAGAGCGCGATGTGTTATTCATTGACGAAATCCATCGTTTAAGTCCTATTGTCGAAGAATATTTATATTCTGCTATGGAAGACTTCAAGATAGACATTATGATTGAATCAGGGCCTAACGCAAGATCGGTCCAACTAAATCTAAATCCATTCACATTAGTTGGTGCAACAACACGCTCAGGTTTGTTAACTGCTCCAATGCGTGCTCGATTTGGAATTCAAAGCCGTTTACAGTATTATAATACCGAATTGCTAACTACAATTGTACAAAGAAGTTCGGCCATCTTAAAAATGCCAATTACCGAAGAAGCAGCGATCGAAATTGCAGGAAGAAGTCGTGGAACACCTCGTATTGCCAATGCACTTTTGCGTCGTGTTAGAGATTTTGCCCAAATCAAAGGAAACGGAAAAATCGACATCGAAATAGCGAAATTTGCTCTAAAAGCACTAAATGTTGATGCCCACGGATTAGATGAAATGGACAACAAAATTCTATTAACCATCATCGAGAAATTCAAAGGCGGCCCAGTCGGATTATCAACTGTAGCCACCGCGGTTTCCGAAAGCAGCGAAACCATCGAAGAAGTATACGAACCATTCTTAATACAAGAAGGCTTTCTTATGCGCACACCACGCGGAAGAGAAGTTACCGAAAAGGCGTACAAACATTTAGGAAAAATTAAAGCAAATATACAAGGCGGCTTATTTTAAGGGCGTTCCCTTTCAGGTCGGGCTTTCCGTTCTATCTTTATGTTTTTAAAGAAAAACATAAAGGATGGCACTGCAATCCCTAACGCAAACCTGTAGTGAGATCGTATTTAGATTTGAAAAGGTATTTTTGAATTTTGGATTTGTATTTAATGTAAAATTTGTGTTTTCTATCATTTTTTAATCTACATTTGATAGTGAATAAGCTGACGAATAGCATTTCATATATAAAGGTATGCATCAAAATACGTTGTTTAGTAGCTATAAACAATTTAGCAATACTGTAATTGCAAAAAGGGAAAACACATTAATTAATAATACGTACAATATGAACGAAATAGAAAAAATTAACGAAGAGTTACGTAATTATAAATTATTTAAAATTCAAAGAGTCACTACTAGAAAACAAGAATTTGATGAAGTAAAAAGTCAAATTTCGAAAACTATAGGAAATGAGATATTGAATTATTTTATACTATTTATTAATTTTATAGCAATAGCTTTTCTAATTTACAACATAGTAAAATCATTCCAGCAGACCGATTATTTTTCGACAAATACCACAATTATTGTATTAAATTTCATTGTTGTAATTGCCACTTCTATTTACACATCTTTTAAGTTATTCGTATATATGAAAAGGATTAAAATGCAACTTACTGCCGTTGAAAATTCAATTCAACATTTATCAACCGATATTGAGGTATTGAAGGCCGAGTATGAAACTTATGTAAATGAATATTTAAAAAAGTAAGACTATATTTAGCGTTACCTGGACTTTTATTAACTGCTTTGTATCTCCTTTACAAAATGTCAAACATGCCTTAGATTTTTAGCATTTCATAATTGGATTTTGGAAACATATATAAAAAAACTACAACACATTTTACCAACTTTTTTTAAAGTTATTTTAGGGACAGTATTAGTAGTTTCTCTAGTAAGGTGGATTTTTGCAATTCAATTATCGGTCTTTGAATTTAAAGAAGAGATTTGGATGATTTGGATTCCTTTACTTTTTCCCTGGATTCCTATACTTATTTGGCTTAGACCCAGATTCCGAGTACTAACATTTGAGAAAAAAATAGATGAAAGAAGGTTTTTTTTTCAATTTGTTTGTTGGCTTATTTTGACTGCAATGCTTTTTATTTCTCAAGATTTCATTACAACTGCTACAGGAAACTTAGTTCATCTTAAAGATGCTTCTGAAATTAGTTCAGCAAAAAAGGACAGATTTTATAAGATTGAAAATTTCTCAGTACTATCGTACTACGAGGCTTCTTACACAGAATTTAGAACTAGTGGTCGTTACAATCAAAATTTAAATTTTGAGGTATATTTCGTCTATCCAATAGTTAACGATACTTCTTCAAACATTAATAAGGCAAAAAAGCTATGGTATGGTGTTAAATTCAAAGACCAAATTAGCAATCGTCTTTCTAGTGCTCAGAAAGAAGAGCGTTATAACATGTTTTACGAGGATTGCTTAGACGAAATGAAAAATTTTGATTTTCACAAACTTAATCATTTTGAAAGTAAACCAAATTCAAAAGATAGAGATGGTTTTTTAATGGCAATAGCGAGCAGGATTAACGAACCGCTTGACGATAGTTATATAATCCTCGAACCTAAACTAAATAGTTACGAAGAACGAAACCAAAATAAATTTTTATGGATATTTGGTTCATTTGGAATTGGATTAACTCTATTTGTTTTTTTCTTAATCTGGCCTGGTTTTAGCGAAATTCAACAAAAAAGGTTTTTATCAGGTAAGAAACCAAAAAAAGATGATTTACTAGATGCGCTTCAGTTTTTGGTCCCTAAAGATGATCATTTCGTTACTTCGATTATTTTAGATTTAAATATTTTAATATTTGTCTTGATGATTTTTTTAGGTGTTCATTTTGTTTCCCCAACCGGGTTGGAATTATTAAAATGGGGAGCAAATAGACGATTTGAAACCTTGAATGGTGATTATTGGCGACTATTTTCTAGTATGTTTGTACATGGAGGAATAATGCATCTAATCCTAAATGTTTATGGATTAGCTATTGCAGCGATATTTATTGAACCTCTTTTAGGAAGGAAAAAATTCACAATTTTATATCTTCTCTCTGGATTGTTCGGAAGTCTTGCAAGTATTTGGTGGTATTCTAATACAATTAGCGTGGGTGCTTCAGGAGCAATATTTGGTTTATATGGTGCGATTTTAGGTCTTTTTTTGATTGGTGCTTATACAAAAGAAAGCAAAAGTGTGCTGATATTTTTAGGTATTTTTGCAGGTATTAATTTACTAATGGGGTTTTTTGGGCGAGGCATTGATAACGCTGCTCACATTGGAGGGTTACTTGGTGGAATATTAATCGTTATAGTGATTTGTAAAATTGACAACTCTAAGAGTAAGTGCTGATAACTTTTTGCATTTCGAGCTGCGCAAAGTCTTCAGCTCCGTAAAGTCTCCCGATTTTGCGTAACAATCTTTCACCTACAGCAGAATCACAAAAAAACCTTTCTGCTAAATAAATTCTTAAAAACATTATAAAATCCAACGCAGTTTTCCAGAAATAAAAAACTTTACCGTAGTTTTGAACTTTACAAACAGAAATACCAAATTCTAAAGAAAAATATATGGCATCAGGATTTTTTGCAATACTAGACGATATTGCTGCTTTGATGGACGATGTTGCAATGACAAGTAAACTTGCAGCAAAGAAAACAGCAGGAATTTTAGGAGACGATTTAGCCGTAAATGCAGAAAAAGCAACTGGTTTTGTATCGCAAAGAGAAATCCCAGTACTTTGGGCAGTTACAAAAGGTTCGTTTATCAATAAGCTTATTATTTTACCCATCGTTTTCGTTTTAAATTGGTTGTATCCGCCAGCTATAACAATGGCTTTAATTTTAGGAGGAGTTTATTTAGCTTATGAAGGAATGGAGAAAATAATTGAATATATTTTCCATCGCTCTAAAAAAGCAGAAGAAGTTATAGCAGAAATTAATCTTGAAGTAAGTGACGAACATTCGGAAAAAGCAAAAGTAAACTCTGCCATAAAAACCGATTTTATCCTGTCACTTGAAATTGTGATCATTGCTTTAGGAACCGCTTTGGAAAAACAACATTCTCTTACCACGCAAATTTTAAGCGTGACGATTGTCGCAATTATTGCAACAGTTGGAGTTTATGGAATTGTTGCTTTAATCGTAAGAATGGATGACGCCGGTTATTATTTAATGAGAAAATCCAATAATAAAGGCTTCCTATCAGGTGTTGGAGAAACATTAATTAAAGCTTTGCCAATTGTTATTAAATCATTAGCGGTAATTGGAACAATAGCGCTTCTTTTAGTTTCGGGTGGTATTTTCATGCATAATATTTCATATATACATGATTTAGTACCGCACAGCATTCCTTCTATTGTGGCTGAATTCCTGATTGGAATTATTTTCGGGATAATTGCGGTTTTATTGATGACGGTTTTTATGAAATTGAAAAAGTTGGTAAAAAAGTAGAAGTATTATAAAAAGTTATTTAATTAAAATATAAGAACTATTTATTTTTTTGTTTTGTAATTGGTAATGCGCTTTTTTCGAAAAACTATTTGCAAAACTTAGGATCATCTATAACACTATTTTCATGAGATTATTTTAAAAGAATAAACTGCACGCCATTCTTTTGCTTATATTAAGCATGCTTTCTGTCTTTTAAATTCAAGGTTTGCTGAACCAATAATTCTGTTTTTTTAACATTTTTCAAATTTCATAAAAAGAGTAAAAACATAGCAAACATTTATCTCTAATACGTCCTTAAAAAAAGAAGATTAATGAAAGTAATAAAGTTTTTAGTACTACCTGCGTTTTTTGTCCTATTATGTCTTTCCTGCCAAAGAACTAATTACGGCACTAAAGTTGAAAAATGTGAACTAACATTAAATTCGGACTCTACATATAGTTATGCATACCCCGCCGTTGTCAATGCAAATACTGAGAATGGAATTTATCATTTATACAAGGATAGTATTGTTTTAGTAAGAAAGCACTATCCTAAAATCCCTAGTATTGATTTAGGTTACATTTGTTCTGTGGACAATCCGGATACTTTAGTTATGAATTTTACAAACTTATATAAAGAGAAAATTCAAGTTGAGTTTTCCATAAATAATAATGAGAAACGATACAAAACTAACGCAAGTGGACAGATGCAAATTCGCTATAGTGATTTAGAAAAACAAAAAGTCATTGCTAGTAATGAGAAAATTTTCGAATTTAAAATCTTCTATAAAAACAAACAGTATGTTATGGCGATGGATGATTACAAAAATTCAATAAAGCCAAATCAACTGGATTTTGCCCTGAACCAATTTCTTGGAGAAGAATTCGCCGTTTTAAAGAGAAATTATGCTATTATTCACGATACAATTATTGTAAATGACATTTCACGAAAACTACTTGGAGCAAACAATCGCATTGTAAAACACGAAGAAACAGCGAGTAAAAAAGTTTATAAGTAGCTTTTTGGGTACAAGTTACTTTGTGGAACTCCGTCAATATTTTTCTTTAGTTTGCAGTAGTTTTATTCTTAAAAAAAACTGCAGTTCACGCTTTGGTTGCTTTTTAAAACAGCTATATTATTTCTAAACAATGAAGCAGAAATATAACGATATCATTTGGAATTCATATTTTTTCAAAAGAATCGACAAATAATTTCTATTTTACTAACTAACACTTATATTTGTAAGTTAGTAAATTTGAAAATTATGCATAAAGATAGTAAACGTAGAGAAGCCTTATTGTATCACGCAAAACCAACCCCGGGTAAAATCCAAGTGGTTCCTACAAAAAGATACGCTACACAACGAGATTTAGCACTAGCTTATTCTCCAGGTGTTGCAGAACCTTGTTTAGAAATTCAAAAAGACGTTAATAACGTTTATAAATACACCGCAAAAGGAAATCTAGTAGCCGTAATTTCTAACGGAACTGCTGTTTTAGGCCTTGGAGACATTGGTCCCGAAGCTTCAAAACCGGTAATGGAAGGAAAAGGATTATTATTCAAAATTTTTGCTGATATTGATGTTTTTGACATTGAAGTTGATACTAAAGATATTGAAGCATTCATCGCAACCGTAAAAAATATAGCACCTACTTTTGGAGGAATAAACCTTGAAGATATCAAAGCGCCAGAATCATTCGAAATCGAAAGACGTTTGGTAGAGGAATTGAATATTCCTGTAATGCATGATGATCAACATGGAACAGCAATTATTTCATGTGCAGCCTTGTTAAATGCGGTAGAATTAGCTGGTAAGAAAATGGAAGAAATTACTATGGTAGTTTCGGGAGCAGGTTCTGCAGCCATTGCTTGTGCTAATTTATACGTTGCTTTTGGCGTTAAGCTGGAAAACATTGTAATGTTCAATAGTAAAGGTGCATTGAGAAAAGACGATACTAGAATTTCGGACATGCAAAGAAAATACGCTTCTGATAAACACTATGATTCATTACATGATGCAATGAAAGGTGCCGATGTATTTGTAGGGCTATCATCTGGCGATATCGTTTCAGCCGAAATGTTATTAGCTATGGCGGATAATCCCGTGGTTTTTGCTTTGGCTAATCCATTGCCTGAAGTAGCTTATGATCTAGCAATTGCTACTCGTAAAGATATTATTATGGCTACAGGTCGTTCAGACCATCCTAATCAGGTAAATAACGTATTAGGGTTTCCTTATATTTTTAGAGGTGCTTTAGATGTTAGAGCTACAAAAATTAATGAGGAAATGAAAAAAGCAGCAGTAGTTGCTTTAGCACATTTAGCAAAAGAAACGGTGCCTGAGCAAGTTAATATTGCTTATGGTGAAACTAAATTAACCTTTGGTCGTGAGTATATAATTCCAAAGCCTTTTGATCCACGATTAATCACAGCAGTAGCGCCAGCAGTGGCAAAAGCGGCAATGGATTCAGGAGTTTCATTAGCGCCAATCACAGATTGGGAAAAATATAAAGACGATTTATTAGAAAGAATGGGGTCAGATAACAAAATGATCCGTTTGTTAACGAATAGAGCTAGAACTAATCCAAAACGTATTGTTTTTGCAGAAGCAGATCAAATCGATGTGTTGAAAGCAGCTCAAATTGTACATGAAGAAGGCATTGGTTTCCCTATTTTATTAGGAAATCAAGATATTATAAAAGAGTTAAAAGCAGAAATTGGATTTGATGTTGAAGTGCCGATTTTTGATCCAAAAACACCTGAAGCAGCAACCAGAAGACACGAATTTGCGACGCATTTTTGGGAATCTAGAAAAAGAAAAGGTGTCACTTTTTATGAAGCTGAAAAATGGATGCGCGAGCGTAACTATTTTGGACTAATGATGGTAAATACTGGTGAAGCAGATGCAATGGTAACAGGTCATTCAAGAAGTTATCCTTCAACAATTAAGCCGGTTATGCAACTAATAGGACGAGCGCCAGGAGTTTCAAAAATAGCTACAACAAACATGATGATGACGACGAGAGGACCAGTTTTCTTGTCGGATACTGCAATTAATCCAAACCCTACAGCTCAGGAATTAGCAAGAATTGCCTTAATGACAGCTAAAACTGTTAGAATGTTCGGAATGGAACCAGTAATTGCTATGGTTTCTTTTTCAAACTTTGGTTCTTCAAACAGTGAAGGTCCAAATAAAGTAAGAGAAGCAGTGACTTATTTGCATGAGAATTTCCCTGATTTAATCGTAGATGGAGAAATTCAAAGTGACTTCGCCTTAAACCCAGAATTATTAAAAAGTAAGTTCCCTTTTTCTAAATTGGTAAACAAAAAAGTGAATACACTTATTTTCCCTAATTTAGACGCAGCAAATATTACCTACAAGTTGCTGAAAGAATTGAATAAAGCGGATTCTATTGGACCTATTATCTTAGGTTTAAATAAGCCAGTACACGTTTTCCAATTAGGAGCAAGTGTGGATGAAATGGTAAATATGGCAGCAGTTGCTGTAGTTGACGCACAAGAAAAAGGAAAAAAACAAGTAAAGTAAGACCAGTAATATGATAGCACACATCCAAGGAAGATTAGTTGAAAAAACACCAACCCACGTTATTATTGACTGCAACGGTGTGGGCTATCATGTTAATATTTCATTGCATACATTCTCGTTATTGCCAGATTCAGAAAGTTTAAAATTATTTACTTTTTTGCAAATCAAAGAAGACGCGCACACATTGTATGGATTTGTAGAAAAGCAAGAGCGTGAATTGTTTAAATTATTAATTTCTGTTTCGGGAGTGGGAGCGAGTATTGCAAGAACCATGCTTTCTTCATTAGCGCCCACTCATATTATTCAAGCAATTGCTTCAAACGATTTGGGAACCATGCAATCGATGAAAGGTATTGGCGCAAAAACCGCACAGCGTATTATTCTTGATTTAAAAGAGAAAGTGTTAAAAGTCTACAATTTAGACGAAGTTTCAGTAATTGAGAGCAATACAAATAAAGATGAAGCGTTATCAGCTTTAGAAGTTTTAGGTTTTGCAAGAAAAACTGCTGAAAAAGCGTTAGATAAAATTATTAGAGAAACCCCGAATGCCTCTGTAGAAAACTTAATAAAACAAGCTTTAAAAAATTTATAAAACTTGAAAAAAACGGCAACAAAAGCAAAACGTAGTTTAAAATATAGTTTTGCATTTATAGTAATGCTATTTTCTTTTTCGCTACACGCACAAGTAGATGAAGAAAAGGATAGTGTGAGAACAGGGGTGGATTTAGGTAAGATTAAAATGCCAAATCCCAAAAGTATCGCTGAATTATATTCTTATAATGCCGCTACTGATCGTTATATTTATACAAACTCTGTGGGTGAGTTTAATATAAAATATCCCTTAATTTTAACTGCTGCACAATATCAAGAATTAGTTCTTCGCGAAGAAATGCGCAAGTATTACCAAGAGAAATCTGCCGCTATGGACGGTTTAAAAGCAGGTTCAGAAGAAGGTCAGAAGAATCTATTGCCAAAATATTATGTAAATTCTAAGTTTTTTGAAGCCATTTTTGGAAGTAATACAATTGATGTAAAGCCAACAGGAACGGTAGATATTGATTTAGGGGTGCGTTTTACTAAACAAGACAACCCTTCATTTTCGCCAAAAAACCGAAAAACAACTAGTTTTGATTTTGATCAGCGAATTAGTGTAGGACTTCAAGGAAAAGTAGGAACAAGATTAAGTGTGAATATTAATTATGACACGCAGTCTACTTTTGCTTTTCAAAATTTAATTAAATTAGAATACGCTCCCACTGAAGATGATATCATCAAGAAAATTGAGGTGGGGAATGTGAGTTTTCCATTGTCTAATTCATTAGTTCGTGGTGCCCAAAGTTTATTTGGTGTAAAAGCCCAATTGCAATTTGGAAAAACAACATTTACAGGAGTTTTCTCGGAACAAAAATCACAAACAAAATCAGTGACTTCTCAAGGAGGTGGTACACTTCAAGAATTTGAGGTTTTTGCTTTAGATTATGATGCGGATAGACACTATTTCTTATCGCAATACTTCAGAAATAAATACGATAAAGCTTTAGCTACTTATCCCTATGTTAATTCGCGTGTTCAAATTACGCGTATTGAAGTTTGGGTAACTAACAAGCAAAATAGAGTTAGTAATACCGAAAACAACTTAAGAAATATTATTGCCCTTCAAGATTTAGGTGAATCGCAACTTTTTGGCTTGCCAGATGCAACAGTTGTTGGGGTTTCGGCACCTGGATTTTTTAACGTAGCGCCAGACACACCTTCAAATAACGCGAATAATAAGTTTGACCCAAATAATATTGGAAGTAACTTCTTAAATAGTAGTGTTAGAGATGTTTCAACGGCTTTAAATGGTTTTAATACACCAGGAATTGCAGAAGGAGTTGACTTTGCGAAGCTTGAAAATGCTAGAAAATTAACCGCTTCAGAATTTACATTTCATCCTCAATTAGGATATCTTTCTCTTAATCAGCGTTTAACAAATGATGAAGTTTTAGCGGTTTCCTATCAATATACTATTGGAGATCAGGTGTATCAAGTAGGAGAATTTGGTACGGATGGAGTAGATGCAACAAACGTGGATGCTGGTGGAGTTCCAACATCACAAGCCTTATTGTTAAAAATGTTGAAGTCTAATTTAGTAGTCGTTGCAGAACCGGCTTGGAACTTAATGATGAAAAACATTTATCAAACAGGAGGTTATCAATTAGAGCAAGAAGATTTTAAACTAAATATTTTATATACTGATCCTTCGCCATTAAATTACATTACACAAGCTGGTGCAGATCCTTTACCTGCGACTGTAAACGAAACACCATTATTACAAGTGTTCAATGTAGATAAATTAAATTACACCAATGATCCACAAGCTGGTGGAGATGGTTTCTTTGATTTTATTCCAGGAATAACAATTGATGCACAAAAAGGTAGAATTATATTTACTACTGTGGAGCCGTTTGGAAAACATTTATTCGAAAAATTAAGGTTAAATGCTTCGGAAGATTACGAAGGAACACTTTATAATTCAAATCAATCAAAATACGTTTTCAGAAACTTATATAAAACAACGCAAGCAGCTGCTTTACAAGAAAGCTCAAAGAATAAATTTCAAATAAAAGGACGTTATAAATCCATGAGTGGTGAAGGAATTTCTATTGGTGCTTTTAATGTGCCACAAGGATCTGTTGTAGTAACTGCTGGTGGGAGACTTTTAGTTGAAGGTGTCGATTATACGGTAAATTACCAAATGGGGAAAGTAAATATCTTGGACCCATCGCTTCAGGCTTCGAACACACCAATTGAAGTGTCTGTAGAAAATAATTCTGTTTTCGGACAACAAACTAGAAGATTTTGGGGAATCAACGTTGAGCATAAATTCAACGAAAAATTCTTAGTGGGTGCTACTATTTTAAACATGTCTGAGCGTCCGTTTACTACCAAATCAAATTACGGACAAGAATCGGTTAACAATTCTATCTTTGGTTTAAATGCTAATTATTCTACAGAAGTTCCTTTCTTAACGAGATTAGTGAACAAATTGCCAAATATTGATACTGATGTGCCATCTAATATTTCCTTTAGAGGAGAGTTCGCTTACTTAAAGCCAGGCAGTTCTAAAACCGATGAATTTAATGGTGAAGCAACAACTTATATTGATGATTTTGAAGGGTCGCAATCCACAATTGATATGCGTTCGCCGTTATCATGGAGTTTAGCAAGTGTTCCGTTGGAAGATAATTATGATGGAGATCCAACAGCTAATGAACCGGCAGTTAATGATTTAAGAATAGGCTATAAAAGAGCAAAAATGTCTTGGTACAGTATTGATCCTCTTTTTTATACACAACCACCAAGCGGTGTTTCAAGAGATGAATTATCTTTTAACAAAACAAGACGAATCTTTAGTAGAGAATTATATCCTGTTACAGATATTGCACAAGGACAAACAACTGTTGTTAGTACTTTAGATTTAACTTATTTCCCAAAAGATAGAGGGCCTTATAATTACAATGCGACTTTAGCGACTACCAATCAATTTACGGATTTGGAAGCGCCTGACAACTGGGCTGGTGTAATGCGTGCAATTAATTCAACGAATTTTGAGCAGTCAAATGTTGAGTATATTCAATTTTGGGTAATGGACCCGTTTTATGGAAACACAGGAGATGTAATTGATCCAACGAATACCGGTAAAATAGTGTTTAATTTAGGTGAAATATCAGAAGATATTTTAAGAGATGGTAAAAAATCTTATGAAAATGGTCTTCCAGAGCCTGGATCTTCTACGCCAACAGTTACAACTGCTTGGGGAACAGTTCCAGCATCTCAGTCTTTAATCTATGCTTTTGATACTTCAGAAGGAAATAGAAAGGCGCAAGATGTAGGTCTTGACGGACTTTCAGATGCTCAAGAGGCGATACAACATCCGCTTTTTGCAGGACAACCAGACCCTTCTGCGGATAACTATAATTTTTATCTTAATGCAGGTGGAAGTATCATAAATCGCTATAGAGATTATAATGGTACTGAAGGAAATTCACCAGTAAACGTAACTGATACAAACAGAGGAAATACAACCTATCCAGATGTGGAAGATATTAATCGTGACAACACCATGAACACGATTAATGCTTATTTCAAATTTGAAGTGCCTATTGAACAATATCCAGATGGAGCTGTTCCTGTGGGACAAAATTACATTACTGATTTTAGAGAAATTAACAACGTAGATTTACCAAACGGACAATCTGGTAAAGCGAGATGGATTTTATATAAAATTCCGATTTTAGAATTTACTAACGCGAATAAAGTAGGTCCTATCACTGATTTTCGTTCAATACGTTTTATGCGTATGTATATGGCCGGATTTAAGGATGAAGTTACACTTAGATTTGGTGCTTTAGACTTAGTAAGAGGTGAGTGGAGAAGATATACAAATACGTTAGACATCAATGATCCAGATCCAGATGATGACAATACTGGTTTTGATGTAACGGCTTTGAACATTCAAGAAAACGGAAGAAGAAGTCCTATTCAATATGTAACACCGCCAGGAGTAGTTCGTGAGCAGTTGTATAATAACAATACAATAATCAATCAAAATGAACAGTCTCTTTCTTTGAGAGTTTATAAAAAAGATCAAAGTATTGCAGGTTTAGGTGGTTTAGAAATTGATGATTCTAGAGCAGTTTTCAAAAATGTAAACGTTGATATGCGTCAGTTTAAAAAGCTTAGAATGTTTTTACATGCCGAAGCTTTAGAAAAAAACACAGACAATGACCGTTTGCAAGATGATGAGCTTATTGCATTCATTCGTTTTGGGAATGACTTTACAGATAACTTCTATCAAGTTGAAATGCCATTAAAAGTTACGCCTCATGGTGCAACTTCGGCAGAAGATATTTGGCCAGAAGAAAATGAAATTACATTGCCTCTGGAATTTTTAACGGCGCTTAAAATACTGAAATTACAGAATAATGTTAACATCATCGAAGATGACAATGGCATTGGTTTTATTGAAGAGGAAAATCCATTAATTGGTTCGTCTAATAATAGGTTAACATTAGGTATTAAAGGGAATCCGAATTTTGGTTTGGTAAGAACATTGATGATTGGTGTGAAAAACAAATCTGGTCAAATACAACGTGGAGAAGTTTGGTTTAATGAGCTTCGCCTTTCGGATATGGATAATAAGGGTGGTTATGCAGCAGTTGCTAACTTAGATACTAACTTGGCTGACTTCGCAAATATTTCTGCAACAACTAGAATTAGTACGATAGGTTTTGGTTCTTTAGAGCAAGGTCCAAATGAAAGAAGTAGAGAAGATGTATTCCAATATGATATCGTTACCAATGTTAATTTAGGAAAATTATTACCAAAGAAATGGGGTATAAATTTACCATTTAATTATGGTGTAGGTGAAGAAACAATTACTCCAAAATTTGATCCCTTCTATCAAGATATTCAATTAGATCAGTTATTAGATATTACCAATGACGCAGCTGAACGCGCTAATATAGAAAACAGAGCCATTGATTACACAAAACGAACTAGTCTTAACTTTATCGGTGTAAGAAAAGAAAGAAATCCTGAAAAGAAATCAAACTTTTTTGATGTAGAAAACTTAACACTTTCTTATTCTTTAAATGAAATGGAACATCATGATTACGAAATTGAAAGCTTACAAGACAAACAAAATAGAACTTCTGTAGATTATGCTTATTCATTCAAGCCGCTTGTTGTAGAGCCATTTAAAAATTCAAAAACCTTTAAAAAATCAGGTTATTATAAATTGTTGAGTGATTTTAATTTTAACTTTTTACCATCAAATATCAACTTTAGCTCTACTATTTTAAGACAATTTAATAAACAGCGTTTTAGATTAGTTGACGTTCAGGGAATTGGTCTTGGCGATTTATACAGAAGGAATTATTTCTTCAACTATCAATATGGATTTAATTATAATCTTACGAAATCATTACGTATAAATTATACAGCTTCCTCAAATAATATTGTTAGAAATTATTTAGATGATAATAGTTTGCCTATTGACGGACTTGATATTTGGGATGACTACTGGAATATTGGAGAATCAAATCAACACAATCAACAATTTGTAGTGAATTATGATTTACCTATTAATAAAATTCCGGCATTAGCTTTTATAAAGTCAACTTATATTTATACGGGAGATTACAACTGGCAACGTGCCTCGGATGCTTTTTCAACAATTGAGGCAGACAATGGAACATCTTATGCCTTAGGAAATACGGTTCAAAATGCAGGTTCGCATAAATTGAATACCACTTTTTCTATGGAGACTTTCTATAAATACATCGGATTAACCGCAAATAAAAACAATAAATCTAAAGTAAAAAAACCTAGCGCTGTAGCTCCTAAACCGGGTCAAAAAGTAGTAGCTGCTAATAAAAATATCAGTACGGAAAGAAATGTTTTTGTAAAAGGATTAATTGGTCTAGTTACAAGTGTGAAAACCATTCAGGCAAATTTCACACAGAGTGAAGGAACTGTTCTTCCGGGATATCTTCCGGGATTAGGATTCTTTGGTTCTTCCAAGCCTACAATGGGTTTTATTTTCGGAAGTCAAGCAGATGTTCGTTATGAAGCTGCTAGAAATGGTTGGTTAACTACTTTTCCAGAGTTCAATCAGAATTACACTCAGGTGAAGAATAAACAAATGAATATCACCGCTGATGTAGTACCGTTTCCAGATTTAAAAATTACTTTGTCTGGAGATAGAACTTATGCTTATAATTATTCAGAGCAGTATGATGTTACTTTTGGAGATTACAATTCCCGCTCTCCTTATGATTTTGGTAATTTTAATATTTCTACGATTTTAATTAAAACAGCTTTTGATAAAAGTGATGTAAACTTCTCACAAGCATTTCAAGACTTTAGAGACAATAGGCTAGTAGTAGCAGAACGATTAGCAACTACTTATTATGGAGCAACAACAATTCCAAGAGATGCGGAAGGATACCCAATAGGTTATGGTAAAAACAGTCAACAAGTATTATTACCTTCATTTGTAGCTGCGTATTCTGGTAAAGATGCTGCAAAGGTTTCTACTGGTGTATTTAGAGATATTCCTTTGCCAAATTGGAATGTGAAATATACTGGTTTAATGCGTTACACATGGTTTAAAGATAAGTTTAAAACCTTCTCGTTGCAACATGGTTATAGAGCGAGTTATAACGTGAATTCTTTCCGTTCTAATTTGAATAGCGCACCAGCGGACGTAAATGGTAATTTCTATGCGAATAAATTAATCTCAAATGTGAATTTAGCAGAGCAATTTAATCCTTTAGTGAAAATAGATATGACATTGAAGAACTCGATGAAATTTTTAGCCGAAATTAAAAAAGACAGGACTTTAAATATGAGTTTTGATAATAACCTTTTAACTGAAGTTTCGGGTAACGAATATATCGTTGGTTTAGGATATCGCATAAAAGACGTTACCTTTAACTCGGCACTAGCTGATAATGTTTCAGGGATAATAAGAAGTGATGTTAATATAAAAGCAGATTTCTCACTTCGTAAAAATAACACGATTGTTCGATATTTAGATTATGATAACAACCAATTAGGTGGTGGTCAAGATATGTGGTCGGTGAAGTTAACTGCGGATTATTCGTTCAGTAGAAATCTAACAGCTATCTTCTTTTATGACCATCAATTTTCACAAGCAGTTATTTCAACATCGTTCCCTATTACTAATATTAGATCAGGATTTACACTGCGATATAACTTTGGAAACTAACAAACAGAATAAATTAACACGTTTTTGAGTAGAATCATAAAAAATAACAAAAAACCTATTTTAGAATTCAATAATTACAATTACATTTGTCAAAATATTAAAAATTAAACTTAACATGAATATACCAGCTAATTTAAAGTATACTAAAGATCACGAGTGGGTTTTAGTTGATGGAGACGTTGCAACAATCGGAATTACAGATTTCGCTCAAAAAGAATTGGGAGATATCGTTTATGTCGAAGTTGAAACATTAGATCAAACTTTAGAAAGAGATGAGATTTTTGGAACAGTGGAAGCTGTAAAGACAGTTTCTGATTTGTTTTTACCACTTTCAGGAGAAATCATTGAATTTAATGATTCATTAGAATCTGATCCAGAAAAAGTAAATGCTGATCCATACGGAGACGGATGGATGGTAAAAGTTAAAATTTCTGATATGGCACAAGTAGACGCACTTTTATCAGATGAAGATTATAAGGCACTTATCGGAGCGTAATTTATTTTCGCTTGCGGTACTTTGGGCTATTGCAATTACAGTTGCAAGTTTAGTAAGTCTAAATGGTATGCCAAATGTTGAGGTTCCAGTAAACGATAAAACGGTACACTTTATATTTTACTTTGTTTTTACGTTACTTTGGTATTTCGCATTAAAGAAAAAAATAAAAAATAGATTGTTAAAGTTTTTAATAGTTGGTGTCGCAATCATTTATGGCATAATTATTGAAGTTTTACAAGGTGTTTTAACCCAAAATAGACAGGCTGATATTTATGACGCTTTGGCTAATTCAGGAGGTGCACTATTAGCATTGCTTGTTATTGTATGGTTAGAGCGTAAAACTTTTAAAGAAAAAATATAAAAACATTTCTATTATTAACTATATTAGCAACTGAAAATTAAAATTATGGAATTAAAGAAAAATCCTAACGTAGATCCAAAAAGAAATAGCATGCTTTATTTCCAAGTGGGATTAGCTGCAGTTTTGTTATTAACATATGTCGGAATTGAATTAAAGTCCGAAGATCCTATTGTTCAAACTGAAGAACTTGTTCTTGATAGTGGTTTTGTAGAGCAAGATGTTGCGATTATGACAATGCCACCTGCTCAAAGATTACCACCACCACCACCACCTGCTCCAGTTGAGATTAAGATTGTGGAAAACAAAGTAGTTATCAAAGAGACTAAAATTGAAAAGGTAGAGGATAACCAACAAACAGAACAGAAAGAAACTAAAACAGCCGATAGTTACGGAGATGAAGGTGCCGCTGTTGATGATTATATTCCGGATGAATTACCGTTTTCTGTTATTGAGCAAGTGCCGTTATTTCCAGGTTGTGAAAACGAACCTAAATCGCGTCAGTTTGATTGTTTCCAAGAACAGATGACTAAACACATTAAAAAGAACTTTAATTATCCTGATAGAGCAATGGAAGATAATATCCAAGGTAGAGTTCAGGTTGAATACCTTATCGGTGTAGATGGTAAAGTTTCTGTTCAAAGAGTAAAAGGTCCTAAAGGATCAGAATTACTTGAGAAAGAAGCAAGAAGAATTATTGAGAAATTACCTTTATTAAAACCAGGTAAGCAAAGAAATAAACCAGTAAAAGTTAGACACGTAGTGCCAATTACTTTTAAATTAGGTTAGTAATTTAAATCCCAACATTTCGTTGGGATTTTTTTTTGGCATATTAGTTGTATAGGTTAATTAACAAATTGTTAACTTTTAATCTTTATATACTATGAAACCAAATGTAGAATTTCCTAAAAAAGTCAAAAGTAGCTTTATCTTTTTCCAGATCGGGCTTATTGCAACCATGTTAGTCGTGTTATTTGCACTAGAGTTTAATTTTAAATTCAAACCATCGCAAACAGCAACTATTGATTTGCCTGTAGCAACAATTGACCTTACAGTTCCAACAGCTTTTAAAGTCATTCCGCAATCAAAACCAATTGTTGTAACAAAGCCGGCAGTTGATAAACCAGTCTTTAAAGATATATTCAAGCCAACTACTAAAGAAGTTCCGAGAGAAATAGAAACTGCTGTTGATCCTACTCCGTCTGAAACTCAAAATGAAATTGACCCAGAGACGGAAAAACCTACAAGTGTTGTTGTTTAGAAGGAACCATTGGGTCCAACTCTTTTCAATGTAGAGGAGCTTCCAATGTTTGCTGCTTGTAAGGGAATGAGTAGAGAGCAGCAGATGAAATGCTTTGAAGAACAGATGGCAAAAGCTGTTAATAAGAATGCAGTTTATCCTGAAAGTGATTTAGAGGATGGTAAACAAGGAATGGCTACAGTTTCTTTCATCATTGATGAAACTGGTAAAATTGTAGAAGTAAAAGCGCTGGATAATAATAGAGCTACAAAAGCGATGCAGAAAGCAGCAGAAGCAGCTGTGAGAAAAGTATCTAAACTGACTCCTGCAAAACAAGGAGGAAAGCCAGTTAGGGTAAAATATGTAATGCCTGTGACTTTTAAAATACGATAACAAAAATAAACATTTAAAATAATCTCTTTTCGAAGGGATTTTTTTTATTTTTACAAGTTATTATAAAACTCTCTCAATATGGATGTTAAACACTATTTAGATTCGACTTATTTAAAAACGGCAGAACAGGCAAATTTATCTGAAGAGAAGAACACAGAAGTTGTTGCGGCATATATTCAAGAAGCAATCGATCATCATTTTAAGCTTATTATGATTCGTCCTGATAAAGTAGCTTTGGCTAAAGAGATGGTTCTAAATTCGAAATCACAACTAACAATAGGAACAGTTATCGACTTTCCAAACGGTGATGGATCACTGGAAAATAAATTAAAAGAAGCTAATTTAGCGATTCAAAACGGAGCTGATGATCTGGACTTTGTAGTGGATTATAAAGCTTTTATTAACGAAGAGTTTGATAAAGTAAAGAAACAGGTTTTAGAAGGAACGGAATTAGGATTACAACATCACAAAATTGTAAAATGGATTATAGAAGTCGCGGCTTTAAATGATCATCAAATAATACAATTAAGTGTTTTAATAAAAAATGTTATAATCGCTAATTTTAAAGAAGCCGATTATGAAAAGGTTTTCGTAAAGTCTTCAACAGGCTTTTATAAAACACCAGAAGGAGTTCCTAATGGCGCAACGCTTCATACTATTAAATTGATGTTGGAAAATTCATTTCCGCTGTCTGTAAAAGCAGCTGGCGGTGTGCGCACTTATCAAGAGGCTGTTGAGATGATTAATTTAGGTGTGAAACGCATCGGAACTTCTGCGGCAAAAGCAATTGCAAACGGAGAAGACGCAAGTAATGGTTACTAAACTAGTATAATGAAATTTTTCGCCCCCTTATTTTTTATTTTTTTCGGATATTTTTCTGTTGCGCAAACCAGCGGAAGAGAACAGTTTCCGCAGTTTCCAGCTTGTGAAGCCTCATTGGCCAACCAGCAAGAAGTTTGTTTTTACAATACTTTACAGAATTATATTTTTACAAATTATAAAGTCGATGATGATAAAATAGCATCTGATTTTAAAGGAACAGTAATTGCGCTTTTCGAAGTTGATACCGCTGGAGTTTTTAAAATCATTTACATCGACGCTCCTTACGAATCTTTGAAATTAGAAACTAAGAGAGTTTTTGAAAGTCTACCAAAAATAAAACCCGCAACTTATTCGGGAAGACCTACTTATTCTAAATTCACGCTAAAAATAGCAATTCCTTTAGAAGAACCGAATGCTATTTCAGGTAGAGATATCGTTGTGCTTCAAGATAAAACAAATTCAAACTTAATCGATAACTCGAAGGAGCTTACGGAATATGAAGATATAATTTATAAACCTTTCGAAAATCCTCAATTTAAAAGTAAAGGGAATGTTGTTTTTTCGCACCAAAATTACGGTGTATTTGATGCTTTGCTAAATCAAGTGGGAAGCAATAATCATACGGCTTCAAAGCCTTATTCTTACGAGGAGGTATCAAGATATTACGATTTTGAAGCTATTAATCAGGCGAATTTGAAGCAAAAGGAATCTTGGTTTGGTAGAAAGATATGGAATGAAAATCTTGTAGCTATTCAAGGTGACGGTTATTGGTTCACTGTGAATGGTGTTTTAGATGTAAGAGTAGGTAAAGATACAGATAGCAAATCTTCAAATACATTTGTAAATACTAGAGGTGTAAAGGTTGATGGCGCTTTAGGTGAACAATTGACTTTTTCAACATCTATTTTTGAGAGTCAAGGGAGATTTGCAGATTATTATAATGCCTATGCAGAAAGCATTAAGCCTTCTGGAGGAAATCCGGCGATAATCCCAGGAATAGGAATTGCAAAACGTTTTAAAGAGGATGCTTACGATTTTCCGTTGGCCGAAGCAAATTTAAAGTATTCTCCTAATAAATTCATCGATTTACAATTAGGTTATGGACGAAATTTTCTTGGAGATGGATATCGTTCTTTGTTGCAAAGCGATGGAACTAGTCCTTATCCATTTTTTAAAATCAATACTACTTTTTGGAAAATAAAATATACGAATACTTATATGTGGCTAAAAGATGTTCGGGATTTAGCTACAGTGGACGGAACTTACGCTACAAAATTCATGGCAAGTCATTATTTGAGTTGGAATGTAACTAAAAGATTTAATCTTGGATTTTTTGAAAACGTAGTTTGGACCGATATGAATGAAAGAGGTTTCGATCTTAACTTTGTAAATCCGCTTATATTTTACAGGGCTGTAGAGTTTGGGTCTTCATCTAAAACAGGAAATGCACTTTTAGCGCTAACGTCAAAATACAAATGGAACAATCAAATTAATGTTTACGGACAATTTTTAATTGATGAATTTGCAATTGGCGACGTAAAAGCAGCGAATCAAAGTTGGCGAAATAAATTTGCTTATCAGATAGGTGTAAAGTATTACGATGCGTTTCAAATTAAGAATTTAATGTTGCAACTAGAGTATAATCAAGTGCGTCCTTATGTTTATTCGCATAGTAATCCTTTGACTAATTACGGGCATAATAATCAAAGTATGGGGCATAATTGGGGTGCAAATTTTAGAGAAGTAGTTGCTATTGCTCGTTATTATAAGGGAAGATACTTCGCAGATGCAAAATTAATTTATGGGCAAAGAGGTTTTGATTTTAAAAACGGAACGGACAATTTTAACTACGGAGGAGATATTTATTTAGATTATGATGATGATCGTCCGTTTGATACGGGTGTTTCTATTGCACAAGGAAATAAAACTAATGTTATGATTGCAGATTTACAAGTAGGTTACTTGGTAAATCCTGCTGCAAATTTGAAGGTTTTCGGAAATGTTTTGTTTAGGAATTTTGATCCAGTAGCGGAAACAACTACTGCAATTCAATCAAATTCAACATGGTTTTCGATAGGTTTACGCAGTCATTTGTTTAATTGGTATTTTGATTATTAATATTCTACTATTTCAAATTGATAAACAATAATCTTATTTGTATATTTGCACGCCTTTTGAGGTGAAATAAAACACAATTGGAAGAAACTCAAACCCATATTAAAAATTCTCTTTACAAAGACTTTGTAGAAATTACGAAGGCTCGTTTGTCAATTAGCGTTGTTATTTCAACAATTGCTGGTTATTTGTTAGGATTTAGTCAAGAGCAGCCATTCCAGTGGAGTGTTTTGTTTTTATTAGTTGTAGGTGGTTATTGCATGGTTGGCGCTTCAAACGTTTTCAATCAAATTATTGAAAAAGACTTGGATGCTATAATGGACCGAACGAAAAATCGCCCATTACCAGCTGGAAGGATGACGACAAAAAGTGCGTTTATTCTAGGAATTATTCTAACTATTCTAGGATTAGCAATTCTATACAGCGTAAATCCGAAGACAGCTATGTTTGGCGCGATTTCGATTTTCATGTATGTTAGTTTATATACACCTTTGAAAACTGTGACACCTTTGTCTGTTTTTGTAGGAGCTTTTCCGGGAGCAATTCCTTTTATGTTAGGATGGGTAGCGGCAACAGGTCAGTTTGGGATTGAAGCGGGGACTTTATTTATTATTCAATTTTTCTGGCAATTTCCTCACTTTTGGGCAATAGGTTGGTTCTTGTTTGACGATTATAAAAAAGCAGGTTTTTTTATGTTGCCAACAGGAAAGAAAGATAAAAAAACAGCGTTACAGACTATATTATATACCATTTGGATGATTATCGCTTCCGTAATTCCAGCTTTTGGATTTACAGGAAGATTGTTCTTAACTAAGATTTCAACCGGTATTGTAGTGGTACTAGGTTTGTGGATGTTGTTTTATGCTTTTAAACTGCACAAAGAAATGGATGCAAAAGCTGCAAGAAAATTGATGATTGTTAGTGTTTCTTATATATCTTTGTTGCAAATTGTATATGTTTTAGATAAATTTTTACGATAGGATGGAAAATAGAATGACATTGGAAGAAGTAGAAGAGCGTAAAGGAAAGACTTATAAGCTATTGCTTTGGTTCGGAATGATAAGCGTTTGTATGATTTTTGCAGGATTAACGAGTGCTTATGTAGTTAGTAAATCTAGGCCAGATTGGTTATCTGATTTCGTATTGCCAATGCCTTTCTTAATAAGTACAATAGTTATGTTGATAAGTAGTGGAACTATTTATATGGCATTACAAGCGATGAAAAAGGGAGATAGAAAGCAAACTAGTATATTGTTAATCACAACATTAGTATTAGGATTAGCTTTTATCTTTTTACAATTTAAGGGATTTAGTGCAGTTATTGCAAATGGCTATTTTTTTACCGGAAGTGAAAGTAATGTTACTACATCTTTTTTGTATATTGCCGTTTTAGTACACATAGCACACCTATTAGGGGGGATTATATCTCTTTTGGTGGTAATTTATAATCATTATAAACAAAAATACAATTCAACTCAAACCCTTGGTATTGAGATAAGTGCGATGTATTGGCACTTCATGGATTTCATTTGGGTTTACTTGTTTTTGTTTTTCTATTTTTTCAAGTAGAAAAAAAATAATAAATTTGGGAACTTTTTAACAATTAAAAAATTTATGGGAGCGACAGGTATTTCAGACGAAAACGCTTTAGACGGAGGTCAAGGACCATTAGGGGCAACCTATGGTAAAATGATGATGTGGTATTTTATCTTATCAGATGCATTAACCTTTACAGGATTCTTAGCTGCGTATGGTTTTTCGAGGTTCAAATTTTTAGAAACTTGGCCTATTGCAGACGAAGTTTTTAACCACTTTCCATTTGCACACGGTGTTAATGCACCAATGTATTATGTGGCATTAATGACTTTTATCTTGATTTTCTCATCTGTAACTATGGTTTTAGCTGTAGATGCGGGTCATCACAGAAACAAAAACAAAGTAGCTACTTATATGGCACTTACAATTTTGGGTGGTTTTATATTCTTAGGTTCTCAAGCTTGGGAATGGAAAAACTTCATCAAAGGTGAATACGGTGCTGTTGAAACTTCAGGAGGTTCTATTTTACAATTCGTGAAAGTAGGAGCAAACGGAGAACATGAAAGAGTAGCATTAGGAGAATTTGCTGCAGTTTCTCATGAAGAAAGAACACAACACTCTAGAGGAAATGGACTTTGGTTTACAGAAGAAGCTACAATTGCATCTTTTACTATCAATCAAGTGGTTGATGGTTTTAAAGCCAATGAAAATATTTTAGTGAGAGTTGAAAATATAGACCAGAAAACTAAAAAGAAAATTGTTTTATCAAGAGAAGAATCTATTAAGAGAGTTTCAGATACGCATTATGTTGTTGAGGGAGCTAATCTAATTAGAAACGAATATGGAAGTAAATTATTCGCTGACTTCTTCTTCTTTATTACAGGTTTCCACGGATTCCACGTTTTTACAGGAGTTTTGTTGAATTGTATTGTTTTCTTTAATGTTCTTTTAGGAACTTACGAAAGAAGAAACAGTTATGAAATGGTTGAAAAAGTAGGATTGTACTGGCACTTCGTAGATTTAGTATGGGTGTTTGTATTTACTTTCTTCTATTTAGTTTAATATTTTAATTTAAAGTATATCATGGCACACGCACACGAATCGAATACAAAGAGAATATGGATTGTTTTTGGACTACTTTCACTTATAACAATCGTTGAAGTTATATTTGGTATTTTTAAACCTGAATCATTACACATGACAAATGTGTTAGGGACTAACTTACTAAACTGGATATTCATTATTCTAACAATTGTGAAAGCATACTATATTATGTGGGCTTTTATGCACTTAGAAGGTGAAAAAGGAGCTTTTAGATGGTCAATCGTTGGACCTTTAGCTTTCTTAATTTTGTATATCTGTTTTCTTATTCTAATAGAAGCTGATTACGTTTTTGAAGTTTATAAAAATGGTTTTATCAAGTGGAACTTTTAACACTTGTTTGTAATATATAATCCCGCTTATTAGCGGGATTTTTTTTACTTTTGTATCAACAAATTTAATCTATCTAATGAAAAATAAATTAGTCCTTATATTGCTATTTGTCTTGCCAATTGCAACTTATCTTATATTTTCGTCAGCAACCCATAACTCTCTCTTCTTACCTACGCTTACAAAAAATAATGCGGAAATTCCGAAGAATTGGACGAGTTTAGATAATTCTAAAATTGCATTAAAAGGAAAGATAACTATTTTAGGATTCGTAGGAAATAATGTAATTGAAAATAGAGGAAACTTTTTCAACCTAAATCAGAAAATATATAATAAATTCAAAGGTTTTACTGATTTTCAAATGGTAATGGTTACGCCAAGAGGAAATGAAGGCAAAGCGGACCAAATTCTTAGCGAATTAGAACCAATTACCGAAAATATGAGTGGCTGGAAATTCGTTTTTGGTGAACCAGCTGAAATTCAAGAGTTTTATAATAGTTATAAATTAGCAGGTGGTTTAGATGAAAATTTTGGAACTTCGTCTGTTATCATTGTAGATAAAGAATTAAGTCATAGAGGAAGAAAAGGTAAAGATAGAAAAGGTGATGATGAGTATAAAGAAAGTTATAACACCATTTCTGCGGCCGACTTACACAATCAAATGACAGATGATGTCAAAATCATTTTGCGCGAATATCGTTTAGCGTTGACGAAAAATAATAACAAAAGAAAAGATGCTTTCAGAGATAAAATTGAAGAAAACATCGAAAAAAATAAAAAATCTAAAAATGAACAATAAGTCTTACATAGGGATTTCTTTTATCGTTTTAATTTTCGGAATTTGGGCAGTGCCAAAAATCGTAGCCAAATTTCAAAAGTCGGATTTAGTTGAAATCGGTCCCGTTCCAGCATTCGAATTGACAAATCAAAACGAAAAGAAAATTTCGGATAAAGATTACTTAGGAAAAGTTTATGTAGTAGAATTTTTCTTTTCTACTTGTCCTACGATTTGTCCGAAGATGAACGAGAGTATGTTGCAATTGCAAGAAGAATATTACGGTAATCCTAAATTCGGTATTGCTTCTATTACGATTGATCCTGCAAAAGATACGCCTCAGGTTTTAAAAGAGCATGCTGCGGAGTTAGGAGTTAAGCATTACAATTGGCATTTTTTAACAGGTGATAAAGAGTATATCTATAACTTGGCGAATAAAGGGTTTAATTTATACGCAGGTCAAAATAACAAAGCAGCTGGTGGATTTGAACATTCTGGTCTTTTTGCTTTGGTAGATAAAAAAGGAAACATCCGTTGCAGAAGAGACTCGCAAGGTAATCCAATTTTATACTACGATGGATTAGAAGCAGAAGGCGTTCAGGCAATAAAAGAAGATATCAAAAAACTATTAGAAGAGTAAAGTCGAATTTAATTGCAATTTTGAGGTAAGTTGAAAAAATATAAGATTCAATAAATTATGGAAGTTAACAATAATGAAACCAAATATAACAAATTGATAATTGCTTTGTCAATTGTTATTCCCGGTGTTGTAGCGTTGCTTTTTGGTGTCAATTTAAGAAAGTTAGGATTTGATGTGGAACCTTTGTCGTTCTTACCTCCAATTTATGCTTCTATCAACGGATTAACGGCACTTCTTTTGATTATTGCAGTAGTTGCTATTAAAAATGGAAAACGAACGCTGCACGAAAACTTAATGAAAACTGCAATTGCTTGCTCTATTGCATTTTTAGGCATGTATGTAGCTTATCATATGACGTCTGATTCTACTAAATTTGGTGGAGAAGGAACCATAAAATATGTGTATTATTTCATACTAATTACACATATTATTTTATCGATAATCATTATTCCATTGGTTTTAACGACTTACGTCAAAGCGTGGTCGAAACAATTTGATAAACATAAAAAGTTTGCGAAAATTACTTTTCCAATTTGGTTGTACGTTGCTATTACTGGTGTTGTGGTTTATTTAATGATTTCTCCTTATTACGTAAATTAAATGAAAAAGATTTTATTTATTATTAGTTTTTTCTTGCTTTCGAATTTGGGTCAAGCCCAATGTGCTATGTGCAGAGCCGCTCTTGCAAGTGAAGAAAACGGGGTGAAAGCGGAAGCTGTAAACGATGGAATTGTTTATTTAATGGCTATACCCTATATTTTAGTGGGTGCATTGGGATTTGCAATTTACAAAATGAGATACGGAAAGAAAAAAGTGCAAGCTGAGTAAATTGTATCTGGCTGAATTAATTTCAATTTTTTATTTCTTTTGGTGACTTTGCATTGCTTCACCCAAATATTGGGATTGTTTGTGTTGTAGTAACTTTTCTCAACGCTTTGACAGGCTGAATTTATTTTATCTTCTTATAAGTTTTCTCCACGCTTTGTCAATCCGAATTTCTTTCATCTTCGTATAGCTTTTGTAGGCCTTTAAAAGCTTTACTTAAACTTTGGCATTGTTTTTTTTTGTTGTAGTAACTTTTCTCGACACTTTGTCAAGCTGAACTCGTTTCAGCTTCTCCATTTTTATTTATTATAAACTTCAAGTTGTTACTAATTAATTTACTCCATTCCGTCAATCTTAATGTTCATTTTTCCTGAAGTGGTAATGAACGCGATAATCGCTTTGTCCGTTAATTCTAACTTCTCAAATTCAAAATCGTTCAAAGTTCCATTTACAAAAACACCTTTCATTGGCGAGTAATTATTCAAATACGGTTCCATGTTTTTCTTACCTTCTTCTAAATTTCCCTTGATTGAATAACGACAGTTTTCTTGGATTTTCTTTAAAATTGTACCTTGCATCAACCAATTTGCCGATTTCATTAAAACGCTTTTCGTATTTAATACATAATCCATCTGGTCGAAATAAATTTCTTTAGTAATGGGATTGTAATTTGGAATGCCTGATAAATAAATTGTGCCATTGATACTTCCGGCTACGCTTAGCGCGATGATCATTTTACTATCTTTCTGCCATAAATCAACTTTTTGAACTGTAATTTTTCTACTTCCCGAAGCAAATTCTTGCCCTTGGAAATTTTTAGTTACAATTTTACTCGCACTTGCATAAGTAGAAACTGCTACTACCGAAGCCGTAGTGTTTTCTGGAATTAATGCCACAGGTTTTAAAACTATTCGTTTTGGGTCAAAGCTATTTTTTGGCTCTTGTCCCACCATGGTTTGCATATTGCATTTTAATCCCATTTGCATCGTAAGTTTCGACTTGGATAAATTTGCATCGGTAACATACAATTCAATAGGCACCATTTTAAACCACGTTTCGTAGGCTTCACTAGTCATAAATGGTGTGCTTAATTTATCTAAAACAGCTAATACTTGTGGTTTAAAATCACAGGATTCATTAATAGCGTCGTCAATTTTTTTGGCAATCTTCGATTTGAAAATACTTAATGTAGGATTAATGATATAAGTTATGGGCACTTTTCTTCCTGCTACCAAAATGCTCGGGCTTTCGCTCCATTCAAAATCTTCTAATTTTGAAGTCGTAGTTAGTTTCCAATTGGTTAAATGCGGTTTGCTGTTTAAAGTAATTGTTCCGTTAATATTGATTTCACGCGTATCATTCAAACCCATAAAATCAGTTCCATACTTGAATTTCGCCCAAATTTTCATCGGGATAACCGAAATAATGTTCCCATCTTTTTCCGTTAATTTAACGGGAGCTGTTTTCCAAATCTTCATTTCGGTCTTATCATCGTTCAAAATTGAATCGTTGTAAATTAATCCATTCAGATTTTTATTCAACTGACTTTCGATTTCTTTCAATGTAATTTCAATAGGCATTGCAATGTATGAAGTGTTATTTTTAAAAACAACAGGCGAATCGTTAGAGGGTGCTGGCTTTAAAGCTTCCACTTTGTTAGTGGTTGCGCAGGAAGATAAAAGCAAAAATGTTGCAATAATTACAACGGAAGTGATAATTGTTTTCATTTTAATAAAAGATGAATAGTACTTATTTTACCGTAAATGTAAAATATTATTTGATAAGTGTAACAAAATAGATAAAAAGAGGTCTTATTAGTAATGTTAGTAAATGGACATAAAATGATAACAAAAAAAATACTTTTTCTTCTTTTGTTGGTAGGTTTTCAACTATCGGCACAAGAAAAGAAATGGACATTAGAGGAATGCGTGGATTATGCGATCAAAAATAATGTTTCCATTAAACAATCAGAGTTGGATTTAAAAACTTCGGATATTGAAAAAATGGAAGCGGTTGGTGGATTTTTACCTTCTTTGAATGCCAATGCAAATTATAGTGTTAATACTGGAGCAAGTATTAATCCCGTAACGAATCAATTTCAAAACGAAACATTTAAATCGTTTTCAGCTTCGGCGAATTCAAGTATTAACTTGTTTAACGGTTTATCGAATTGGAAAACATTGCAAAGAGCGAAATTGAGCAAGATTGCTAATTCATATCGCTTGGATAAAATGAAAGATGATATTGCACTTTCTGTTGCGAATTCTTATTTGCAAATTTTGTTCAACAAAGAACAATTGAAAGTTCAAAAAAATCAAAACCTAATAACAAAAGATAACCTAAAACGTACCGAGCAATTAATCGAGGCAGGTTCAGTTCCAGCAGGAGATATTTATGAATTACAAGCAACTGATGCTACGCAAGAACAGCAAATTATTAGTACTGAAAATGCCTTATTGATTTCAAAAATTGCACTTTGTCAAACGTTATTGATTCAGGATTATGCAAATTTCGATATTTCGGACGAAGAAATTGATTTGCCCCTTTCAGATGTGAGTAATCAATCGCAAGAAGCTATTTTAGCGAAAGCTAAAGAGTCCGTTAAAGATGTGAAAATAGCTATTGCTAATGTAGACTTAGCAAAGAAAAGTGTCCAGATTTCGCGTTCATCTTATCTTCCAATATTAACTGGTTTTATTGGCTATAATACGCGCTGGTCTGAAAGTACGCCGTTAAATTTTGCAGATCAATTGTCCTTATTTGATGGAACGGGTATTGGTTTGCAGTTGAATATTCCTATTCTTAACGGTCTACGCACAAGAGCTGGAGTTCAACGAGCAAAAGTGAGTCAAGAACGTTCGGAATACCAATTAAAACAATCGGAATTAGATTTAGAACGAAATGTATATCAGGCTTATAATGACGTAATCAATGCAAAGAAATCATTTGAAGCTGCAACAAAAACATTGGAAGCAAGAAATCAAGCCTATAATTTTTCAAAAGAAAGATATGATGTTGGGTTATTGAATGCTTTTGATTTTTCTCAATCAACAAATGCTTTCGAAAACGCACAATCAGAAGTTCTGAGAACTAAATATGATTATATTTTTAGAACAAAAATTTTAGAATTCTATTTCGGAATACCCTTAATTAAACAACAATAATGAAAAATAATAAGTCAGCCATGTCAAAGAAAACCATATACATTTTAGTCGGAGGCGCCATCGGATTAATCCTTTTATTAATTGTTCTTAAAAAAAGTGGTGCAATAGGAGACAATGATAACTCAAAAATCGTTGAATTGTCAAAAGTTGCGGAAACTACGATTATCGAAACGGTTTCTGCTACCGGAAAAATTCAACCTGAAATTGAAGTTAAAATTTCATCTGAAGTTTCGGGAGAAGTTATTGCTTTGACTGTAAAAGAAGGGCAGCAAGTAAAAAAAGGAGATTTATTAGTGCGTATCAATCCTGATTTATATGAATCAGGTGTAAATCGTTCAGTAGCTTCTATGTCGACTACAAAAGCGGGATTGACGCAAGCCGATGCACAAGTAAAAGAAGCTAAATCAAGTTATGATAGAAGTAAAACTTTATTTGATAAAGGTATTATTTCAAGAGCAGAATGGGATAGAGCTGTTTCTGCATATGAAGTAGCGCAGGCTAACAAACAATCAGCATACTATCAAGTACAAAGCGCTTCAGCAACCGTAACGGAAGCGAGAGACAACTTAGGTAGAACTACAATTTATGCGCCAGCAGACGGAACAATTTCGTTGTTGAATATAGAATTAGGTGAGCGTGTTTTAGGAACCCAACAAATGACGGGAACTGAAATTTTAAGAATTGCGAACCTAAACAATATGGAAGTGGAAGTGGATGTGAATGAAAATGATATTGTAAAAGTAAACATTGGCGATTCAGCAAAAATTGAAGTCGATGCTTACATGAAAAGAGAATTCAAAGGAATAGTAACTAGTATTTCAAATTCAGCAAGTGCTGCATTATCGGCAGACCAAGTAACGAATTTCAAAGTGAAAGTTAGAATTTTAAAAGAATCATATGAAGATCTGTTACAAGGAAAACCCGCAAATTATTCGCCTTTTAGACCTGGAATGACTGCTACTGTTGATGTAATCACAAAACGTAAAGAAAAAATTATTGCTATTCCTATCAGTGCGGTTGTTATCAAAGACGACACCACTTCAGTGAAAAAAGATATTGTTGCAGAATTAGAAAAAGAAGAGCAGAAAAAGAAAGGGACAGCACCAAAAAGCGATAAGAAATACGAATGTGTTTTTGTGAAAGTTGGTGATAAAGCAAAACTTCGTGTGGTGAAAACAGGAATTCAGGATGATACGAATATTGAAATTATTTCGGGATTAAAACCGGGAGAAGAAATTATTGTAGGACCTTACAGCACGGTTGCAAAAGACTTATCTTCAAACGATAAAGTGAAAGTTGAAAACGAAAAAGATAAAAAGAGTAAAGTAAAAAAATAGTAGGTTAATATTATGTTTGGTTAAGTAAGGCGCTATTTATAGCGTCTTATTTTTTTTTAAACGGTTTTCCTTAGTAACTTTGCACTTCAAAATATAATTATGGCTTTGATTTTAAATATAGAAACTGCTACCAAGAATTGTTCTGTGTCACTTTCAGATGATGGGAAAACCATTGTCTGCAAAGAAGTAGCCGAGCAAAATTTTTCTCACGCTGAAAAATTACATCTATTTATTGCAGAAGTCTTAGTTGAAAATAACTTCGGTTTTTCTGATTTAAAAGCTGTCGCTGTAAGTCAAGGCCCTGGATCATATACAGGTTTAAGAATTGGAGTTTCTTCTGCAAAAGGCTTGTGTTATGCTTTGAACATCCCTTTAATTGCAATTGACACCTTACAGCTTTTAGCGAAACAAATTCAAATCGAAAACGGTATTATTCTGCCTATGATTGATGCTCGAAGAATGGAGGTTTTTACTGCTTTTTATGACAAGAATTACAACCAAATCAGAAATGTTCAAGCTGAAATAATCGACGAGAATTCATATAGTGAAATTGCTGAAGTGCTTCATTTAGTTGGAGACGGAACCGCAAAATTCGAAAGCACGTTAACCCATGAGAAATTTGTATTTCATCCTGCAGTAATCTTTCCATCGGCTAATGAAATGAGTCAATTGTCCTTTGAGAAATTTCAAAAGCAAGAATTTGTAGATGTAGCTTATTTTGAACCTTTTTATCTAAAGGATTTTCTTATCATCAAGTAGTTTAGCCTTCTTTTTGTATTTCAATTTGAATAGGATAGGGAATATCCATGCCTAACTTATTAAATTCCGCTTTGCATTTTTCAAAAACATCTGATCTTACTTTTAAAATGTGTTCGTTCTTAGTATAAGGACGAACAATAAATTCAATTGAACTTGAACCTAAATCGTTAATGTAAATTATGGGTTGCGGTTCAGCTAGAACTTCCGGAATCGATTTGATGATGTTATTTAACGTGGTTTTTACCAATTGTAAATCTGCGTCGTATCCAACAGATATTACCATATCAACTCTTCTAGTACCGTTTGCAGAATAATTGATAATCACGCCGTTTGATAGCGAAGCATTCGGGATTACTATAACTTTATTCTCAGGCGAGGTAATTACTGTAGAGAAAATTCTAATTTCTTTTACGCTTCCTAGAACACCTTGAGCTTCGATAAAATCACCTAATCTAAAAGGTTTCATAAGAATAATTAAAATTCCACCGGCAAAATTAGAAAGTGATCCTTGCAATGACAAACCGATGGCTAAACCAGCAGCTCCTAAAATAGCAACAAAAGAAGTCGTTGGAATTCCTAATTTAGAAATTACAGTAATAATCAACAAAATACGTAAAGTCCAGAAGATTAAATTACCAATGAAAGTAGATAGCGTAATTTCTACATCACGTCTTAACATTATTTTTTTAGCAGTTTTTGTAATAACACTAACTAACCAAAGTCCCACAAAAAGAATTCCTAAAGAGATAGCGAAATTTGGTAAATATTCAAAAAATAATACTTGTGCAGAATTAGTAAAGGATTCAAGCGAAACGGTTTCCATTTTAATCTATTTTTGGCAAAGATACTTATTGTGTTTTTAAATGGTTCTAAAACAAACTTAAAATTGAGTCAGTTCACTACTTGGCACAAAAAAGGCGCTCTTTTTAAGGAACGCCTTTAATATTTTTTTATTTTGAAACTATTCAATTTCAAAAGTTATTTTTAGATTTACTCTAAATTCTACTATTGCATTGTCTTTTACCTGTGCACTTTGCTCTTTAACATAAACCGAACGGATGTTCTTTAATGATTTAGAAGCTTCAGTTACTGCTTGCTTTGTTGCGTCTTCCCAACTAACGGTTGAACTAGATAATACTTCAATTACTTTTAATACTGCCATAATAATTTGATTTAATTTTAATTTAAAGTTAAGGATTTATTTGTAAATCACAACCTTTTGAGGGATTTAATAACATTAAGTTAACGTGATAACGAATAACTTGGAGCACTTTTGTATAAAATTAATTCATATTTAAAATGGAACAGATTTATGTAATAATGTTAATCGTATTGGGAGTTTTAGCCGTTATTGATTTAATGGTTGGAGTGAGTAATGACGCGGTTAACTTCTTAAATTCAGCTGTTGGTTCAAAAGCTATTTCTTTTAAAACCACTATGATTGTTGCGAGTTTAGGAATTATGGTTGGTGCAATGTTTTCTAGCGGTATGATGGAAATTGCCAGAAGTGGTATTTTTGTGCCAAGTATGTTTAGTTTTAATGATGTTATGATCATTTTCTTAGCAGTTATGATTTCTGATATTTTACTGCTAGATGTATTTAATTCCTTAGGATTACCAACTTCCACTACGGTTTCTATTATTTTTGAATTATTAGGAGCTGCCGTCTGTTTGGCGTTATACAAGATTTATTCTACTGATGATACGTTTGATAATTTAGGAGCTTATATCAATACGAAGAAGGCTTCCGAAATTGTATATAGCATTCTGCTGTCGGTAGTGCTCTCGTTTTCAATAGGTAGTTTTGTTCAATACATTTCCCGTTTAATTTTTACGTTTCAGTACGAGAAAAAAATGAAATATTTCGGCGCTATTTTTGGTGGAATTGCCATTACAGCGATTACTTTTTTCATTTTAATTAAAGGTTTAAAGGGAGTTTCTTTTATTTCTAAAGAACAATTTGATTGGATTGATGCCCATCAATTTCTGATTTTAGGTGTGAATTTTATTATTTTCACTTTGCTTTCTCAGTTGTTAATCAGTTATTTTAAAATAAACATTTTACGTGTTATCATCATCATAGGTACTTTTGCATTAGCATTAGCTTTTGCAGGAAACGACTTGGTGAACTTTATTGGTGTGCCAATCGCAGCTTTCAATTCGTATGAACTTTTCCAAGGAAGCGGTATTTCCGGTGATGCTTTTATGATGGGCGAATTAGCGAACGACAATATTGTAGCTCCATTTTACTTCTTATTATTCGCAGGAATTGTGATGGTAATTACTTTATGGACTTCGAAGAAAGCAAAAAGTGTTATTGAAACAGGTGTGAATTTATCTAGAGATGGTGATGGAGTAGAAAAATTCTCTCCAAACGTTGCTTCAAGATTTGTAGTAAGAACTGGAGTTTATATTGGTGAAGGAATTAATTACTTATTACCAAAAAGTCTGCAACTTACTATTGACAAACGTTTTGAAAAACCAGAAAAGAAAACCAAAAAATCGAATGACGAGCCTGCTTTTGATATGGTTAGAGCATCGGTTAACTTAATGGTTGCGAGTATTTTGATTTCTATTGGTACTTCAATGCAATTACCATTGTCTACAACTTATGTTACTTTTATGGTAGCAATGGGTTCGTCATTTGCAGATAGAGCTTGGGATAGAGAAAGTGCTGTTTACAGAATTGCCGGAGTTTTTAATGTAATTGGTGGATGGTTTTCTACTGCAATTGTTGCTTTTATAATGGCATTTATCATTGCTTTTATCTTGAAAGTTGGTGAAGTTTTTGCTTTCGTAGGATTGTTGTTATTGTTAGGGATTATCTTGTATAGAAGTGCAAGAAAACACAAACAAAAAGTAAAAGAAGAAGAAGAAATTTCAAGTTTGCGTAAAGAAGATATTGGAACGGTAAAAGAAATGATTACTGAAAGTTCAGCACAAATTTCGAAGGTGTTCCGTAAAAGTAGCGCGTTGTATTCCAATGTAATTGATAATTTAGGTTTGCAAGATTTAGCGAAATTAAAAGAAAATAAAAAAGATCAAAAGAAATTAGAAAAAGAAATTGATGAATTGAAGAGTAACGTTTTCTACTTCATTAAAAACTTAGATGATAATTCTGTAGAAGCGAGTAAGTTTTACATTTTAATTCTGGGTTATTTGCAAGATATGGTTCAGTCAATTGATTATATCACATCAGCGAGTCATTCGCATGTGAATAACAATCATAAGAAATTAAAATTCAACCAAATTAGAGATCTTAAAACAATTGATAGACAATTACAACATTTGTTACAATTGCTTGAAGAAAGTTTTAAAGCGGAAGATTTCTACAAGATTGATCTTATCTTAAAAGATAAAGAAGTAGTTTTGAATACCATTTCGGGATTAATCACTAAACAGATTCTAAGAATTAGAACGACAGAAACAAGTCCAAAAAACACCAAGCTATATTTTAGTTTGTTGTTAGAAACAAATGATTTAGCGAAGTCAATTATGAATCTATTGGAATTGTTTAAAGAGTTCAATCAGTTGAATAAGAATTAAATAGTTGAATAGTGTAGTAGTTTGATAAGTATTGTTTGATTTGTTTTTAAGGGATCGAATAGAAAGTCAAACTGAATTTAGAAGAATGTATACAATTGAATAATTATAAAAAAAGTCATGAAGTTTTAAACGACATGACTTTTTTAGTAGGTATAATTTGCATTATTATTTAGGTGTGCAATATTGTGTCCCGTCCTAAATAATCGATACAGATTATTAGACAAAAATATTAAATTAAACAGTTGCAAAATCGA
>NZ_JBHUOL010000013.1:0-26166 GCF_042686085.1 Flavobacterium ardleyense
AAATTAGCTTTTTTGCTGTTGTGTGCTCGGCTTTTAGTACCATCAATAGCAATGATGTCGCCACCAATTAAGTCGGCATCTTTTAAAAAAGTAACAAAGAGTTTGAATAGTTTTTTAAGTCCTGATGGATTGTCTTTTCTGAAATCAGAAATACTATGGTAATTAGGAACTATGGCGCATAAAAGCCATTGAAGCTCAATATTTCTAACGCATTCTTTTTGTAGTTTTCTAGAACTGCGAAGTCCATTGAGATACCCATAAAGATACAATTTAAGGAAGATTTTAGTATCAAAACCAGGACGTCCTTCTGATTTGATCGTTTGAACCGAAAAACCCAAAGCTTCTAAAGATAAAGCTCCTACAAAAGCATCTATAAATCGAATAGGATTTTCTGATGAAATAGTGTCATCTAAACTAGAAAAACACATTTGATTACGCTGTATTCCTGTGATGTGTTCCATCATTAAATATACGACTTTTAATCCTCTTATTAAAATAATTTGACTATTTTTGAAAGAATAAAACGTTAGTTTTTTCACAGACTGACGTTGTAAACAAGCTAAAAAAAATAGTGAATAAATGAGAGAATTTAGGAATAACGGAGCAATAGGAGCAATTTTAGATGAATATGAAAAGGCAGTTATCGAACTTGACAAAGTGATATCCGATGTTACTAATAATGAATTAATTAAAATAATCGATAACGAAACAACCAATTCGGACTGTAAATCAATTCAGACAATACTAACTCATCTGATTCGTGCTGGAAATATTTACGTTCTTGAAGTTCGAAAAATGTTAGGAGAAGAAATAGAATATACTGAAAGGAAAATATTTCAAACTACTCGTGAATATCAAAGCGAATTAAAAATAATGTTTGAAAATAACGAAAAGCTATTTAAGGATTATCCAAATATTGAACTTGAGGAAACTAATAACGAAAAGAAAATATTAACCAAATGGAATCAACAATATGACGTTGAACAATTATTTGAACACGCTATTGTACATATTCTAAAACATCGGAGACAAATAGAGAAATTTAAACAAATAATGAGCGGAAAGACCAGCCTACAACACCGCATATAAACTATTACTTGGTCTTTGTTCACTTGGAAGATCTGCGAATTTCCCAAAGCTATTTTTTATTTAGAGAGGTTTGTGCCGAGACACGCCACAGCTCATATACCAAACGTTGTGCGAAACCTATAAAAATCACATATAGAAAATATAAAAAAATGAAACATATAATATTAATCTTTTTTCTTTTTGGAGTTTTAAACTCAAATTTTCTTCTAGCTCAGACTAGTAGTTTCAAATATTACAATTTTCAATTTAAAAATTTAGAAGTTGGGGATGAAGTATTTGATGAAGCTGAAAAAAAGCGAATAAACAGTGACGAAGTAATTGTATCACTAGTAATAAATTCTGATTGCAAAGCAGAAAAATTTAAAATAGAAAGCCCTGGAAAACTAAACAGCTTTAATTTAGAAATTGAAAAACAAGCAAAAAAAATAATGGTCAAATTTCAAGAAGAAATTAAATGCAATAATAAAATCCCAACAATATACAGATTTCCAATAAAAATTAAATTTTCGTCTTAGGCATCGCACAACAGCGGTGACCGTTGCACAACATCATTCAAAATCAAATTTCTTGATAAAATCAATAAAACCAACCACATTTAAAGACATTTAAGCGAGGTTGGTTTTTACGTTTTGTGTCGTTTTTAGAAAATATGAACTGCTTAAAAAGGCTGTTTTTAGGTCATGAAAATGCATTTTGAGTAAGCTTTGTTCTTTCTGCAGTTCTAGTTGCATTTGCTGCACATGTAGTGTGGGTTTTTTAACAACAAATCGTAAATATTTCTTTAAGTTATAAGTCAAGGAAGCCATCAAAACGTGTTTGTTTGCGTTTTTGATTCCTCTAATGTTTACTAGATTACTCACTTTTTTTATTTTTTTTTAGAGTTCGTGAATGCTGAAGCATTTCATGTCAGTAAAATTTACCAACGTAGCGATCACAGGTTAGACGGTTTTACGTCGTACTCTAACCATTTTCTTGGTGCATGCCGAGTTTTTATTGAGTTTTTGGCACATTCGGTCGTAATGCTATTTGTGGATGTTGTCGTCTCCTTTTTTTTCCTTGTTCTTTTTCCTAAAATCAGAAATATAATAGGAATTATCATGCATAAAAGCCATTGAAGTTCAATATTTCTAACGCATTATTTTTGCACATTTCTATAACTACGAATTCCATTGAGATATCCATAAAGATACATTTATGGAAGATTTTAGTATCAAAACTAGGGCGACAATTAAGATTTGATCGTTTAAACCGAAAAACCCAAAGCTTCTAAAAATAAAGCTCCTACAAAAACATCTATAAATCGAGTAGGATTTTCTGATGAAATAGTGTCTTCTAAACTAGAAAAACACATTTGATTACGCGGTATTCCTGTGATGTGTTGCATCATTAAATATACCACTTTTAATCCTTTTATTAAAATAATTTGACTATTTTTGAAAGAACAAAACGTTAGTTTTTTCACAGACTGACGTTGCCAACAATATCACAAAAACCGAACAGAATGAAGAAAATTTGGACTTTAGCATTGATTTTTACGTTCGGATTAAGTTATTCCCAATCTGAAAAAGAAAATAACGGAATTGAAAACGACTCAATCTTTATCGGAAATTGTGAGAGCGGAACAAAACGAGCAATAAAAGACGCCGAAAATAAAGTTTATAACTCTTCTTCTTATGGTTTGAAAATGAAAACGGAAGATGACTGGAAATTCGATGAGTTCTATGAAAAATATATGGAATCGAAATATGGAATTTTAATTAAAGATGGAGGTTGTGTCAGAACCCCTGATTCAAAATGCTACACGGAAAAAATGAAAGAGATAATCGCAACGGAATTCGGCTCTGAAATATTTAAAAAATCGAGAGAAGAAGCTAAAGCAAAATATAATAAAAAGAAATAAATACTGTTGGCAACACCGTGTATAAATCATTGCTGAGTCTGTGCTTAGCTGGAAAATTCTTGGGAATTTTCCAGCGTAGTTTTTTACTTTTAATGGTTCGTGTGTGAGACACGCAACGGTCCATACACAACGACGTTGGTGGCAATTTTGCAAGACATCTCACCTACATTAATTAACAAGAAATAAATAATGAAATTAACAATTACAATCGGACTTCTTTTAATCTCACATCTTACATTTGGACAAGAAAAAATTCAAAAAATAGACAGTTTACTCAATTCTCTTTATTCAAAAGAGAAAATCAATGGAAATGTTCTAATTGCAGAAAAAGGGAAAGTTATTTATAGCCGTAGTTTTGGACTTGCAAACGAAACAACAAAAGAAAAATTGAACGAAAATTCGATTTTTGAATTGGCATCTTGTTCAAAGCAGTTCACAGCTATGGGGATAATGATACTTAAAGAAAAAGGGAAGTTGAATTTGGACGATGATGTCAAAAAACACTTACCCGAACTTTCTTTTTATAAAGGTGTAACTGTAAGGAATTTATTGAATCATACTGGAGGTCTACCAGACTATATGCAGCTTATGGATAGTTTATTTGACAAATCTAAAATTGCCACTAACAAAGACATAATTAATATATTTAGTAAACATCAACCAAAAATATTATTTGAGCCAAATACTAAATGGGAATATAGCAACACAGGCTATGCACTATTGGCATCAATAATTGAGAAAGCATCGGGTTTGACATACGCTGACTATCTAAACATAGCTATTTTTCAACCGTTGAAAATGAAAAATACCTTTGTGTATACTCGTAGATTATCGCCAAAGAAAATTGACAATTATGCTTTTGGTTATGTTTACTCAGATAGTTTGAAAAAATATGTTTTACCAGACGAATTGAAAGAAACCAAAATGGTTATTTGGCTTGATGGTATTGTTGGAGACGGAACAGTTAATTCAACTGTAAAAGATTTATTGATTTGGGATAGAGCTTTATACGCAAATGAATTACTCACTAAAGAGGGGATGAAAGAAGTTTTTGAATTAGCAACTTTGAAAGACGGATCTAAAAGGAATTATGGTTTTGGTTGGGGAATTGAAGAAAATGCTGATTTTGGAAAAATTGCAAACCATAATGGTGGCTGGCCAGGTTATGTAACTTTTATCGATAGACATATTACAAATGATAAAACAATAATAATACTTCAAAATCACAACAACGTTTCAATTCCTTCAAAAGCAATTAGAAGTATTCTATATAATAAGCCATTACCTGTGCAAAAAATCAGAAAAGAAGTTATTATTACAACTGAAGATCTTCAAAAGTTTATAGGGACTTATGAAGTTGAAAAAAATTTTGAAATCAAAATTTCATTAGATAAAGACCAACTATTTTCACAATTGACAGGACAAAATACGTTCCCCATATTTGTAGAAAGTGAAATGTTGTTTTTCTATAAAGTAGTAGATGCACAAATTCAGTTTGAAAAGAACGAAAAAGGAGAAATTTCAAATTTGTTTTTATTACAGAATGGAAATAAGATTGAAGCAAAACGGACGAAATAAAAACTGCCACCAACAGCCGTTACAAGAGATTTGGGCATTTGGCTGAATTTAAAGATGGTTTTGTACGTGGAAAACTTGTGTTTAATGGAAAAAAACTCGCATCTTTAATCCCAAACATCTTGTAGCGCCAAGACGTTAGGGCTTATTAAAAATAAACAATGGAAGAATTTAAAATAGAATCTAAAGGATCAATAATTGGACTAATAATCAAGATTGTTGTTTTCTCAATAATAGTAAACAAAGCTTTTAACTTGGTTGAAAAGATTATTGGACAGAATTCGATTATCAATTGGATTCTAATTATTGGTACAATCGCATATTTCATTTATGGACATATAACGGATAAAACCGTATTGACAATCGCGGACAATAAAATATTAAGCGAATCTGATATTGGATTTCCTAAGAAAAATGAAATAAAAGAATTTGATTTAAGCACAACAGATAAAATACGTCTTATTCAAACGCATAACTTAGTATATGGGAAAAAGACGATGGAACTGATTGATGTAAATGGAAATAAACAGATTGTAGAACTTAAATTGAGATATTATCAGCTTGTTAAGCTTCAAGAATACTTAAAGGAAAAATTGCAAATAGAAACAAGGCTAATTGGATAAAACATAAAAAACAAGTCCTAACAATGGCTATATTTAATACGGGTTTTGGTGCTTAACCTAAAGTTCTGTGCTTTTATCAAGTCCGCAAAATTTTCAATTTTGTGTGGCTATTAAAAACAAAGAAAAAATTAAAAATTTGGCTAAGTGCCAGTTCGAAAGTTAAGTTCTCTGAATTCCCGTACTAACCATAGCCTAAACGTTAGTGTCAAGCTTACATAAAATACTGCAAAACAAGAACATAGAACAAATAATGAGATTTATTTATAAAATATTAATTGGAATTTTTGTCGCCTATTTTTTGGCTGTATTTGCATTCACATATGAAGAAAATTACAGAGATATAATCAGAAATCTATATCAACAATTAACAGAAAATAGAATTACATTTAAGAATTTCGGAAAGTATTTTCACTTTGCGACTGGCGAATTTGTTTCAGCTTTTGTAATCTTTATAATTTCAATATTTTTATTGTTAAAAAGGCAAGAAAACAGAAAGCGAATAAGAAATATAATACTTGGAACCTTACTTTTGATTATATCTACCATTCTTTTTTGCTACATAGACAGTAATGGGAAATTAATTGAATGTACAGCTTGTGACGATGGAAAAAGAGTTTTAGGATTTAATGATGTAAAATACGATTTGATATTTATTTCAAGTTTAATTTTTGGAATTTTGCCAACAATTATAACGGAAATTAGAAACAGAAAAAAAGCCAGCCACTAACAGCGGTGACCGTTGCAGAACATCATTCAAAATCAAATTTCTTGATAAAATCAATAAAACCAACCACATTTAAAGACATTTAAGCGAGGTTGGTTTTTACATTTTGTGTTGTTTTTATAAAATGTGAACTGCTTAAAAAGGCTGTTTTTAGGTCATGAAAATGCGTTTTGAGTAAGCTGTGTGCTTTCTGCAATTCTAGTTGCATTTGCTGCACATGTAGTGTGTTTTTTTTAACGACAAATCGTAAATATTTCTTTAAATTATAAGTCAAGGACGCCATAAAAATTTATTTATAGACATTTTTAATTCATATAGTATCTACAATTTTGAAAAATATAAAAGCGATCGAATTTAAAAACTATCGCCAAAAAAAACGCAATTAATTGGCGGTCAGAATTGATGTTATTTAAATAACCAACTAGCATTATTTTGAAGAAAACAATTGGGTCAATGCTCTCTTGCCCTCCCTTACCATAGTACTTTTCAGTGGCTTTTCTTAGAAAATGTAAGTCGAACGCATCGCCTACTCGTCTATAGAAATTATCCGCTGGAACTAAATCAATTAGGTTAACCGAAACGAATAATTGGTGTGCGTAATTCTTTTTTCCTTGCATTATTAAAAACACAAAAAACATCGTTTTTATCCCAATTTTTTTAGGTATATTTGATAGTTATGCAACAAGCATAGTGGTTTGCGAAAATGGCGAAATATGTGGTAAATTCACATTTATCTTAGCTTAAAATAATAAGTCACTAAGTTCGTAACCTTGCAAAGCCACAAAAAATTATCGGCAATTTCACAAAAATAGTATATGAAAATCGAGATTTTTTTAATAATAACTTTTATTTCTTCTTTTTGCTTTTCGCAAAACAAACTAAATATCTATACAAATGATATCGATAATTTTTGGATTGCTTTTGACAGCATAACAAAAACTAATAATGAGCTAAAACAATTAAATTTTTTACAAAAATTATATTTGGACAAAGCAACGGATGGATTAAATGATTTTATAGTTTCGCGTGAACATACCGCGGAAAGACATTTAGACAATATAAAAAATTATCCGAAATTTTGGAATTCAATAAGACCAAAAACCGAAGAAATAAAAAACTATACTCTAAAGATAGAAAAAGTATTTAAAAACTATCATAATATATATCCTGACTTTAAAGAACCTGAAATTTATTTTACAATTGGAGTTTTGAATTCGGGCGGAACAACAAGTCCGAACAAAATTTTAATAGGCTCAGAAATTGCGTGTGCAGACAAAAACACAAATGCTTCAGAATTAAACGATTGGCTCGAAAAAGTTTTTAAACTTAATAATGGCGTTGTTGCAATGGTTGCTCACGAAATTGGACACACACAACAAAAGGACGGCGATAGTGAAGATGACGGTAAATCCAATTTGTTAGGATATTGTATTAGAGAAGGAATGTGTGATTTCTTAGCTGAATTAACTTACCAAAAAATTTCTTCTCCTTATATGATTTACGGTAAAGAACACAGAAAACAACTTTGGACAGAATTTCAAAAAGAAATGCTGACACAAGAAACAAAAAATTGGCTTTACAATGGAAATGATGCACCAAATGGAGTTGCTGATTTAGGATATTTTATGGGATACGAGATTTGCAAGTCTTATTACAAAAACTCCAAAGACAAAAAAAAGGCAATTGACGAAATGTTGAAATTAGAATATAATGCAAAAAGCGTAACGGAATTCTTGAAAAAATCAAAATATAACGGATAAAGAAACTGCCACTAACAGCCAACTGGCTCAACGGCGGGCGAAGTGCAAATATGAACCGCAGTACAATAAATATCGTGCGTAAAGACAGGTTAGTGCATCTAATTTGCCACTGCGCTAGCTGCCAAAACGCTATGCCTTAATTTGAAATGAAAGAAACCTCAAAAAAATATTCGTCAGAAGAAGTTCTTGAAATTTTCAAAGAACAACATCGACTTTGTAGTCCACTTGACTGCGAAGCAGACCCGTGGGCAGAAATAACTGCTGAAATGACAATAAGAGAATGGAGATGGGCTAACGACTTATTAGGATGGAAAGAACTGAGTGAATTTCTTAATCAAGAATTCCGAATTGACATAACCGAAAAAGAATGGTTTGACAGTTTAGAACCCGCAAAAAAGAGAAAATTAATTGATGTTTGTAAACTGATTTCCAATCACGCTTTAAAAGATAATTACGGACCAAAGAAACTATTTGGCCAACCTTGTCTTAAAGCAGTTGTATTTTTGACGATAAAAAGAAACTTAAAACAAAAAGGTGTTAATGTTTCAGAATTGAAACCTTCTTCAAGTTTGGCTGAATACATGGATAAAGATTTTTCACCTGTTTTGGAAGAAATTACTTTGACAGGCACAAGACCAATAGAAAAAATTGAAACAAAAAGAAGAGCCAAAACTAGAACGAAAGGATTTTGGAACTCAATAAACATTTTTAATCCTGAAAGACAAGAATTAGTAATCGGAGAAGTAAAAACTTTCCGAGATTTAGTCGAAAAAATAATTGAGGAGAAAAAGAACAACAAGGCATAACTTTCGTTTGGCAATATTGGCGGGATTTGCCTTAATTGCAAGATGGTTTTGTACTTGTAAACTTTTGTCATAAATTTACTCAACTGCCAAAGCCACCAAAAGTTAGCGGCAATAGTAAAAAGCACTACAAACCAAACATATCCTAACAAAAAAATATCTGCTTATTCATGAATAAAATACAACCAACAAAGAATATTCAAAATAAAGTATGGCATACTTTTATCTTTAGTTCTGCTTGGGGTTGGTTTCAAAAAGCAATTGTATTGATAATTTTCTTTTTAATAATAAATCATTTATCTAAGCGCGAAAATTTTCCTGATAGTGAATCTTATAAATTTCCTTTAGAAGGATTTCTGTCTTCTATTATTTTATGTATTCTCATTGGAATCATAGCACATCTTAATTTTAAATTTTACAAGAAAAAGTATTTCTCTAAAAAAGTAGAACTTGTCAGTGTCATATCGTACATGGCTTCTAGTCTAGGATATATTATAATTATGTATTTTCCTGTAAATATTATTTTCAATATAGTTGCAGGTGGACAGACAGAGTTCTATTATTTATTAATTGGATTGCTAATTACCTTATTACTGAGTTTTATTCTCATAGGTTTACGATATGCAAAAGACATATACAATTTATATAAGTTATCCATAAAAGATGCCGAAATTACAATTGAAAGTGGCGCCAAAATAACAAAGCTTTCGTATGAAAATATTGCATGCTTTTACAGCGAATATAAAATTGTTTACACTGTTCAAACTAATGGCAAAAAAATTAACACCGATTTTACATTGAACGAACTCGAACAAAAAATAAACGATCAATTGTTTTTTAGAGCCAATCGCCAAATTATCATTCACAAAGATTCTGTAAAACAAATTGAAAAGATTGAAAATGGAAAGTTAAGTATTAGGTTAAAAGCTTCCATTGAAAACGATGAAATAGGTGAAATAAGTATAAGTCGTTACAAAAGAAAAGCATTTATAGATTGGTTTCAATAAAAGATAGACAAGACTATCGACTATTCAGTTTTAAATTATCTACCATTCAGTAAAAGCACACGTATTTAAAGGGATTTTTAGAGAATCTATTCATTATTTCGCTTAGCATTTAAAATCAGAAAACAATGAATAAAATCACCTTAAAACAAACAATAATTCCTTTAATTACTATTACAATCATCTTCTTTATGTGGTTTGGACCAATCACTAGAAGTATGATAGAAAATATCATTATTTCTATAGTAATCATTATAGCGAATTATATAGAATATAAAGGAAAACCATTTGCAGCACTTGGGTTTCAACCTGAAAAATTCACGCTCAAAAACATCTTAGTACTTGCTCCATTAGTTGCACTAGGTCTCTTTGCATTTTATGTATATGCATTGGTTCCTGGTATTACAAAACTCACAGGAGCTCCTATAGATTATTCAAGTTTTGATCAATTGAGAGGAAATCTCCCTGTGTGTTTTTTTGCTTTATTGTTAGTATGGAGTGCTACGGCATTTGGAGAAGAAATTATCTTTCGAGGCTATTTTATGCGACAATTTGTAAAATTCTTTGGAGAAAGCAAGGTCAGCATTTTTATTAATATTATCCTATTTGCTTCTTTTTTTGGTTATATGCACGGCCAACAAGGAATTACAGGTCAACTTGTTACAGGGATTGTCGGAGGTCTGTTATCATTATTATTCTACTTGAGAAAATACGATTTATGGTTTATTGTTGCTGTACATGGCTTTTTTGATACCATTGCTTTAATTTGTATTTACTATGGTTTGGCATAACAATTCCAAGTTACTACAATTGTAATTTGAAATCACGGAATAAATACTTGCGAGCCGTTTGCCGAGATTGGGGATTTAGTGGAATTAACGTTTTTTATCATATCTTCGTTTAGGCAGAAAATACTCTGTTATAAAGTCTGCGACCTCGCCAAGCGCTAAGGTGGCATAGCCAATTTTAATACGATAGCAAAATGATATGAACGGAATAAAAAAACACAGAGGACTTAAAAGATATTATAGAAATCTTGCGACTGAAAATGACCTGGACAAGACGACTTGGCTTGACTTTAACAAACCTGACAATTGGTTTGATAATTGCCATCTTCATTTTGACTGGAAAGGTTACGGTAACAACAGTTTTAAGAGACGGAAACCACACTTAGACAAGTTGTTTAGACACTTTGACCTACTCGCTGACAAGACAAATAAATTAAAAATTGAGTTTCAACTTTATTCCATTTTGCTTGACTTTAACAGTTATAGTGACGCGTTATTCTTGCATACACCTAATCCGAATAACAGTCAATTTCCCTTTAAAATTTCGGACTTGCAGTTGACAACAACATTAACAAACAAACAACTAAATGACTACATCAATAACTTGGACGGCTACGAAAAACTATATGGACAAGCGAACGAAGCATTCTGTTTAATATTCAAGAAAAATCTGGGACAACCTTTTTGAAGAAAGAAAAACTGGCTATAACACTGACTACCCGAAAGGCTGGATTTAGTGCTTCGCAGACAGAATTGTGCATGCAGAAAGTTCCGTGCTTCGAATGAAGTTTAGTGGTAAAATTCCCGCCCTTAGGTTCGCTGCCAAAGATGATAAGCTATTTTAGTACGACACATCTATGAAAGAATTTAAAACTTTGTTGACAATCTTTTTTTTGACACTAGGACATACAATTGTAGCTTGTGACTGCGGCTCTCATGGTTAATTTTTAACTGTTGCACCAAAAAAAACTTGTTGCATTAGTAAAAGTGACAATACATTTGACATTTAAAGATATTTATGAGGAAAAAACACCAATGTCCATGGAAGTTGAAATCATAGAAATCTACAAAGGAAAAGAAACAAGAAAGAAGGTAATAGTCTGGGGTGATAATGGCAATTTATGCCGACCATATCTTTCAAGATTTGACGTAGGTAAATTCTAAGTAATTGCATTTGACAGCGGTTCAGAAGATGCAAAAGGATTTGCTCATAAGAACGAAAAAATAACGGACTACTCTATCTAAGCTTGTGGCGACTACTGGCTAAATGCTGACCTAGAAAAACAAATTGCAACGGGATCCGTAACTAATAAACTAATACGAATCAGTTTGGTAGAATTAAAAGCTAAACTGACGAAAAAATAAAAACAGCTTACAACAACAGTTAAAATAAATTGCGTAGGCAAGGTTATACTGCCGAATTTTCTCCGAAAATTCAAAAGTATACGTTATATTTGTTTTGGCTTTGTCTTGGCTTTTCGCCACTTCTTTTAGCTTCAAAACGTTCTACAACATTCGAAACAAACATTCTTCGTAGCATTAATAGTAGTAATCGAAATAGTTTCTGGCTTTAAAAATAATAACATTCTGAATTCAAAAAACATGACGGAATTACCAAAGTTCAAATACCAACCGAACGCACTCGAATTAGGAATAATTGAAAAGAAAAATATTTATTGTCCTGTTTGTGAGAAAAATAGAGATTATTCTTATTCCGGTGGAATTTACGCTGTGGAAAAAGTTGAATATATCTGTCCTTGGTGTGTTGCTGATGGAAGTGCGTCTAAAAAGTACAATGGAATATATATTGATGATGCTTCGTGCGAAGACGTTTCTGACCAAAGCAAACTAACTGAATTAGTTACGAAAACACCGAAGTATGTAAGTTGGCAACAAGAAAATTGGCTTGCACATCACGACGACTACTGCTCGTTTGAGAAATATGTGGGATGGAAAGAAATTGAGCATTTAAAAGAAAATTTATCAGAAGATATAGAAAGAATAAAATCAGAGTATGGATTATCGCAATCGGAATTTGAACAATTTTTAGTAAATGATGGCGGAATGCAAGGTTATTTATTTAAGTGTTTACACTGCGACCAACATCGATTACATATTGATACGAATTAATAATAATCAGAAGAAAGACGATACAGCACAAAGTATATGATTAATGGCTAGTTCTAGCCTACTTACGAAAATCCTCGCGAATTTCTATTCGGTTTTTATTTGCTACAATAGGTGTTTAAACACGCCACTACTCATACAAAAACGTTGCCCACAATATGAAAAAAACTTTAAGAAACACATTGACACTTGGATTTTTATTAATCGTAAGTACTTCTTTTGGACAAGATCTAGGATATGATATTCATAACACTTCACTGAATAAGTATATACAAATCGAAGAAAATTTAAAAAGTAAAAAAATACCAACTACTTCAAATCACGTTTCATTTAGCGGCGATGCTCAACCAATTAAATTCCAAAGAACGGAAAAGAAAATAGCGGACTTAATAACTTACTATTATTTTAAAGAAAAAGATTCTACGATGAGTTCTGTACTTTACGAATGGGATGTTTCAAATTTTGAAAATAAAGTTAATAATCAAAAACCTAAAAAATATCAAAAAGCATTTATCTCAAAATACAAAGAACTTAAAGAAAATATTGCAACAAAATTTGGAGAACCAAAAATAAAAAGAAACTACTCTAATATTAGTAAATTAGATTCCATAAATACATTTGTATAAAGTTCAAATTGGAAACCAAATGATAGTACCGAAATTGAAATGTATGTGACAGTTTCAAACTATTATAAAAAAACAGGTCCAATGACTATAAATCCGGTTCACAGAATAAGAGTATATATCAGAAACAAGACGAAAGAAGAGGGAAAATCAGTGCCAAAATTAGATGAGAAAAAACTTTCGGAATTAGGGAATATTAAAAATGAATTTTTCAAAACTTTAGAATCAAAAGATTTATCAAAATCGAAAGAATATTTAGCAGACATAATTAAAGAAACTGTAACTGACGAACAATTAAATATGTTGATTGCTACTATAGATTTTGAGAGAGAAACTGAATTAATTGATAGCGGCATACAGATGGGATTTGATGGTAGCATGTTTACAGTACTTCAATACAAGTATTCGGATGATAGTTCAAGTACGCCAAATGAAATGATTAAATTAATTTTTGACGAAAAAGATAAACTTGTAGGAATTCTGCCGGAGAAATTAAACGAAAAAGTAAAGGAATAAAATGCTGTTGGGCATCAATTTATTTAAACTATGGCTAAGTGGGTGCTCATCTAGAAAATTCCAGCAAAATGTTTGCGTAAATTTGTACTTGGAATAGTTAGGGATTTGACAAGCAACGGTGCATACGCATGAAGTCTCTAGGCAATTGTAAAAAAAAACCGTATGAAAAGACACTTTATAAATTTTATCTTTCTATTCCTTTGCTCAAATTTTATTTTTGGCCAATTCTATCCGAAGCACGATGAGTACAAGCATTTTTCAATTAGAATAAATAACGATACAATTAACTATCATATTTATTCAAAAAAAAAGTTGGACAAAGTACATAATTTTATCCTCTTTATTCCAGGTTCAGGTTCAAAACCTCTATTTACGATAAAACAAGACGGAAACTCAACTAATATTGCTAGTCAAATACCTTTTAATTTAGATGAAATTCCTGAAAAATATGCATTTGTTGTTGTCTCAAAAAAGTGTATTCCTTTCTCCGTCACAAATAAGGAATTTAAAACTCCAAAATGCTTTTTTGAAAATGAAGGTCTAAATTATAGAGTTTGGCAAAATGATGAGGTTATAAAAGAAATAATTTACAAACGAATTAAAAATGTTAAAAAGATTCTAACAATTGGCCATTCAGAAGGAAGTGATGTAGTAGCCAAACTTGCTACAATTAATAAAAAAATCACTCATATTGGATTTTGGTCAGGAGGTGGAAATACGCAGTTTTATGATTTTGCTTTATTTATAAGAAAAGAAGTCAGTGAAAATAAAATTGATGAGAAAATGGCAAAAGTGAAAATGGATTCGCTATTTAACGAAATAAAAAACATTCAAGCAGATGCTAATTCTATAACTAAAATTTGGAAAGGAAATACCTATCGACGGTGGAGTCAATTTTCGGAACCAGCAATTGTAAACTTATTAAAAATTGAGCAACCACTTTTTGTTGCATTAGGTGCAAAAGATGAATCTGTTCCAGTTGAATCGGGCCTATTAATTCCAATCGAGTTTTTGAACCATAAAAAAAAGAACTTAACTTTTAAACTTTTTCCTGATTATGACCATTCATTTAATAAAGTTCCTAGTAACGAAAATGAGGATTGGGAGTCACATTGGACAGCTGTTTTTAAAGAATTTTTATTGTGGGTAGAAAATAACTAAAGTAGATAATCGTAGTGATTTGAAAGCGTTGTTCTATTTAGTGGATCAATCGTAATCAATAAAATATACTACAAATAAATTAAAAATAGTTTTCAGAAGAAATACCATTTAGAACCCTGCAAAACTTTGTGCTTAATTTAAGAAAGCCGAAATGGATAGCAAAAAACTAACTTATAATTGGTGTATAAAAAATTAAGCTTTATCGAAAAACTAAGGGTTTGAACTGAAAAATCATAATTGGCCTGAAATCCGAACCTAAGATACCATCGAGATTGAAATTCAGAAACGAAATATAATGTCGTCAATTACAATTTTGGAATATGGTGATTTTTTGCAGATTTACATAGACCAAGATATAATTGCGACTAACAATTATTTCAAGAATGCAATTCTCAAAACTGATCACCAACTGAATTTGGAACTTGCTAATTTCTTTTATAATTTTGAAAGTTTAGGAGGACGTTCAATCGATCCAATCTATCACTCTGAAGAATTGAAAAATGCAGAATAAAACAGTATATACCAGACGGTATAAAGCTATGGCCTAGTCTTTCCTCAATTAGAACCACTTCGGATTTTCTATAATTTAGCTTATATTTGGAAAATTCATGCTTAAACAAATCATATTGATAAACGTTGGCTAAAATTTTCAAAAAAATGAAGAAAACTCAAATATTTTTAACACTAATTATAATATGCCTTTCTGGCCAAAGTTTTGGACAAGAAAAAGATTCACTGGAGTTTGAAAACTTCAAGGAATTTTTACCTTACATTATCAAAGGAATTCAAGATGAAAACCAATCAGATAATAATATAACCGAAAGGACTTCTGGAATTTTTGAAAAAACCTTGGTTATTAAAGAAAATAGACCGTAAAACGGCCGCTGTAATTACTTCTTCATTGCTATCTAATAAACACGTGAGAATTGAACAAGATCATGCTGGAAAATGGAATTTAAATATTTTATGTAACGTTGAAATTTCAGCTAACAATAATATACCTAAATCAAATAATCAGATTTTATCAAATGCTTTTATTGAGACTTTACATGTTGAGCTTTATGACGAAAATGGCATCTCCATTCTTGTTGAAAATGAAAAAGGACAATCAATAAAATCTAACTTCAATAGTGGTTCGGTAAATATAGATATTCCAATTACTGGAGAACATAAAAATGTAAATGGAATCGTAAATTTCACAGTTAACGAATATAGTAATCTATCCTATAAAGAGTTTAAAAAAAACAGTAAAAATGTAAGTTTTGACCTGGGCAATGTTCAAGGAATTAAGCTTCTTAGCATAGAAAAGAATAAAGCCTATCTGTTATTGCCCTCAAAAAATTCTGAAATTGAGATCAACGCAACAAATAAATCGAATGAAAATTTTGCCGAAGTTGCAAAACTTACAATTCCGAAGACTATTTATGATTTCTCAAAAAGAAAAGATTTGACAGATGAATCTATTCAAAATTTTGTCAATGAATTATCTTATGCAGATGCTTATAAAAATTCCCAGATCTTAATATTAGAAACAAATGGAATAATAGAAAACTTATATATTTATCTAAAGTCAGAACCAAAAGTACTTAGCACAGAAATTATAAAACTTCAACTATAGCTAACAATGTAAAAAAAAGCACAAATAGTGGTTAAACAAAGGCTTATAAATATTAACGATGTCTCCAAATCTTGAGATTAAAATTTCTTTTTATGTTATAATTGTACCTCTTCTGTCGGCTTTAATAAAAGTAATATAAAGTTTGGCTTGTGGCACATACGAAGCTTTGATGCTCATCATCAGCCCTAAATATTTTGTTCCAATCTTTAGCATTCAATTCAGTGAAACGTGAAAAAATCATACAACTTTTACGATTATAATCTCTTTTGAAAAATTAGAAAGTGATAAACAAACAGTCTTTTGAAAATTTAAAATTCAAATTTCTTAATGGAGAATTTGAAGATAAAATTAACAGCACCAATGACGCTTTAAAAATTATTTTGCAAATATCTTCATCTTTAACCTTTTTATCAATACTAATAATTACAATAGAATACAATTACACTTTTGAAAAGTCAAATTTTACAATTCTTGATGGATTATATTCAATTATAGTTTACGCAGCATTCTACTCCATACTATTTTGTTTTTTACCGATAACTGGACTCTTAATTGTGATTCAAATTGTAAACAGAAAAATAGAAATGGAAATAATTAAAACAAATATACATTTCAAACGAATCTTAATAAATTTTATTTTAATAATTTTAGCGGTATTAATATCTTTTTACTACTATAAAATACGAGTACTTTATTGAGAATAGAAGACTTAATTTTTGCTTATGTAACGAGCGAGTAAAATTTTTTATGCTGCTTTTAAGATAAAGACTGCTCAATTAAGTAATGAATAGACGTAATATCTCAGAACCGACAAGAGATTTGGGATAAAAGTGATAATGATTTTGCGAAAATAATTTCAAATATCCGACACGGAGAATCTTTGGAAAGTTTACAATCAACATCAGCAAGCCTTGCTCAGAAAGAAGGTGAAAAATATTTGAAAAGACAGGAAATTTCTAATATAAACTAGCAATAAAATAGATTTGGTCATTCAGGTGCTAATAATATTTTAAATTTTACAAATAACATTATACCTTCTTCTTCCTACATTGCTCAAACCAAAAACTTGATAAAATTTAAAAAAAATGAATATTGACGAAGTTATTGAGAATATAACGAATAGTCCAAAACTAACTTATGGACTTATTATATCAGTTTTAACACTGGTATTAATTGGCTACGTACGAAAATGGAAATGGGCAACAGACCCAACAGGAAATAGGGATAGTGTGCAACTTGTCGAATGGCTTGGCTATGAAAACTATCGGAAAATAATGATTGTGGCTTTAATCGTTGTAATTCTAATTTTATTCCTCTTATTCCTGAATACATAGTTAAGATTAATTTTATATCCAAAGCTCTTAAAAACAAAATTGCAATGCAAGATATACTAAACCTAAATAAAGAATTTGCTAACTATCTCGAGAAATCAACAGCACAAATGATATCCGATCTAAACGATATTTTATTCGACAAATCTGTGACATATCGTTTAAATTACAGTAAAGCATCCATTGTAACCTACTATTTTGAATATGAGTGGGATATTCTTGATATTGCATTTTGGGCAGTTAACAAGTCAGGAGAAGTGATTAATGAAATATTAATTTTACCTACGAAAAAAGACAGTAAAATTGATGCTACAGGTAAATGGAACTCATTTTTACCAGAGAAAATTGCAAAATTTATTTATGACTTTGAAAATAATTATGAGGGTGCAGATATAGACGAAGTTTTAGAAAAATATGAAGAAGAAAAACATATACTTTTCGAAAATTGGTTTTGCAACTGTTGGACGCAGACCATAAAAGAAACGGATATTAAAGTTAATGCGTATTTTTCAATTCACGACACAAACTATAAAACTAACTTAAATAATTTAGAACGTCGACCACATTTGTAAGTTGGGTTCTAGTAAAAATTATGTGATTTCGCTCGTACATAAGCTGAAATGATAGTTTTTATTATAATGCGACGTTTCAAAGAAGAACACGAACCATAAATATATTTAGCATTAAAAAAAATACATAATTTGAAGAATTTAATGATAATTAGCGGTATAATTCCTGCAACTATTACAGTTTATCTATGCTTCGTAGGACTATTTTTGATAACTCCAGATCTGTTTCTGAATTTTGATTGGTCGTCATTTCTCATTATCATTATATGTATTTTGGGTATAAGTGGTTATGTAGGGTTGCGGAAAAAACTCCTTAAGAAATCAAATAACAAAAAAAACATTGATTCGATTCTACTACTTGGAGGAATTTTAGGCATATGTTTTACATTGGCATTAGTTTTAGCTGCTAAAATAAAAATGAATTTATTTAATTTTCCACAAGATATTGGAAGATTGTTACTTTTTGTTTGGCCTGGAATTGTCGCGATTTCTATATTTAGAAAGCCTATGAAAACGAAAATTTAAGTAATTATAATTTCAATCGGCACGAGTTTCTAATACTTGATTTATTTTATAAAATCACTTTAATCAATTACTTTTACAATCCAAAAATTAAAAAGATTATTTAGCGGTGATTTTACGCGCTGTTAGCGAACGAGGAGTTAGAAATAGAAATGAATATCACAAAACAAAATTTTAGCGAATTAGAATCTGAACCTAGTTGGTTGATAACAAAAGTATTACGCTTAATCTTAACGATTTTTACTTTTATTATGCTTGTATTATTTTACAGCATGCCCATTCTATTTTACATGGAAAATTATTTTGATGCTATTGTAGCACTAATTTTCATTCCAGTTTACTATTTAGTACTAACTTTATTGATTGTTAAATTAATCGAACATATACTCAAAGTTAAACCTACTGCGATTGAATATATTATTGTAGATAAAATCGGAGTACATTATCATCGACTAGATGGGGAAATTGAATCCGTATTTTATAAAAATTTAGAACGCAGTCCACTCGGGATAGTTTACGATATTTATCCTCGGACAGTTGCGCTTTCAACTGCACCTGCATTATTAATAGTACGAATAAATAGATTAGAACACGCTATAAATTTTCGTAAAACAGATTTGTTTTATAGCTATTACACTAAAAATCACAGAGCATTATTAGCTCACTTTATAAAAGGAGTAAAAATATTTAGACCAGACCTTCGCATTTCATCATCCGTTTATTCTGAATTTTGTATTGACGAAAAAACAATGCAGTTTAATAAAAGACTATACTGGAAAACTATCGCAATGGTACTTGTATTCCTGATTATAGTAATAATTTGCATTGAACTTTACATGAAGTATCGATTCGGCTCTTCCCTACTCAATCCAAAGGAATAACTTCAAAATTAACAAAATACATCTTGTGCGTAAAAGTTAATAAATCTTAATTCATGCCTATTTTATCTATAAAATTTTTCGAAGTCTTCTTACGGAATTTTGTATTTTTAATAATTCCTAAGTGTTAGATCTGATGAAAAATATACTTGAGACATTGGCACAAAAAATCGAAAAATAACAGAAAATAACACTCTTTACAATTGAAAAAACATCATCTGCTTCTACTATTAACGCTATTTACTTCCTGTCATAAAGAGAAGTCTACAACTCAAATAAATATAGTAGACAGCTATGCAACGAAAATATACTATGAATTAGAAATCTTAAATGATGACGACGAAAAAATTTATCAAGTAGACGAAAAAGGAAAATGTTCAGTAGTGCTTAGAAATGAAGTATTTATAGATAGTGTATATTTTGGCTCATTCGATGAGGTACATAAAGCTGTTCAAAAAGTAAATGAAGAAACGGAGAGCAGTAAGTCAAGTAAAATAGTTCAAAGAACTTCAATAGGCATAAAGAATAAAAGAAACAGTTACGAAGAAATATGGTCTTTTGACAACGAGTTAAATTTAAATTCAAACATTCCAAATTGTAAAAATTGCTATGGTTTATATGAAACAAAAATAGAGCTAGAAGATGGAATTACTAAATATAAAAACAAACGCGTTCATTGTTTAAAAGTAATTTTCAAAGAGGTTGATGATGGTGAAGGTGCCGCAACGAGAACGTTTTTTTATGCTAGAAATCTTGGCGCATGGAAGTTGATTAAAAGAGCAAAACTAAATACAGAAGATAAGACCTACACTGAGGAAGAATATGACGAAGCATATACCAACACCGATTGTGATTTTGGACCTTCTAAAAATAAAATAGAAATGACAATTGATTGTTTACTTGATTAAAAAATAGCTGGTTAGTTAAACAAAACGTCAAAAGCTTGCTCAAATTTTTTAATACGTTTGAATTAATAAATTGCATTTTATATTTACGAAGCTTATCCTTGAATAGTTGTGGCAAAAACCCACCGCGAATAATTACTAAAAAAATGATGAAGACAGCAATAGAGATCATTCTGATAGTAAATTGATTGTTCAGCCTGACAAAGAAGTTGGATAACAATTGATTAATGCAATTTTGAACACTATTAGAATTGAAGCAATAATTGATGAGTTTTATTTAAAAAACGAATGGTTTTATAAACCCTTTCACAATTGTATCTCTTTTTTCGAGTTTAATACCAACCGAAAAGCACCACTTTACTCGTGCGAAATGGACGGAGTAAATGAAATGACCTATCAAGTAAAAGAAAATAGAATTTACATTTCCGGATACGAAAGTCTTGCAATTGAGTAATCCACGGCTCTAGTTTCCTAACTTCGCATCTACTTACGTAGAGATTGGCTATTTAATGATATTCAATTTTTTTCATATCTTCGTTTCACTAGAAAATTCTCTTTTTTTTAATTCCGAACGAAGTTTAAGCGTTCCGCAGTTTCAAATAATTAATAAAATGATAGCTATAAAATCCAAAGCTGAAATTATTATCCCTTTCGATAAAATTGGAGATGAGAATTGGACAGAAAAAACGCGACTTATAATTAGTGACTTAGCAGAAAACTGGAACGATCAGCTAGAAGATCCAATTTCTATTCAAAGAATATCAGAATTAGAAGATAAACTCGGAACTGAATTACCAAATAATCTAAAATTATTTTATTTAAACTTTGGCATTGCAGGTATTGGAGAACAGTTACAAACTTTTGATGAAATAGGTTGGATAAAAGACATTTGGAAAGACCACAGCCAATATGGCCCAAATTTTACGGAAGAAGATAAAAAGCATTTACCCTTTCTAATTTCTTTTAGTGATTATTTAGGCAATGGAAATATGTTTTGTTTCCATAGTAAAACTAAAGAAGTATTCTACTTTGACCATGACACACAACCCTATTTGACTAAACTTTTTGATGACGTTAGTGATTATATTAAAGGTTGCCTAATTTCTTGTCAAGCAGATTTATTTAATCAAGAAATCGGTGAAGAAAAAGTAGAAATATGGTGTCAAGAAATATTAGAAAAATTATTTGGAAAGCATATTATTAAAAAGTGGAAATATTAAATTTTGAATGTTTTAAATAGTGTCTGAGTTGCCAATAAAAATAAATTTGAAAAAATTAAAACCTAACATACCAACATTAAGTCCTATACTATTTAGGAACAATTTCATCCAGAACAAAACGGACGAATTACTGAATCATGAAAATATCACTCAGTTTTTCATCCACTCTTTTAAAGAAGATGCAGTTCATCTAAATTTACCCCTTCCACCGCATAAAAACACTGTCAACGAATTTGTATTTATCACTAATGGAACCATGAAAAAGAACTTGGGGATTGAATCCTTTCAGCTAAATAAAAATGATTTCCTTTTTACGCCTAAAAACAATATTGCATCTACTGAATATATGTCCGAAGATTTAGAAGGTTTCTATTGTCATTTTTCTGATGAATTTGTTGGAGCAAATCCATTTTTAGAAACACTAAAAACACAAATCAGCAATCAAAACTACTTGCATATTCCACAAGAAGAAGTAGATAATTTAGTTTTTTTATTGACACGGATTGTGAAATTATATAAAAACAGCAACCAAAACCCAAATGATTTTAGATTGTTATCCTTTTATCTTTCAACTGTAATTGCAGAGCTATTTTTAACATTCGTAAAGCAGGAAAGTTCTGCAAAACAAAATAGTGCCATTCTTTCAAAGTTTAAGAAATTAGTAAATAAACAGTTTAAGAAAAATTTAGATATTTCAGAATACGCTTCGCAACTAACTATCACGCCCAATCATTTGAATAAAATCGTGAAGAATGAAACTGGTAAAACAGCTTCGCAAATCATTACAGAAATAACTGTTCTGGAAGCTAAGGTTTTACTTCTTCAAACTAAAATGACAATAAACGAAATAAGCATGGAACTAGGTTTTACAGATGCTTCGTATTTTAGTAGATTTTTTAAAAATTCAAATAACAATTCACCATCTAATTATAGAAAAATGATTGATTTGTGCTAATTTTGGCAGTAAACGTCCATATAAAATCAACACTAAAAATTTATCTTTGCATTGATTTAACAGATTTCTAAAATAATAGTAAATTCAATGACTAACGATATTAAAACACACGAAAGTAAGACATTTACAAATGTTGATTATACGGAAAAGACTTTAAGAGATAGAGAGTTCTATAAATGTATTTTTATAGGATGCAATTTTACAAAAAGTGATCTTATCGGAAATAGTTTTGAAGATTGTACATTTGAAACTTGTAACTTTTCAATGACTAACATTAAAGGAGCTGGGTTTAGAAACGCAGAATTTAAGGAATGTAAAATTATAGGTGTCGACTTTTCTGAATGCAATAAATTTCAATTTTCTTTTACCTTTTATAAATCTAGCTTGGAGTATTGTACCTTTTTTGGAACAAAATTATTGAAAACGAAATTCGCAAAATGCTCATTAAAAGAAACTGATTTTTCAGAAGTCAACTTATCTTCTTCTGTATTTTCCGAATGCGATCTTTCTGGAACAATATTTTCTAATACCATACTAGAAAAAACTGATTTTAGAACTGCAATCAACTATTCAATAGATCCCGACTCTAATAAATTAAAGAACGCCAAGTTTTCTGGATTCAATCTTGAAGGTTTACTTCATAAACACAAATTAGATATAGAATATAATCAATAATTAAAATTACAGCATCATCTGTTTTGAGAGATAAAAAACGACTACCTAATGGCAATCAATGGCTACAAATTGCCATAAAAAAATATAAATAAAACATTAATTTATCATATGAAAGATACAATGCTGATTGTTCACTTCATCGGATTAGCGATGGGATTAGGCACAAGCTTCGCACATGCTTTTTTAGGCAAAACAATATCGAAATTGGAACAAAGTGAGGCTGCGAAATTTCGTGTTCAAATAAAGGGCTTGAGTCAAATGGGAACTACTGGAATAATAGTATTAATTGTGTCAGGGATTTATCTTTTAATACCTTACTGGTCCATAATAAATACATTACCGCTCTTAATTTTAAAATTGGTTTTATTTACTGTTTTAGTCATTTTAATAGTACTAATTAATAGAACTGCCAGAAAAAATCTCATAAATCACAATGACGTTAATTTAAAACGAATAGGAATTCTAGGACAACTTACCTTAATTATAAGTATTGTAATCGTTATCATTGCGGTGCACATATTTCATTAAAAGATTATGTAATAAGATCTTTAAATATTTATGTTGAGTAATTACCGTTTTGATAAAACTGCTACTTTATTAGTCGGAAAAGCAGGTTCTTTCAATTGGTACAATCAGTTTGTAATATTAAAATCTTAATAAAATACCAGCGGGCGCTTTGCACTGGTATTATTTTGTTATAAGTTTACGGAACTGCCACTAGCGCTACCACATTATGCCTCATTTTGACAAAAATCAAGCAACAAAAATACAATGATTAAAAACTGGACCTATTTTATTTTAACAATTGGGCTTATTTCCTGCGGACCTATTTTTGACAAACCCACAGCTACCAAACCTGGCGAAATTGAGGTAACCTGGGATGAAAATTTAACTGGAGACTTCTCTTTTAAAAACAACTGGGATTATCCCGAAGGTATTTATAGAAATCAATTTGACCAACTAAGTTCTGATGGTTTATGTCCTTCTGAAATTGACAGAATGAAAGACGAAAATGGTAAAATATATGAAGACTCTTTAAAAGCGTTTTATCAAATAGTTGACACTACTTACAAATTTCATACAATTCAAAGTGAAGCTTCGACGTATGAGTGGGCAGGAACTAATTTTACAACTGCAACAAAAATAAGTACAGATACAACTATCTGCTTTACACATAGTAATGTTGCAACACATAGCAACTTACTTTTAACGATAACAAACAATAAATGCATACCAACTATTGAAGTGAATAGTGTAGCTGGTTTTAAAGGTAAAAAAAGCTACAAATGCAAAAGTGGGTTGATTTCAATTGACAAGAAGCTGTGGGAAAAAGGAGTTTTAAAGGCAAAATTTGACTTTATTTTTGACCATCCTGAATATCCATCGACAACGATGTATTGGAGAGGAAAAATACATACTACTATTGAAAACAATTGAAGAAGCAAAAAACATGGCATACAACCTGAAATATGAACAAATATTCAATTTTTACTTAACCTTGTTTCTATATAATCTTAGTACATTCATGCACTACTTATGATAACATTTCTGCATGAATTTACTTGTTACGGCACAGCATATTCGACAATCATACTTAAAAACAATACAATTAATCTATTACGCTAGAATAGAATTAATTTAGGCATGTTCTTTTATGCCAGGCAGTTCGTTACATACGAAGTTTACAAAACTCCGATGACAATTAACACAATGTGAAGTAATGTCTTTGTTTTGTTTTTAAAAACTAGATAAAAAAGAATTTCCACTGCGTTCCCGTACCTTTTCTTCGCAGATGTATAAAATATAAATTTGGGGTTGATAAAATAAGATATTACATTATGAAGAATAACTATTTTAATTACTCTATATTTATTTTGCTTTTTATTTGGACTGTTTACACTCTGAAAAAGAGATACTTACGTCAAAGAAATTGAAAATAAAAATAACTAAATTAAAAGGAAAATTATAAAAGCGTGTTTAAGATATGGCTATTACGTGAAGGAGTATTCTTTCGGTTCTGATTCTCCAACAGATGAAAGATTAGGAAAAATAAGAGAACTGAATAAAGTCTTTATTCATATAGTAGCCCTTAAAAAAGCAACTTTTATCTTGATAAAAAATACCACAGACACTAACTGCAGACTTTTGAAGAGCAGATATTGCAAATATTGGTAAATCAGATATCTAGGATATCTCCTTACAACGATCGCGCGGATTTAAAATGCATATCCACAAAACAAATAAAAAATTTGAATTTAAAAGATCATCTTTCCCTATTAACCTGACTTTTTTTTCTACAAATCAATCCATTTTTCTTATAATAGAAGGTTAGACAAGGTCATTTAACTGCATTATTTTCGTAAAACACACTTGTTAATCGATTTTTTAACACCATTTTATGCTTAAAAAATAATTTTCCACCTCGAAAAATCAACTAAGTTCCCATAACAGCCATTATCCTCGGTGTAAAACTCTTAAAACCAGTAAAACCCAGCGATTTCTACTAGGTTTTGCGGTCTTTATTTTGTATAGTCCCTTTTGGATGGTATATGTATAACAAAAAAGCCCTATCATTACTGATAGGGCTTTTCAAAAGAAAGGCGGCGACATACTCTCCCACATAAATGCAGTACCATCTGCGCAATCGGGCTTAACTTCTCTGTTCGGTATGGGAAGAGGTGAGCCCCGACGCAATAACCACCTTAAAGGGTTTTGCAAGGGTAACTAACTGTTGCTAGCTAACAATACATAATATCTTAACATACTGAGATAAATAAATTTAAAGAAAGGTTCTCCTGAG
>NZ_JBHUOL010000014.1:0-2664 GCF_042686085.1 Flavobacterium ardleyense
ATATCGTCACTCCCTTTTCCACCTGCTCTATTGGAGGAGAAAAAGCCTAATTTAGACTGGGTGTCAAAAATATAAGCAAAATCGTCTTGTGGACTATTTACCGGTGTACCCAAATTTATAACTTTTGACGTGGTGCCATCTGCATTAATTTTTACAGAAAAAACGTCCAATCCTCCTAACCCCAACTGCCCATCTGATGCAAAAAACAACACATTGTCATCGCTCACAAATGGAAACGTTTCACGAGCTTCCGTATTAATACCGCCTTTTAAACCCTCTGGTGTACCAAAACTACCGTCAGATTTTATCGCTACTTTAAAAATATCAGATTCGCCAACCGTGCCTGGCATATTAGAGGCAAAGTACAAGGTTTTGTCATCTGGACTCAAAGCAGGATGTGCACAACTATATTGATCACTATTAAAGGGTAATTCCTTTACGTCACTCCACTCTCCAACATTATTTCTTGTGGCTTTATACAATTTTAATAACGTGATTTTTGAAGCGTCTGTTCTTTGCTTACCATTGGTATAGTTATTTCGTGTAAAATACATCGTAGTCCCGTCTTTTGTAAACACAGCAGAAGATTCGTTAAATTTAGAGTTTATCTTTCTTGACAAAGCCTCTGGATTCACTAAATAGCCCTCTGGAGTAACCTTGGCGTTGTATAAGTTATAAAAAGAAGCATTCGTCCATTTGTGTTTTACATTAGAAACTCCGCCGGTATCTCTAGCAGAAGTAAAAATAAATTCTCCTTTATGAAAAGCACCACCATAATCTGAATATTCTGTATTTATTCCTGCATCTTCAATGGTTTGTCTGCCTGAATTTTTTTTTATGTCTGACAAATAATCTTTGTTCGCTACAAATATTTTTGCTCTATTGTCCGCTCCTTTTTTTTGGGAAAACTTAACTAAATATTCATCCGATTTGGCATACTCACGAACCGACTTTAAAGTTTGAGCATATCTGAAATAATATTCAGGCTCCACTTCTTGCCTTAAAGCGAATAATTCGGTATACCATTTATTTGCTTCTTCTAAATTTGCATTAAAATAGTACGAATTACCTAACTTTTGAAACAAATCAACTGATTTATGACCTTTCTCAGCCACTTTCTTATAAATCTCAATAGCATCAATGTAAGCCAGTTCATCAAACTTTTTATCTGCTGCAGCTAGCTTACCTTTTTGAGCAAAACTTGAAGAAATGCTCAATACAATCAATAATAATATAACTTTTATTTTCATAATATATTTTTTAGAAGAATCTTGGAGAAACTACTTTGTTGTAATTTTTAAACAATTCATATCGTAAGAAAATCTCATGAGAACCTGAATTATAGTTCGCCAATTTAGTAACTTCCAAATCATAACCATAACCAATAAACCAAGCATCAGAAACCTGAAAGCCCGCTAGCAAACTAGCCGCAGCATCCCATCTGTAAGCGCCTCCAAGAGTGAATTTATCATTAAACAAGAAGTTAGCTGAGACATCAACTTGCAAAGGCGCGCCTTGAACTAATTTAGTCAAAAGAGCTGGTTTTAATTTTACACTGCTTGATAAATCAAACACGTGACCTGCAATAAAATAATAATGCATTTTTTCTGAAGCCACTGAATTTGCTGAAAAAGTAGCGCCTTCTTTATCGAAGTGTTTTGTCTCTAAGAAATTAGGAACAGACAATCCAAAATACGTTTTATTAGAATGGAAATAAACTCCAGCTCCTACATTAGGAGAAAATTTATTGTCTACATTATATTGTGCCAAATTATCATTTGGATTAAAGATATTCAACTTTGTAAAATCAACATTTAATAAATTAGCAGTCGCTTTAATACCAAAAGATAATTTATAATTTTCTGAGGTTTGAATAGAATATGAAACATCGGCTGAAATTGAATTTTCATCTGAAGGTCCAATTCGATCGTTTACAATTGAAACACCCAACCCAAAATTAGAGTTATTAATAGGCGTATTCAAAGAAAAAGTGTTCGTTTTAGGCGCTCCATCTAAGCCCACCCATTGGCTTCTGTGCAATCCAAAAATACTCAAAACACCGCGAGAACCTGCATAAGCCGGATTAACATTAATAGTGTTATACATATAATTTGTGAATTGCGAATCTTGTTGCCCATACGATGCGCCTGCGACAAGAGTGACAATAAATATTAAAAATCTTTTTTTCATTTTTTCACTTTTTATAAGAGTTTAAAGGGGAATTACTTCCCCTTTAAAGCTTTATTATCTATTAATATATAAATATCCTGAACGTTCTTTGTTAGCTCCTGAGTTGTTTTTGTATCTCAAAACATAGAAATAAGTACCCACTGGTAATTCTGAAGATTGGCTAATTGTTACTCTTCCTTCTGAGATCCCTCTGAAGTAGTTGTCGTTTTTACCATATCCTTTTGTTTCGTAAACTAAAACACCCCATCTGTTATAGATCTCTACCGTGTTCTCTGGGTACAATTGAATGTTTCTAATTACAAACACATCATTATCACCATCTCCATTTGGAGTAACCAAGTTGAAAATCTCTAAATCATCCTCAGATGGTGTAGAATTATTAGGCTCTAAGAAGTCTGGAATACCATTGCCATTAGAATCAACTGGATCTGTAGGAATATCACCATATTCATCACCATTGGTTAAACCATCTCC
>NZ_JBHUOL010000015.1:0-1790 GCF_042686085.1 Flavobacterium ardleyense
ATGATGTCGCCACCAATCAAATCGGCATCTTTTAAAAAAGTAACAAAGAGTTTGAATAGCTTTTTAAGCCCTGATGGATTGTCTTTTCTGAAATCAGAAATACTATGGTAATTAGTAACTATGGCGCATAAAAGCCATTGAAGCTCAATATTTCTAACGCATTCTTTTTGTAGTTTTCTAGAACTGCGAAGTCCATTGAGATACCCATAAAGATACAATTTAAGGAAGATTTTAGTATCAAAACTAGGACGACCTTCTGATTTGATCGTTTGAACCGAAAAACCCAAAGCTTCTAAAGATAAAGCTCCTACAAAAGCATCTATAAATCGAATAGGATTTTCTGATGAAATAGTGTCTTCTAAACTAGAAAAACACATTTGATTACGCGGTATTCCTGTGATGTGTTGCATCATTAAATATACCACTTTTAATCCTTTTATTAAAATAATTTGACTATTTTTGAAAGAAGAAAGCGGAGGTTTTTTCACAGACTGACGTTAGCGGTAATTTTAAGACGACCTGGAGAATTCAATAACTTAATGCAACAAATGATATTTTTTATCTTTGTTTAATTATGGAAAAATTACGTAAACGTCTCACCTTAAATGAAAGGATTGTTATTGAGACTTTACTCAAGCAAAACAAGTCCAAAAGCTATATTGCTAAACAGCTTAATAGAAATAGATCTACCATTACTCGCGAAGTAAACAACTGGGTAATTAATCCGACTGATAAATACAGTGCAACTATCGCTGATTTCTATGCAAAAGACGATTATCTTAATAAAAGAAATCAAGACAAAATAAACACCTATAAAAAACTTAAATACTTTGTTTACAAAGGATTATTGTCTGGCTTTAGTCCAGAACAAATTGCTGGAAGAATCAAGTTATTGCATCCAAATGACACGATAATGTCTATTTCTTACGAAGCGATATATCAGCATATTTATAAGCACAGACAGTCTTATTTAGGGAAAAAACTGATTAAACTTCTGCCCTATCACCATCATAAAAGAAGACAAAACAGAAAATTCGGAAGTAAGAAATCTCGAATAAAAGACCAAGTAAATATCAGTCAAAGACCTGAGCAAGTGGACTTAAGACTTGCAATCGGACATTGGGAAGGCGATTTAATGATTGGTGTAGGGCAAAAAAGTGCAATCGGAACAATCGTGGAAAGAAAAACTAGATTCACTTTTATAGTTAAAATTGAAAACCGAAAATCTAAAACCGTCACGCAACAATTTGCTAAAATCATGAACACAATGCCAAAATTTATCAGGAAAACAATGACTTACGATAATGGAATGGAAATGGCAAATCACAAATGGCTCACACAAAAAACAGGAATGGATGTCTTTTTTGCGAATCCGTACTCCTCCTGGGAAAGAGGAACCAATGAAAACACAAACGGATTAATCAGACGTTTTTTTCCAAAAGGAACAGACTTCAATAAAATAGCTATTGAACAGCTAAAACAAGCTGAAACAGCATTAAACAACAGACCAAGAAAGGTGCTAGGATATAAAACACCAAATGAAATGATCAATCAAGAAATCAATAATTATGCAGCTTAAACCAGACCTATTTCGGAAATAACTTTTGGCTAATTAAAAATGTCAAAAAAGTTATTCTGAAATGGTGCAAATTTGAAATTAAAAACTAAATTTGAATAATACAATATAAACCGACCTTGTTGCATTAAGGTCTTGAATCCGCCCCTCGTGCGAAATAGACAATTAGAATGAAAGCAAATAAAATTTACGACATAACTTTTGATACTGACGA
>NZ_JBHUOL010000016.1:0-3053 GCF_042686085.1 Flavobacterium ardleyense
ATGTGTTGCATCATTAAATATACCACTTTTAATCCTTTTATTAAAATAATTTGACTATTTTTGAAAGAATAAAACGCTAGTTTTTTCACAGACTGACGTTAGCGGATATATTAACAAAAAATGGAGAATTAAATAATGAAACAAATAATTCTAATACTTTTATTTTCTTTCACATTATTTGGACAAAATAATAATGAAAAATATTTTGATGAATCAAAAAAATTAACAGATTCAAAAGAATATCAAAAAGCATTAACATCAATTAATATAGCATTAAAATCTGATAGTTTAAATCGCCCATATTTACTACAAAAAATAAAAATTCAATATTTTAGTAATAAGTGTGACGATGCGATGAAGAGTCTAAACCTTATAATAGAAAATGTAGATGATAAAATACAAGATGATATTATGGCTTATTTTTGCGATATCGATGATTGTTTAGGCAAAAAAGAAGAAGCAACAAGACTCTTGAAAGAATATATAATTCATGAACAATACCAAAATAATGAAATGATACTTTATTTAGCTATCAGATTGTGTAATACCAAGAAATATGAAGAAGGTATCAATTATTACAAACAATATATAAATTTAAATCCAAATGACATCGATGCTATTACTGATTTTTCACAAATTATTTTTATTCATAAAGGTTATGAAGATGCAATTAATGAAATAAAAAAAGCGTTGCAAAATAATCCTGACAATTTGAATTTATTAAAATGTTTAGTATCACATTATAATTCAAATAAAGATTATGAAAAAGCAATCGAAGTACAAAATAAAATAGTTAAATCATATTACACCGTTGAGAATATAAAAATTAGAGCATTTTTATTCTCTCAATTGAAAAAATCACATAAAGTATATGAAGATTTAAATAGAATTATAGAAATAGATAAATGCAATGCTGAATACTACTCACAAATTTTACAATATGAGTTTGATAATAGAATATATGATAAAGTTGTCCAAAATAGTTTTAATTTAATTAAGTGTAATCCAGATTTTGAGAATTCAATTTTAGATGGGCTATATACTTCTTTGTTCTTTTTAAATAAAGTAAAACAAGGCGAACTCTATTTGGACAAAAAAATAGCCTTGAATCCAACTAATTTTAATCCCTATTATCTAAAAGCAAATATTTTATTAAAAAATAAACAATTTGAGCATGTAATAAAATATTTAGATTTAAGTCTTAAAACATCTGATTTAGAAAGTTCAAATGTAATTAACGTGAATTTTCTTAAATTAAGTTATTATTTGTTATCTGAAAATTACGAAGGACTTAAAAACTATTTTAAATCTACAGAAATCAAATCATTAGATAATAATCTAAACTTTACTTTTTCAGAAAATTTAGAAAATAAAAAAACAGATTTCATAGTTAATTTTGATAAAAATACAGGGATTATTAATTCCCAATTAATAATCCCGACAAAAATTATAAAATTATTGCAAAATGATTATGGGTTAAGAATAGAATTAACGAAATAAAAATACATCCGCTAACAGCCGTTTGGCGTGATTGGGGATTTAGTGGAATTAGCGTTTTTTTATTACCTTTGCGTTAAGCCGAAAATACTCGGTTTCAAAAGTCCCCAACCACGCCAAGCGCCAAGACGTTAGCAAACATTGCCAAAAAACCGCTACAAATGAAAGCATTTTTAATATTAATATCATTTCTATTTTTGAGTAATTCTGATGTATTACATAAAGATACGTCTTTGCAACTTGAAAAAAATGGAAACATCGTAGGTTTGCCGAAAAGTTTTAGTCCAGCAAATTTTGACATAAATAAAAAGAAATTAAGATTAAATAATAAAGAAATTGTCTTTCCAAATTGTGTGAAATTTTATTTTGATGAACAAAAAAATTCGAAATTAGATTTATCAGCATCTTGGTATCATTCTAAAGAAACTATGCCATATTATTTAATTTTTAATATTGAAAATAAAAAAGGAAGTAAAGGCTATAAAATTTTAGTTGATTTAGAAACTTTAGATTTAATATATGTTCAAAAATCTAAAACAAGAGGAATTACAACTTACAATGAAAATATTGAATTAGACGAAAAATGTCTAAATGAATATAAAGATAATATTAAAACTATAAACTAATAAAACGTTTGCTAACAATGGTTTTATAAAATGGCTTAGGCTTGGTTTTTCCTTCGGAAAAACCTCTATGAATCGAAAATTTGTCTATATTTGTTTTGGTCTGTAACTAATCAAAGCCACTTTATAAAGCCACTAAACGTTAGCAGTAATATTATGAAAATCGGAACTTTAACACTTTTACTTTGCATAACATTCTTTAGTTGCCAAAAGAATGAAAGTGTTTTTGAAACTGAACAAAAAGCTCTTAATTCAGTTTTCAACTCTGTTGTAGATTCAGTTTTTCTAAAACTTACTGAAAATAAAATTATTTCAAAAAATTTAAAACAGAAAACTATTGTAATCTATGATAGTTTAACAACTGACAAACCAGGTTTTGTTCAATTTCAAGCAAGATATAAAACAATCAAAAATCTTTACTTTGACACAATTGCCGAAAAAGTAATACCGAAAATTGATTTACTTGAATTAGAAAAGGAAGCAAATTTTAAATATTTACCAAAATTATCTGTTAGTCATGATTCAATAAAAAAGAGTTTTTGGAATTCTAAAAATGCACTTTCTGGCGTTTTACTATTTTCCAAAATTTGCTTCGACGAGAATAGAAAATTTGGAGCCTTTAATTGTATTTATTCAGGAGAAAATATTTATAACGCAAAACATTTTTTAGTCTACATTAAAAAAGAAAACGGAAATTGGAAATTGGACGAAGTAACTAAATTTACAAGGATGTATTAAAAAATACTACTGCTAACAGTGGTTTGTAAATATTGTTTTATTTGGTGGAATCACCGTAATCAATTACTTTTACGATAAACAAATTAAAAGTAGTTTTCATAAGAAAACAACATTCACAAGCCACAAAACGTTGTACAACATTTTGAATGAGATACTTAATTAAGATAATATTACTAATAATTTTAGTTTCATTTT
>NZ_JBHUOL010000017.1:0-340 GCF_042686085.1 Flavobacterium ardleyense
GATACTGCTGGTGTTAAAATAGTTCCGGTAATTTCACTTACAACTACTGCAACTCCATTTAAGGTATCGTTAGTATAAGCATTCACAAGATTTGTATTACCATCTAATCCATTTACTGGAGTAGCACTTGTGTCATCGTTGTCAGCAACAATAACCGCTGCTTCAACAACAACTGTTACAATTGCAGTATCACAATTCGAAGGATTTAATAGCTCACAAATTTGATATTCTATGGTATAAGTTCCTGCTGGTGTTTGTGCTGGAACACTTACAATTCCTGTTGCGATATCCAATAACGGAACGTTTGCTCCTGGCGTTACTGATACTGCTGGTGTTAAAA
>NZ_JBHUOL010000017.1:397-567 GCF_042686085.1 Flavobacterium ardleyense
CCATTTACTGGAGTAGCACTTGTGTCATCGTTGTCAGCAACAATAACCGCTGCTTCAACAACAACTGTTACAATTGCAGTATCACAATTCGAAGGATTTAAAAGCTCACAAATTTGATATTCTATAGTATAAGTTCCTGCTGGTGTTTGTGCTGGAACACTTACAATTCC